>JAEWJR010000028.1:0-125132 GCA_023386445.1 Bacillota bacterium | reverse complement strand
CTGCTATCTACACTTATCTGCGGGTTTTGGATAAGAGCAAAGGGACTCAGGGATCCAGGTTCGTTAAATTTTCATATGAAAATTGGTGTAACAGCTGCTATATCAACTGTTCTGGCAATAATTCTGCTCTTGATTCAGTGAGTGGGACCGCTTCAAAGAGGTGATAAATTGAAAATCCTTGCAGTTATAGGCAGTCCAAGGAATAATGGAAATACATATGAGGCTGTTAAACTGATTGAAGACGAGCTGAATATTAAAAATCCCGGAATAGAATTTGAGTATGTTCAACTGGGTTCGGCAAATCTCAAGCCTTGCAAAGGCTGTTTCATATGCATTGAAAGGGGGGAGGAAAAATGCCCCCTAAGGGACGGCAGGGAAACTCTGGAGTTCAAAATGCAGCAGGCTGACGGGATGATATTTGCATCACCTGTATATACTTACAATTTGCCATGGATTATGAAGAACTTTCTGGACCGGTTTGCCTACCGCTGTCACCGGCCGGATTTTCACGGAAAAAAAGCCATGGTTGTTGTGTCTACGGGAGCGGTAGGGTTGGGCTTTGTTGCTGCTCTTTTGTCACTTTCACTTGGCACAATGGGTTTTATAACCTGTGCAAAGCTTGGTATAACATTTCCGCCGGCCCACGAGAGGAATGACATTAGACTGAAAAAGGAAATGAGTAAGCTGGTAAGGAAGACAGAGATGTTTTATGAAAGACTGCTGGACACAAAACCCGAAAAGCCGTCTTTTATTAAACTTCTGCAATTTGTAAAACAAAAAAGAGCTTATGCAAAGGCGCCGCAGGACCTTGCAGATTTTAAATTCTGGAGGGATAAGGGCTGGCTGGCAGAAACAACGGATTATTACTATGAAGTACGTGCCGGAAAAATGATTAAATTACTGGTTTACATAATATCTAAATTAACTCGTTGTGCCGGTTAGCTGACTCTCAGTTTTGCAGTTAAAAGAACTATCCTGATTATACCGGTACGCGAGGACAACTTCATGAAATAAGATGCACAGTTAAAAACAATTGCGGTAAATTGCCGACGAAGGTAAGGTGGTTTTGCCGATAAAGCAGCAGGACGCTGCTTTGAGCTTCAAATCGAGACAGGAGGTCGAGTTTGAGCGACGACAAAACCGCTTTAAATGAGGCGGTACAATTTGGGCAATTGTTTTGGGAGCATCCTTATTTCATGAAGTTAGTACGGGAGTACCGGTATAATCAGCAGTAATCTTTTTCTATGAAATTGGAATTTTAATATATATGCATGTACCCCGGCCATATTTACTGCGGATACTTAATCCAAATTCTTCACCATAGGTAAGCTTTAGACGCTTGTTTGTATTGGTTAAGCCGATATGACCAGAATATTCACCATCCTGGTTAAGATTTTTTCTGATTTTTTTAAGAGTTTCATTATCAATCCCAAGACCGTCATCAAATACATTTATTTTTAAGTGTGAATCGTCCTCTGTGATTTTTACCTTTATGATGCTTGTACCTTCCTTACCTTTTATTCCGTGATAAATACTGTTTTCAACCAATGGCTGCAACAGAAGTTTTATGATTTTATTTTGAGTTATTTTATCATCATACTGCCATATAACTCTGAACTTATTTTTATATCTGATTTTCTGGATCTCAATATAGCTTATGGTATTACCGATTTCCTCCGAAAGTGTAATTGTTTTGTCCGGATTTCCAAGCGAAAAACGGAGTATGTTTGCAAGATAGTCAATCATTTTGCTGACTTCATTCTGTTCTCCGGTGAGGCTTATGGATTTCCAGAATATTGTATTAAGCGTGTTAAACAGAAAATGTGGATTTATTTGTGACTGAAGTGCAAGCATTTCAGTTGTTTTCAGTTTGTATTTCTTTTCGGAAAGCTGAACCTTAAGATAACTCTGCTCAATAAAGGTTTTGATTATATTTTGAAGTATATACCCGTACTCGTCTTTGACCCTCGAAGGAAGCGGCGGCAGCTCGGCTCCATTTTCAGCTGATTGTATTGTAGATATTATGGCTTTAAGGTTGTTATAATTTTTTCTTGTGAAATAGTATGACAATATAAACCCTAAAATAAGAGAGGCAAGGAGAAAAAGGACTGTAATCAGGAACAATTTGTTTGGGACTTTATAAATTGTTTGTCTTGGCACTATGGAAATATACCTGAGAGAATATCTGTCAGAATAAATTTGCGAAACTACAAATAGTTTGTTTTTAAACTTCAACTCGGAAAAATTACCAGTCTGATTTCTTATTTTCTCCAGAATGCCCATATCTGATTTATTTGCACCAGTGCTGCTGGATATAATATTGTTTTGATTATCCAGGGTAAACGCCATCTGGTCATTATAAGTCATCAGTCCATTCAGCATATTGTCAATGTAATCCCCCTTTATGTTCATGACAATAACACCATCCGCAACATCAGAACCGGAGGTATAGGTTTTTTTATAGACTGTGACCAAATTGGTCGGCTGGTTTATGAAACTGTACAGGTTTATATGCCTGATTTCAACCCATGTATTTATATTACTATCGTACCTGTTTTTTTGATAACTGTCATACCAGGTACTGTCTGTAGCAGTTGAGAAATTGGAAATTCCTGAACCCGAAGCAAGAAAATTTCCCTGCTTGTTATCAATATATACATAGATGGATTGGATATATGGTTTTGAGTTGATAGGAGCATCAACAATATTTTTAAAAATGTTCAGCACATCCATGCTGCTATACTCAATTAACCCGTTATCTAAAATGTATTTCAGCCTTATACTTATATATGCGTTCATGTTGAAGTTCAAACTGAGAGAATCTATTTCATTGTAAATAAGCTCCATGCTTTCCTTTGCCTGCCGAAGCATTTTTTTGTTATTCATGTTTATATCATCGGTTATAAAGCCACGTGTAAGGGTAATGGAAAGGCTTCCGAGCATAATTACCGGTATTAGCAGGGGAAGTATAAAAAGCATCAAATTTTTTACGAAAAATTTTCTTCTCATTTTTTACATACATCCTATCATACAGTCCGGTAGTCTGTAACGTCTAAATTCATATATTACAGACTACAAGCCGGTAGATTTTTTGTTTCTGTAATCGCGAGGGCTCATTCCGTAATAGCTTTTGAAGGTGCGGGTAAAATTGAATGAGTTGCTGTAGCCAACCATGTCACTTATCTCATAGGTTTTATACCGTATATCGTCCAGCAGCTCGGCAGCTTTCTTCATTCTGATTTCCATCAGGTAATCGGAAAAGTTCTGCCCGGTTTTTTGCTTGAAAAATTTACTGATATAATCAGGATTCATGTGTACCTGATTTGTGAGGTCTTCAAGGGTGACTTCCCGAAAATTTGACTCAACATAGTTTTTAATAACAGATATTATCTTTTCATTGAAATTCATTTCTGTTTCAGATTTATACGCTTTTTTTTCATTTGTTTTCTTATAGGATCTTTCTTCATCCAATTCGGATTTTACTTTTGAAAATACTCTAATTAGCTCATTATAGTTGGTGGATTTGAGAATATAGTTCTTGGCACCGTATTCAAGGGCTTTCTGGGCAAACTCGAAATCCTTGTATCCGCTTAAAAATATTATTCTGTACTTGCATTTTGACAAATTCAGCTCCCTCGCGAGCTCAAGACCTGTCATAACCGGCATTGCTATATCACAGAGTATTACATCAACGGAATTACTATAAATAAAATCAAGTGCAGCTTTACCGTTTTCTGCCTGGCCTATGACATCAAAACCTATTTCGTTCCAGGGAAAAAACTTACACAATCCGTTCCTAATTTCAAATTCATCGTCTACAACCAGGAGTCTGTACATGGCCCCTCCATAAAAATTTATTTATAAAGGATTACATAAAGAAATAAAATGTTGAACTTGGATAATTATATTATATCTTTAATTAATAAAAATGGAAGTATATAAAGAATAATATGTAGAATTATGTCGTTAATTGATTTGGAAAATCAATTAATGATATGTTTTTTATATCTTTAGAAAAACAATTCAATTAATGATATTTAATATCAACCCAGATATCTTAAAAATATAAAGAACTGCTGGTATAATTCAAAAATAAAAATATTAAGGAGGATGTAATATGAAAAAACCTGTTAGACTGCTCAGCATGGCTTGTATATTGGTATTACTGGGTACATCATTTTCGGCCTGCGGCAGCAATTCAAATGCTCCTGCAGATCAATCAACCGGACAATCAGCAGTTTCATCGCAATCATCAGCAACTGAACCGGCAAAAGACATTACCATGAGATTTGCATGGTGGGGGTCGGATGCGCGTCACCAGGCAACTCTTGCGGCCATAGACGCATACAGACAAAAGAATCCCCATGTGACGATTGAGGGAGAATACCAGGGCTATGACGGCTACCAGCAGAAACTGATGACACAGATTGCAGGGGGCTCAGCACCGGATTTAATTCAGTTCGACTATATCTGGAATCAGGATCTGGCAGTTCAGGGGGACAATTTTGTTGATTTCAACACTAAAGCAGATGTTAATTTGGCAGCGTTTCCAGAAAAGGTGCTGAAGGAATACTGCACAGTAAATGAGAAGCTTATAGGGCTTCCAATGGGTACAAACGGCTTTGGACTTGATATGAACAAGAAATTTTTTGAGAAATACGGGTTATCGGTAGATACTGAATGGACCTGGGATAAATTTATCGAAGAAGGCAGAAAGATTCACGCAAAAGATAAAGAGGCGTATTTATTCTGTACTGATCCAAGCGCTTTGCCTATAGTTGTGTTTGACCCTTATATCCGTTCAAAGACAGGTGCTTACTGGCTGAATGACGATTTTAAGGTAACCGCGTCTAAAGAAGACATAACAGAAGCATTCGCTACAATAAAGGAATTATTTGAAAGCGGGACTGCACAGCCCTTAGGTGAAACAGCACTCTATAACACCAAGCTGGAGCAAATGCCAAAATATATAAATGGACAGGTCGGTTCGTCTCTTGAATGGTCAGGTACCGTCGGTAAGTATAAGAATGTTTTAAAGCCTGAGAACTTTGCTGTTGCCAAGCCGGTAACTGTCAAGGACGGCAAGGACCAATCCATTGCATTTAAGCCTTCAATGCTGCTGGGTGTGTACAGTAAATCCCAGGAGGCAGATGAGGCTGTGAAATTTGCCAACTGGTTCCTGAATGACCAGGATGCTTCAATGATACTTACCGACTCAAGATCCATACCTACATCAGAAGTCGCAAAGAAAGTTCTGGTGGACGCCAATAAAGTAGATTTGGATATAGCCAAAGTAGTTGACTTTACATTAAAGAATCCTGCAGCAGCACCACCTGTGGCTTTAAGTAATGCCGAAGTATTCGAAATAGAAAAAGATGTATGCCAGAAAGTTGCTTATTCAAAAATAACGCCGGAACAGGCAGCTGATGAGCTTACAAGCCGGGTTCAGGCAAAATTGGATGAACTTAAGGCAAAGACAAAATAAGAGTTAAGGCAAGCTGATATATATAGGGTGGTGGCATATGTGTTATCACCCTATATATGTAAAAATTTACTAAGATTGGTGATTTAAATGAAAATTAAAGCGGCAAAGACATCTCAGAAAAAGCGGTATATCGGACTTCTCTACATATCCCCATGGATTATAGGTTTTCTGGTATTTCAATTATATCCGTTTGTATCTTCTTTTGTGTATTCATTTACAGACTATTCAATAACCAATACACCCAGTTTTTTAGGTTTTAAAAACTATATTTCAATGTTTAAAAACGATGATTTATTCTATCAATCTCTGGGAATTACAATTAAATATGTATTTATGTCGGTACCGATGAAGCTTGCTTTCGCTTTGTTAGTAGCCATGATTTTGAATATAAAATTGAAGTTTGTAAATATTTTCAGAACAGTTTACTACCTTCCTTCAATACTTGGAGGCAGTGTTGCAGTTGCAGTACTTTGGAAATTTCTGTTTATGAAGGAGGGTGTCGTAAACAAAGTACTTTCGGTTTTGCATATTCCGTCGGTAGATTGGTTGGGAAGCCCAAATGTAGCACTTTTCACAATAGGTCTTTTGACAGTATGGCAGTTCGGTTCGTCTATGGTATTATTTCTGGCAGGCTTGAAGCAGATACCGGCGGAACTGTACGAAGCAGGGACCGTTGATGGTGCATCAAAAATCAGGATGTTCTTCACCATAACAATTCCACTGCTAACCCCGATTATATTTTTTAACCTGATCATGCAGTTGGTCAATGCTTTTCAGGACTTTACCGGGCCATTCGTCATAACCGGCGGAGGACCTTTGAACTCCACCTATTTATATGCCATGAAATTGTATGATGAAGGTTTCAAGTTCTATAAAATGGGATATGCATCCGCGTTGTCATGGGTACTGTTTTTGTTGATTCTGGCATTTACCGCCTTGACATTTAAATCATCGCAATCGTGGACTCACTATGAGGATGGAGGTGACTTCTAGCGTGAAGAAGGAATACAATTTATTTGAAAAAACCATAATGTACCTTTTATTGAGTGCCTTCGGTTTATTTATGATTTATCCTCTGATATGGCTGTTCTTTTCAGCGTTTAAACCTAACAATGAAATTTTCGGTTCGGTTGATCTCTTACCCAAGAATGTGGTTTGGGATGCATTTTACAACGGATGGAAAGGAAGCGGACAGTTCAGCTTCGGGGTCTTCTTCGTTAATACATTTGAACTTGTCATCCCGGTAGTGGCTTTTACATTGATATCAAGTACACTGGTTGCTTACGGGTTTGCACGCTTCAAGTTCCCTTTGAAAAAGATACTTTTTACCTTGATGATATCTACACTGATGCTGCCCAATGCAGTAATAATAATACCCAGATATATTCTATTTAAAAATTTCGACTGGCTTAACAGCTATTTGCCGTTTACAATACCGGCTTTGTTTGCCTGCTACCCATTTTTCATATTCATGCTGGTGCAGTTTTTCAGAGGTCTGCCAAGGGATTTGGATGAATCGGCAACTATAGACGGCTGTAATTCCTTTACCATATTGGTCAGGATTTTACTTCCACTTTGTAAACCGGCTCTGTTTTCAGCAGGAATATTTCAGTTTATATGGACCTGGAACGACTTTTTTAATTCAATGATATATATCAACAGCGTCAAGAAATATACAGTTGCCCTGGGGCTGAGAATGTCCCTGGACACTACTACAGCTGCAAACTGGAATGAGATTATGGCAATGTCGGTAATAGCAATAATACCATGTGTACTTATATTTTTCTTTGCGCAGAAATACTTTGTCGAAGGTATTGCTACCACAGGAATAAAAGGTTAGAAATTTGTTTTTAATAAATAAAGCAAGGGAGTTGAATGTATAATATGTGTACGGTTTTTAAAACGAAAATTAGAAAATACGTATCAATGTTCTTGACTTCTTCGATATTGCTAAGCATGTTTGTGACAGGCCAGCCTGTGAATGCGGCTGCAACAACGGCAAATGTCACGGTAAATGCTGATATAAACGGTAACAAGGTCTCTCAGACATTGATTGGAGGATTCAGCGAAGACCTGAATTTACAGGTGGATGGGGGCTTTTATGCTGAAAAGGTATTTAACCGGTCCTTTGAGTTCGGTCCAGGGGATAAGGCCCCAAACAATACTCCGTTGGCAGGATGGACTCAGGTAGGGCGCAGCGGAGGTACGGGGCAAATTGTTGTGGAAAATAGCAATCCGCTTAATGCCGTAAATACTCATTATGTACATATGAATATTTCTGCAGCCGGAGGCGGTGTCGGATTATCCAATGCAGGCTGGTATGGAATCAGCCTAAAGGCAGGTGCTGCATATAACTATACAATTTTCGCAAGGAAGGCACCGAACTTTGATTCGTCCCTGTCTCTAAACCTGGAGAGTGCGGGTGGTACTATCTATGGCAGCGGAACTATAAATTCTCTCACTGAGGATTGGGTTAAGTACACTGGCAGTATCATATCCGACACAGATGATAATAACGCCAGACTGTCAGTACTGGCAAATGGAACAGGTGATGTATACCTGGATTTCATTTCTCTGTTTCCGGCTGAAACCTATAAGAACCGTCCAAATGGGTTAAGAAAGGACGTAGGGGAAGCACTTGAGGATATGAATATGAGTTTCCTGCGCTTCCCGGGCGGGTGTATAATACATCAGCACACTTACGACTATAATTGGAAAGATACCATAGGACCGGTCGAAGGACGTAAGGAGTACTTTAATACTGCATGGCAAAATATGAATAATAAAGAGCATATAACAAATGGTTTCGGAATGTTTGATTGGCTGCAATTTTGTGAGGATGCGGGAATAATTGCTCAACCGTGTCTTCCGGTTGGTGTAAGATGCGGCGGTCCGGCTCTGAGCCCCGACGATCCCAGAGTAAGCCAGCTTGTACAGGATACCCTGGATTTCGTGGAATTCTGCAACGGAGATGCCGATACAACTTATTGGGGGGCAAAGCGTGCGGAGATGGGGCACCCGGAGCCATTTAACCTGGAGTATCTCGGCATTGGAAATGAAGAAAAAGACAGCACTGATGCGAGAGCCAATATCAAGAAAATATATAATGCGGTTCATGAAGCTTATCCCGATCTTAAACTTGTCGTAACCGGCGGGATAGATCTAACTCTTTATGATTTTAATGACAGCCTGGGAGGAGCATATTCTACCGATGTCCACTTTTATTACCCCAGAAACGACAGAAGTTGGGAAGATTTTTTGAACAGCTATAACCGGAATCCTTCCTATCCGCTGGCGCAAATTGGAGAATATGGTTCCAATTCAAGAGACCATTCAATAGCCGATGCTGTCGATACCATGAAGGATATGGCTGTATTCGAGAAAAATGGAGATATTACAGACTCGACGTGCTTTACATTATTAAGAAGACAGGTTGATTTTGATAACACCGATATATTCAAGACAGTATATTACTATAAAGAGAAAATGTGGGCTGATAATTTGGCGGATATTAATGTAAACTTCAGGCAATCAGGAGATAAAGAGCTTGTTGTCGTGGCCGGAAAAGATTATGAAACCGGCGACTTGATTCTCAAGCTTATAAATAATTCCGCAAATGACATCAATGCGTCAATTGCCTTGAACGGAATTACAAATATTCAACCGGATGCCAGTGTTACTTATTTGAAGCCTACCGTACCGGGAGATGGTAACGGTAAGAGCAGCAACTACCGCAGAGAGGATCAGGATGGTCCGGGTCAGAGCACTCCTGCGGATGGGGTCAGATACGGACAAAGCACTACCGGTGTAAACGGCAATCAGCTTAACTACACGGCTGTAGCTTATTCGGCTTCCATTATCAGAGTTCATGGGACTATTCTTCCTGCCGCCGGTACCATATATGAAGCAGAAAACTATAACGGCGGAGCCAGCTTGACAAACGGCCGTGCAAAGTCGGCTGTAAAAGAGCTTATGGCTGCAAGCAGCAACTTCTGGAGCAAAGCTGATTTACAGGGTGTCAATGAATACATTCAATATAATAATATTAATGTTGCTGAAGCAGGTACATATAATATCAAGGTTGGCATTAAAAAGAGCACCAGCCGTGCCACTACGCAATTGTCAATCGATGGAGTCAACCAGGGTTTACCCTTTGACCAGTATGCCTCAGGGGATGGCTATCATGAGATCGATCTTGGCCCAAGGACTTTAAGCGGGGGTATGCATTCCTTCAGATTTACTGTAACTGGTAAGAATCCATCCTCTTCAGGTTACATGTCAGGTATAGACTATATCAAACTTATGGGAGCCGACAACTTTAATACCATGACTACCGGCAGTGAACCCCTGGGATGGAATCTGGACACCAGTGCAGGTTCGGTAACGGTGCAGGAGGTTCCAAGCTCCAGCGATAAGAGTGTATTAATGAGTAAGGTAGACACAACCGAAGGCAGTAAGACGTCAATGTACAAGGAGTTTGATCCGTTAAGCGGTACAGTGACAATAGAAGCAAAAGTCAGAAGAGAGAGTGCCACAGATTTGTGGTGTTTGCCTGACATCTACAGCAGCGACGGAACCCTGGCGGCATCTGTTATATTTGATAATGGTTTTATCAAGGCACACGGGGATGGGGCATGGCAGCCTGTACAGGAATTTATACCAGGTACGTGGTACACGCTGAAACTGGTAATAAATACTGATACCGACAAATTTGATCTGTACGTGGATGAGGTTCAGAAGATTACTCAGGCTGCACTTAGAAATGCTGTTGATAATATAGGCAAAATAGAGTTTTATGCGGCAGACGGTAATGCGGGAGATACATATGTGGACATTGAAAGTGAGCCGGCTTCGGCAAGCAATGCCGCATTAAGCGGTCTGGTAATAAGCCAGGGTACTTTGTCACCTGCATTTGCCCCGGGTACCATGAACTATGATGCAGGCAATGTTGTGTACAACGTGTCAAGTATGGAGATTACCCCGACATTGACCTCTCCGGATAAACAGAGCCTGACAGTGAACGGCGTGCCTGCTGCGTCGGGAGTTCCAAGCAGAGTGAGTCTTGCAGAAGGAATAAACAGCATTCCGGTAGTAGTTACGGCAGAGGATGGCACAACCGCCACATATACAATAGAGATTACCAGAGCAATATTCCAAAGCAGCGACGCTAACCTGAGCAGCCTGGTAGTAAGTGCGGGAACTTTGTTTCCGGCTTTCAACCCGGTCAATAAGAATTATACAGTCATTGTCGCCAACAGTGTATCAAGCATAGATATTACACCAACGGCGTCATCAGCGGCATATCAGAGCCTGACTGTAAGCGGTTTGCCTTCGGCGTCGGGAACAGCGAGCAGCGTGAATCTTGCTGTTGGAGCGAACAGCGCTCCTGTGGTAGTTAAAGCCCAGGATGGTACAATTTCCACATATAAAATAGACATCTTAAGATTAGTGCCTGAAGATTCTCAAAACTTTAACACCATGCCCACCGGCAGCGCACCTTTGGGATGGAACGTTGATACAAGTGCAGGTACGGTAACTGTACAGGAGGTTCCAAATGCTGCCGATAAGAGTGTACTGCTTAATAAAACAGGCAGTGCTACAGGCCCAAGGACATCCATGTACAAGATGTTCAGCCCGTTAAGCGGTAAAGTTACGATTGAAGCGAAGGTCATGAGAGAAGCAGCCTCAAATCTGTGGTGTTTGCCTTATGTCTACAGCAGTGACGGAACTACGTTTGCAGCAACCATACAATTTGATAATGGGAGTATTAAGGCATACAATGGAGGCTGGCAGACTATACAACCTTTTACCGCAGGTACGTGGTATGATCTTAAATTAGTAATTGATACGGATACCGATAAATTTGATTTTTATATAGACGGCATTCGTAAGGTTACTCAGGGTACACTTAGAAACCCTGTTGACGATATAGCCAAAATGGAATTCTATGCAGCAGATATCAACACCGGCAGGACATATGTGGACATTGAAACCGAGCCGTATTGTGAAATAAGTGATACTGCACTAAGCGGTTTGTCAATAAGTCAGGGGACTTTATCACCGGCAGTTACATTAAATAATAAAAACTATCCGGCCCTTGTTGCAAACAGCGTATCAAGCATAGACATTACACCTCCAGTGCGAACTTCAGGATATCAGAGCCTGACTGTAAATGGTGTGTCCGCGGCGTCGGGAGCAGTCAGCAGTGTAAATCTTGAGGTGGGGGAAAACAGTATCCCTGTGGTAGTTACGGCGCAAGATGGTACAACTGCCACATACACAATTGTCATTACAAGAGAAGCAGGGCTGAGCAATAATGCCGCACTAAGTAATCTGACAATAAGTCAAGGGACTTTATCTCCGGCATTTACCTCAAATAATTACAATTATACGGCTATGGTTGCAAACAGCGTAACAAGTGTGGATATTACACCGACAGCGGCCTCACCGGCATACCAGGGTCTGACTGTAAATGGTACTGCCTCTGCATCAGGAGCTGTAAGTACTGTGAATCTTGATGTGGGAGAAAACAATATACCTGTGGCAGTTACAGCACAGGACGGCTCAACTGCCACATACACAATTGTCACTACAAGAGATGCAGATCACAGCCACGATAACTTCAATATCATGCCCACCGGAGCCGCACCTCTGGGCTGGAACGCGGATACAAGTGCAGGCACGGTCACGGTGGAGGAGGTTCCAAGTGCTGCCGACAAGAGTGTATTGCTTAATAAAACCGGTACTGCCACCGGCTCAAGGACCTCACTGTATAAGACCTTCAGCCCGTTAAGCGGTATAGTGGTAGTAGAAACAAAAGTCAGGAGAGAGGCTACCTCAAATCTATGGTGTCTGCCGTATGTTTACAGCAGTGATGGAGTTACATATGCCGAAACCATACAATTTGATAACGGCAGCATCAAGGCCTACAATGGAGGCTGGAAGACTATCCAACCATTCACGGCGGGTACGTGGTATGATCTGAAGCTGGTAATAAACACCGATACCGATAAATTTGATTTTTATATTGACGGTGTTAAAAAGGTTACCCAGGGTACACTCAGGAGCCCGGTTTCAGATGTAGGCAAAATAGAATTTTATGCAGCAGATTTCAATACCGGTAAAACATATGTGGATGTTGAAAAAGAACCATACGCAATCGGAAACGCCACATTGAGCAACCTGGAAATAAATCCGGGAACCCTGTCGCCGGCATTTACACCAGGCAGTAAGGACTATACAGCCACTGTTGCAAGTAATGTAACAAGCATCCATATCACACCAACGGCAGCGTTCCCTGAATACTCCAGCCTGACTGTGAACGGTGTGCCTGCAGTGTCGGGAGAAACAAAAACTGTGGCCCTTGCAGTGGGAGTCAACAGCATCCCGGTAGTGGTTACCGAGCGGGATGGTACAACCGGTACATATGTTATAAATGTCACAAGAGAGGCGGAAGTGAGCGGCGACGCTACACTGGGCAATCTGGAAATAAATCCGGGAACCCTGTCACCGTCATTCACACCGGATAATAGGAACTATTCGGCAAGTGTGGAAAACAGCGTATCAAGCATAGAGGTTATCCCAACAGCAGCATCTCCGGTGTACGGCAGCCTGACTGTAAATGGTGAGCCTGCAGTGTCGGGAGAAGGTAAAAGTGTGGCACTTGCAGTGGGAGTCAACAACATTGCGATAGTAGTTACGGCACAGGACGGAACCAGTGGCACATATATTTTAAGTGTTACAAGAAGGGCAGAGCAAAGCGGAGTTGACATGCTGAGCAATCTGGAGATAAATCCGGGAACCCTGTCGCCGGCATTTACACCGGATAATAAGAACTATGAAGCGTATGTTGCACACAACATATCAAGCATAGATATTACTCCTGCAGTGGCAATTTCAGATTACATCAGCCTGACTGTCAACGATGTGCCAACAGTGTCGGGCGCAGCAATAAGTGTGGCACTTGCAACCGGAGTTAACAACATTCCGGTAGTAGTTACCGCGCAGGATGGCACCAGCGATACATATGTTATAAGTGTTACAAGAGAAGCAGCTCAAAGCGGTGATGCTGCATTAAGCAATCTGATAATAAGCCAGGGAACCCTGTCACCGGAATTTACGCCGGATAATAGGAATTATGCGGCAAGCGTGGCAAACAACGTATCGAGTATAACTATTACTCCGATAGTGAGATCTCCGGGATACAGCAGCCTGACTGTCAATGGTGTGTCCACAGTGTCGGGAGCCGCAATAAGTGTTGAGCTTGCGGAGGGAATTAACGACATCCAGGTGGTAGTTACGGCACAGGACGGCACGGCGGCCGAATACCATATAAGTATTACCAGAGAAGCGGCTGCAAACGTTCCGGTCACAGAGATTATTGTCACTCCAGCTGTTATAGGCAATTTCAGAGTTGGAGAAGCAGCACGGCAGCTGACTGCCACAGTGATTCCTGAAAATGCTGCCAATACAAATGTATTATGGAGCACCGGAAATCCATCCGTTGCAATAGTTTCGGCAAGCGGTGTGCTGACGGCGGTTGGGCCGGGCACAACCACAATAAGGGCGACAAGTGTATCAAATAATAGTGTTTTCGGCCAATGCACCGTGACGGTTTTACCGGCAGATAACAGCGGCGGAGGAAGCGGAGGGAATGGCGGAGGAAGTAATGGCGGCGGAAGCAGCAATGGAAGCAGCGGAACCGACACACCAAAGACACCTGATGTACCGAAAACACCGGATACGCCAGCACCGGTTTCAAGCAATCTGACAGATACCAGTGGACACTGGGCCGAATCCAATATAAACAAACTGGTTGCACTGGGAGCCATAAAAGGTTATCCTGACGGAAGCTTCAAGCCTGACAAAAAAATTACAAGAGCGGAATTTATCGCAATTCTCATTAATGCGTTGAAACTTTCCGAAAAATCAGGAAAAGCCTTCACAGACACTGCAAACCACTGGGCAAAGGACTACATATCAACAGCAAGTGCTTATGGAATAATTGCAGGCTTTGAGGATGACACCTTCCGGCCCAATGATATTATAACTCGTGAGCAGATGATGGTTATGGTGGTAAATGCGGCAAAACTCACACAGGTAAACGATGATGAAGCAGCATTCACCGACAAATCGGACATATCACCATGGGCGTCCGCAGCAATAAATACGGCTAAAAAGAACGGAATCATCGGAGGATATCCGGACAACAGCTTCAAGCCTTCAGGCAATGCAACAAGGGCAGAGGCGGTAACTGTAATTGTAAAAACACTTGAATATGTAAAATAGATACAAATATGCATGGAAGCATGTAAAGGCTTGCGGATTTACAGGTTATGCAGCTGAAAGTCAAGAGGCTATGCTTTTCCAAAATAAAAGCATAGCCTCTTCAGTTATGCGTTGATATAAATTGTTCTTCGCGGCCTTTAACAGGGGGATGGCCTAAAAATTTTATATAGGAACGGTAAAAGGAGGAATAATCATGAAACCCGGCTCTGGAGCCCGCTTCGCTTGCAGTGTGCCCGTTGACAAGCAAATGCCGGGCATAAATAATCCTTTTGTACAGCAAATAATCATAAACTGTGGTTCCTGTGGCCTTTCTGAAAACTTTATTCAGGTGATGCTTGCTGATAAAAAATTGTTCCGAGATTTTATCCAGACTGAAAGGTTCCGTCAGGTGCTCATTTAAATAAGCGATGATATCGCTGACAGTTTTGGAACTGTTATAATCGGCGGCGGCAGCAGGTTTGGAAAAGCTCATTATAATAGTCTGGGAAAGCAGGGCCTCAATATATGGGGGGAGTAACTTTTGCTGCAATTCCGCTTCCAGGTGAGAACACTCAATCAAAGATTGAAAAAAGGAGAAAATGCGGTAGAATTCACAGTTTTGATAAAAAATTTCATTTCCGGAGTATTTGCCCATGGATGGGAATGCAGAAAGTAAAAAATGTCTTCTTTCCACTGATAGAATCTCAGGGTAAAATTCCAGCACACACCTTCGATAAGGTTTTGTACTGTTTACTTTCAGCCCGTGAAAAACATTGGGAGATAGGAGCAGCATACTGTTGGGAGTAAGATGGTATCCTCTGTCCTCGACCACATAATCGGCTTCACCCTCGAGAAAATAATATATTTCATACGAATTATGGCAGTGCAGAAAGTATTCCTTGCTGGCATCCATACTGACCGAATATCTGAATGAAATTTTATCACTTTGAATCTCTGCAAGAATTTCCATCAAAGGCTCCTTTGTGAAAAGTGATTTGATTCAGTATAGAACAGAATCGCTATATTTGCAATATAAATATACGGATTTGCAATGGCATTTCCAGGTATTAATTCCTATAATGAGGTAAGGAATCCAGGTAATATAAATATAAGATAAGTAATTTAATGCTGGAAAATTTATTATATGTGCAATTAATATTCCATAATGAGGGGGAAAATTATGAACAAATTAAAAATCGGAATTATCGGAATAGGCAACATGGGCAGCAGTCACTGCATGAACATCCTGGAGGGCAAGGCGCCGGAGGTGGAGCTGCATGCGGTTGCCGACATCAGAGAAACAAGAAGAACATGGGCAAAGGAGAATTTGCCTGATACCGTGACGATCTATGATGATGGGGATGAGCTGATAGAGGCCGGCTTATGTGATGCCGTATTTATCGTAACACCTCATTATGACCATCCAAGGCTGGTGATTAAGGCCCTGGAACATGGACAGCATGCTTTATGTGAGAAACCTGCGGGAGTATATACAAAACAGGTTCGTGAAATGAACCGGGCTGCTGCAAAATCCGACCGTATATTTGCAATAATGTTTAATCAGAGAACCCATCACTTATACCGTAAGATGCATGAACTGGTTCAGGGCGGCACACTGGGAGCAATTAAGCGTGTAAACTGGATAATAACGGATTGGTATCGTACACAGGCATATTATAATTCGGGAGAGTGGAGGGCAACCTGGTCCGGAGAAGGCGGGGGAGTACTGCTTAACCAATGTCCGCATAACCTGGATTTACTGCAGTGGATATGCGGGATGCCGTCGGCGGTAATGGCGAAATGTCATAACGGCAAATGGCATGACATTGAAGTTGAAGATGATGTGACTGCTTATCTGGAGTATCCCAATGGAGCTACCGGAGTCTTTGTTACAAGTACCGCAGATGCACCCGGAACCAACCGGTTTGAAATTACTCTGGAAAAGGGAAAGCTGGTTTGCGAGGATGACAGGCTGACATTATATAAGCTGGATACAAATGAAAGAGAACATTGCTATACGGCAGCGGAAGGTTTCAAAAAGCCGGATGGACAATATGTGAATCTTGAAACTGACGGATTAAATCCGCAGCACATGGGAGTACTTAGCGCATTTGCAGCAAAAATACTTCATGGCACACCCCTGGTAGCCGAAGGAGCGGAAGGCATCAACGGGCTTACGCTTTCAAATGCCATGCATTTATCCAGCTGGCTTGGTGAAACGGTTCAGATACCGTTTGATGAAGAGCTGTTCCTTGAGGAACTGGATAAACGCCGTAAAGCCTCCGGATTAAAAAAGGAGGTAAAAGAAGTTACCTTTAATACCGAGGGCAGTTATGGAGCAAAATAAGCTGTTAATTTTACAAGATATTGAAGCGGAGGGAAAACAATGTTGGAGAGTTCAAAAATCAGCGGCTTTGCCGATGAAATTCATGCAGATATGGAAATACAGGTAAAGCTGTTAAAAAAATTGGGAATTTCGCATATAGAACTGCGCAGTGCCAATGGGAAAAATATTTCTGATTTTTCCCTGGAGGAAGCAAGGAAATTGAAAAATTATTTTTCAGATAATCAAATCAAGGTTTCGGCCATAGGCTCTCCGGTTGGAAAGATTCAAATAACCGATGATTTCGAACCTCATTTTAAAACCTATCAAAAAATAGTCGAGATTGCAAAAATCATGGAGACACCCTATATCAGAATGTTTAGTTTTTTCATTCCGGAGGGTAGGGAACCGGAAATATATCAGGGAGAGGTTTTCCAAAGATTACAGCGTCTGATTGCTTATGCCGCGGAGCAAGGTGTTGTATTGCTTCATGAGAATGAAAAGGATATTTATGGAGATAGTGCTTTACGCTGCCTGCAATTGTTTGAAAAATTCTACGGTGACCATTTTAAATGTACTTTTGATTTCGCAAATTTTGTTCAATGCCGGCAGGATACAATCAAGGCTTATGAAATGTTAAATCCATATATCGAATACGTTCATATCAAGGACGCCGTCTTTGAAACAGGAGAGGTCACTCCGGCAGGTGAAGGCGACGGGATGGTCAAAGAAATCCTTGCAAAGCTGGAAGAAAAGGGTTATACGGGATTTTTGAGCCTGGAGCCGCATCTGGCAGAGTTTGCCGCACTTAAAAGTCTGGAAAAAAACGCTGAAAAACGGTCAATATCGGATGGGGAATTAGCGTTTACAATTGCTTATGAGGCCTTGGAAAAAATTCTAAATTAAAAAGTATAATTTTACACAAAGGGGGTTGTCGGTTTTGCGACAACCCCCTTTGTGTAAAAGCAGGTTAAAATGCAATTTATACTATAAAATATATGGAATATTTATAGTATAAATCTTATTGAAAAAATGATAACATTCATTAAGTGAATGGTACATACAAATAAAGGCATAACTGATAGCGGAGGTAAAAATGCAGCAATCAGTGGCATTAAAGGCAAAGAATATTCAGAAGGTGAAGAAGGTAAAAAATGCACAGGGAAAAAAATTGTTTCTTTACATATTACCGTTTTTGCTTTTATCCTTTGCATTTTCATACTTTCCTTTACATGGCTGGGCCTATGCATTTTTCGACTATAAGCCTCCGCTGAAATTATCGCAATGTAAATTTGTAGGGCTTGATTGGTTCAAATTACTGTTTACGAATCCAACACAGATAAAGCAGCTTTTAAAGGTCATGTCAAATACCTTTGCCATAAGTGGCCTGACTTTGGCCACTTCCTTTTTTCCTGTAATGTTTGCCATCTTCTTAAATGAAATCAAAAGCAAATGGTTTAAGAACATAGTTCAAACCTTAACCACACTTCCAAACTTTATCAGCTGGGTAATGGTCTACTCTGTGGCCTTCAGCCTGTTTTCGGCTACAGGCATGGTAAATACCTTTTTAATAAACGCGGGTTTTTTAACGCAGCCAATTAAATTTTTAGACGGAGATTCCCATACCTGGCTTGCAATGCTGCTCTGGTATACCTGGAAAGGCCTGGGTTGGGGAGCCATTATGTATCTCGCGGCAATTGCAGGCATTGATCAGGATTTATACGAGGCGGCAAGAGTTGACGGTGCAGGCAGGTTTAGATTAATGATACATATTACATTACCGGCATTGATGCCTACATTCTTTGTATTGATGCTGCTCTCTCTGGCTAATTTTCTTAACAATGGGCTGGATCAATACTATGTATTCCAGAACTCCTTTAATAAGGAGCACATCCAGGTTCTTGACCTGTATGTATACAATATCGGTATGACGGGGAGGAGCCCATCATTGGCAACTGCAATAGGTATGTTGAAGAGTTTGGTCAGTATTACCCTGTTGGCAGTATGCAATATAGTATCCAAAAAGGTACGGGGGGAATCTATTATATAGTAGTCTGTAACATCTAAATTCATATCATCTTGGTTAAACAGATTCAGAATATATACTTTAAAAATACCGGAAAGGATATGTGATGAATGATATAGCTAATAAAAAGGGAAAAATACCAAAAACAGATATTATGTTTATCGTTGAAAATTATGTATTATTCGCAATATATACGTTGATTTGCCTATATCCGTTTTATTATTTGGTGATTAATACAATCAGTTCAAATGATCTAAGTGCCAATGGAACAATAAATTTCCTGCCCAGACAGATACATCTTACAAACTATATAGAGGTTTTTAAAATAAAAGGCTTAATGGCTGCTGCGGGTGTTTCCCTTGCAAGAACTGTGATCGGGACGGTTTTTACAGTATTGGCATCCGCATTTCTTGGGTTTATGTTTACGCAGCAGAAGATGTGGGGAAGAAAGTTCTGGTACCGTTTTATTGTTATAACAATGTACTTTAATGCCGGATTGATTCCAATGTTTATTACCATGAAGAATTTACAGCTTACCAACAATTTTTTAGTTTATATTATTCCGGTAATTGTGCAGCCATTTAATATCATACTGGCCAAAACCTATGTAGAATCAATACCAACCTCCCTTCAGGAGGCTGCGGAGATCGATGGCGCCGGAATTATTACAATTTTCGCCAGAATCATTCTGCCAACCTGCAAGCCAATTTTAGCAACTATTGCAATCTTTTCAGCGGTTGCACAGTGGAACTCTTTTCAGGATACTTTAATTTATATAACAGATCAAAAGTTATATTCTCTGCAATACTTATTGTATTGCTATATCAATCAGGCAAACTCTTTAAAAGCCTTGATAATGAACAGCATCGGGACTTACAGTAATGTGATGACATTGGCAACACAGCAAACTCCAACCTCAGTAAGAATGACAGTTACAGTTATTGTAGCATTACCTATTTTGTTTGTTTATCCCATCTTCCAAAGATACTTCATCAAAGGAATTATGATTGGATCGGTTAAAGGCTAACATGGGCGGAACAAAATAAATGAATTTATATTTGTTTATTTTGCCAATTATATGTATTTTAAGGGAGGCTATGAAATGAAAAAGAAGCTAGTAAGTGTGTTACTATGTGTAATACTGGTAACATCCATGCTTTATGGCTGCGGTAATAAAGCGGATAAAGCCGCAAAAGACAGCACAGCGGCAGGCAGCACTGCTAAAACCGCAGCTGACGCTTCAGCTGCGGGGGCAGCTAAATATCCTGAATTTATTACCGTTGATGTATTTGACAATTTAGCTAATTATCAGGGAATTATGTCAGGCTGGTATGCAAAAATAGTAAAAGAAAATTTCAATATGGAACTTAATATAATAGCACCAAACGTAGCCGGCGGCGGTGATACCTTATTCCAAACCCGATCGGCTGCCGGAGAGTTGGGAGATCTGATAATTATCGGAGCAGAAAACGGCAGAATGCAGGATGTTGTTACAGCAAACTTACTATATGATATCACTAAATTATCTTCAGCAAGAAAAAATCTCACCAAATATCAAGCTGCTATAGATTCATTGAATAAAATGGTCGAAGGTGATGCAATTTACGGTATTCCATCATTGGTTTCTGAGCAGCCGGCTACCAACCCGTCTGAAGGACTTGATCTGACATTTGGTCCGTATATCCGCTGGGATGCATATAAATCAATCGGATATCCGCAAATCAAGACCTTGGAAGATTTGATTCCGGTTTTCAAGGATATGCAGAAAGCGGCACCGGTAAGCAAAACCGGTAAGAAGACATATGCTATTTCATTATTCAAGGATTGGGACGGCAACATGATGTGTATGGCAAAACAGCCTACCTGTTTTTATGGATATGATGAACTGGGATTTGTATTGGCAAAAGCAGACGGGTCGGATTATCAGAGTATTATCGAGCCGGACTCCATGTACAACAGAGTTTTAAAATTCTATTTCGATGCAAATCAGGCAGGACTGGTTGATCCGGAGTCAACCACACAGAACTATGATACCATGTATACCAAGTATCAGGATGGCCAGATTTTATATGCACCCTGGCCGTGGCTTGGTCAATCGGCGTTTAATACGCCTGACAACAAGGATGCGGGTATAGGTTTTATGATTGCACCCATTGATGATATGAAAGTTTTTTCCTATGGCTGTAACCCGGTTGGAAGTAAAACATTTATAGCTATCGGGAGTAAGGCTGAAGATCCCGAAAGATTGGCGGATTTTATTGACTGGCTGTATTCACCCGAAGGAGTTCAGATATCTGCAGCACAAACTTCCAAGTCAAGCGGACCTAAAGGCTTGACCTGGGATATGATCGATGGCAAACCTGCCTTGACGGAGTTTGGCTGGAAGGCGTTCTTCGAGGGCGGTAATACTCCTGTTCCGGCAGAATGGGGCGGCGGTATTTGGAAAGACGGAGTGTCCGCATTGAATTATGACACTGTTTTACCAAGTGATATCAATCCATTGACAAATTATCCGTATAACTATACATTATGGGATTCGGTACTGGAAAAGAATAAAACACCTTTGGACATTGACTGGCAGACAAAGATGGGAGCTTCTACCACACTTGAATATCTGCAGAAGAAAGATCAGTTAATGGTTGCCCCCGGAAGCTCTTACATAGCTCCGGCTGAAGATTCTGAAATAACGGCCTTGAGAGGACAATGCAAAGCTATTATTATTGAAAACTCCTGGAAGATGGTATTTGCATCAAATGAAGCTGAATTTAAAACCTTACAGAGAGAAATGCAGGATACAGTAAAGGGTCTTGGCTACGATAAGGTATTGGCCATGGACATGAAGAATGCAAAGGATCAGAATACGGCTAGAGAGGCCTCTGCAGCTGCATCCAAATAAGAAATATAAACCAACCTGATAAAAATGGAAGAAAACTTCCTGACTTAATTGATTAATTTATATAATCCATTTTGTCAGGAAGTTTTTTAGCATATATTTTTGATTGCTAAGAAAATTATGGGTTAAACGATAATACAAACAGTTCTATTCAGGTATTATTTCTTTTACGGAATTCGGCAGGGCTTTCACCAAGGTACTTCTTAAATTTTTTATGAAAATAGTCAACATTTTTGTAGCCCACAAGTTCTGAAATTTCATAAACCTTCAAATTTTTTTGAAGTAAAAGCTCCTTTGAATGGTTGATCCTTACATGATCTATATAAGAGTTGAAGCTTTCCCCTACCTTTTTATTGAATATCTTTCCGAGGTAGGAACTGTTATATCCAAACAGGGGTGCTATGGTTTCCAATTTGATATTGTCTCTGTAATTGTGATTTATATAATAAACAATATCATCAAGTACACTTTCACGTGAAAAATTTCCGATTGCATTTATTATCATTTCGAATTGCACCGAAATGAAAAGTATTATTTCATATAGATAATATTTGCCGTCGATAAGGTTAATTACCGATGAGTTGGTGGGAAATGGAATCTCTACCGTACTGTATATGTGATTTATGGTTTCTTTGATCTGAAGATAAATATCGGTTAAAAAGATTTTTATGTTGGATATATCCGCTTTTGCATTATATAAGTTTTTTTCAAGGGTAAACAGGGCATCGGCTATCTTTCTGCGGTTGTAGCTCTGGATATAGCTGCATAGCAATTTACAGTATTCATTGGTTTCCTTTGCATTTATTTCATAAACTTTGTCATCAAATTCCGGAAGCTGTTCATAGCCTATTGCATGCTGGTTCTGCTCGCAGAAAAAACGGCGGTTCATCAGGCATAGAGCATCCTCATAGGAATGATGAATATCCTCCACTCTGCCGGCCTCACGGCCGTAGGCAATAAATAATGAATCCAAAGGGGAACTTCTCTGAGGACTTTTGTCATAATGTCGCAGAAAGTCACGGAAATGGTTTAGTGCAAATGCCCCTTTCAGGAGGATAATATCCTTTTCATGAATCTTTATATGTTCAAAGGATTTATTTCCCTGGTTGGTTACTTTTAAGAGGTCTGCAAAATCGTAAATCAGATTGAAGTTATCCTGATTATAATTTTCATAAATTACTACCTGATATACAGTAGCTGAAAGATTGATATCACTCAGGTTTATATCTGAAACATCGCCGGTATTCAGCAGAACATCCCGTAAAATGGTGTATTTTGCCTTTTCCCGGAATTGATTCATTGTATCAGCATGCATATGCTCTTTAAGTATGTTTTCTTTTACGGTATTTACCGCACGGTACAACTCGTCATCATCAATGGGCTTTGTTAGATAAAATTCAACTCCGTAACGAATTGCTGTTTGAGCATATTTAAAATCGGAAAAACCGCTCAAAATGATGAAATGTCCGGTGAAACCGTGTTCCCTGGCAAGCTGCACAATTTCGGTTCCCTGCAGCTTTGGCATACGTATATCCAGCAGAACCAGGTCCGGATTCAGTCCCAGTATATTTTTCAGCGCATCTTCACCGTTGTTTGCTTCTCCGCAAACGGCAAACCCCAGTGAGGACCAGTCAATAATATGTTTTAGTCCTTCAAGAATGATTGATTCGTCGTCTGCAATAAAAACTTTCAGCATATGCTATTCCTCCATTAAATTATGCAAGGGAAGTGTAAGAGACACAAGGGTTCCTTCCAACGGGTTACTTTTAATTTTCATTCCATATGCCTCACCATAAAATAATTTAATCCTCTGATTAATATTGTAAAGTCCTATACCTGATGCGGATTTTTTATTACGCACTTGAATACTGCTGGTTAAAGCGTCCAATTCTTCCCGGGACATGCCAAGCCCATTGTCAAAGATATTGATTAACAAAAGGTCATCACCTTTTGTTTCTACTTTAATAACGATCTGTCCACGGGTTTCAGTGCCTTCCAGCCCGTGCTGGATGGCGTTTTCCACTATGGGCTGCAGCAGGAGGGGGAGGATCTGGTAGTCTTCCAGATTGATGTTCTCCTCAACCTCTAATGTATAGTTGACACGGTCATCAAATCTCAGTTTTTGTATGGTCAGATAAATTGATATGTAATCCAGCTCTTTTTTTAATGTAGTGGAGGAGGTACCGGTATTTTCCAAAACATAATGCATGGATTTGCCCAATAATTTAATGACATTGGCTACTTCCGGATTTCCCTCGGTAAGTGCCTTCATACGTATGGTTTCCAGAGTATTATACAGGAAATGCGGGTTTATCTGACTTGCCAGCATTTTAAATTCCATCTTCTGCTGCTGGTTTTTTAATATCTGTTCCTGTATCTTTGCTTCATACATTCTGGCATCCATCTGCTGTATGCTCTGTATCATCACTTTCAGATCTGAATACACTTCGGATATTTCATCCTCCCCTTTAAAATCATCAATAATATGATAATTGCCGTTGCAGACCTTGTGCATTTCTCCGCGCAGCGTGACAATGCGGGAACTGAATTTGTTGGTAAAGTATATAATCAATAAAACAGGCAGTGCGGTGGCAAAAAGCAAGGTGGATGTACATATTAATATTATATTGTTTATGTCCGGCAAAGCATTGAAATCCAAAGTGGATATATAAATCCGGTCTTTAGACGAATAGGGCAGGAGAGTCGAAATATTTGCAATGCTTTTTTTGTTTTCATAGGTCAGCTGACCTGAGAACAGGTATTTTATTTTGTCGTAGTCAATGGGTATTGTCTGGTTCTGTCCGGACAAATTACGCTGAGTACTGTAAAAAACAGGATCCTGGTTTACCGATACAGTGTTGAATAGAGAGTTGTTCTGAATTCGGTTTTTCAAATAATTATTGCTGATCCTGATTATTAAAACGGCATATTCTTTGGTCGATATAATCGGTATCCTCCTGAGCAGGCATAATTCCTGGGAGACATGATTCCAGGTGTCAATTGAGTACAGGCTCTTCCAGGAGATGTCGGCATGCTGTACAGCCTGCCGGTACCAGTCATTTTTTGCAGTTTCTTCGGTTGCAGGTATTATAGAGGCATACTTATGTATGGTGGGATTTGTTGTGTACAGTTCAATGGAGGATATATAAGTATTTTTATTTATATAATTTTTCACCTTGGTATAATTTATACAGCTTCTATCAGCTTCTTCCTTGCTATTGTAGCGGGTCGCCAGAAGAGTCTGCAGATTTTTATCATTAAAGATTTCATCGGATATATTGTAAACGGAAGTTGTTACTTCAAACATAATGGATTTAATACGGGTGTTATCTGCTTCGACCTGGTTCTGATAATGGTCCAGTAATAATTTTCTGGTATACAGTATCAAGAAAAATCCAATGATCAGGATTGGTATCAGGATTGCACTGTAGTATATGAAATATAATTGTTTTTTTACCTTTGTCCTGCTGAATAACTTACGAAAAGCAGTCAATATCTTCACAAGATTATTCCCCCTTTCCATAACATATGTATACTTACATATTATAGTAAAAAAAGGAATATGCGTCAAACACGGACTGCTTTGCAGCTGCAATGGGAATATGGCTGTTCAGTAATACCAATCAATTCTGACTCCCAATCAGACAAATCTGTTTCATCCAAGTATGAGCTATACGGTGAACCAATAAAATAATTTACAAAAATATGTTGAATTTACATATTATGACATGATAATATATTCATAAGCCAATCTTTTTTAAATTCGGTCAAATACCATTCAGCAAATACTCAAATCATACAACACTTAAACATTTAGACAATAGATCGAGGAAAGCTATTAAGTTGGACAGCTTGGTGATTACTGCCCTGTTTTCGTATGTAAGGGGGATTGATAAATTTAATATGTCCTTTTCCTCAATTAACCAGAACAAAATTTCCGATGCGTATGCCATCAAAAACTTATCTATAAATAAAAAGGAGGTATGATTATGTATAGTTTAAAGAATATTCTCATGATATTCTTGGTTATCATGCTTGTTGTTGCCTGTACGTTTTTGCAGACTCCCATGACTAATGCTGAAAGTAATGCGGCTGCAATTCTGTACGGGGATGCCAATGGGGATGGTAATGTTGACTCTCTTGATCTTGCAGCACTGAAGTCTTACCTTTTAGGCAAGGGCACCCTGGCAAACAGGGAAGCTGCTGATACTAACGTTGACGCAGCAGTTGATTCCATAGACCTGGCAAATTTAAAGAAGTTTTTATTGGGACAAATATCTCTTCCTGTGAGAACCTACGATAAAATTGCCGCTCTGACCTTTGATGACGGGCCGGATACCCAGCTTACGCCTTTGGTGCTGGACAAGCTTGATAAATATAAAGTTCCTGCAACCTTCATGATGATCGGACAGAAAGTAAATGATTCCACAAAATCTGTAATAGAAAGAATAATTAGATCAGGGTGTGAAATTGGAAATCATTCATGGAGTTATTCAAGTATGACTGGTATGTCGGCTGCCGATATCAGAAAGTCGGTAAGTGACACAAATGCGGCCATTCTAAGGTATTCAGGAACAACACCGAAATTTTTCCGTGCCCCTAATCTTGCAATAAACAGTACCATGCTCAGTGCCATAGACCTGACGTTTGTAAACGGTGTTACCTGCAATGACTGGATCCAGTCAACCACTGCCCAGGAGCGCGCAAATCTTATAATAAACGGGGCAAGAGACGGTGCCATTTTTTTGATGCATGATGTGCAGCCATTGCCGCACCCCACACCTGAGGCTCTGGATATAATAATTCCTACCCTTCAAAAGCAGGGTTATGAATTCGTAACCTTAAGCCAGTTATTTGAGAGAAAAGGTGTTAAATTAAGTCCGACAGATGATAAGACTTATACTTATGTTCCTTAAATAATTGTGGTTAATTAAAGGGACATGCGGGATCAGGGTGGTTGTCACAATACAGGAAAGCAAAATTAAATAATTACAATTGTTAATAGAGGTGTAAAGCTGTAAGCTTATGCCTCTTTTTAGTTATGCTGCCGGAAATATACCGGTTAAGTAAAATTTCTGTTATTAAAAGCTTCTTAAAATTCACATGCAAGCAGCTGACAAAAAAATTGAATTAATGGCATAAGTTACGATATTGTAACTTATTAAGCTAAAGGGCTACTAGCAAATAGCAGTATTCTTGTTTAATATAGTAATATATGGGTTTACATGAATAAGGGTGATTTGGATGAAAAAATTCTTTTATATGATAATTCTTTATTTTTTAATACTTTTGATTCCTGGCTGTACGTTTAATCGCGAAAGCAAACAAGTGGCAGCTGCGCGAAGTTCGGAGAATGCTTCACAAAATAATCAAATTCCGGTATTATACGAAGATTACAAGGAAGCAACGGCTGAACAGATTAAATTGATAGATAGGGAACTAATAAGTAAAACGGTTACGGAAAAAGATGTAAATGATATAAATATATCTATTGTTGAAATGGCTGATGATAAGGAATACTATCATTCTGTGGCAGAAACGGATAATAAGATTTATGATCTTGGGCAGGTTTCTTTAAAGAATTTATCAGACTTAAATACAGATCTGGTTACTATAAATACTTCAAAATTCTGCAATTTGGAGCTGATTCGTATTGATGGTATTTTGGGTGCGGACTACCCCCAATCAAGTTACTATATGATAAACAAAAATACTCCATCTTTATTTCTAAAACTGGGAGGCCATATTGAGGAGACAGACATTGATGGAGATAATTCAAATGAAATCATAGTTTCAATCGGTACCCCTACTATTACGCAGATATTAAAATGTGAAGAGGCCCAGATAAAAATCGTTGATGTTAACAATATTTTAAATAATGCTCTTTCAGTTATTTATGAAAAAAACTGTTTTGTCGCATATTATAAGGATCAGCCTAATAAACCTCAATACTTTAAATACAATAAAAATGGTTTCAAATTGGAACTTGAAAAATAAGCAGTCAGCTGCAGCTATAGCACACCAGTATGAATAATTAAAAAGCAACTAACTCATGTGGAAAATTAAAAATTACATTGCCAATAATGACTACGAGCAGGTACTAAAGGGGGAGAAAAAAATGAAAATTGGGAAACCAGGAGTATTTATATTTTCAGCTGTAGCTGTAGCTGCTATAATTCTGGCCGGGGCTTTGTGTACATCAAATGGTGCAGCAAGACCGGCTGACAATAAAACAGTAATTAAAGTCCATGAGGAAACGGCAGAAGAAAAACTTTTGAAAAGATTAAAGTCCGAATTGCCGAATGACAGTGCAATTGCAGGCTCATACGCGGATGATTTCAATAAGGACAACAAGCCGGAGCTGTTTGCTTTTGTCAACAAGGGTAAGGATAGTGGAGATGATATTCTGTACGGTGAGGTATGGTATGTAAGTGATACCGTCACTGAGAAAATGCTGGAGGCAGGTATTTACATGAATTCAACAGCTGTTTGGGATGTGGGCAGTCAAAAATTGTTTCGGGCCGAAGAAGGTTATGGAGGAAGCGGCTCGCTTTCACATGTTTGGTCGGTGAGAGACGGCAAACCTTATGAATTGAAATATGCGGGTGAAGGTCTGGAGTATGCTGGAGATCAACAATTTTATACCTACCCCGGTGCATTTGACCTGATGAGGGACGGAACCGGGGGCCACACATGGAAACGATACTATCTGTACTTTGATAAAACAACCGGTATGTTCAAGGAATATGGCGGTATTTCAATAAGTAAAGAGGAGCTATTAAAATTAAAAAATGCAGCCGGGATTCTGAATAAAATAAATAAAAAAGGTTTGAAAATAACCGACATCTTTTATCGCAGTAATGGAATTATCAATATCAACTACATCGACGAAATTCGCAATTTAAATCTGACTCTGATCGTTAAGGATGATACGGTATCTTTAGCAGCGGGCAATGACATTGAGAATCCCGGTGATATACAGGGTGGTGTTTATAAAGCTGCAATTTTTAAGAAAATTGCAACCTATCCTGATAAATTCATAAAATAAGCGATTATTGGATTTTGATACAGACCATTAATAGTTTAAAATCTAATGGTCTCTTTTTTTTACTTTTTTTACCCTGTCACAATGTGTAACTTAATGTGGTAGTATTATTTTGAAGGCTGCCGGGAACGATTTTACAACTTTGTGACATCTGAAAGATACTTTCTACAAATTGCCAGGATATACTTTGATTGTACAATGGGTTAGTGCACGAACCCTGACAAATATTTTAGGCCGCTATGCGGTTCAAAGCCACAAGATGGCTTGGGAGGTAGTATGAATAAAAAAAATATACTGGTGCTTGCATTGGCACTGACAATTGTAGGAAGCGCTACGGCAGGCATAAATGCCAGTCAGAATTCTATTGACTCAACAAAAAACAAAGTTGTGGCAGTAGATGTGAAAAGTGAGAAAAGCGGTTTAAAACAAAATGCAAAAGATAAGACGGGTGACGAAATCAAAATCCAAAAAAGCAGCATCACTGATGAAGAAGCGGTAATAATTGCCACCGGAGCAATGAAGGATTATATGGGGCTGGATGCGAATACCTTTGGTGAAGCACATGTTACAAGAGCAAATAATCAGGATAACTTTAAATTCTTTATGGATCTGTACCCAAAGGAGGATGCAGCGGTATTGAAAATAAATGCTAAAAAGCACACTGCCGATGTAATAAATGTACAGTTTATTCCGGCGGCAAACTTAAAACAGCCTATGCCGGCTGCAGATTATATAGTGATAAATGAAGAAACCGGTGAAATAGTTTCTTTAGCCGCCTACACCAATATAGATCCAAACTTGAAAACAGCAATTGATGATACTAAAGTAAAAAGTGCGGTTATCAGCTTTTTTGGGAAACTTGACAAGGCTGTGCCGGAAGATACCATAAAGGTTGGAAAGACCCCTGAAGCAGGAACAATAAGAGCACTGTGCGACCTGGAAGATGGAAGGGATGTATGGATGAGTATTAATCTGAAGGATTACTCTGTATTGAGCTATGAAATAAACTATGATAACCTGATAACCTTACCCTCAGTTGAAAAGGATCACAGGGAGAATTTCAGGGATTTGAAAATAGATTAAGAATCATCAGGTAAACATATATAACTTATTAGATGGATTAAACTCCTTAACGGTGTTTAATCCATCTAACTGCATAAGGACACATAGAGATGAGGTATTCTGTATTATGATTAAAATTCTGGTGGTTGAGGATGACATACCAATAGCAAATTTAATAAAATTGAATTTAAATACAGTCAATTATGAAAGTTCTTTGGTTTATAACGGAGAGGATGCATTAAGTATGATTGAAAACGACAGTTTTGATCTGATACTTCTTGACGTTATGCTTCCCAAAATTGACGGATTTGCTCTATATGAAAAGATAAAATCTTCAGGTATTCCCGTTATTTTTCTAACGGCCAGAAGTTCGGTAGCAGATAAGGTTTACGGATTGAAAGCGGGAGCAGATGACTATATTACCAAGCCTTTTGAAGGGATTGAATTGCTGGCCAGGATTGAAAATGTATTAAGGCATTACAACAAAAAAAGCAATATTACCAAATTTAAAGACCTGGAAATATATCTGGAAGAAATGCAGGTCAAAAAGAACGGAGAAATTATAGAGCTTACTTTGAAAGAGTTTGAATTACTGGTGTTTCTGGTAAATAATAAAAATGTTGTGCTAACCAGAGACAAAATTATAGAAAGGATCTGGGGATTTGATTACGTGGGGGAGACCAGGACTATTGACAACCACATACAAAGGTTAAGGAAAAAACTGGATTGGAAAGATGAGATTAAAACCGTATTCAAGTTGGGATACAGGCTGGAGGAATAAATGAAATTCTGGCAGAAGATATTTTTAAGCACATTGATAGTTTTTGAAATCTTTTTTGTTCCCGGGTCAATATATCTCATAAACAGCAGCTTCAGGCTGAATCTGGATACGGATATCCAATCGGGCGTAAGCGAGCAGCAAAGATTCTGCTCCTCATTGGAATCAAATCTGTACCTGCTTAAGGTCAAGGATGCCTCTGACCCGGAGGCTGTGGGAATTGACAAACAAAGCATAGACTCAATGATTAATACTTATCTGGGCAATCTGTCAGAACAGGATATATTTCTGGAGGTAATGGATGAAAATAATAAGGTCGTATACAGCAATTTGAAAGTCAGCCCTGCTGCAAGTCGAGATGAATTAAACATTTCTTCCGGTAAAGTGAATTATATAATACGAGATCTGGGTGAAAAGACCTACTTGTTTGTAACAGGAAGAATCAGTCTGGATAATAACTGCTACAAGGTTTCCTACGCAAAGGACATTTCAGGTATTTATAATAATAAAAACAGTCTGTTAAGCCTTCTGTTAAGATTAAATATTCTTATTTCCGTCGTCCTGGTTTCAGTAACCATTATATTAAGCATATATATAGTAAAGCCCATCAATAAGCTTATCAAATCAACCAGATTAATAGCCGGCGGAAATTTCAGTGAAAGAGTCAAGGTAAGATCCAACGATGAAATCGGTTTGCTTTCTGAAAACTTTAACAGCATGGCTGCTGTTGTTGAAGAAAAAATACACCAGCTTGAAAGGGCTTCTGAAGACAAGCAAAGGTTTATTGATAATCTGGCCCATGAATTGAGAACTCCCTTGACCTCCATCATAGGTTATGCTGATTATCTCAGAACCAACAAATATGATGAGGAGACTTTTATCAATTCCTTGAGTTTTATCTATGATGAAGGAAAAAGGCTTGAGAAGCTGGCAATAAAGCTGATGGACATGATTGTTCTAAGAAAGGAAGATTTTCAGCTGAAAGAGGGGAGTCTGGAAGAAATTTTTACAGATATAAAAAATTCTTTTATACCGAAGCTGAAAGTTAAAAATATTGAACTTGAAATATTGACAGAGAACATCAGTATTTTGATGGATCGGGATTTAATGAAAATCCTAATTTCGAACCTGGTGGACAATGCCGTAAAAGCCTCGGGGAGCGGGGACAAAATAATTTTGAACTCTTACAGAAACAATGAATCTAATATAATCGTTGAAGTTAAAGACACTGGGATAGGAATATCGGAAGATGATTTACCCAGGGTTTTTGAGCCGTTCTTTATGTCTGACAAATCCAGATCGAGAGCTAATGGTGGGGCTGGACTGGGACTTTCATTATGTGCTGAGATTGCTAAAATCCATGATGCTGAAATAAAAATAAAAAGTAAGCCTGGCGAAGGCACAACCGTAAAATTGATATTTAAACAGCTCATTTAATACTCTTAATTTCCAAAGTGTTTGGACTTTAACACCAAAGAAAGATATAATATTAATTTAGCTGGTGAAAAAATAAGTAAATATATTAAGGTGGGATAGCATGTCATTTAAAAATCCGGATAAGCTTAAGAAAGATAAGAATAAAGTAAAAAAAGTTACTTATGCACCTAAGATTGCAAATAAAAACATAAAGTCAAAAAAGCCAAAAGTATAAAAAAACCTGAAAAGTCCATATACTTTGTTTTACCTGTGTAATTTTCTATATCAGCTGGTAACTTCATAAAATAAGGACGCACCAAAAACAATTGCGATAAATTGTTTTTAATCGTGCATCCTATTTTATGAAGTTGTCGTTGCGTTACCAGTTGTGCTCATTTGAATTAATGGTACTTTTGTATTATTAAGGTTTTATTAAAAGGTTGGAACAGTCCAATCAACCCATTTTGCCCTATCGAAAGTATAAGTCCTGTCTGACCGGAAGACTTTCGTGTTGACATTCTGCCCGAGCAGGAATTTCTGTATATAGGCTGTCAGTTCCGGCTGCTGTGATGCGGGGAACTGGCAGTGACCGTGGCCTCCGACAGAGGAATAGCCCATGTTGTCAGGTACGCCAAGACCTTCATATATCATGTGCGCGGCAGTTGAAGTATTAAAGCAGCTGAAATTACCCAACCATGCAAAATCGGGATTCTCTATTACAAGCAAGCCCCGGGGAGCACATAGAGCAAATATTTCATGGTGGTCGTACGGCAGCTTGTTTGTCTGACCGCTGAACTGGTTGAGTGATTTGGCAAACCAGCAATTTTCAGTAATTATCTGTGAAAGAGTTTGAACATCCTCGCCGGCTGCTTTCTGTGCATCGGCAGTTCTCCAGCCGGATGCTCCGCCGTTTCCTGATTCCTGAGGCACGGTGAGTGCAATTCTTTCATCAAAGGCACCAATGGCAAGTGCGCCTTTTCCGTTACGGGAACCACCTGTTACACCCAATTTCTTCGGATCGATTCTGGCTGACGGAGTCATTTCAAGTGCATCTATCAGACAGTCGACACCCCAGGCCCACGTGATTAATGCACCGGCATCATAATTGCTTCCGTACAGGTCAAAGAATTTGCCCTGTCCCCTGGAACCTGCATTATCTTCCTTTCCGATTTGGTCGGCAGGAAAAGTAATCAAGGCAACCCCCAATTTCAGTATCTCGGAGGTATTAAGTGTATTCATATTTACTCCTATCATAGCAGGATAAGGAGCTGTACCTGTAGTTGGATACTGGATTGCACAGCTAAAGGAAATTGATTTTCCGTTTTGGCTGCAGGTTACAGTTATTGAGTTATTATTAAAGGAACCGGTGACTGTCTGAGGTTTTGGCGGTTTTATACCATACTCAAAGGCCTGGGCTAAGGCGGAGATTTCTGCACGGCGGGCTGCCCACTGGCTCTTACTTGTAATACGCGTACCTTTTTTGGTACCGGTTTTAAACATAAAGGGATCGGGAAGTTTGGCATTTGGCTGCAGCGAACTAAAGGGAGGTACTTGGATTGGCTCCAGAGGTTCTCCTATGGGCAGTCCGTCAATATTTCCAAGCAGGAATTGCTTTAAATATGACATATCGATTGCATCTATGCTGCCGCTCAAGTCAACATCAGCAGCCTCTTTCCCCTGTCCGCCCGGAAAAGTGCTGATCTTTCCGAGCAAGTATTCTTTCATTAATGAAAGGTCAATAGCATTAACATCACTATCGCCATTCAGGTCTCCATAAACCAGATCTGATGCCAGGCTGACATCAGGTATTGCCATTAAACATACGAAAATTGATATACAAAGTAAAAACGCTATGAACTTTTTGGTGTTTTTTAATTGCACGCACATAATTTTACCTCCTGCATATTTTAAAGTCAATTTTTGAAATAAGCCTGATATAGGATTTAGCATTGAACATTCAGATTTGCACCTTTGCCAGGCTATTTTAATCATTGGTTTTTTATGTATCAGTAGAAAATGGAGGAATATACGACAAAAAAATTCATTTTAATAAACAGCTTGTCCAAATTAATACAACTGATTTTGTTTAGGACTTTCAAATTTTATTTATAAAGCCGGAAGCAGTAAAAGATATACAGTAAAATAGATGTAAAAAACTTATGCTGTCCTTCTCCTGATTTTTTACTTTACCTTTTAACACTGGTATTTAGATTTCATAAGTATTTAATAAAGTATTTATATCTAGGTTTGGTCCTGCATGCAAATCACCCCCCCTTTTAACCAATCCGAGGCAAACCGGATGCATATGGCTGATTACAGCCTTTATGAGAGCAACCGTACATTACCTGGTTAATTTTACAGAATTTTACAACAAGAGTATATCATATTAATTCAGGCATGTAAATTAAAATAAGAGCTGTAAACTTTAAACAAAACAATCTTAAATTATAATGAATTTCTTATTTATTAGTGTTATATTTAGTATGAAAATACTTCTATATAGTGGAGAATCTATGATTAAGTCAGGATGGGAATTAAAATGAAAACAATTGGTTTAATAGGTGGAATGAGCTGGGAAAGTACGCTTACATACTACCAAATAATAAATGAAACGGTAAAAGAGCAGTTGGGCGGGTTTCATTCCGCTAAATGTCTGCTTTACAGCGTTGATTTTGAGGAAATTGAAAGATATCAGGCAAACGGGCAATGGGAAAAAGGCGGGGAGCTTCTGGCAGATAAGGCTGCCAGTCTTGAAAATGCAGGTGCGGATTTTATTATTATATGCACAAATACCATGCATAAGGTGGTTACTCAGATACAGTCTAAAATTTCGATACCCGTTGTACATATTGCGGACACGACAGCAGATGAACTAAATAAGGCCGGTATAAGCAGGGTTGCGCTGCTGGGGACTAAATACACTATGACGGAGGATTTTTACAAAAGCAGGATTGCAAACCGCGGTATTGATGTTTTGATACCAGGTGAAAAAGACATTGAAATAGTGAACTCTGTTATATACGATGAGCTTTGTTTGGGGATAATATCTGAAAAATCAAAGGCCGAGTACGTACGGATTGTGGATGAATTAACCGGAAGAGGCGCACAGGGTGTTATTTTAGGCTGTACCGAAATCGGATTGCTTCTTCAACAGTCGGATACCCATACACTGCTTTTTGATACCGCAAGGATACATGCCACAAAGGCGGCCATGTTATCATTGGAATAAACCGGGATAAATGGCCGGACAACCGGCGAAACCTAATAAAAGTAAAGGTGGAAGATATTTGAAACAGGATATTATATATGAGGGCATATTTGATAAACGGATTCTGCTTGTGGATGATGAAAAGGATATAACCGGTTTGCTGGAAGAGGTTTTGCTTAAGGATGGCTTTAAAAATATCTTAAAGGCTGAGAATGGCCATAAAGCTCTAAGTTTATGTAAAACGTATCAGCCGGATGCTATTGTGCTGGACATTATGCTTCCTGATATGGACGGGATTGAGGTTTGCAGGAGGATTCGCGAATTTTCCTATTGCCCGGTTATGTTTTTATCGGCTAAAAACGATGATATTGATAAAATACTTGGTCTTAGCAGCGGGGGCGATGACTATGTAACAAAGCCGTTCAGTCCGAGAGAAATTGTGTTCCGCATAAAAGCACAGCTCCGCAGACAGCAGTATATCAACTCGGATAAAAATGCTCCAAAACAGCAGTGGATACGGGCCGGTGAGCTTGAAATTGATACCGACGGCTGCCGGGTATATAAAAACGGTAAAGAGCTGGAACTTACGGCAAGAGAATATGGCTTGCTCTGTTATATGGCCGAAAATTCAAATAAAATAATAAGTAAAGAGCGTCTGTATGAACAGGTCTGGGGCGAGGACAGCGTCAGCTGTGATAATGCTGTTATGGTACATATCCGTCATATACGTGAAAAGCTGGAGGATGATCCGTCCAGCCCCAAGCTGCTCCAAACTGTAAAAGGTCTTGGGTACAGGCTTGTAAAAAGGGATGGATAAATGAAACTTTCAAAATATAAAGCCTTATTTCATATATATGCTATTTTCTTTATTCTGTTTTTGGGTACACTCACAGCCGGAATTTCCATGGTTGTCTATAATATCACCATTCAAAAACCTGATGGAAGTACCGGAATTAGCAACTGGCCAATAGATTTTACCCGGGACTTTTCCGCATATATAGTTATTGACGGTGATGAACCCCGCATAATGCAATCCGGCCTTGAATTGCTTGAAAAAAACAGGTTATGGATTCAGCTTATCGATACAAACGGGGATGAAGTACAATGCTTCAGCAAGCCTCAAGAGATTCCGGAGCACTATTCACCTTCAGAACTCATACACATATATCAAAACGGCACTGAGAATTTTACGGTTTTTACAGGAAACATTGTGTCCGGTCAAAAGGAATGGGCATATATTATCGGTTTCCCAGTACAGATTTTCAAAATGACCATGTATGTCAATAAGGACAGATTTACAGCAGGAAGACCGGTTGTTTATGTTATAATATGCGCTGTACTGGTATTATTAATTATTTCGAGTTTTGTTTACAGCTTCATTCATGCAGGCAGGCTGTCGCGCATAAGAAGCTCTATCAGAAAAATTGCCGCCCGAACCTATGCTCCTGTTTTCAGCAGGGGTTCATTCAGAGATGTATATGAGGAATTAAACGCTTTGAATTCGGAGATCCTGTCAAGTGATGAGACAAGGGCTAAAAACGAAAAGATGCGGGAAGAGTGGATCGCCAACATAACACACGATCTGAAGACTCCTCTTTCGCCAATCCGGGGATATGCCGAACTTATAGCTGATCCGGAGAGCGGAGTTCAGCCCGATGAAATTACAAGGTACGGCAGCATTATACTTAAAAATGCAGCTTATGCCGAGGAACTCATAAACGATTTAAAGCTGACCTATCAGCTTAAAAACGGCATGCTCCCGCTCAACAGGAACAGTTTGAATATTGTCCGCTTTATAAAAGAACTGGTTATTGACCTTCTGAACAATCCGGAATTCCAGCATAGGAACATAGCTTTTTTTACAGACAATGAAAACATGGAACTTTCGTTTGATCCGGTTTTCTTGAAAAGAGCACTGAATAACCTGATTACAAATGCTTTGATACATAACAGCGAAGAAACAGTGATTACGGTTTCCATCAGGGAGGAGCCTGAGCCTCAAATCGGAATACAGGATAACGGAGAGGGCATGACAAAGGAGGAACTGGACAATTTATTTGTCAGGTATTACCGTGGAAACAACACCGGGATAAAGCCTGAAGGCTCAGGGTTGGGAATGGCCATTGCCAAACAGATCATTGAAATACATGGGGGAATAATTTTGGCCGAAAGCAGTCCGGGAACAGGTACGTGTATCACAATAGGTTTTCCGGCCAAAACTTAAGGTAAAATTAAGCTTAATAAAAATACAGATTAAGGTTGCAGGTCTACACTTAAAATGTGCAGGCCGGCAGCCTTTTTATTGTCTTGGAAAGTATAAGTTTTTTTGTACTAAAATAATTTTTTGAATTACCTGGGGGTAAGCATTGCAAGGTAAATGTGAATATCTAATTTTTGTCAGAAAGGAAGGTGTATGCTTGAAGATAATACTTAAGTACATTTTGAACAATATCAGAGAGAGACTGCTCAGGACAGCCGTAATGCTGCTGTCGGTAATATTGTCCGCAACACTTCTGTTTGTATCCCTTTCAATAGGAGATTCCTATGAAAGCGCCCAGTTGAAAAAGGCAAAAGGTTTTGCAGGAAGAGCGACAATATCCGTTTCTGCAAAGCCGGATAAAAACGGACGGATGGTCTGGATTTCCGATGCCGAAATACCTGTGCTGTCAACAATAGAAAGTAAGGTTGGAATTTTGACGGTCCAGGCTCTGTTCCACGAAAATGGCTATTATGAAAATATTGACCTGCTGGCAGCAGATTTGGATGAACTGAATGCTGTAAGCAAACCACGGCTGATGGATAATGCCGTGCTTTCAAAATTGGAGGGAAACAGTATTGTTTTACCTGAGAAATTTACATCAAAATATGGTGTGAAACCGGGAGACACAATAACATTGTCCATTGGCGGAACGGAATACGGGTTCAGGCTTGCCGCTGTGGCGGCTTATGATACGGTTTTTCTGAGGGAGACCCGGGGATTTAACGCTTTGGTCCCGAAAGGAACTCTTTCGGGGATTTTAGGAGCATCAAACGCAAACAGCAAAATCTTGATAGTGCCCGCCGCCGGAATTGAGACAGATAAATTGAAAACCGGGCTGTCTTCTGCCATGTCTCCGCAGCGCTACAATGTGGACAAGGTTTACAACGAAGAGGAGATATCAAAGGATGCCAGGGAAAAATCCCTTCCTTTTTACCTGATAAGCTTTTTTTCCTTCATCATGAGTATATTTATCATTTTCAGCAGTTATAAGGTCATAACGCTGGAGCGACTCCCGGTGATCGGGACCTTTCGCAGCATCGGCGCCACAGAAAAGGCTGTCATGAGAATATTGATGCTGGAAAGTTTGATATACGGACTGGCCGGAGGGCTGGCCGGAGTTCCTCTGGGTTTCTGGGTACTGAAGCTGATTCTGAATGAATTGGGTAAATCCCTATCGTTGGGCATTGAAATACCAATGGTAGTATCTCCGGTTAATATTCTGATTTCCTGTATCACTGCTATTGCCGTAACAATGCTCAGTACCCTTATACCCGCACGCAAGGCGGGAAGGCTCCCCGTGAAGGATGTGGTTCTGGGAACTGTGGAGGAAAAACGCTCATCTGATAAGTTAAAGCTGGGAGCGGGACTGGTGCTTTTTGTACTGTCAATCCTTCTTCCTTATATACCGACAGAAAAAAATGGATTGCTTCTCATGGCTGCCGGCGGTTTCTCGCTTCTTGGTCTGATCACTGCAACAATTATTATTGTACCGATGATTGTAAACGCATTATCAGTTGTATTGGAGCAGCTCTATGGGGTGATTTTAGGCAATGAGGGAAAACTGGCAGCCCGAAACATGAAGGGGAATAAAAATATCAACCAGAACATAACTCTTCTGGTAATAAGCCTATCGGCTGTTGTTGTCATCAGTGTAATTACAGGGTTTTTGGCCTCATACATAGGCGATGTATTCAAGGGAGGGGAATTGGACGGGTTTGCAAATGCAGATATGAGCAAGGATTTTGTGGAGAGGGTTGAAGAAATAGAAGGAGTAAAGGCTGTTCTGCCCATATATGTGACGGACGGAAGAATAAGTGCCGGCAATACCCCTTTTTACAGAATGGAAGCTGTGGGAGATTTAAAAACCTTTAATTCAATGCTCAACATAAAGTACGATAGTGACACGATAAAAAAGGACATGGAAAAAGAATTCGGCGGTACAAGAAATATTCTGCTTAGTAAAGATTGTTTAAGACAGCGTAATTGGAAAGTAGGGGATACTGTCAGTCTGAGAGGTGAAAACAAGGCGTATGATTATAAAATCCTGGGATGCTTTCAGTCAAGAGCGGATAATTCCGAAGCAATTATTCCGGCCGCCTTTGCGGAGAAAGATTTTAATGCGGGGAATTATGGAATGCTGGCTTACTCGGCCAATAACCCTGATGCGGTTATGGCCCAGATACGCAATCTATTCGGCAATCAGTTCAATTGGAGCCGTACGGTGGAGGAGTTTAAAAAAGATGCTCTGACTATTGTCAATTCTTTTTTGGATCCCATGAAAAAACTATCATACTTTATCCTTCTCCTTGCAGCAGTGGGTGTTATAAATAATTTGCTCATTAATTATATTCAAAAGCGGTGTACAATCGCCATGTACAAATCCGTAGGGATGGGCAGCGGGCAGAATATCAGGATAACAATAATTGAAGGTCTGACATCTGGCTTGATTGGCGCGGGGATAGGGCTGTTCACAGCATGGCTGGAATTAAAAACAATTTTTATTGTGGCTGGACCGAGAATATCTGTGAAACCGGATTTTGACCCTGCGATATTTTTAACGACCGGTTTGGCAGGAATTCTTATTACCTTAACCGGCTCAGTTGTACCTATACTGAAAGGCTCCAAGATGAAACTCGTAGAAGAAATAAAATCTGAATAGACAGGGAGGATTGTTTATGAATCATAGTAATGCCATAGAAGGCAGAAACCTGATAAAAGATTACAGAATGGGAAGTACGGTCACAAGAGTTCTCAACGATATAACAATACAGATTTACAAAGGTGAATTTGTTTCTATAATGGGTCCGTCAGGTTCAGGTAAAAGCACTCTGCTTTATATTCTGGGAGGTTTGGATAACCCGACGAGCGGCAGCGTACTCATTGGCGGAGAAGATATTGCGAAATTTGACGACGGTCAAAAAAGTGTTATGCGGCGCAATAAAATCGGTTTTATATTTCAGTTTTACAATCTGATTCCAAATCTGAATGTGGAGGAGAATATTTTACTTCCGGTTCTGCTTGACGGAAAGAGTCCAAAAAATTATAAAAAGCAGCTGGAGGAGATTCTGGAAATTGTGGGTCTGTCCAATAGAAGAAGGCATACTCCCAGGGAATTATCAGGAGGACAGCAGCAGCGTGTCGCAATTGCCAGAGCCCTAATAAACAGTCCTGAGATTATATTTGCAGATGAACCCACCGGAAATCTGGACAGCAGGACCGGTGCCGAAATCATGAAGCTTCTGCAGGATATAAACAGGGAAAGCAATAAAACCATATTAATGGTGACACACTCTGCCCAGGCGTCAGAATATGGCGGCAGGACAGTCAATGTCAGGGACGGGGCCATTGCTTAAAGGTATAAAATGATTATACCTAAAGTTGGAATTTCTTATGTCAGAGCATTGATGTATAATATTGTAAAAAGGGGGTAACGATTATGTCAATTCAATTTAGAAATTATACAAAAGAGGCTGGTATTACTAAAGATTATCACAGGGTAAGAAGCTTTTTTATAAAACTGGGTTATTCAGAGTTTACATATGCCAGATGGGACTGGATGGTTACTCATTCTTATCTTGAAAAGGATGCCATGGGCAAAATCGGAATATGGGAGGACGCAGGGCAAATAGCAGGAATCGCAACTTTTGATACGATACTTGGGAATGCTTACTGCCTTACTCTGCCCGGATATGCATTCTTAAAAAGAGATATGCTATTATATGCAAAAAGTAATCTGATCAAGGACAATAATTCCGGCCTTGTAATTTCCGATGCCGATGGGGAATTTCAGGAGGTTGCGGCAGAGCTTGGTTTTGTGGCCACTGGAAGTAAAGAAAACGATGCGGTTTTTTATCTGGATAAAACACCGACGGACTATACTTTACCCGCGGGATTCCGGATTACTACGATGGGGGAAACATATGATCCATTTCAATATTTAAGGGTTTTGTGGAAAGGTTTTAACCATGAGTTGAATGGTGAGGGTGAATTTAAGTTTTCGGAGGAAAAAGAGAAGGCCGTAAATGATGAAATGAACCGGCCGAATGTGGATTTAAGTCTGAAGATAGCCGTCGTTGCACCTGAAGGTAATTTTGTTTCCTATTGTGGAATGTGGTACGATCCCGATGCAGGATTTGCAGTGATTGAACCTGTGGCAACAGATCCCGATTACAGAAAAATGGGCTTGGGAAAAGCGGCAGTTCTGGAAGGCGTCCGGCGAGTTGGAGAACTTGGTGCAAACAAAGCATTTGTGGGTTCGGCACAGCAGTTCTATTACAATATCGGATTGAGACCATATGCCACAGCTAGCGAATGGAGGAGCAAATAGAGTTTTAAAAGGGCATTGGCAGTCAAGATAAAATACCGGTCTCATGTTATGCTTTATTTCAAGGAGGTAATCTTATGCACGCATGGGAACAGATACAAAAAACAGTAGACTACATTGAGGAACATATTTCTGAAGAAATAAGGATTGAATCTTTAGCGCAGCTTGCATCGCTGTCCCAGTTCTATTATCAGAGATTATTCAGCAGACTGGTAAAGAGACCCGTAAACGAATACATCAAACTGAGAAGGCTGGCCAGGGCATCGGAAGCACTGTTGAACAGGGAAGGAAAGATTCTGGATATTGCGTTGGATTTTGGCTTTTCCTCACACGAAATATTTACCCGAAATTTTAAAAGTGCTTTCGGAATGACACCCGAAGAATTCCGGTCGAATACTGTGAGACTGAATAATTATGTAAAGCCTCAATTACTTTTGAATTACACGCTTGTTGACGAAAATGTCCCCCTCATTGCAGATGGAATCGTTCTTGAAATCACACGCAAAAAGATAGCTGCTCCACAATTCTTTGCGGGACTCAGGACCGAAGAACCAATTGAACAGATGCCGGGCGGAGGAGGAACAGGTATAGATACACTTGGGGTGCTATGGGACAGTTTTCATGCTGCCAAGGCTGAAATACCAGGCATCCTGCCTGACGGAGCCGAACTGGGTGTAACTTTTCCGGGAACAAGGGAAGGCTGCTATTGCTACTTTGCAGGAGCCGAGGCTGTTTCCGGCAGTGATTCCGAAGGTTTCGCAACGTGGGTTTTGCAGAAGGGTGAATACATTGTATGTCAATTTGAGGCCGAAGACTTTGAGCATCTTGTTATGGATGCGGTGTACAAGGCGCACCGCTACCTGTTTGAAACCTGGCTGCCAAATCACAGTATGAATATCAGTCCTTTTGCGGCAGAACGGTATTCCAGCCATAGTCCCGAAACAACAAGCATGGAAATTTGGGTTAAGCTTGTATAGATACCCCAGGCGTTTAAAACTCAGGCAAGGGCGGGGATTGTTGCATGGAATGGAGTAAAATATATGGTTGGGACAAGCAGCCCGGATTAGATGATAGCCCCCTCAACTATGGGGCGCTGGCTGAGGATAAATGTTACGGATCGTATGATTCTGGACGATGTAACAAAACTGATCAAGATAAGGGCAGGGTCAAAGTGATTAAAGAGAATAACAAGTTTGCTGCATTTATTCCTCACAGAATTTAATTTATGAAGATCAGTTAAGTTTCCATGGGATTTTACTCAAGCACATGAACTATACATCTGACCTTTGTACCGTCTTCAGCGGCATAAATGTAGGCGGTACCCTTCTTTAAGGCTGTTATTTTTCCTGCGCCGTCTACGGTGGCTACATTTGAATTGCTTGAAGACCAGGCTGGCGGATTGCCTGAGGAGACAGCTGCAGAAATGGCCAGAGTTGTGCCTTTTTTGAGATTGATCTCTACAGCGCTTAAAGTAATGGCTGGTTTTTCTACCGTAACTTTACAGATTTTAGATACTCCGTCAACTGTTGCGGTGATGCTGGCAATCCCGTTTTTAACAGCTGTCACTGTACCATATTCATCCACAACGGCAACACTCTTCTTATTAGTTTTCCAGTTGGGCGAAATGCCTGAAGAGACTGTGGCCGACAGCTGAACCTTTTGACTCCGGTATAATTTGATATTTGTTTTGTCCAGTTGAATAGTTGGGGATTTCACCTTGATTTTACAGGTTACGCTGCTGCCGTCGGCAGATGCGGTTATGGTTGTTTCGCCGGGTTTCATAGCGGTTACATTCCCACTGTCATCTATAGCAGCAACGCTGGATTTACTGCTTTTCCATTTGATTTCAGATTTGGTGGAGGCAGTTGCCGAGAGTTTGAGCTTTTCGCCACGTTCGATGGAAGCGCTTGTTTTACTGATGGTGATATTTGTTTTATTTACTTTGACTTTACAGGAAGCTTCGGCATTTTTGATTTTGGCAGTCAGGGTAACCGAACCTGCCTTTTTTGCCAGGACTTTGCCATAGGTATTGACAGAAGCGATACTTGAGTTACTGCTCTTCCAGGTGGGCTGCTTGCCGTTTGAGGTAATGGCTAAAATATATAACTCATTGCCTATATCAACAGAGGCACTGTATTTTGAGAGAAGAATAAATGTAACGGAATCAGATGAAATTGCAGATACGGGTTGAACCTGAAAAGAGAAAATAATCAGAATAAAACATAAAAAACCTGATATGAGAGATTTACTTTTGTGAGACATAATATCCTCCATTCATAGAATGTGAGGAATAAATGCCCCGAAGGGAACAGCAAACTTTGTACCAGTCTAACACATATGTAATAAAATGTAAATAGGACCATATGAAATATTGGTTATTGCTTTCTGGCTGCAGCTATCCAATGCTTAACCAGTAGATCCAGTATGGCTTCAATAAATGATTGTTAATAAAGTACACGCCTGAAATTGTTGCTTCAGCTGCAATTCCAGGCATGTACTTTTATTGAACTACCGTTTATTTAGGTTGTACTCAAGCTATAATCAATAGTAATCCAGTCCAGTTTTGATTACAATGCTTTCAACCGGAGGCAGAAGCTTGCATAATCTCCTTTAAGTTCAGGAACATTCAAGCCTACATTCATTAGAATATCCCCACCCATTATCAGATCTGTTCCTTCAAGTTTGTAGTTCATGGCTTCATCCAGACCTTCCAGACGGATTTTGGTCAGAGGTGCGTGCGGCCTGGCCAGGGCTCTGAAAAAGGTTAAAAAAGCCTCTGTTTTATCTTCGGTTACAAAAATCCATGCCGTCTCATTGCCCTCAAAAGGACTCAGGAGTCTGTACATATCGCCGAACTGGATTATATGCCTGATTTCCTTATAGATCTTAACCTGTTTCTTGACAGCTGTTTTATCGGCTTTGGTGAGTTTGGTGAGATCCAGTTCATAACCGAAATTGCCGCACATGGCTGCATTCCCTCTGGTTTCAATAGGGGTGCTCCTGTGAACCTGATGGTTTGGAACTGCTGAAACATGTGCTCCCATGGTACTTGCGGGATATACAATACTTGTACCGTGCTGTATTTTTAAGCGCTCAACGGCATCGGTATCGTCACTGGTCCAGGTTTGAGGCATATAGTATAAAATTCCGGGATCAAAACGTCCGCCGCCTCCTGAACAGCTTTCAAACAGTATGTCCGGGAATTTTGAGGTTATTTCCTCCATTACGCGGTACAGCCCCAACATATATCTGTGGGCAGTTTCACGCTGTCTGTCGGCAGGCAGAACTGCAGAACCGATTTCAGTCATATTCCTGTTCATATCCCATTTAACGTAGGTTATCGGGGCTGAAGACAGGATGTCGGAGACCATTTTAATGACAGCATCACAGACATCTTTTCTGGAGTAATCCAGGACAAGCTGATTCCTGGCCTCGGTACGCTTGCGTCCGGGAACGTGAAGGCACCAGTCAGGGTGTGCCCTGTACAGATCACTGTCGGGTGATATCATTTCAGGCTCAAACCACAATCCGAATTTCAATCCCAGCTGGTTTACCTTTGAAGCTAAATCATTGAGACCATCGGGCAGTTTCCTTTTATCAACAAACCAGTCACCCAGTGAACAGTTATCACTGTCTCTTTTGCCAAACCAACCGTCATCCAGTACGAAAAGTTCGATTCCCAGCCTGGCACCTTCCCGTGCAATATCCAGGATCTTTTCTGCGTTGAAATCAAAATATGTTGCTTCCCAGTTATTGATCAGTACCGGTCTTGAACTGTCACGATACTTGCCGCGGCATAGGCGGGATCTGTAAAGTCTGTGGTACTCCCTGGACATTTGGCCTATTCCTCTGTCGGAATAGACCATAACTGCTTCGGGTGTTTGAAAGCTGCTGCCCGGTTCAAGTTTCCAGGTGAAATCAAAGGGATTAACACCAATTGAAACTCTGGCCGTATCAAACTGATCAACTTCCGCCTGGGCTATAAAGCTTCCGCTGTATACAAGACTGAAGCCGTATACTTCTCCGCAATTCTCTCCCGCATTTTTTGAAAGCAGGGCCATAAAGGGATTAAGCTGGTGTCCGCTTGCACCCCTGCGGCTTTCTATGGATTGGTTTCCGTGAACTAAAGGGCGGCGCTCAATATGCCTTTCTCTGGCCCAGGCACCTTGCAGCTGCAGCAAATCATAATCACAGTGAGGAAAATCCACGCTCATACTCAAGGCTCTCAATAATTTAAGCTGCTGAGTGCCCTCATTTATCAGACGGGCCGACCTTGTAACAACATTATGGTTTTTAAAAACCGTATAGGACAGTATTACCTTAAGAGATATCAAAGAGTCAAATAAATCTATTTCAAGTGTTTCTGCCTCGTCTTCCTGCTCTGCATAGGTGGCAGGCAGTCCTTCAAGTTTGGGTTTACCGCTGTAGATGCGATGAGCTTGGTATCTGAGATCGGTAATTGTGGAACCGTTTTCCAACTGGAGCTGACAGGCCGGGTGACGGAAATCTCCATTCCCGTAGGCAGGGTATTCCTGGGGAAGTGTATCAAGCGACAGCGCTTTATCAGAAGTAGACGCGCTGGGTGAGAAGGAGGCCCGTGCTTGCATTTTCATTAAATTTTCAAAATTTGAATTCCTTATTCCCTTGCCCCAGTAAAGGTGCGCCAGATGTCCGCTTTTAAGGACCCTGATTATATAGCTTGTGTTTTCCGCCTTTAAATGAAATATATTTTCCTGCGGGTTGTATAATATAGCCATAGTAACCTCCATGAGCCACATTTGTGGCCGCAAAATGTTATTTGAGTAAGTATCCTTTATTGCAAAATTGCGAATAAAGAAGGTTAATTTTTTACATGATTATATTTTACCTCCAAAAGTATAAAAGTAAATGGAGGAATACTGTACTTATATGGTATAATGCTAGATATATGATATCGGTTATAATTCTAACAAGGAGATGACCATGGATTATTTTCTGTACGGGAACAACAGAGAAAATTGTGATCTCAGCATGTACCATTGCGGAGTGGAGGTTTGCAAGCCTGGACATTATTACGGCCCTGCGGTGAGAGATCATTATCTCATACACTACATCATGAACGGAAAAGGTATTTTTAAATATGGTGAAAAGATATACCGGCTTGAGAAGGGACAGGGCTTTCTCATATGTCCTGAAAAGGTAACTTATTATCAGGCTGATACCACTGAGCCGTGGAGTTATTGCTGGGTGGGGTTTACCGGACATAAAGCCGGATACTATCTTAGTCAGGCCGGTCTCAATCAGGAGGAACCGGTTTTTAGTTATGACAGGGACAGTGCACTGGCAGACTGTATAATGCAAATGGTGGAAGCCTATGAGACTAATAGCTGGAATGAGACAAAAATAATGAGCCTGTTATACCTGTTTTTTACTTATCTTATAGATGAAGCAGGGATACAGCCCATTAACAGGCAACTTGAAAACAGGCAGGAGTTTTATGTCAAGAAGGTAATGGAATATATAGATATGAATTATTCCAGAAAAATAAAAATTGCTGGAATTGCAGCTTATATTGGTCTTGACAGAAGTTATCTCGGATCGGTCTTCAGGGAATACACCCAAAAATCCCTGCAGCAATTCCTGCTGGAATACCGGGTGAATAAAGCCTGTATGCTGATGAGTGACAGAGAACTGACCATTAGTGATATCTCAAGGTCTGTAGGTTATGATGACCCCCTGCTGTTTTCAAAAATGTTTAAAAGAGTAAAGGGTAAATCACCAAAACAATTCAGAGATTCCCAGTCTTAAAGGATATAGAATGGATAAGAGTGGGCGTGAGAAATCAGAGGAATACTGGTACAGGATCAGGACGGATATTTGTTGCGATTCACTAAACTGATATAATAAAGCTGTTAAAAGGGAGAGGGGTGAAGTTTTTGCTGGAGGAAATTATTGTTAATGAAATGATAAATGCCAATGGCAAACAGTATTTTGTTTTGTCGGCCTATGTTGTAAATACACGGATACTTCTGGATGTGCTTACAGAGTTGAACCACGACCGGTTCAACGGAAGCGGGTTTAAAATTCCTAAGACTTATGAAGAGGATCTGCTTGAACGCATAAAAAGCAGGCAGAACATTCAACATTCCACCTATGAACTTATCATCAACGATCGGAAATGCAGGATGACGGGCAGGTATGGCGGCCAATCGGATGGTATAACATTGTGCAAAGAGTTTCTAAATATTTTAATACCGGAGGATTTCAAAGAAAAGCCGCTAGAACTTCTAAAGTATGATTTCGAGCCTATGGAGGGAAAAGAGACAGTCAGGCAGCTTATACTGAGAAAAAAGGCCGATACCGGCTATTTTCTTGTACGGCAACGACATACCGTTCCTTTCAAACTGGAAGAGGATTTTGAGTTCCGCTACACTGACCCGGTAACCCTGGAGGGTAGAGTTCTTTACATCAGGAAATTCTTTGCAGAACAAATCGAAGAAGACAGTAGGAACCTTTACGGGGTAGGGGAAAATGAAAGTTTGCTCTACGCAGAGGTTGAGTTCGATAAAAATATTTCTGAGTTTGACCTGCTGACTGCCGGACGTTTGGAAGGCGGCATAAACTACACCAAGGCACCCATGATGTTCATGGAACCGCTGAAGGACGTACGCAGAACCGGATATAAGGGGCTGCGGATGCCTGTAGGATATATAACACCGGAACAGGAGAAAATAGAACTGGAGCTGTTTTCCATTGCAAAGAGGCAGGAAAACCAGGAGGATTTCCTGCTGTACGAAAGCAATGTATTTTAACATGCCGTACCTGTTAATTTGACTTTCAGCATTGCAGTTATGTGGCTATGCTGATTATACCGGTACGCGAGTACCGGTATAATCAATAACAATTTTTTGCGGCAAAACCTATCAATTAACCGGTACAATGTGTTAACTCAGTATTTTTCAAGTATCGGCTGCAGCTGTTCTTTTTTTAGTGCTTCCATCACAGTTGGAACCGTCTGCTCAAATTTTGAGATGAGAGATAATGGCTTATCCTTTGGATTATCCTGTCCGAAAGGAATAAAGAATACATTTTTTGTGCCCAGCAATATTCCTATATTTTTTGCACTTATCCCAAGACCATCATTTGTAGCTATTCCAAGGACAACGGGTTTGTTGTTTCGGAACATCTCTTTTGCCATCATCAGCACAGGTGTGTCAGTAGCTCCGTCTGCCAGCTTGGACAGGCTGCAGCCCGTACAGGGAGATATAATAAATATATCCAAAGGTATTTCCTGCTTGTTGTAGATCTCAGCGTCTGCCATTGTTTTAACAGCCTCTCTGCTGCAGGTATTCTTCATTCTTTTTAAAAAATCTTCCGCATTACCGTAGCGTGAGTCAGTAACAGCGACTTGATAGGATACAACCGGGATAACTTCAGCTCCTTCGTTCACCAGTGCCTCCAATTGAGGAAAGACTTCATGAAATACACAATATGCTCCCGTAAATCCATACCCTATCTTTAATCCTTTTAGCAGCATAATAACCCTCCTTATTACTTGCGTATTATTTTATATTTATGGGCCTGATGACGAATATATGATTAAAGCGTGGAATAACCTTGAGCTTTAAGGTAATACAATTTATAATAGTTATATATTTGATAACAAAACATATCAAATAACCTGAAGGTGCAAGAACGATTTATCTCTTTTGATAATAACCAAATTTTGTAGGTGGTGTTGTCTTGCAGTTAAATAATGAGTTAAGTAATAAGTATAAATTTACATATGAATATAAAAAACTTTATTGGCTGGGTATTTTTATTTTATTTTCAACCATACTTTTCAGATTTGTATATATATTCGGACCGGTTTTTGACAGGATTATGAGCCCTTCGGCGTATCTTTCCTGGCATACGGTTTTGGAATTTATAAGCATATTGATATCCCTGTTTGTGTTTGCTCTGCCCTATTATTCATACAATCAAAATCACAGGCTGAGGGGGTTGCTGACAGCTAATGTTTTTTTTATAATGGGCAGTATTGATATGTTCCATACTCTAAGCTATAAAGGTATGACATATTTCCTGGTGGAAAATGACACTGCAAACAGGGCAACAACCTTTTGGATAATTGCAAGACTTGTTGGAGCCGTGGGTATTACAGCAGTCAGCTTCGTCAGGTTGAATAAAAGATCCAGGATTGACAGAAGAATACCGTTGAGTATGTCTATCATATTTTTAATTGCAGTATTGATTATGGTTACATATTATCCGGATTTTTTTCCTGCAATGTACATTGAAGGTGCCGGGGTGACAACAACCAAGAAAATTCTTGAGTATATTGTAATTTTCTTTTTTGCTTTGGCAGGAATCAGATTTTTTCAACAGTACATAAAATATAAAGACAATTCAAACCTGGTTTTCACAATAGCAATTACGGCAAGTATATTCAGCGAGTTTTCATTTGTTAAATACTTCTCGGTATATGATATTTATAACTATCTGGGCCATATGTATAAGTTCTTATCATATTATCTGGTCTTCAGAGTTGCTTTTGTCAACAATATCGAAAAGCCTTATCTGGCATTATATGACGCTAAAAACAGGTTGAAGGACAATGCCAGAAACCTTAACAAACTGGTTGCAGAACGGACTAAGGATCTGGCCGAAAAAAATCAGAAACTACTTGAGGATCTGGAGTATGCCAGGGATATTCAAAAGGCCATACTTCCGGTAAAATTGCCAAATAGTGAACAGGTGAGCTTTTTTGCACAATACTACCCGGCTGAAAGAGTAAGCGGGGATTTCTACAACATATTCAGGCTGGATGAAAAAAATATAGGAATGTATATCGGGGATGTATCGGGACATGGAGTTCCTGCAGCCATGTTAACAGTATTTCTGAATCAGAGTATTAAAACAACAAAGGAATTGGAAGGGAACAGGTCTGAGATAATAAATCCGGCAAAGGTTCTGGAGAATCTCTATGAACTCTACAACAAGGTTCATTTTAAGGATGATACATACATATTGGTCCTTTATGCCATTTTTAATACTGAAACAAAAGAACTGTTATACTCATCTGCGGGGATGAATGCACAGCCTCTTATTGTAAAGAATAGAAAACAGGTACTGGAATTGGATATCAAGGGATTGCCGATTTGTAATCTGGCAGAGATATGTTCGGCAGACTATATAGATAAAAAAATTAAACTGGAAGATGGTGACAAGGTATTTTTTTATACCGACGGCCTTGTGGAGCTTAACAGCAAACAGACAGGCAAAGTCTTTGATACCGGACATTTAAAACAGCTGCTGTTGAAATACGGAAGCAAGAGTAACCTTGAACTTTATGCGGAAATTGATCAAAATATAAAATATTTTTCAGAAAACGGTGGATTGCGGGATGACGTAACTTTCTTCATGCTGCAGGTAAGCTGAATATTGCGGGACCGTTCCAATAGAAGCGCATTTAAGAAATATCTATGTGTGTCACGGATTACCAAAATCAATTGCTATCGGATTTCAACCGATAGTAATTGATTTTAAGCAGTTTTAAATAATCCCGAGATTTTTAAATATCTCAGTGCTGGTGTCTACTTTATTGAGAGTATAGAGATGAATTCCCTGGACGTCATTATGTAATAGTTCATCAATTTGTTTTACGGCATATTCCAGCCCAGCCTTCTTAAAATCCTCCGGATTGTCCCCGTATTTTGCAAACAATTCCTTAAGTTTTAACGGTATGCATGCACCTGATAATTCAACTATGGTATTTATCTGGTTTATAGAAGTTACAGGCATAATGCCTGCTGAAACAGGAACTGATATTCCGGAATGTCTTAATTTCTCATAAAAATTTAAAAATTTGGAGTTGTCAAAAAATAGTTGTGTTAATAAAAAATCGGTTCCGGCTTCAATCTTTGACTTCAAAAAATACAGATCCGTTTCCTGATCACGGGATTCAGGATGAACCTCGGGATAGCAGGCTCCACCGACACAGAAACCGTGGTTCTGACCGATTATTGATACCAGATCGGAAGCATATCTGTACCGCCGGTTAAGAAAAGCACTGTCAGTCATGTCTTTGGGACGGTCCCCTCTGAGAGCCAGTACATTGGTGATCTGATTAACTTTCAATTCCTCCATGAATTTGTCCAGAAGATATTCATCCAGAGAAACGCAGGTCAAATGTGCAAGTGCACTAATATGGCATTGATTCTGAACATAGGCTGCAATATCCATGGTTCTTTTACTTGTACTGCCTCCAGCACCGTAGGTGATACTTATAAAGTCCAGGTTTAAGGCCTTGAATTCGTCCAATATACTATATATGGATGAAATATCGGTATCATTTTTAGGAGGGAATACCTCCAGAGAAAATACAGCTTTTTTATGGTCATAAATGTCTTTGATCAATTTTGCTTCCCCTTTATATAAATTACTTGTCAGTTAAATAAATTATAGCATCAAAAAGGAAAAAGGCACAACCTGATGTTGAAACCATTTCCATTTTAGCTTATAGTATGAGTAGAGCCAGAGTACCAACACTCATAAAAATCATTTATGAAGGAGACGGTGAAATGTTTGGTAAATCGGAAAAACAGCAATTGGAAAAAGTATTAAGAGATGCAATCGGCAATAAAGAATGTGCCGGTGCAAATTTGATGGTTTTAAAAGAGGGAAAGGAAATCTTCTATCACGAAGACGGCTATGCAGACCTGGAGGAAGGGCTGCATATAAAAAGGAATACCATTTTCAGAATGTACTCAATGACCAAGCCGGTTACGGCCGCCGCTGCCATGATTTTATTGGAACGTGGTTTGATAGACCTGTATGAGCCTGTAAGTAAATTTCTTCCGGGCTTTAAAAATCAGGCTGTAGCAGAAGGGGATCAGCTGTTTTCTGTAGAAAGGGAAGTAAATGTAAAAGATCTGCTTTCTATGACCTCAGGGCTTGTATACGGGGGGGATGACAAGGCAGGGCAGGAAACGGAGGCATTTTTTGAGGAAGTTGACGACAGGCTTTTGAGTGATAATCCTGTCAGTACACTTGAAGCCATGAACAGGCTGGGGAGATGTGCTCTGGCTTTTCAGCCCGGAAGTGCATGGCAGTACGGAGCCTCGGCCGATGTGCTGGGAGCTGTTGTTGAAGTGGCCGGCGGTATACGGTTTGGGGAATTCCTTGAAAAGGAGATATTTAAACCTTTAGGCATGAAGGATACTGCTTTTTGGGTGCCGGCCGAAAAGAGAAACCGCCTTGCTAAAACTTATGAATATGACCAAAATGGCAATCTGACACCATATTTTGGCAATCATCTGGGAATAATAAGCAGCATGGACAGGATTCCTGCTTTTGAATCGGGAGGGGCTGGCCTTGCCTCGACTATTGATGATTATGCACGGTTTGCAAATATGCTTATGAATGACGGAAGCTTGGACGGCGTCCAGATTCTAAGGCCTAAAACAGTTGAATATATGACAAACTGCACTTTGACTCCCGAACATCAAAAGTACATTTGGCCTGCGCTTGGCGGGTACAGCTACGGGAATCTTATGCGGGTGATGACCGACTGCAGCAAGGCAGGGATAGTGTCCAGCCCCGGAGAGTACGGATGGGATGGATGGCTTGGAGCATATTTTTGCAACTGTCCGAAGGATAAGCTTACCTTCCTGTTTATGATGCAGAAAACCGACAGCGGTACAACACCGCTTACCAGAAAGCTGAGAAATATTATACTTAGTTCGTAAAACCGTAAAGGCAGGTGTACATTGTTCACATATACCATAAAAAAATATTTACTGGCCGGCTTAGGCTCCATATCCCTGGCTTTGGGCATTATAGGTATTTTCGTTCCTGTTCTGCCTACGACACCTTTTTTACTGCTGACGTCATTTTGTTATGTCCGGAGTTCAAAAAGGCTTCATAATTGGTTAATGAATCACAGAGTATTCGGCAGGTATTTGGAAAACTACATAACCCACAGAGCTGTGAAAAAAAGTGTAAAAATATATGCATTGGCTTGTTTGTGGCTTTCTCTGTCTGTCTCCATGTTTGTGGTAAAAAGTATTCATTTAACTGTATTTCTTATGCTTATAGGTCTGGGTGTCAGTATTCACCTGCTTAAACTGAAGACAATAAAAGAGTAAATTTAAAACAATTTGCAAATTTTGCTTTATACGTGTAATTTTTAATCAACTGGTACTCGCGTACCAGTTGATTCTGATTAAATCTATCTGTAAAGCAATACGAAATTCCAATTAGTACAACAGGTTAACTTAACTTTATATAACTTTAACTCATAGTGTTAGTCAATTGATCAATTCTGCCAGAAACCACCCTGCGAATTAAATTAAAAACTGAGCCCTTCTGAATTTATCTCTGCCCCTTATCGTAAGGTATTCCCTCGGCCTTTGGCGCTCTTGATTTCTTGGATGTAAACGCCAATACAATCATTGTAGCCAGATAAGGAAGCATTTTGTAGAAGGTCTGATTTATATTCAAAGCCGCAAGGAAGGGTATAAGTGCAATGGAGTAGGCCAGGGTACGCAGGAAGGCAAAGAAGAGAGCCGCAAACAAGATCTTGATTGGCTTCCACTGTCCGAAAATCATTACGGCAAGCGCAAGGAAACCGAAACCTGCAACTCCGGTATGTCCGTTAATATTTCCGTCCATAACACCCACTGCGTAGAAAAAGCCGCCGATTCCTCCAAGGAAACCAGAAATACTTACACCCGCATAACGCATTAAATAAACATTTATACCAACAGAATCGGCTGCATGAGGATGTTCACCGCAAGCTCTCAGGCGCAGACCGAATTTTGTTCTGTAAAAAATGATGGTGGCCACGAGCAGGAGGAACAAGCCTATATATACAGTAATATAAGTGTTTTGAAAAAACATTCCGCCCAGTATGGGAATATCTTTCAGACCCGGTATACCTTTAATGTAAAAGTCAACGTCTGTGGTTATTCCGTCGCTGTTGAAATACATTTTTGCAAAAAGCAGCATGGCAGCAGGAACCAGCATATTTAATGCCGTACCCGTAATTGTCTGATCTGCTTTCATGTTTACAGCAGCAAAAGACAACAGTAAAGAATATATAAAGCCTGCCACTGCCGCTACCGCCATCCCCAGAAGCAGTATCAGCTGCGGATCCATGGAATTGCCCTGAATCAGGTAAACAAACAGACATCCGAATAGAGCTCCGAACATCATGATACCTTCAAGCGCAATATTTATTATACCGCTGCGTTCGCTGAACATACCGCCCAGAGCCACCAGAAGCAGGGGAATGGCTACCGGAAGCGTATTTTGAATTAAATAATATATAGTATCCATAGTTTACGCCTCCCCCTTTTCATCAACTTGCTGCGGTTTATTCAAGTCAGCCGCATTTTCGAAGTCCCCGGAATTATTCTGACCTTTGTTATTTTTACGCTTTTTAAATATTTTAACAACCGTTGAATTCATTAACATTGCAAAAGCAGAGAAGTAAATGATTACGGCGATTACGACATCAATGATTTCAGGCTTGAAGCCATACAGACTTGCAAGAGTTCCTCCGCGCTGAATATGGGAAACAAATAGAGCCGAGAAAATAATGCCCACAGGGCTGTTATTGCCCAGCAGTGCTACCGCGATACCGTTAAAACCGTTGGCGGCTATAACATTTATAGGCTCATAGGTCATACTGCTGCCTGCTATGGTGGACGGAGCCAATATGGCAAATGCTCCGCCAAGTCCTGCCATGGCTCCTGCAATAACCATTGTAAGTATTATATTCCGTTTTCCGTTCATTCCGGCATAGTTTGCAGCGTACTTATTGTAGCCCGTGGCCTTAAGCTCGTAACCAAAGGTTGTTTTATTCAGTACAATATATAAAATCAAGGCTACGGCAATTCCGATTATAAAGGAGATGTTCAGGCTGGAATTCTTTATACCCAGTGAGGGCAGCTGCGCCGATGCCGGAAGGTATGCCGTTCTGGTCTTGGAGGAAATATACATTGCCGCATTACTCTGAACCAGCATGTCAACCAGATACATACCTATATAGTTGAACATAATGGAGGTTATAACCTCGTTTACATTAAGCAGGGCTTTGAATATTCCGGGGATAAAACCCCAGAGCATTCCTCCGGCCATACCTGCAAGAACACATACAAGCCAGTGGAGCCCGCCAGGCAGATCCCACATAAAGCCTACATATAGAGCAAAGAACATGCCCATGGTATACTGGCCCGAAGCTCCGATATTAAACAGTCCCATTTTAAAAGCGAAGCCCACTGCCAGACCGGTCATCAATATTGGGGTGGCAAAGTATAATACATCCCCTAAACGTTTAAAACCTCCGCTGAGTACCATCTGAAAACCGGCTGATGCATTGGCCGGGCTTGCAACAAGCATTACGATAAAGCCGAAAACCAGGCCCAAAAATATTGCCAGCAGTGCAGCTGTAAAGGCCGAAAATCCCTTAAGGCCTGTCAGCCTTTTAAAATCAACTTTTCTGGATGAAGAAACTGTATTGTTACGCATTTTCGATCTCCTTTACAGCGTTACGTTTTGCACCTGACATGTAAAGTCCAAGTTCCTGAACCGTTGTTGTTTTTGGATCCAGTTCACCGACTATTTCACCCTCATACATCACAAGAATACGGTCACTTACATTCATTACCTCATCAAGCTCCAGAGAAACCAGCAAAACAGCTTTTCCCGCATCACGTGTCGCCACCAGCTGTTTGTGGATGTACTCGATGGCCCCCACATCAAGACCACGGGTAGGCTGGACTGCAACAAGCAGCTCGTGCCGCTTGTCCATTTCTCGAGCTACGATGGCTTTTTGCTGGTTACCGCCCGACATGCTCCGCACAACGGTTTCAGGACCCTGTCCGCTGCGCACGTCATATTGTTCAATAAGTTTTTCTGCATAGGATTCTACAGCCGCAGCTTTTATGAAACCTGACTGCTGGAACTCCGGTTCCCAGTAACGCTGTAAAACCATATTCTCCTTAAGGGAATAATCCAGCACAAGACCGTGCTTGTGCCTGTCTTCGGGAATATGGCTCATACCGGTTTTGGAACGGGTGCGGATGGATGCTTTTGTTATATTTGCATCACAGAGTTTAATGCTGCCTTCACTCAACTTTTCCAGTCCGGTAAGGCCGGACACAAACTCTGTCTGGCCGTTTCCGTCAATACCTGCCAGACAGACAATTTCTCCCGCTCTGACATCAAAGGACACATTTTTAACCGCATTATTCTTATGAGTCTTGGAGGGGACAGTTACGTTCCGGACTGAAAGAACAACCTTGGCGGGAGTGGAATCTTTTTTATCAACTTTAAAGGTAACATCTCTCCCAACCATCATTCTTGAAAGCTCTTCCTTGCTGGTATCCTTTATAGCAACGGTACCTTTGTATTTTCCCTTCCACAAAACTGTACAGCGGTCGGCTACCGACATGATCTCGTTCAATTTATGAGTTATAAATAATATTGATTTTCCCTCTCTGGCAAAACCCCGCATTATCTCCATCAGTTCGTCGATTTCCTGAGGTGTCAGGACTGCCGTTGGTTCATCGAAAATCAATATATCATTTTCACGATATAGCATTTTTAAAATTTCCACACGCTGCTGCATACCCACTGAGATTTTTTCAATCAGTGCATCGGGATTGACTTTCAAACCATATTTTTCACTCAGCCGCAATACTTTTTCCCGTGCTTCCTTTTTTTGAATAAAGCCGGCCTTGCTGGGCTCAACACCCAAAATAATATTCTCTAAAACCGTGAAGATTTCAACAAGCTTGAAATGCTGATGCACCATACCTATTCCAAGGGAATTGGCATCGTTGGGATTATTGATTTTGACAGGCTTTCCGTTCATTTTGATTTCGCCTTTTTCGGCCTGGTACAGACCGAAAAGAATACTCATGAGAGTTGATTTACCGGCACCGTTTTCTCCCAGCAGGGCATGAATCTCGCCCTTTTTTAATCGCAGGGTTATATTATCGTTTGCTATAATTCCCGGAAACTCTTTTGTAATATTGAGCATTTCAATAATATATTCTTCCATAAGTTTAAGCTCCCCGTCTGCGTGCTGTGCACGCAGTAAAATTGTAGCTGTATTGCTAGTGGCCTCTAACATCTAAAACGTATATTATCCGGAGAATGAATTTAGATGTTACAGACCACTAGATAATACACATATATAATAATTGATTTTTAAATAAAAATAAAGGTGGAAAAGCCATTTTGTATTTTTTTATAAACAATTAAAGGGGAAGGTTTTTCCCTTCCCCTTTAATGACATGACTTACAAGGTCAGCCTGTTAATTATTGTTATTATCTTACTGTAACCTTAACCTTCTTGAGATTTAATTGTGAGGTAAGTTCATCTGCTGTGGCATAACCGGTTTTAGCAGCAACCTTGATTGTATTGATAGGTTTTACCGAACCGTCTTTGAGTGTTGCCAATACGGCTTCATAATCAGCTTTTTTGAAGGATTTGAATCTGTCAAAGGCATTTGCCTTTTCATCGCCGATTACTGTAGTTGGAAGTCCTATACCATCGTTTTTGGAATCAAATACGGTAGTTTTTCCTGCATAAGTATCCCATTTGTTATCCTTGTAAATGGATGCAAGTACATGATAAACAGATCCGCCAAGTTCCTTCATTGCGGAAGTTATAACCGTATCGCTGTCATATCTCTGGTCAATATCAACACCAATAACCTTTTTTCCTGCTTCTTTGGCTGCTGACATTACACTCTTGCCTACTGATCCACCGCAGGCAAATATTACTTCTGCACCTTCCTGGTACATGGTTTTGGCTGTAGCCTTGTTGGTATCAGTTTCAGCAAAGTCACCGGTATAGTGATAAGTAACGGTAACGGAGCTATCTCCCAAACCTAATTTGGCAGCAGCAGCTTCTGCACCCTGAAGGTAACCGTAGCCGTAAGCCTGAACAGCAGGAACTGCCATACCGCCCATGAAACCAAGCTTTGTAAAACCATCGGTAACAGCAGCATAGCCGGCAAGATAACCGGGTTCCTGTTCAGCGTACTTAACACTGGCTACATTGGATTTTATATCTGGTGGAGCGCCATCCTCCGCTTTATGAGGAACTCCATCTAAAAGTATGAATTTTACATCCGGGTATTTGGTCTGAGCTTCGTATACCGGTACTTCAAACAAAAAGCCTGGTGTTACAATAGTCTTTGCTCCGCCTGTTACAGCAAGGTCAATAGCTGCAAGATAACCTGCGTCCGAGGCTTCTTCAGGTTTGTAATACTTGTGGGAAATTTTGTTTTCATCTGCAAATTTGACCATGCCTTCCCAGGAGCCCTGATTAAAATTTTTGTCATCGATATTACCTTTGTCGGTTATCAGAGCAAGTTCAAACTTGCCGTTATTGTTTGAGCCTGCGCCGGCACCGCAACCGGTGAATATTGCAGCCGACATTACAAGAGCCATCCCTATTGCTAAAATCCTCTTCATTAAAAACGTGCCTCCCTATTATTTTTTGTTTTGTATTTCACTTATATTGTAGCATTCCTTGTTAAATTAATACAACTATTATCCAGCCTAATATTTTGAAAGTTGTCCTAAATTAGGATGTATTTATTTCATAAATTGTATGTATATCAAATAAAGTTTATCTCAATATTTCCATATTGTCAGGAGCAGCACCATTTATTTTTGCATAGCACAACAAAGAATATTTTTATAATTTCAGCTTAATAACAGTTTTCACGTAGTGTTTACTGATAATGTAAACTATCAGGAAATAGCATAGATACAATATAGCAAAGCAAACGATAAAACCTACAACAGCCTTTATCAATGAATTTTGGACTATGATAGGCAATGCCATATTCATCTTATGGTTTATGAACGGTACACCAATCCACAACAAAGCAAAGTACATCAGAGTTGGCAAAAACAGATTTAATATCACCTGTGTTTTAATCAAAGACTTAATTTGCGCTTGACTTTTTCCCATATAGTATAGTACGCATATATTTTTTGCTTGCCACTTTAACTCAACAATCTGTTGCAGAGAGAGGATAGAAAAATAAATGGTAATAAAGATGATACAAAGGCTTATTTGTAAAAAGCCCATCCACTGTTGATTTGCGGATGCAAAAATATTTATCTTCGTATTGAGCAGGAGCGTTCCAAACACAAAAGCCATTGTTGAAAAAAGTAAACAGATACAAAAGATAGCGTTCATCAAAGCACTTGTTTTCGTACCTGTTGTCATTTCTGCAATACGGTAAAGCCGGTTACCTTGGTATAAATCCTCTGATTGTAAAAGCCGCTTTGATGAAAAATACGCATACATCCATTTATAAAACGCAAATACACAACAAAGTAACGGGATTGAAATAAAAGAAATAATTGTAAATACTATGTTTTCAGGCAAAAATACAATCCCCCATAACAGAAGAAACAGACTAAAAAAGCTGATAACGAACAGGAATGCCCAAAAGGTTTTTCGATCCATTTCTAAAGGTTGATTGCGGCGCTTCTCATTCATCAGTTCACAGATTTGCAGTCTGTATATTTTTTGTTTCATACGAAAGATAGACAGGATTTCCACTATGCTAAAAAAGAAAAGCGTTTGTAAAATACTTTTTGTTATAAGCTGTATTTGAATTTTAGTCCCTTGAAGCGTGTAGGAAAAGACTGCAAGATAAGCACCTGTCCCTATCAGTCCGCCTAAGAACAAACACACAACTCCAATGAAACAAAACTCCAGAAGCAACATTTTTGACAGCTTACTTTTTTCCATACCAAGCAACAGATAGTTCGCAAACTCCTTTGCCCTCTGCTTCATCATAAAGGTATTGATGTAATTTACCAAAGCTACCATTATTAGAACAATAAGTAGTGGAAGAGAGGCGGTTTGAAATCTGGCTTGCATATCTCCAAAGACTGCGATATAGTTCGATATACACATAATGGCAATCAGGATTGTCATGGTGGTAATGTATAACAGATAATCGAAAATAGAGCGCTTGGCATTGCGGAAAGCTAATTTAAAATACATAACTATCGCCCTCCGTAAGTCTTGCCATAACACCTAAAATACTTGTAAAAAATGTTTGTTTGCTCTCCTGCTCCCTATTCAAAACTGCTTTGATTTCTCCGTCCTGCATAAACAATATCTTGTCACAATAGCTTGCTGAAAGAGCATCATGCGTAACCATTAAAATTGTGGCAAAGTAGTCCCGGCGAAACATGACCAGCGTTTCCAACAGTTGTTTTGCGGAATGGCTGTCCAATGCACCGGTAGGCTCGTCCGCAAGAATTATACTTGGATTAACCGCAATCGCTCTTGCACAAGCGCAACGTTGGCGCTGTCCTCCTGACACCTCGTAGGGGAATTTGCTTAACACTTCGGATATTTCAAGTTTTTTGGCTATATCAAAAATCGTGTTTCTTACACTTTCTTTTGGAACTTGCTTAATTGTCAGCGCCAAAGCAATATTTTCGTGAATTGTCAACGTGTCCAGCAGGTTGTATTCTTGAAAAACAAAACCTAAATGCTCTCTGCGGAAAGCAGCCAAATCTTTTTCTGATACTTCCGAAATATTTTTTCCATCAATTTCAATTGTTCCGCTTGTTGCCTTGTCTATAGTCGCTATCATATTTAGTAATGTGGATTTTCCGGATCCAGATGCGCCCATAATTCCTACAAAGCTCCCTTTTGATACTTCGAAGCTGACGTTATTTACCGCTAAAGTTGAAGTATTTTCTGTATTATAAATTTTTTTGATATTTTGCAGTTTCAAAACAATATTCGGATTGCCAGCACTTGTGCGATACTCCCATGGATCTTTACCCAACCAAGTTGTAATAACCTCAAAAAGCACCTGATTGGATTTTTCTTTCAAATTTTCGTCAGTAATAAATTCACCCAACAGCAACTCATTTAATGTGATTCCTAATAGATCGCACAGTGGTATGAATAAAGACAAATCTGGCATGGATTTTCCAGTCTCCCATTTTGATACGGCCTTATCTGTAATACCCAGCCTTTCAGCTAACTGGCTTTGCGTCAAGCTATTAGCCTTACGGCGCGTGGCAATAAAACTTCCTATTTTCACTTGGTTCATCTTATTAAGAACCTCCCTTCGACTTAATTCTACAATAACCAAGCAAAATGTACACCTACCAATGGTAGAGTTAACATATGGTTTTTTTCGCAATTGTTTTGGGTGCGTTCTTATTTTATGAAGTTAGTACGGAAGTTACCAGCTGCACAAAAATCAGATTTGTAAAGCAAAATTGGCATAGCACATGGTATTATTATGTTGATTAGCAGCTTATAAATATTTATAATATTTTATAGTGCTTATTGCTTTAAAGTAAAATTGGTGTATTATTGTGCTTAAGCATAGTGTAGTACGGTTGAATAAAAAATTTATTGTCTTTTATGGTAGAACGGGAGGAATTGTAAATGCCTATTACTGAAATCTTGTCCAAAAACGCCGGATTATACGGGCCTGAGATATGTCTTACCGAAATCAATCTGGATCTTCAGGACAGTCACAATGTCATGTGGAAGGAATATGAGCTGATAGAAAATAATCCGGCAGGAGAATACCGCCGCGATATGACCTGGCGCGTCTTTGACGAAAAAGCCAACAGGATGGCCAATCTGCTGCTGAAGAGAGGTATTCAAAAAGGTGACAAGGTCGCAATACTTATGATGAACTGCCTTGAGTGGCTGCCGATATATTTCGGAATCCTCAAAGCCGGCGCGCTCGCAGTACCCATGAACTTCCGGTACACCGCCGAAGAAATCAAATATTGTCTTGAGCTGTCAGAAACAACTGCATTGGTTTTCGGACCTGAATTTATAGGGAGGATCGAATCAATATATGAGCAGATACCACAGGTAAAAACCCTGTTTTTTGCCGGAGAAAACCGTCCGACTTTTGCTGAAAATTATGACCGTCTTACCGCAAACTGCTCCTCGGAGGCGCCAGATATAAAGCTTGCGGATGAGGACGATGCGGCAATATATTTTTCTTCGGGAACAACAGGCTTTCCAAAAGCAATTTTACATACTCACAAGAGTTTAATGTCCGCCTGTTATACCGAGTACTATCACCACGGGCAGAAACGCAATGACAATTTCCTTTGCATTCCTCCGCTTTATCATACAGGAGCTAAGATGCACTGGTTCGGGAGCTTACTGGCGGGCAGCAAAGCTGTAATCCTGCGCGGAATAAAACCTGAATGGATTCTTAAAACGGTGTCGGAAGAAAAGATAACAATAGTCTGGCTGCTGGTTCCGTGGGCGCAGGATATTCTCGACGCTCTGGACAGGGGAGAGGTCCGGCTGGAGGATTATGAGCTGTCGCAGTGGAGACTGATGCACATAGGTGCCCAGCCTGTTCCGCCAAGTCTTATACGCCGCTGGAAACAATACTTCCCAAACCACCAGTACGATACAAACTATGGACTGAGTGAATCCATAGGCCCAGGCTGTGTGCATTTGGGGGTTGAAAATATACATAAGGTTGGAGCTATTGGCATTCCGGGACATGAATGGGAAGTCGGGATTACAGATGAAAACGGAATTTCCGTCTCACAGGGTCAGGTGGGAGAATTAGCCGTAAAAGGGCCTGGAGTTATGAAATGCTACTTTAACGATCCGGAAGCAACTGCTGCCGTCCTTAAGGATGGATGGCTGTTTACAGGAGATATGGCCAGGATGGATGACGACGGTTTCATTTATCTGGTTGACAGGAAGAAGGATGTCATCATAAGCGGAGGGGAAAACATATATCCGGTTCAGATAGAAGATTTCCTTAGAGCACACAAGGCAATAAAGGATGTGGCGGTTATCGGCCTGCCGGACAAGCGGCAGGGAGAAATTGCGGCAGCTATTATTGAGCTCAAGCCTGACTGGACCTGTACGGAAGAGGAAATAGAAGCCTTCTGTGCTCCGATGCCCCGTTACAAACGTCCTAAAAAGGTTATATTTGATACAGTACCCCGCAATCCGACCGGAAAGATAGAAAAACCGCGGTTAAGGGAAAAATTCGGTGCAGTAAGCCTTGTAGCCGCCCAAAATGAAATAAAGTAATAAAAATGATATAGATTAATAAATTCGGGAACGGTTAAATTTAGGTGGTACCACGGACGCATACAATCCGCCTGAGCTTTAAGCAATTAAAGCTCAGGCGGATTTTTTGTTGTGTTTTGTGAAAAACATACAGCAGAATGGAGGTCTATTATGCAAAAAAAATTATGATTTCAGACAGACCGAAAGAGAGAGTCAGGCTGTTTAAGGAAGGAAAGGCTCAGAAGGTATAAATCGGAAAACTCACTTTCCATGAAAGCTTAAATAGAAAAGGTTGTCATTGAAGGTGGCGGGTTTTATAAAGATATGATCGAAAAGTCTATTAAAGACATAAAGGCCTGCTGCAATGCAAGAGAGGTTCAAATTTTGAACCGGCACATTTGATAAGGGGACAATATACCGAAACTATATAAATATATCCGGGCGATTGAATATATCATACTGCCCGGATATTATTTTTTGGCATATTTAATATATACGACTGTATTGACATATAAGTATACCGGAAGTATACTATATATCACGGTATACTTCCGGTATATTCTATATACTGTGAGTGGATTATATGTACTTACAGGATATACAGCATAAGATCATAAGCAAATATTATTCAAATAAAAATTTCATGGGAGGATTACTAATGGAGGACATGACCAGGAGAGACAGAGAGAAGCTGTTAAGAGAGAAAGAGATAGTAGCGGCCGCCGAAAAGGTGTTTTTGGGAAAAGGCTTTGAGACTGCTTCAATGGATGAAATAGCCAAGGCTGCCCAGTTTACCAAGAGAACTTTGTATCAGTATTTTGAAAACAAGGAGGATTTATACTTTGCAGTTGTACTTAAAGGCTTTAAAAAACTATTTGCATATCTGGCTGAAGCTGCTGACGAAACCCAATGCGGCTATATACGGATTGAGCAGACCTGCAGGGGTTACTACCGGTTTTTTAAAGAAAATCCTGATACCTTCCGTACCTTCAGCTATTGGGGCCATGTTAAAAAGAAAGCTGATGCCGAAAGCAAAAGGAAATATGAACTGGCTGAGTTTAACAATTTAATGTTTAAGTCTGTAGCCCAAGTAATTGATGAAGGTAAGGCAGACGGGAGCATCAAACCCGAACTGGACTCTGACAAGGCTGCCTTCAGTCTGGTTTTTATGCTGACAGGCTATATGAATCAGCTGTCTGTCACCGGTGAGAGCTTTACGAAACATTTTTCACTGGATATTGAGGATTTCAGTCTTTATTCAATTAATCTGCTGCTGGGAACACTAAAGAGGTGATAACTATGAAGACAGTTGGGATATTTTATTTTTCAGGTACAGGAAATACAAAGCTTGTTGCCGAAATGATACGGGAAGAGTTCATAAAAACCAGCTATGAGGTTGATTTGATAAGAATTGAGGATGTATTGAATGGCAGCTGTAAACTTAATCCCGGCAGATACAGCCTTATAGGGATCGGATGTCAGGTAATAGGTTACAGTGTTCCGAATATTATGTATGAATTTTTGCGCAAAGTGCCTGAAGCTAAGAATTCCAGGGTGTTTATTTTCCGTACTGCGGGTGGTGTGGGGCCGGTTAATTATAATGCGTCAAATCCTGTGAGAAGAAAACTGGCCCGTAAAGGCTATGAGGTTTTTCATGAAAGAATGTTTTCAATAGGCAGCAACTGGATTAACAAATTTGACATTTCGGTTGTGAGACAGCTTTACCTGGCAACACAAAAAAAGGTTGCTATAATGTGCAGAGAGGTAATAAACGGACAGACGAGAGTTCTTAAAACCGGACTTGGATTTAAACTTGGCATAGGGCTCGCCGCACCCGTATTTTCAGTGCTTTTCAGATTTATCGGAAAGGATTTGAAGGTAAGTGATGCATGTACAAATTGCGGATTGTGTGTAAATAACTGCCCTGCCGGAAATATATACGAAAAAAATCATGAAATTAAATTCAGACTATCCTGCAATTGTTGCCTGAGGTGTGTATATTCATGTCCCCAAAAGGCTATGGGCTTTAAAAGGCTGACCTTTTTTCCTGTAAAGGGAGGATACGATATCAATAAAATTGTCAATCAGGTTTATGAAAACTCCTCCGACAATCCGGATACAAATGTGATTCCGCCGTTTTTCCACGAGTACGTAAGCAACGAAAAAATGTAAGGATAATGTAAGTATATAGGTAGATGATGGGGTAGTTATATGAATATAGAAAATAAAAAATTATTTATATATAGGATCACAGTATTGCTTATGAAAAAAGAAAAAGACATTATTTATTAATATTACAAATCCCTGTCAGGCCTTGACATCTTTAGAAAATAGAGCTTTAATATTGAAATAACATGAAACTGGAATGGGGTAACTGAAAAAATGGAAGCTGTAATCAGAAACATGCATTTGACAGAGCTGAAAGATTTTTATAAACGAATGACGCAGGATTTTGCCGAGGGGGAATATCCTCCTTATGATAAACTGTATGTTCAGTTGGAAAATAATATTCAGAAAGGCTGGGTTTTTGTCCGGGATGGCAGGGACTGTGCTTACGCCATATGTGCCGAAGGTCCTGAAAACAACTTTGTACTCATAAGCTTCTTTGCAGTATATGAGGAGTGCAGGAGAACAGGCGTCGGTACGGCCTTTCTTGAAAAAATAAAGGAGCTCTATTCAAATGCCGACGGCATTATAGTGGAGGTTGAAACAGTAGAGACAGCTCTCCATGAGGAAGATATATTTGTGCGTGAACAAAGGATGGAATTTTATAAAAGAGCGGGCTTCAACATGGTCCCGGGCATAGAATATTCTATTTGGGATGTTCCAATGCATTTAATGGTGCTCCCCTGCAAGCTTCCTCAAAAGGAAATTAACCAAAATATCGGTACTGTCATATATGATATATATTTTGCACTTCTGGGAAAGCAGTTTATTCACAAAATGGAATTTAAAAAACTATAAATTAACGCCCTTAACCGTATTATAACGGAATAAGGGCGTTTGCTTATTTTGCTTTATTTTCCGAATATGCTCTCCAGCATACGTCTGAGAAAAGGTTTTTTTGGGGTTGGAGGTGCTGTCACAGGTGCCGGGGTTTCATGGTTTTGCTTAACCTGTCTGTTTTCGGTACCTGCACGCTTAGCGTAATCTCTCCGGTCAAAGCGGTCTCTGCCGGTATTTTGCTTCTGTTTCCCTTCGTATTTCTGATTTGAGGCTTTAGCTTTTAATTCCCCAAAACCTTCTTTATTAATATCCTTTTTATTAGCAGAGGCTTCGTATCCGTTGCGAACCTTCTGCCTGTCCGGAGCAGCAGGTGATACAGGATTGTTACGCCTGGCCGGTGACTTTTCTTCGCCTGCACCTTTGGATTTTGCTCGGGAGATTGTATTTTCATGTACTTTATTATTATTACGGGATTTTCCTTCAGTTCCGCTCTTTTGCCTATCACCTGTTTTTGAGGATTTGCTCTGACCGGAACTTCTGCGCGACCCCTTGTCTGGTGCTCCGACAGCCGAACGGGGTGCTTTAGCCGGCTGTGCCTTTAAGGCATTGGCTTCCAGCCAGCCGGCCGCTTCGGCTTTACACCGGCTGAAAAGCTCTTCTGAAGGCAGGTCGCCTTCAGGTATCATGGCACCGATATGTTCTTCTATTTCATAAAGAGTCATTATATCGTCACCTGTAACCAGTGAAACAGCTCTTCCGCCGTTACCGGCTCTTCCGGTACGGCCTATCCTGTGAACATAGCTGTCTTTTTCAACCGGAACATCATAATTGATGACCAGTGAAAGATTATCAATATGGATACCTCTTGCAGCAACATCAGTTGCAACCAGTATATGAAATTCACCCTGCTTGAACTGCTGAATGGTTTTTGTTCTTTTACCCTGAGGAATATCTCCATGCAGTGCTTCCGAGGCATAGCCCTGTTTTGTTAAAAAGCTTTGGACATGGTCAACAGCTATCCTTGTATTGCAGAATATCATACAGCTTTCAGGCTGTTCAACCAAAAGCAGCCTATTGAGCTGGGTACGTTTTTCGTTTGGCAGTACTCTGTAGTATTGCTGTTGAATTGAATCAACGGTTTTTGTCTGAGATTCAATTTCAATAGTTACGGGATTCTTCATATATTCACTGCAGATCCTGTGTATTTCAGGAGGCATTGTAGCTGAAAACAGGAGAGTTACCCTATCCTTTGGGAGGGACTTGATTATTCTTTTTACCTGGTCAAGAAATCCCATATCCAACATTCTGTCAGCTTCATCCAGTACAAGGTAACGGATGTTTTTGGTAATAAGGTTTCCCTGCTGAATGTGATCAAAAACTCTTCCCGGTGTTCCCGCTACTATTGTTACGCCTTTTTTAAGAGCTTGTATCTCAGTGGTTATACTATGCTGGCCGTATACAGCAGTGGTTTTGTGAGTAAGATGCTTTGCCATCTTTTTTATATCGTTCTCCACCTGAACGGCAAGCTCCCGTACCGGTGCAAGAATCAGGCCTTGTGGTCCTGCTGCCGAAGGATCGGTCAGCTGAAGCATGGAAACTCCGAATACAGCAGTTTTTCCGCTGCCGGTCTTTGACATTACAATGAGGTCTTCCTTGTTTAAAATATGGGGTATGCCCCTGCTCTGGACCTCGGTAGGGGTTTGAAAGCCCATTTCTTCCAGAGCCTGTAGTATTGGTGGTATAATTCCTAAATTGTTAAAACTGTTTTCCATAATATCTTCTTTCGTTATACAGAATGTTTTGATTATATCACTAAATTGTTAATTTTTCTAGGAAAAGTGAGTAGGACACCCAACCCGCTTTGGAAAAGAATTGTCACAAGCCTTTATGGGGATACAGATGGCTATCCAATGAAAAGCAAACCTTGCAACTTTTTTCAATAATGCTTTTTGTAAATGAAAAATTGTTCATTTAATGTTTATTTTGAGTACACATCGAGTACACATCATACCAATATAATTTGCCTATAAACTTAAAATTAATTTTTTACGGAGGTAGTTTGGTATGAAAAAAACAATAATTTTATCACTTGTGGCTGCACTTTCATTTACATCTTCAACAGCTATTGCGCAGGCAATGCCTGCAGACCGGGACAATACGGCAGAGGGGATTGAAGTTCAGGCAGTTAATGCCGAGACCGTACCCGGGCTGGAAAAGTTTGCACCGGCTGAGATTTCAGGTGTGGTTGAGGAAATTACCCAGTCCGATATGAAGGTAAAAGTCCAGGACGGAGAAACCTATCTGGTACCGCTTGGAATGTTGTCAAAACAGGAAGGCTTTGATGCCCTCGGTCTTGCAAAGGGCGTGGAGGTTTCTCTGAAAAGTATGCAGGCAGGTCTGGGTAAAACAATTATGTTTACTGCTGGTACAGGTCCGGCCTTGACAATGAAGGTAGACAAAGTTGGTGAAAACACCGGAGTGACAGATACGGACGGTAATGTTGTTAGGGAATTTACGGGACTGGCAGTGGATCAAAAGCTTGAGGCAGGAAATGTAATTATTATATCGGAGGGCAGTGTTGATGTTTCTAAACCTGAAATAAAGAAAATAACACCTGTGGATGGTGTAAAAGTATTTATTCCGTCGGAAATATCAGCCAACGGAAAAACAGTAAAGCTGGATATAAAAACTGCCGTGGGAGCTTATAACATAATAAATATTATGCCCACGGAAATCTCAGGTACTGTAGAAAGTATCAACGAATCCGAAATGACTGTTAAAACAGGTGAAGGAAAAGTTTATACTGTTCCGCTGACGGCATTCGGCAGCCTGGATGAGTTCAAGGGGCTTGAAATTAAGAATGGAACAGAGGTATCGGTAAAAAGGCAGCCCGTTGAAAAAGATGCTAAGCTAGTGGGAAATGCTTCAACAATAGCTATCAGAATAATTGATTCAAAAACTGACTTAAAAGCCGACAAAGTGGAATTGAGTGAGATTAAGGAGGCAAAGCTTGTTTTCATAGGCGATGAGATTACTGCAAACGGAAAGACTGTTAAATTAGCCAGATAGAATACAGACATTAGTGTCGATCAGTGCTCCCGTACGGACTTCAACAAATAGAGCTCCATTTGTTGGAGTTCGTACTTGCGCGTTTAATTTCGGTAAAATGTGAGGAATTTTTATATATGGACAAAAAAATACTTCTGGTCGAAGACGACGAAAGGATACAAGAGATCGTTGCCGATTACTTTATAAAGGAAGGCTTCACAATGCTTCAGACTGAGGATGGAAAAGAGGCTTTGGAAATTTATGAAGCAAATAAGATAGATCTTGTAATTCTGGATATCATGATACCTGAAATAGACGGGTGGTCAGTATGCAAAAGACTTAGAAAAATATCTGATGTGCCCATTATCATGCTTACTGCCAGAGCTGATGAAGAAGATAAACTGATGGGTTATGAATTGGGCGCGGATGATTATGTAACTAAGCCTTTCAGTCCCAGAGTGCTTGTTGCAAAATCAAAAATACTGCTGAAAAGGGCCGAAGGAACTGTAGGAAAAGATGACGGAATATTATGCCTGAGCGGTATAGAGGTAAATAAATTATCCCGTACGGTCAGGATTGATAACAGAGTGATAGAGCTGGCATACAAGGAGTATGAGCTTTTACTGTGTTTTATGGAAAACAGGGATATCGTACTCAGCCGGGAAGTAATACTTTCAAAGGTATGGGGATTTGACTACTTTGGAGATCTGAGAACCGTCGACACACATGTTAAAAAATTGAGAAGCAAGCTGACTGATAAGGCTTACTGCATTTCAACGGTTATTGGTATGGGCTACAGATTTGAGGTGAACAGAAAATGAAAAGAAGTATAGTGTTAAAACTATTTCTGATTACAGTACTTTTTATGACCGTCTGCTTTGGGGTATTTATAGCCGGGCAGTCATTATTTTTTGAAAAAATTTATCTGTATATGAAGAGTTCAAGTCTGGCAAAGGCTTTGGATGGTTTTGGGAATACATATGCGAATGAAAATTGGGACAGTAAGTCGATAACCCAGAAAATAAATGAATTCACCGGCAGAAATAATGCCCAGCTGGCTATTCTCGACAAGGACGGAAGGGCAAAATACATGCCTTCCTTTTCTATTTCACTTGAAACGCCGGATAACAGAAATTTGAGCATTCCACTCAGCAATATAGCCTTCCTGGAGGATTTTCAGAAGCTTGAGCTCTCTGTAGGATCGGAAATAGAAGTGGACGGGTATTTTAACAATGATAAGCTGTTATCAGTTTCAGGAATCAAGAAGGACGGCAAGTCCTGGGTGAACTCAAATGTCAAACTTATAGCGGCCAATACGGTGATTCATAGCAGTGGTTCCATACCCGGGAATAATATGCAAAAAGTTGAAAAGCTTACTGAAACAGGTCTGCTGACATTGCCTGCGGAGGCATCGGCAGATGTTGTAACTGCCGTTAAAAGTATAAAGGTGGAGGCAATCAGCCCGGATAAGATCAAGGGTAAAATCACCTCACTGAATCTGCCGGATCAAATCCAGCAAATCGCCAGTTATAACAATGCACTGCTGTGGTCCTCAATAGACTATTGGAACCAGCTGCTGATGGTTAAGAAAATCAGCGTGGAACCGGGCAAAACAACCAGCTTTCATTATACTGACACCAATAAAGGCATGGATAATATTGCATATGTAAAACCGGTTATAAAAAATAATCAGATTTCGGAATATGTTTTTGCCATTTCCTCATTGCAGCCTGTGGATGAAGCTGTTGAAGCCATGAAGTCCTATTACGGATATGTATTTGCAATAGTTATATTACTTATGCTGGTTATGGCATTTGTATTTTCAAGAAGCATATCCAACCCCCTGCTGAAAATGAACAGCGTTGCAGGTAAAATGGCGGATCTGGATTTTTCGGAGGAATGCCGGGTAAAGTCAAAGGATGAACTTGGTAATCTGGCCTTGAGCCTGAACCGGCTTTCGAGAAATCTCAGCCTCAGTCTGGAGGATTTAAAATCTGCAAATGAGCAGCTTAAGCTTGATATTGAAAAGGAGAGAAGCCTGGAAAGTATGCGAAAGGAGTTTGTTTCGAGTGTTTCTCATGAATTCAAGACTCCGCTGGGCATTATAAAAGGTTTCGCGGAGGGTTTTAAAGACAATATTGCGGAAGAGAAAAGGGAGCACTATGTAGATGTAATTCTGGATGAAGTTGAAAAAATGGATGAGCTGGTTATGGATCTGCTGGAGCTTGCAAAGCTTGAATCCAAGGCTTATGATCTGAATGTCGAAAATTTTGTCATGGCGGAGCTTATTGATGAGATTGGATGCAGACTGAATAAAAGTATGGAAAAAAAGAATGTATCTTTGATAATCATGCATGAAGACAAGGATATCCAGGTTCAGGCAGACAGAAGAAGGATGGAGCAGGTTGTAACCAATATACTGGGCAATGCCGTCAGACACACCGGAAACAATGGAAATATAAGAGTTTTAACTGAAAAAAGAAATGACAGGCTCTGCATAATAATTGAAAACAGCGGAGAACAAATTGCGGAGGAGGACCTTCAAAAAATCTGGGAAAGGTTCTACAGAGCTGAAAAATCAAGAGGGAGAAAAGCAGGAGGAACCGGTCTTGGATTGTCCATCGTCAAAAATATTCTCGAATTGCACGGCAGTGATTATGGGGTGGAAAACATAACTGATGGGGTGAGATTTTACTTTAATATTAAGGATATTGCATAATGCAATGAATCCTGTCGCTCAAGCCGTTTCCTCCTGGGGGCAGGATCCATTGCGCTGCATTTTTATACTTTTTAAATACTCAATTTAAGTACTCAATCCTGTTTAAGTATCCACTCCAACACCGGGTCAACGCCTTCCCTGTAAGCAGCAAAAGTTTCTTCAATCACCTTGTCCGGCTCAAGGGTGTTGATATCTTCATTTATCCAATGGAAATATTTTGTGGAGTAACGGATGGTAATCCCGCTGTTGGGGAGCTTGAACTGCTTTACCTCTCCGTAATGGTTCGGTTCTCCTCCTGTGGCCTCTCCAACGAAACTGGCTTCGGTATTCTTTTTTAAACTGATGGCATTTAGAACTGCCGAAGAAAAGGTGTCTTTTCCTATAACTACATAAAGTTTTCCCTGCTGATTGAAACTGCTGTTTTTAAGTTCTTTGATAAAAGGGTCCAGAATGGTGGAGATGCCGCCGCGGTTTTTTCTTATATCCAGAACCAGTTTATCTGCCTCATGACTTTTGATGAATTCCCAGAATTCCTTTTTAAAAATTTCAAAAGGCTTATCTCTCATTTGCCGGCAGCTGCTATAATTCAGATAAATAATTTTCCCATTCTCCAAATATTCGTACCAGTAATTTTCCTCCGGGTGGCTCTGGTACAGAGGTACTGCCTTATCCGCCGGGTCGATGGCCAAATACTCCTTGTAATTGACAGGTTTCAGTTTAACCTGTTTTACCTGACCGTTTTTCAGTTCAACACCTAATTCCACCTCGTCCGACTTGCTTAAACCAAAGTATTTCAAGACGCCCGGGACGGTCAGGTAATAGGTGATTTGAGTTTTGAACCAGTTCTCGTTAGCTCCTGCGAGTATAGGTTTGAGGATATTTGCTGCTTCCTCGGCTCTCCTGCCGTTCAGAGTGATTATTCTTGCATTCAGCAGTTCCCGGTATTCTTTGTTTGTGCCGGTTATATAGATGCCCTCTGCAAACCAATAAAGCTCCAGCGGATATTGGAATTCAGATCCGATATTTGATCCTGTATGGGTATCGCCGATGCCGGCCAGAATAACATTTAAAGCTATTTCAATTTGTTCATCGGTATAGTCAGGGACCTTGTTCTTCAGTTCTTCCAGCTGCCGGGTAAATTCCTGTTCGGAAAGATGAAAATATAAGTTCTTATGCACCCGTGGCAGCGTCTTTTCAAGATAGGCAATATCATTCACCCAACGACTGTCTCTGTCTTCCGCCAGATAAGGCCTGGTTGAAGGAATAATACCGCAGCCTGCAAGCAATAGCACAAAAACCAGAAAAACAGTGATCGTCCTGCTGGCTTTTGTACATATTTGTAGTATAAGATCAGGCTGTTTCATGCTTACCCCACCCCCTTACTACCATATTCCGATATTCTCTGCATATAAAAAGATAGAAACCTGCCATGGCGAGTATCAGAACTCCGACTCCTGCCAGTATACTGCCGGTGAACTGATAATGGATAAAAGCTTCCAGTGCTTTAATAGCCATAATACCATGCACTATTCCCAATAAAGCCGGCAGAATAAATGCCATGCCCACCTGGGTGAATATACTTTTGTCGATTTCCTGCTCTGTCATTCCTATTTTCATCAGTATATTATACTGTTCCCGGTCCAGGATGGCATCGCTTAATATTTTGAAATGCATGGTGCTGAATGTGGAAATCACAAAGACGACAGCCATGACCAGGCCCATGAAGTAAAAGGCCCCGAGCAGATAGTACTTGTATTGATACTGTCCGGCAAAGCTATTTAGATTGTCCCTGGGATTTTTCATCACTCCGCCGATTTTTTTAACTAAGGACGCGCTGTCTTCCTCATCGGTAATGTTGATCCCGTACAGTGTCATTTCTTTGCCGCTTTCTTTTAATTGCTCATACTGCTTATCCGTGACAATATAGGTATTATACTTCCCGATATCCTGTAATTCACCAATAAACGGAATTTTGACTTCCTTTTTCAAGGTAAAGGATTTGCCCAGGATAACGTGGGGCTCTCCTGCACGACTTATGCCTGAAAAGACCAGATTCGAATGTAAAATGCTTACCGTTTCATTATCCTTCAGATCAATACCTTTTAAGATTTGCCTGTAATTGTCCGGCCTGGTTACCATCAACGATTTTTTCACCTCTGAATAACTTGTAATCAAGCAAGTTTCTGTTTTCTCTCCATTACCATCGTTATAAGCAACTTTACCGGTTAGAAAATGGGATTGATGCTCGGCAAGAATTCTATGCGGAGACTCCTGAACGAGCTCTTTAATCTTTTGGTTCGTTGCTTCGTTCTGATTAACAAAACTGATACTGTAAGGCGCTTCTACAGATGTATTGTTATCGGCAAAATATTTTAAAGCCATGCTGCCGCTGAAGGCAGCAAAGGTAGCGGCACACAGGATAGCCGTCATGGACAGGCTCCGGTAATGTGTTCCCAGCCGGAACAGGGTGTTGCTGAAGCTTACCAGTCTTGACCCTTTATATATAACTTTTTTCTTTTGAATCAGCTTATTGAGGATAATAGCCAAAAAGCTGCCGAAGAAAAAATAGGTGCCGATGCATATTAATACCAAAATCAGAACAGTAATCTGAGCAAAATCCAGTTCCATATCAAAAATATTCAGGGCCATATAGTAGGCTGCAGCCATGCATGCGACACCCATTATGCCGCGGATCCATCTGATCTTCGGCAGGCTTTGTTCTCTCTTTGCCGCATTTAGTATTTCTATCAGCTTACTTCTTCGTACCATCCGGTAATTTTTTAATCCCATTAAAACAATAATACCGCCTAAGATCATAAGAAGCGTACTGATGGCTTTCAACGGGATATAAAACGGAATCTGGGTATCGAGAATCATAGCTTTGCCCAGCAGCATAAAAAAGAGTTTGGAAAACAGCAGCCCGACAGGCAGACCGGTGATTATGGCTATTCCTCCCAGCAGGATGCTTTCCAGGGCAAACACAGTCCCTACTTTGCTGCCGGGAATGCCCATAAGCATATAAGTACCAATTTCCTTGTAACGCAGCTTGTAGAAAAAATTATTTGCATGGAACATGAAAGAAAGTACGGTCAGAATTAAAATCATACTGCATATGGAACTGGCTATACGCATATAGGAATACTGTTCGTTCAGAACCTGCAGATAAGGATTATTATTGACCGCCAAAAAATTATAATAAATTGCTGTTGTTATAATTAACACCCTGAGATAAAATTGATAGAGCTTCAGGTTGTTTTTAAAGAGCAGCCAGGAGATTTTAAAGGCGTTCATTCCTTTCACCTCCCAGCAGTGCCACCATGTTCAGAATCTTTTTAAAAAATTCTTCCACATTTCCGTTTGTCTCCAATTTACCGCTGACCACTCCGTCTTTCAGGAATAAAACCCGATCACAGTAACTGGCGGCAGAGGCATCATGAGTTACCATCACCACCGTCGTTCCGTATTGGTTCCTGACATTGCGGAAGCAGGTCAAAAGCTCGGAAGCTGCTTTGGAATCCAGTGCCCCGGTGGGCTCGTCGGCAAACAGTATTTTAGGGTTGTTGACCAGGGCACGGCAAACAGCGGCTCTTTGCTTCTGCCCGCCTGAGAGCTGGTAGGGATACTTGTCCAGCTGGCTGTCTATACCAAACAGTGTTGACAGTTCCCCGACTTTTTGCAGAATTTTTTCGGTGTTTACGTTGTTCAGCGTAAGAGGCAGGGCAATATTATCCCGGATGGTCATATTGTTTAACAGGTTGAATTCCTGAAATACAAATCCGATAACATCTCTGCGGAACAGGGCCAGTTCCTTTTCCTTTAAAGTTCCGGTTTCTCTTCTGTCGAGGATAATATGCCCCTGGGTGGGCTTGTCAATGGTAGAAATAATATTCAGCAGGGTGGTTTTCCCGGAACCTGACGGCCCCATAACAGCTACAAATTCACCTGCTTCAATTTCAAGATTTACATCGTGCAGTGCCTGGCAAACAGAACCTTGCTGACCATAAAGCTTGGTCAGATTTTTTACTTCAATTAACGAAGTCATTCAACTTCCTCCTTATGAAATCCGATATGATTCTATTTTAGGTCCTATATCATTCCGGTTCTATCGATTTGAATGACATTTTGGAGTTGAATGTGACTTTTTTGTCATCTTACCCTCTATTAATAAATGTACAATACGTTTTTGAGTGGCAAAATAGATGGTAGGCCTGATTAAATAATAACTTAGTTCATCTTCCGCTGCATATAATCGGATAATTTATAGAAAGATAAGATGAACTCGGTATATGCGCCTCTTTTACTTTGTATTGTCATTCCGATGCCCAGAATTTTAGCTACTTTTTTTGCATAATACATTCCCATCCCGGTGGATTTTGTGCTGCTTCTGCCGTTGGTACCGGTAAAACCTTTATCAAAGACCCGGTCGAGTTCCTCCTCTGGAATACCGATTCCATTGTCTTTCAGGTGTAAATAATAACCCATTTCATCCTCCCGGCTGAATATGGTAATTTCTCCGTCTTTTTCAGTATATTTGCTGCTATTGTTGAGAATTTGGGTGACTATATAGTGAATCCACTTTTTATCGCTTATAAAGTGATACGGTTTTATACGGTTATGAATACTTATACCTTTATTTATAAAGAATTCCGTGTTGTCACTTATTGCATCCCTGATAACCTGTTCCACATCCACATTCTCGGATACGATATCCTCGCTGTAATGATTGGCTCTGGCTATGGATAAGACCTGGTTTATCCGGAATTTCATCTGTTCAATCTGAAATAATAATTTATTCGCAATATCTGTTTCGTTTTCCAGCCGGTTTACAACCATCTCACATATGGAAAGGTTCACTTTCAAGTCATGGACCGACTGGGTCAGATAATCTTTTAAATCATTCATTCGCTGCCTGTAGTCATTTTCTTTATGGCTGAAATTCCTGCCATTGTATTCAAGTACTTCTTTTAACAGGCCGATTCCCGGGATATTTTCCTCCCATACGCCGGATTCCTGCGCCAATACCCCGTCAATATCCCTGGATATTGTTTGTCTGATCTTTAAATGGGCTTTATTCAAGCGCCTGTAATGAAAAAAATACCCGGCAGCTGATACCAAAATAACCAGCAAATCCAGATAAAAAATCTCCCCCAGAGTCTTCGCCAGGGGAGTGCTTGTCAATAGAATCAAATTGACCAGGATAATAATGACCGTCTGACTGACTATCCATTCCCATTGTCCCTTGATATAGGCTGTTGTCTTCATGGAATCATATACCCCATTCCTTTTTTCGTCATAATAAATGATTGAAGTCCCAGTTCCTCCAGCTTAAGTCTGACGCGATTTACATTAACCGTCAGAGTATTCTCGTTGACATAGATTTCATCATCCCATAGGCTCCTCATCAAGGCCTCCCGGGTAACTATTTTTCCCTGATTCTCCATGAAGAGTCTCAAAATCTTCAGTTCGTTTTTGGTCAGCTCGCATTTTTTATTATCATAAACCGCCGTCGCTTCATCCAGCTGAACAGTGAGTCCACGGTACCGGAGAACATGGGATTCCAGCAGGTTGTATTTATAGGTTCTCCGGATGACTGCCTGAAGTTTAGCTACCAGGACGGCATTGTCGAAGGGCTTTGTCAGGTATTCGTCGCCTCCGTTGTTCATTCCCATTATGACGTCCATACTGCTGTCCCTGGATGAAATATAAATGATAGGGACATTGGATACATCCCTGATTTTTTTGCACCAATAAAAGCCATCGTAGCGAGGAATATTGACATCCATTAAAACAACGTGCGGCTGAACGGTCAAAAACTCATCAAGTATATTGTCAAACATTTCAGCTATACGGACTTCATACTCCCATTTCATCAGCAGACGGCAGATTTCCTCGGCCAGCATACCGTCATCTTCAACTACGTATATCCTGTATCGCTCTTTGGTTATCATATTATTTGCCTCATACATTTTATTTTTATCATAAGGTTATAAGCCTGCCCGCATTATTCAGCCCTCAAATTCAATATTTTATAGGAAAAATTCCATATCTTAATTATATATTCAAACACAAATAAAGCAACATTCTTATGGCAGGGATGGAAATATTTATAATATTAACCTTTTGTATATTTATTTTAAATTTAGCAAATATAAATTATGAAGAGCATCTTACCATAATGGTTGCTGGATGCTCTTTATTATTTATTAAAATGTCAATAGAGGGTAATATAGCTTAAAAGTAATGATGAATTGTTTACAGGAGGATAACTTGTAATGCTGCCCAAAAAGAAATCCCGACCCGGAAAATGGATTGCCTTTATTGTTATCGTTCTTTTGATAGCATGTGCTGTGGTGCTTTTCTTATCGAGAAGAGATTCAAAGGTATATGAGAGTGTAAAAGCCGAATTGGCTGACATAACAACCTACCGATCATTCACAGGAAATGTTGAGACCAGGCACCGTCAAACCATAATAGCCGACATGGTTATGCAGGTAACGGATATTTACGTTGAAGAGGGGGAGACGGTGAAAAAAGGTGATGTTTTGGCTGAAACCTCAACCGGTGACAAGCTGGCAGCGGATATTGAAGGTGAAGTATCAGGTGTCGGTGTGGAGGAAAATGCGATGGTTATGGCCGGTACAAAGCTGATAGAAATAGTAGATTACAGCAATCTTAAAATAAATGTGAAGGTTGATGAATATGACATTGGTTCACTTAAAGAAGGAAAGGAAGCCACGGTAAAAATAGGTGCTTTAAATAAAGAGATAAAAGGCAAAATAAGCCATATATCAAGAGAGGGTGTAGTCGCAAACGGGGTGACCTATTTTACCGCTGACATAGAGTTGGGGAAGGACCCGGCGTTAAAGGCAGGTATGTCTGCCGAGGTCAGACTTATAGACAATACTGTCAAAGGTGCGGTAACTGTTCCCATGTCTGTTGTACAATTTGATGACAACAATACTCCTTATGTATTAAAGGAAAATCCCAAAGGCAGGCCGGTAAGAACTGATATAGAAACAGGAATTAATAATGGTGCCATTGTGGAAGTGAAAAAAGGGATTGCCGGCGGTGAAACAGTTCTGTATATAAATCAGGATAATAATGCAGGCATGAGGTTCGGAGGCCAAAGAACAAACGGCACAGCTGACGGAGGTTCCGGTAATGGCTGAAATACTCAACATGAAAAATATTTGTAAAAGTTACATTATGGGTTCAGAGGAGCTTGAAGTGCTTCATAATGTAAATCTCTTGGTGGAATCGGGAGAATTCCTGTCCATATTGGGGCCGTCAGGTTCGGGAAAGTCCACCATGATGAATATTATAGGCTGTCTGGATGTGCCTACGTCGGGAACCTACCATCTCTCGGGAAACGATATAAATCAACTGAATGAAATTGAGCTGGCAAAGGTCAGAAACAAGGAGATAGGTTTTGTATTTCAAAGCTTTCATCTGCTGCCCAGGATGACGTCACTTCAAAATGTCGAGCTGCCGTTGATTTATTCAGGACTGCCCCACTCTCAGAGGCAAAAGCGGTCAAAAGATATACTTGTTCGGGTAGGTCTGGGCGATAAAATGGGAAATCTGCCAAACCAGCTTTCGGGGGGACAGCAGCAGCGTGTTGCCATTGCACGTGCGCTTGTTACCGAACCCGCCATACTTCTGGCAGACGAACCAACCGGGGCTCTTGATCAAAAAACCGGCACCCAGGTTATGGAGTTGTTCGAGGAAATAAACCGGGATGGAAAAACAATAATTATGATTACTCATGATACCGGAATAGCACAGCGCGCCAGAAGAGTTGTCAATATTCTGGACGGGTATCTTTCAGAGGGTAACAGCAGCCGGCATTCATCAGAGGAGTGAATAGTATGGCCAATTAACCTCCTTTATTCGCCACATTGCGATAAAGGATAATACCTACATAAACATTTTATGGCCACAAAATGTGGCTCAAAGCCATAACATGGCTTGGGAGGTTAATATGTTTTGGGAAAGTATAAGAATGTCCTGGGAAAATATAATCAAAAACAAGCTCAGATCGGTTCTAACCATGCTTGGTATAGTTATCGGAGTAGCATCCATTATTGCACTCATTACCATTGTTCAGGGGGCAACTGCAAGTATCAGCAATGAGGTGAATTCACTGGGCGTAAATAAAATAATGGTCAATATAGCCGGGACTCCCCTGAAGTCGGGCCTCACCGGTGACGATATCGGCTTGATTTCGGGACTGGGCAATATCAGCGGTGTCTCTCCCACAATAGCTGTAAGAACATCAATAGCGAGCAATGTAAAGATAAGAGAAGAGGTTGCAGTTCAGGGAAAGAATGAGGTGTTTTTTAAAAGCGACGCCAGTTTGTTAAAGTCGGGAAGAGCAATCAGCCCTCTGGATATTGAGAGTAAAAATCAGGTGGCCGTCATAGGAGGTGATATAGTCAAGGATTTATTCTACGGGATGAATCCCCTCGGAAAAGAGCTGATTATTAACGGCACGGCTTATAAAGTTATAGGAACTCTTGCTTCCTCCAACGGTTTCAGTATGAATTCCAATAATGAGAATGTTGTCATTCCATATACCACTGCTCTGCGAAGCCTTGGAATGAAAAGTGTATCCAGCCTGGATGTTTATCTGAAGGATACAAATATGGCTGATAAAACGGTAGTTGACATAAAAGGGGTACTGAGCCAGGCCTTCAATTACAGAGAGGATGCATATACAGTATTCAACATGGGGGACATGATAGAGTCCTTTCAGGATATGATGTCCATTATGTCCATGCTGCTTGCGGGTATTGCAGCCATATCCCTTGTTGTGGGAGGTATTGGAATCATGAATATGATGCTGGTATCCATAACGGAAAGAACCACCGAAATAGGTCTCAGGAAAGCCCTGGGGGCTACACCGAACAGGATTCAGCTGCAATTCTTAATAGAATCTATTTTTCTTTCACTTATCGGAGGCCTGATAGGCTTGATAACGGGCGGCATACTGGCATATATTACGGCTGCAATCATAAACATAGTATTTTCAATATCGGCATACACCGTACTGCTGGCAGTCGGTTTCTCAGCCGCAGTAGGTATTATCTTCGGATATATGCCGGCCAGAAAGGCAAGCAGGCTCAATCCCATAGACGCATTAAGAAGTTTATAATATAACTTCTTTGATTTGAATCACAGAAAAAAGGTATAATTATATATTATAAAGCTATTCATCAAGAGGTTTTATTTCCCGGAAGCAATTCCAGGTCCGAAGGAGCTCTCATGACAGAAAAGAAAAATGCAGGAATAAGGGCTGCCGAATATATTGAAGATAACATGATAATTGGCCTTGGTACCGGTTCGACGGCATATTATATGATTGAAAGAGTGGGGCAGCTTGTTGTTAACGGTCTGAATATTAAAGCTGTTGCCACCTCACTGAGTACAGCAAATATTGCTGCTAAATTTAATATTCCCCTGGTGTCTGTTGATGAAGTTGAAAGAATAGATCTGGCTATTGACAGCGTTGATGAAATTGACGGCCGGTTTAATGCCATAAAAGGCGGAGGCGGGGCTTTATTCAGAGAAAAGATAGTTGCGAACCTTGCAGACCAGGTTATTTGGATTATGGATTCAAGTAAAGCAGTTGATGCTATAGGAGCTTTTCCGCTTCCCGTTGAGATACTTCCGTACGGCTGTAATCATACATTAAGAAAAATGGAGTTACTATCTATGCGTCCTGCTCTGAGGATGAAATCAAATGTCCCTTTTCTGACAGATAATCATAATTATATTGTGGATTTACATATTGGAAAAGGTTTTGATATTAAATATGTTTCGGATGAATTAAAAGCTATACCTGGTGTACTGGAAACAGGTTTATTTTTAAATATGTGTGACAGGATTATTGTTGGGATCAAGGATGGAGTAAAAGTAATTGAAAATCCGGGCAAGTTAAAATAATAAAACGGCTTATGGAGGTCAATATGGGTATTAATGACAGGGTAGGTACGGGACTGAAAGGATTCGACCAGATAATTGACCATCTTAGATTGGGTGATAATGTTGTCTGGCAGGTAGATTCGGTATCAGACTACAGGGAGCTTGTTGAGCCATTTGCTGCGCAAACCGGATCGGATAAAAGAAGGCTGGTTTACATCCGTTTCGGCACCCATGAACAATTGCTTGAGGAGAGTTCAGAGGTAAAGATTTATTATATTGACTCAAGCAAAGGCTTTGAAAGTTTTGCGACTGAAGTACATAACCTCATCAGGAACGAGGGGAAAAAGGTATTTTATGTTTTTGACTGCCTTACCGACCTTTTAAACCACTGGTATTCAGATTTGATGATACGCAATTTTTTCAAGGTGACCTGTCCTTATTTGTATGAGCTGGATACGGTGGCCTATTTTGCAATTATGCGGAATTATCATACCTACAGTACAATCGCCGGTATCCGGGAAACAACCCAGTTGTTACTGGATTTATATCAGGTAAACAATAAATTCTATATCCACCCGCTGAAGGTGTGGCAGCGCTACTCTCCGACCATGTTCTTCCCCCACCTGATAGCAGGTCAGGAAGCTGTGAGCATCACTGCAAGTACTGAAGCTGCCGAACTGTTTTCGAGCATTAACAGGGGAGAGGACAGGCCGGATCATTGGAATATTATTTTCAAAAGAGCTAAGGATGTGCTTAAACTGCCCTACAAGGAGCAGGAGGAGGCTAAAAAGCTCCTTATGTTTATGCTGATAGGTAATGAGTCAAGGATGTTCGATTTGTGTAACAGATATTTTACTTTGCAGGATATTCTTTTAATTGCCTCCAGAGAAGTAGGTACGGGCTTTAAAGGCGGAAAAAGTGTTTGTATGCTTTTAGCAAGAAAAATTCTAGAAAAAGAAGGAAAAGGCCGGTTTACTGCTTATGTGGAGCCTCATGATTCCTATTATATAGGTTCGGATGTATTTTACACCTATATTGTGCAAAACGGCTGGTGGAGACTGCGAACAAAACAAAAAACCGGAGAAGGCTATTACAAGTATGCACCTGAGCTGAAAGACAAACTGCTCCGTGGGAAATTTCCTAAAAATATTCAGGAGCAGTTTATTCAAATGCTTGAATACTTTGGACAATCACCAATAATAGTACGTTCCAGTTCACTGCTGGAGGATAATTTCGGAAATGCCTTTGCGGGTAAATATGAAAGTGTTTTCTGTGTAAATCAGGGAACTCCGGAGGAGCGTTATGAAGCCTTTGAAGAGGCTATCCGAACGGTTTATGCCAGTACAATGAATGAGGATGCGCTTGCCTACAGAATGAACAGGGGCCTGTCCGAACGTGATGAACAGATGGCCATACTGGTTCAGCGCGTTTCTGGGGATCAATACGGTGAGAACTTCTTTCCGCATGTTGCCGGGGTCGGGAACTCCTCGAACCTGTATGTATGGGATCAAAATATAGATATGGATGCCGGCATGCTGCGGCTGGTATTTGGTCTCGGAACCAGGGCGGTAGACAGGACCGAAGGGGATTATCCCAGAATCGTATGTCTTGACAACCCGCAGCGCCTTCCTCCCATGAATATTGAAGATCAAAAAAAATTCTCACAGCACAGTGTTGACGTTCTGTCACTTAAGGAGAATATACTTGTTGTAAAAACGCTGGAGGATATACTGTCCGGAAATATAAAGGTGGACAAGGAGCTTTTTGCAAGCCCTGACCATAAAAATGCCGCACGTCTCAGGGAACTGGGATACACCGATACAAAATTACAGTATATTTTAGACTACAAAAAATTATTTGCCCAATCGGAATTCCATTCAGTAATGAAGGATTTACTGGCTCTGCTGTCAAAGGTCTACGATTACCCGGTAGACATTGAATATACTGCAAATTTTACAAAGGATAACCAGTTCAAGATAAATCTCTTGCAGTGCCGTCCGCTGCAGACCAGAGGTCTGGGGAAATCAGTTGATATACCAAAGCTGGAGGATGAAAGGGCTTGCCTGTTTTACAGCAGAGGAAATTTTATGGGTGGTAACGTAAGGTTACCTATCGACTACATTATTTTTATTAAAGCCCGGGAATATCTTGAATTAAATGAACAGGGCAAGTATTCGATTGCCAGGCAGGTCGGTCACCTGAACAGGGAACTTGCAGGAAAAAATGCGATGCTGATGGGTCCGGGAAGATGGGGAAGTACAACACCTTCTCTCGGGGTACCCGTACATTTTACAGAGCTGTGCAATATGTCGGTCATATGTGAAGTGGCTGCCAAGCAGGCAGGTCTGATGCCTGAATTGTCATACGGAAGTCATTTTTTCCAGGATCTTGTGGAAGCTGGCATTTTTTATGTGGCTTTATTTGACGGAAATAAGGATGTTATTTTTAACCCTGAAAAAATACTTGGCAGGGAAAACCTGATGAGAGAGCTTTTACCTCAGAGCGGACAGTTTTCCGGGGTGATTCATGTTGCAGAAGCAACAGGAATGGAAATATTCTCAGACATCGTATCGCAGACACTTTTGTGCAGGTAGAAAAAGAAAACCGCTTACCACATTAAGCGGTAAGCGGCTCTCCCAATTTTAGGATTTCAGGTTGTATGTTATTTGATTCCACTGTCATTTAAAAAATCTTTTGCAACCTTATCAATAGTCTGTTTTTCACTGTCCACTTTATAATTCAGACCCTGCATTGTTTCATTATTGATTTTACCGTCAAGTTTGTCTAAAACATCCTCCAGTTGAGGATAACTTTCAAGAATCTCTTCTCTCACAATCGGTGCTGCATAGTAAGGAGGAAAGAAGTTTTTATCATCCTTGAGAACCTTTAGATTCAAGGCTTTTAACTGACCGTCGGTAGTAAAAGCATCTGTTACATCCATCTTTCCCTGGCCGATAGCCTGGTACTTTAATGAAACCTCCATTTTTGCGGTATTCTTAAAGGTCAGGTCATAGATCTTGATGAGCCCGTCATAGCCGTCTTCACGGTTGAAGAATTCATGTTCCCCGCCAAATACCAGATCCTTGGAGATATTTTTAAGATCGCTGATGGACTCTATTTTATTTTTGTCTGCCAGCTCCTGAGGTACGGCTAATGCGTAAGTATTGTTGAAGCCCACGGGTTTAAGCCATTTTATCTGAAATTGCTTTGAAAACTCTGTGCTCACAGTATTGTAAACCTTATCAGGATCTGTTTCCACAGGAAGTTTAAGCTGGGCTGTCAGTCCCGTGCCTGTATATTCGGGATAAATATCTATCTGGCCTTTTTTCATGGCTTCAAAGCAAACAAAGGTACCGCCCATATTGATTTTTCTTTCCACCTTGATATCGGTATTGCTTTCAATCAGCTGAGCCATTATTTCGGCCAGGATCTTATTTTCTGTGAAATCCTTTGAGCCTATGACCACCTTTTTGCCTGAAGTGCAGCCTGAAAATACAGTTACTGTCAGAATCGCTGCTGTTGCAAGTGCTATTAACCTTTTATACATTTATTTACCTCCCTTTGTTACGTTTTGAAATTTATTAAATAAAAATTGTACAAGCAGGGACAATAAAACTACCGGAATTGTACCCTTGATAATCAAGCTCCAGTCCTGAGACTGGATTCCGCTGTATATGACATAGCCAAGTCCTCCCGAGCCGATCAGCACACCTATAACGGCTGTGCCCAGCGCGGTTACAAAGGCGATCCGGATACCTGAGAGAATCATGGGCAGGGCCAGTGGAATTTCAACCATTACCAGTGATTGTATCTGAGACATGCCCATGCCTCTGGAGGCTTCTCTTATTGAGGGCGAGATACTCGTAATACCTGTAAAAGTATTTCTTATAACAGGTAAAAGGGAGTACAGGCACAGTCCTATAATTACGGTTGTATTGCCCAGTCCGAATATAACCATCAGCAGTGCAAGCAGCGCAAGGGTTGGTACGGTCTGAATAATATCGGCCACAGTTAAAACCAGGTTTGCTATTCCGGTTTTTTTAGAGATGAGTATTCCAATCAGCAAGCCTGCTGTTGTTGCCAGAGCAACTCCTGCTGTTGTGATAAACAAGTGTTCCATTATGGAACTCAATAAGCCCGGCATAACTAAGCATCTCCTTTCACTCTCATAGGCCTTGGGGTTACGGCCCTGTGAATCAGATCTATGGCAGCACCTGCTATGATTGATAAAATTGATGCCGGAATTGCTCCTGCAAGGATCATATTTGTATCATAACTGGACAACCCGGTCCAGATGAGATCACCAAGACCTCCTGCACCGATCAGTGCAGCTAATGTAGCCCAGCTGATGATATATACAACCGAAAGCCGGATGCCGGCTACTATGGCAGGCAAGCCCAGCGGTATCTCCACCTTGAAAAGAATCTGGCCCTGGGACATGCCTATGCCCCGTGCCGCTTCTATATACAGCATGTCTATTTCCTTGATTCCGGTATAAGTATTCTGGATAACAGGCAGTATGGCATAGGCAACCAGAACAATAACCGCCGGCCGGCTTCCCAGTCCGAAGAGCATAAGTCCGATCCCCAGCATTACAAGGCCGGGGATGGTCTGAATGATACCGGCTGCCACAAGTACCACCCTGGCTGTTTTGTCATGCCTTGTCAGAATAATACCTGTTGGTATTGCAATTAAAACAGCTATCAGGATGGACAGGGAGGACAATTGTACGTGTATCTTAAGGGCCTCCAATACCTCACCGCCATTCTGCCGAAGGTATTCTGCAAAACTCATTTGGCATCGCCTCCCCATAAAGCCCGGGCCATGGATTTTACCATTCCGGTACGTGTGACAATACCTACCACTTTATTGGAATTATCAACTACAACCAGATAACCCGATTTAGTGCTGAGAAGTGTATCCATGGCGTCTTTAGCACTGTCGGAATATAGAACCGTATCGACACCGGTATTTATCAGCCTTTCAACCGTATCTCCCGCTTTCCCGCACTTGATGATGGCTTCAGCAGTGAGAACACCTTCGTAAATTCCGTTTTGGTCGGTCACAATCAGACTGTCAATACCCTTGCTGTTCATAAGGGAGACACATTCCAGAGTGTGTTTGTTTTTAGTGACAGTGACAGGATTGGTTTTCATGATTTCCATTACGGTCATGTCACTGTTACCCGACACATGGTGCATTCCAATGAAGCTCCTTACAAAATCATTAGCGGGGTTTTTCAGGATCTCTTCGGGTGGTGCCACCTGAACGATATTTCCCTTATCCATAAAGACTATGATATCAGCCATTTTCACAGCTTCCGACATATCGTGGGTTACAAAGACAAAGGTTTTATTAAGGGTTTTATGAAGCTTTTTGACTTCATCCTGCAAACTGTCCCTTGTAATGGGGTCAAGTGCACCGAAAGGTTCATCCATCAATATCAGAGAGGGTTCGGCCGCAAGTGCCCGGAGAACGCCGATTCTTTGCTGCTGCCCGCCCGAAAGTTCGGCAGGGTATTTGTTGGCATAAATATCGGGCTTGAGGTCAACCATCTCCATTAATTCAAGTGCCCGCCTGCGGCTTTTTTCCTTTGGCCATTTGAGCAATTTTGGTACAACTTCAACATTATCAAGGATGGTCATATTGGGAAACAAGCCGATTTGTTGAATTACATAACCTATATTTCTTCTTAGCTCCACCGGATTCATGGCTTCTATGTTGTCACCGTTGACAAGTATCCGGCCCGATGTGGGTTCTATAAGTCTGTTGATCATTTTTAATGTAGTGGTTTTACCGCACCCTGATGTGCCGATGAGAACGACGAATTGCCCATCCTGAATTTCAAGGTTTATGGAATTTACTACTGTATTATTGCTGTATTTTTTTAATACATTTATTAAATTAACCATAAAGGTCCTCCTTTTAACAAATTATTATTACTGCTGCAAATATATAGATGAAATATCCGGCAATTTTGATATAAGTTGCAGGTTGTCTGTAAAACAATAACACCTGCCGTGTTTAAATCATTAAGTAAAATGTGAATATTAAATTAACTTTTATCCCGAGTTATTTTAAGTGATAATGCCAGATAAAGAATATTTGGGCTGTAAATTTATTACAGACAACTTATCAGCATGATTAAGTTGTCACTTGCTATTTTATTCTAATGCATACTATCTGTCAAGTTTTATAAAAAGGAAAAATAAAAAAGACAATGCCAGAAACCGCTGAAGCGTCTGATATTGCCTTAAAAAAGCAATCCGGAAATAATGGATTTTTTTACTGTTTGGTTATTTCGATCTGCTCAGTTAATACCGTTTATAAAGGCATTAAATCGTTCAATTACATTTTCGTCGCCAACTATCAGGACCTTATCACTTTGGGCGAATTCATAATAGGGACCCGGCGATATGATAATGCTTTTTTCCTGGATAACGCCTATTATTGTTGCCCCGGTATTGTGCCATACTTCCAATGCGCCGATACTTTTGCCGATAACGGGGGAGCTGTTTGGAAGAGGGATTTCCACAGGGGTGATCAAATCCGACCGCTTGTATTTATAGAGGTCTATAATCTGTTTTGTAAGTGAAGAGATCTCCTCATCCATAGACCTGCGCTTATCAAGCATTTGAGACAATTTTAATCTCAATTCCGCCACACTTTCATCATCCTTGAAATTTTTCAGGAATTGTATGGCATTTTCTTTGGAGGACACAACTATCCCGCTGCCCAGAGCTATTTCAACAACTTTTTTGTCGGACAGTATTGACATGGCTCTTCTTATTGTTTCAGGTGATACATTGTATTCAGTCGATAAAACAGACCTCCCTTTCAGCTTCTCTCCCTGATGGATGTCGCCTGACGCTATGCGGGCTGAGATATCGACTGCTATTTTTAAATACCGGGGGATGGTAAATTGTTCTGTGCCTATCATATTAAGCTCCTTAAGCTCTAAGTTTACCAAAGTCAATTACTATCGGCTGATGGGCAAAGGCATTCAGCCGATAGTAATTGACTTTGTAAAAATTATTTTTCTCCTAAATAAATTGATTATAGCATGTTTGATTAACAGTATCAAATACACCATTAAATAACATTAATTCCCGGCTTATTCCGGTAAAATACCTTTACTGTCAAGCTGGATTGACGGCATATGAGGCTGGTTCTCCAGAGTTTTCTTATATTCCTTATATTCGTATACTGCCATCAATATAAATAATGCCGTATTTCCTTTGTTTATAATACCTACATATATAAACTGAAGAACACCGGGTGAAAGCAATGAGCACATCAACCCGAAAACAAGGAAGACAAATGGGTTCAGAAAGGCCGTCCAACGGTTGAATTTTGTCTTTCCGCCTGTTATAAGCACAAAAAGAATTAATTGAGGTATTATCCAGGAGAGTATGTAATGAACTACAAAAACCGGTATGATGGCTTTCATAATATTATTTATTACTTCTTCAGCTAATAATTGCTCACCCTGGCCGCCCAGTTTCTGATATATCATTGGGAAATAGCTTAATACACTATGGATAAAAGAAACGCCCATGATAACACCGTAAGAAACTGTTCCAAAATAAATATTTGACAACCGGGGATGGGTAATTGAAATTAAACGTTTTACAGACCAGAAGCCAAGCAGATAAAAGGGGATAAAAAATGCACACAGGTTTAGGGAAAGCGGAAATCGCCAGGGAGCCATATTTAACCAAAGGGGGTCGATAAAAGTAAGCCCGTCTTCCGCGCTGCCTGTGTATTCCAAAAGATTGTCCGCAATCGCAATAATTACCGCACTGACTGCAGCCAGAATGCAGAAGATAAAATACTTTTTTTCTCTCAAATTTTTAAGCATAATTAAACACCTCTATCCTGTTTATTTTTTCTATCAATTTTGTCTTTGTTATCCGGTAATCCAGGTTTAATCATGACCATATATTTCGTTCAAAATGAGTTCAAGAATACCTGAAATATTGGCAGGTAAGGCTTCCACAATAACTTTGTCCTTATTAAGCGAAGCGATGGCTGATATTTTGATATAATTTGCAACTACACGCCAATCACAAGCAGGCCGTTTGTCTTTAATACAGTCCAATAATATGGACGTTGTTGCTTTGACCTGCTCCTCCTTTGGAGTGAGACTTTGGGGAATCCTTGTATTCAAAGCGGCAATATCTTCGGAGGTTAGGTACAGATAAGGATTGTTTTCTGGAGCCAGCATAAGTTCAAGGTATTGAATAAATTTCGAAAAATGTCAAGTCAGGCCCCGTATGATATAATAAAACTGTTAAAGTCCAAAATCTAATTTTTACAAGGAAAAATTATGGAGCTGAAAGAAGCTGTAAAAACACTTCCAAAACAACCGGGTATTTACCTCATGAAAAATTTATACGGCATGGTTATTTATGTCGGAAAAGCAAAGAATCTGAGAGCCAGGGTTACTCAATATTTCCGGAACAGTAAAAGTCATTCCCAGAGAATAGCTGAGATGATTCAGCAGATTGACGATTTTGAGTATATAACAGTTGACACCGAACTTGAGGCCTTTCTCCTGGAGTGTAAGACCATCAAGGAACTGAGACCGCCGTATAACAAACTGTTAAAAAATTATCTGAACTATAAGTATATAAAAATTGATATAAACAAAGCTTATCCTATTCCCGAAATCGTAACAGGGACAAAGGGGGACGGAGCTTTATATTTTGGACCCTTTACCAGTCAGAGCTCAGTTGAAAATGCCGTGCTTTTCTTAAAGGACCATTTCGGAATACGGAAATGCAACAGCAGGTCGGTAAGAAATAATCCGTCAGGCTGTCTTAACCTCCAGCTTGGAACCTGCTCCGGCCCCTGTACGGGAAAGGATGTGCAGGACCGGTATACCGAACAGCTCGGGAAAATCGTCAGCCTGCTCCAGGGAAAGGATCAGGAGCCGGTAAGGCTTTTGAAATCAAAAATGCTGACTGCTGCAGAAAGGCTTGAATTTGAAAAAGCCGCTGCCTGCAGAGAACAGTTGAAGGGTATCAGACACGTACTGTACAAGCAAAAAATAATTAAGATCTCGGGATATGGAAGGAACATCATCGCTGCGGAGAAATACGGAGATAATGCTGTTAAACTGTTTTTCATAAAGGGCAACAGGCTTCTCGCGAAAGAAGTAATTCTTCTGGCAGACTGCAATACCGCTGTATTGGAGGAAAAGCTTCAAAAACTCTCGGCGGCCTGCTTTAAACATCACAAATATCTTGAAAGAACCCTGAGTCAGGAAGAAATAGACGAAGCCCATATAATTTATACATATTTGAAAAAAAGCAGCAACGGTATCGTCTGTGCCAACATTCCGGCGTCCAGGATTGAGACTCTTAATTATGGAAGGATTTCAGGACTTATATTGGAACAGTGTAACTGACCATTGTCAATACATACAGTATTGCCTTCGGCCTCTGCCTTATTCTGCAAAAATTTTCCTCTCCGGCAATATACGTTTTAGATATTACAGACCACTAGAATCTTTTTCATGGTTTTAGGGATAATATTTTTATAATATTATTCAATACCGCCTTAGCGGTGAAAACGGAGAAAAATTATGGAAAAGACACATAAAGGGCTGTCACCCATACATCTTACTATGATGGCGCTGGGGACGGTTATAGGAGGTTCCTTTTTTCTTGGCTCTTCTGTGGCTATTGAAGCCGCTGGGCCGGCTATCATCATATCTTATATTTTGGGCGGGGCCTTGGTCTATATTATTTTGTATGCTTTCTCTGAGTTGACTGTGGCCAACCCAGATTCGGGTTCCTTCAGGACATTTGCTACCCAGGCTTTCGGCCCGGCTGCCGGCTTTACCGTCGGATGGGTGTACTGGACAGGAATGGTGCTTGCCATGTCCAGCGAGGCAACAGCCGTATCCATTCTCATTCGCGAATGGGTTCCAAATGTATCTATTTCAATTCTAGGCAGCAGCATAATAATTGGAGTCACACTGCTCAACCTGCTGGGAGCCGACAAACTCAGCAAACTGGAAAGCGGGCTTGCTGCCATAAAACTTTTTGCAATAGCGGCGTTTATACTTCTTGCAATATTATTGATTGCAGGCTTGATTCCCGGAACAGCCTCCATCGGAGCAGGAGAAATAACAAGGGAGCCTCTGATGCCCGGCGGAATTCGCGGGATAGCCGGAAGCATGCTGATAGTGATTTTTTCTTATGCCGGCTTTGAAATCATCGGCCTGGCAGCCTCAGAAACCGACAATCCAAGGAAAACCGTTCCCAAAGCAATCACTTATACAGTTATAAGTCTGGTTGGGTTTTATATTGTTTCGGTTGCAGTGCTGCTTCCGCTTGTACCCACGGCAGCACTGAATGAAAATGTCAGCCCCATGGTTGCCGCACTGAACAGATGGGGTATGGGCTGGGCCGGAACAGCTATTAATTTTGTTTTGATAACGGCCATACTTTCTACAATGCTGGCGGCAATGTTCGGACTGGGGAGGATGATGCGCTCCCTGGCGCTGGAAGGGCATGCCCCCGGATGGCTTAAGGATGAAAGAGAGGTACCCTACCGCGGAATCCTCTTTTCAGGCTTCGCCATGCTTGCCGGGCTTGGGATAGGTTTGCTGCTTCCAAGGGTATACCTGTTTCTCGTGAGCTCCGGCGGCTTCGCTCTGCTGTTTACCTATGCCGTTATCATGGCAACGCATATCCGGCTGCGAAAAAGACAGGGCTGCCCGCCGGACGGCAAGTGCCAGATGCCCGGGTACCCTGCGACCTCTTGGCTGGCACTTATAAGCCTCATAGCTATTATTTTCAGTATGCCTTTTATTCCCGGACAGGCTTCAGGGCTGATAGCGGGTATTATAATGATTGTTGCCTATATCTGCATATATATGGCCGTTAAGATAGTTTTTGTCCGACACGGAAAAAGGCTGTTTATTGATGACGATAAAGGAAAAGGCTTGAGAACCCGTCTCTCTACCGAATTTTCAAGGGAGCTGATTGAAGATATAAAAAAGAAGAAGCAGAAAAGGCATGCTGGCCGGGGAAAAAACAAGGCCGGCGATGAATAAGTTTTTAGAAAATATTTTATTTAAAGGTTACCGTACTGTAACAAAATAGTATCCGGTATGTTGTAATATAAGTTATAGTTTAGTGTTTTATGAAGCGTTGAGAGGGATTACTATGAAAAAGATTTTTGATTTTATGATGTTGCTGGTTTTGCTTGTGCTTACTTTCTCAGGCTGCTCCAGTGCTGCAGTTATGACATCAGACTCAAATGCATTACAGAATAGTGACGAGAAAAAGATAATTTATGAAAATAAAGATTATGGGTTTAAATTTTCCCTGCCTGCCGGCTGGGAGAATTACAAAATTATAATTGACAAATGGGAAGGCAGATCGGCAGAAGAAGAACCTGAAAAAATTGAAACGGGTCCTTTGATAAGCATCCGCCATCCCCTGTGGACTGCTGAAAATCCCCGCCAGGATATTCCCATAATGGTACTGACCATAAAGCAGTGGGAAGCCCTGCAGAAGGGTGAATTTTATATAGGGGCCGCACCCATAGGGCCCACCGAGCTTGGAAGAAACTCCGGATATGTTTTTGCTCTTCCGGCCAGATACAACTACGCATTCCCGGAAGGCTTCGAGGAAGTTGAAAAAATCTTGCAGGCTAATCCCCTGGTGGCGTGCAGCATCTAAATTCACATATTGCCGGCTGTGACTCGTTCATAATTCAAAAGTTATGACCGGGTCTTTTTTTACGACTAAAGCTCAGCGAAGAGAATTTTTAGAAAAATATTCAGATATACGGAGCGAACAAAAGGTATTACGCGTCTAATAAGTGAAAGCTACCAAGGAAGGAGGCAGCACATGTATTTCCTTTCGGTACCAAAGGACAATGGCATGGACCAGGATAAGAAGCTTAATTATAACAGTAAACCGAATATTGATGCAGAAATTGAAAGATTGATGAATGCCTTCGGAAACGATGTTCTTAGAACTTCGTACATGTATTTGAAAGACCTGCAAAAGGCTGAGGATGCTTTTCAGGAGGTATTCTGCAAGATTTACAGAAAATACGGCAGTTTTAGGGGAGACAGCAGTGAAAAAACCTGGATCATAAAAATTACAATAAATGTCTGTAAGGATATATTGAGAAATTCCTGGATTAAAAGAGTTTTGCTGACTGACAAAATAGGAGTACAAAATGATTTGACCGATGTAGAAAGTAAAATTATTAAAAAAGAAGAAAACAGACGTCTGTTTTCTGAAGTAACCTCCCTTCCCAGGAGCTATAAAGAAGTCATGATACTTTACTATTACCATGAATTTAATACGGCAGAGATAAGCAGAATTATAAATATAGCCGAGGGAACCGTTAGAAGCCGGCTTCACAGAGGACGGGAAATCTTAAGAAGTAAATTGGGAGGTGTTGTATCAGGTGGATGACATGAAAAGCTTTAGAAATATTTCAGACGGGATCATGAAGGATATTGCTGTGACTCCGGAACTTAAGTATAAAACTCTTCAGAAATGCAAAAGGAGGAGATATAAACCGGCAATCGGTGTTTTGGTTCCAGCAGCCTGTGTTGTCCTCATTGTAACAGCAATGGCCGCTTCGGGCCGGTTCCCGTGGAGCAGCAATACAGTACCGGAAAGAAGTTCTGAAATTTCTATTATGATGGAAGCGGCACCGGGGGGAGAGAACCAGCCGCAGGATAGTGGGGGAGATGTTCTGAAAGCGGCACAGGCAGAAGGACAGGTTGATTATAAATCACCGGAGGAAGCCCGGAAAGCCTTTGGGGAAAATCTGTTGGTTCCCGGGTATATTCCTGAGGGATTCAGACTTAAGTCCATAGGCGGGTTTTTAAAAGAGGGACAAAAGGCAGATAAAGTAATTTTTAATTATGAGTACGGTAAAGTTCAGCTTTTGATTACAGAGGAAAAAATAAAGGTGAAGAATGAATTCCCTGGTTTTAAAACTGTAGATATAAATGGTGTCCCGGGATATGTGAAAACTGAAAGAATCAAAACGGAAGACGGAACCGAACAGCAGCGCACAGAGCTTCATTGGTTCGGGAAAGACTGCCGTTATTCTGTAGGGGGACAAATCAGTGAAGAACTGGCAATAAACATAGCAAAGGCTATGGGATAGTTAGGGATAGTAATGGTTTGGCGTTTGGACCAAAGTAAAATATTAATTCGGAGTTATTAAATTAAAGGGGGAATAGATATGATAAGATCAAAATTTGCAAGGGTATTTGTATTAAGTATGTGTTTATCCTTATTTTCGGCAGCAGCTGCAAATGCGGCAGTAAAGGAAGGCGGTCAGCCCGGGGCGGCAGACGGCGGAGGCAATGTCGAAACAACCATGATGTCGGTAGAACCGAGTAAGCCAGTATCCAGTCCTGTAATTATAAGCGAGGACATATTGAAGAAACAGAAGGAAATAGATACCTATTTATTTAAAGAGCATAGCAAGGAAATAGAACAGAAGGGAATAACCGTAACATACACTGTTCCTTATGAAAAACATGTGGAAATCGGTATAATGCCCATGAACAGTGAAAATGCGGAATACCTGTATGGCATATTCGGCAAGGACGGGGTAAAGGTCGCAGAGGGGCAGCTTATATCTGTAATGGGTATAGCCGAGCCTGCACCCGACCAGGCGGGACAGGGCAGTTCGGCAGGTGCCGCCGGAATGAGCACCGAGCCTTATGCTGCCGCGGATAATAAGGGTGAGGTCAGCAATGAAGCAGCTGTAGGTGCGGCAAATGACGGCAGAATATATAAGACTGCCGTTGCACCAAACGATGCGGAAATGTATACGACAACAGCCGGTGCTGAAAATGGAGCAGCCGAAACAAACACTGCCCTTATTGTAACACTTGGTGCGGCAGCTGCAGCAGTGGTGCTTGGCGGTACAGCAATCCTGCTCGGAAAAAGAAAAACCGCAGCCAGATAAGGTGGTGTTTAATAAATTTTAAGTTGCTGTAAAAAACCAAAGGGCGTTAAGGCCTCTTTGGTTTTTTCTTACTGCCTCACCGGAAACAACTTTGCTTTACCTGTCTTCCTTAACAGGTCCAAGTACATTACAGCTTGTCTTATACGGCCCCAGCCGGAACAGCTTTAAAAGTATGGAAGCAATTTCTTCCGGTGAGTTCTCCGCATCGGATTCCAACCACTGAGTTATAACTCCCAAATGTGCGGAAACAATATAGGATATAAAGTATTCCTCAGGGACAAGAATGGCTTCGGTATTAAAATCCGACACTATTTGAAACAGATTTGACTCCATGAATTTTTTCAGTCTTATTCGAAAGGAAGGATCGCCGTTAGGTCCCAGTATTGCCTTTATAGATTTGGAGTTATTCTTAAAGTACTTATAAAGCTTCACCATACAAGGATTAGGTTCGTTGGATGATCCTGAGAAATATAAATCCGATACTATTTTACCAACACTGTTCTGCAATTCCATTAGTATTTCATTTTCAATTTTTTCAAGCATATCATATTTATCAATATAATGAAGATAGAATGTACCCCTGTTTATATCTGCTCTGCTGGTAATATCAATAACGGAAATATCGCTGAAGCTTTTTTCTTCCATTAATCCGAAAAGGGCTTCCTTAATCATTGTTACAGTACGTTTTGTTCTCCGATCCTGTGTGTAAGACATCAATACAATCACCTCAATATTGAAATTTAAAGTTTATAAGCAATTGGCAGAAAATTGTCGAGTAATATACATTTTAGATAATACTGATTATTGTTCTATTTATATGAGTATTATATTATACCTGTAGATGGTTGATCAACCAATTAATTACATAAACTACATGATTTTCTAATTTTTTATAGCTTTTTGGCTTCACCTGCTAAAAAGATAAAAAGTAAGGAGGTATTTGTAAAAATGGGTAAAATAATAGACCAGTTCCTCTTTGACGGGCCGGAGGATATATCTGTAAAAGAAGTGTTACCTGATATTTGGAGGCTCGGAGGATATATGAGCGACGACTTTTTTTTTAAGGCACCCTCGTCCAATGTCTACATTTTAAGGGATCAGGAAACCTTATATATCGTTGATCCGGGAAAACATTCAAACTATAAAAAGGAAATAATTAAACTGGTAAATGTGTTTAAAAAGAATGGAGTAAACAGGATTGTTCTTCTGATCACGCAAGGACATTTTGATCACGATTTTAATAATGATGTTGTGTGTGAGACCGGTCTTGACTGGAAGTTTTATCTACCGGAGGATGAAATCCCTACTATGGATACTGTTGATGATTTTATGAATGATATTGCTCATTTAGGCCAATATGAGGATGTATTCCAAACCATGTTTCCTGAAACGGGTATTTGTTTGATTTTCAGGGAAACTGCAAAGAAATCGCCATTTTTGGCAGAAGTAATGCTGAAGTTGCTGGTGACGGCATCCATGGGAAAGGGAAATAATATGGCTGACAAGGCAACAATTCTCAAAACAGGGGAAAGGACTACAAGGGAATTTGGCAGTGTTTCGCTGCAGGGGTGGCAGCTTGGCAGGTTTTTTTTAATTCATGACGGTACCCATTCTCCGGGGCATATCTGTATATATGATCCTGAAAATAAATTGCTTCTGTCAGGAGATACCACCGTTGAGATAAATCCTGCGTTTCTTTACAGTTCTATGAACAAGCTTATTGAAATAACCGGCAAATACAGAACTATGGCAGAAGAGGGCTATATTGATTATGTAATGGATTCCCACCGGTCGGAAAAGTATATGACAGAGCTGCTTAACAATCTCAACACAAAAGCCGTGGACAGCATTCAGTTGACGGAATATGCGAAAACGGCTGAAGAATGTGAAGTTTTCTTTAGTTTTTACAATACATATTACAGTGAATTAAAAAAAGAGGTACTTGCGGCACATTCAAGAACAGGAAGGGCAACCGCAGGAGATATAGTAGCTGAATTGCTTAAATCCGATAATATATATGTAAAATTCAAGGCAGCCTTGGAATTTCCAAAAGTTCCGTCAAGAATGGATGTTCTGGTTGCCCAGGTACTCAAAGAGGCCGGTGCCGTTCCGTTTAAGGCAGGAGGCAAAATATTGATAGAACCTGCAAAACCATAGGGAGAGGGACGAAAGGACTAAAGCATAAAGAAAAGGACAGCACACAAAATAACACTGAACAGGTTATTTTGTGTGCTGTCCTTTTTGATGGTAAAGAATCAATAATCATTGCAAAAATTAATATTTTATCATATACAATAGTTTAATGTTGACAATAGTGTACGACATACAGTATACTAGTATCGAGGTGATCACGTGGAAAGTTTTGATGAATTGATAAACTCGCTTATCATAGAGTTAAAAAGGGGTACACTGGTACTATCGGTCCTAAGCCAGCTCAATAACCCTGAATACGGATATTCTCTGGCTCAGAAAATGGAGGAGAAAAATACCCCGATTGAAGCAGGTACCCTTTACCCGCTGCTGAGAAGACTGGAGAAACAAAATCTTTTGTCAAGCCAGTGGGATACAAGCGAGAGCCGTCCCAGGAAGTTTTATGTATTAAGTGATATGGGAAAGGAAGTTTATGAAAAACTAAAAAAAGAGTGGAGAAATTTATCTCAACAGCTTGAGATCTTGTTAAAGGAGGATGAGTTATGAGTCTTATAGAACGGTATATATTGGCTGTTACCGAAAGCTTACCGGAGGATATACGTTATGACGTTGCAGAAGAACTCAGATCAAATATCGGAGATATGCTGCCTGAAAATGCTAATGAAGGTGAGATAAGAAAGGTTCTGGAGAAATTAGGAAACCCCAAAAAGCTGGCACAGGAATATAATCCCACCAAAAGATACCTGATCGGGCCTGCACTTTACGACAGCTATTTTACAGTGCTTAAAACAGTTGTAAGTATCGCTGTGGCTGTTGTCTTGTGTATTACGGTACTGGACTGGGTGTTTAAGGGATCGGTCGACTTAAACCAGGTGGAGCTGTGGAAGAAATTATTTGCAGACTCCATTGAAGCAGCTTTTTCAGGAGGTTTACAGGCAGCATTGTGGGTTACCATTGTGTTTGCAATAATGGAGAGAAGCGGAGTCAGCGAAAACCAACTGCCCTTTGCCAAAAAGAAGTGGTCACTTGACGAGCTTCCAACTGCTCCGGTTTCCCAAAAAGCCGTAATATCCAAGGTTGGAACCATTATTGCAATGTTCTTTACCATACTTTTTACCGCCTTGCTGTATTTAAAGCCTCAGCTGCTTGCAGTATACATCAATGACCCGGCTAAAACGGAAGCTATTCCGCTATTCAGCACAGATAGACTTCAGATTTATATTCCCCTGGTTTTATTGCTGGCTTTTGTACAGCTGTGTATCTCTGCCTGGAAGTTTATTCAGGGAAGATGGACTGCTCCGCTGGCAGTGGCCGACACGGTCCAAAATATTGCAGGCAGCTTGCTGGTAATAGCAATGTTTAATGACAGGCAGCTGTTTAACCCGGGCTTCTTTAGTAAAATCGCGGATCTGTTCAAAATGCCTGTTTCACAGGTAGTGCAAAACTGGTTCTGGGGAACCATGGTTTTTACGGTTTTAGTATTTGTTGGTGTAAACATCGGGCATGGCATATCGGTATTTAATAAATGTAAGAAATAAAGTTATTCAATGCCCTTTAATGAGCTGACCATATCAATCCGCTTTATTTTTCCGGAAAACATAAAGTTAACAGATACCGAGAGTACAAAGGTGATTATTGTACTGACAACAATGTTAAATCCGGTTATTATGCACATCATATCGAAGCTGTCGCCCATAAATGAAAGCATAAAGACTATCAGCCATTTTCCCAGGAAAATACCAGGAACAATACCTATTACAGTAAGCCAGATATTTTGTGTTAAAAGCAGATGCCGGATCTTTTTGGACTGAAACCCGATGACTTTCAGTGTGGCAAGCTCTCTCAACCTCTCGGTAAAAGAAAGGACTCCCAGGTTATAAAGCACTACAACAGCCAGCAAAGCTGCTCCGAAGATTAGGATATACACCATGATGTTCATAGCTTCTGCCATGGTTTCATAACTTTCGGTAAGATCACTCTTTGACCATTTACTTTCAACTCCCTCCGGAAGGGTGTCTACATTCCGGCTTGTTACTATGGCGGTGGGAGTAAAAGTAAAGCCGGATTTTTCAAACAGCTCTCTTGAAAGTGTGATTCCCTGGGATACGGGAGAACGGTAAACCGCTCCGATTTCACCTGTGACCCACTTTTCCTGGCCGTAAATGTGCCAGGAAACCTTATCACCTGCCTTCACTCCCAGCAGCTCCGACATTTTATAGCTTATTGACAGTCTGTCTGATGGCAGTTCCATATAATTCCGCCCGGCATCAGTATATTTAATAAGAGAAACCCGGTCGGTCACCAGAAGTTCTCCGGTCTTCTTAATGCCGTTTGCCTTTATTTCAACAGCGCTTTCCATAAGTGCTTGGCCGCCGGTCTGTTTCAGGATTGAAGCTGCAGTGCCTTGGGGTATATTTTCCGAAAGGGAGAGTTTGGCCGAAAAGCGGTTCAGGTCACTGTACTGCCACCGGACGACATCATCCAGGCTATCCTGCATACCGAAGGCACATACAAGGAGGGCGGAACAGCCAAGAACTCCGATTACAGCCATGATTGAACGGAGCTTGCTTCTGAGGATATCTCTGAGATTCCACTGGGCATTAAAGCCAAGTTTGGCCCAGAGGGCTGTATTTTCATAGGCTCCCTGTTTCATGGTTTTTGGTGCTTTAGGTCTGAGCGTCTGAGATGGGGTATCCCTTAAATTGCTGCGGCAGGCCCAATAAGTTGCCAGAGTGCAGAGCAGTACTGTAATCAAGGCCATTATAAAAAACAGGGGAGATATGGAGGGCTTCCATTCGGGGAGGGTATAAGTAGTCTGCATGGCACCGTAAAAGAGCCTGGGAAGAGTCAGAGGTCCCACCAGGGCTCCTGATAATGCCCCTGCAAGGGAAAGCCAAAAGCCGTAGGAAATATAGTGGAGCAGAATGGTTCTTTTTTGAAAACCAAGTGCTTTCAGAGTACCTATCTGTGTCCTCTGGTTATTTACCATCCTGGTCATGGTTGTCAGGATGGTGAGGAGGGCTATTGCAAGAAATACTACCGGGAAAACCGACCCCATCGCCTTGTGCTGCTGTATCTCATTATAGAACATGGAATAACTCCCAAAGCTGTTCCTGTCCAGATAGACACTGTAATGTCCGTTGAGAGCGGAGTTGATTTTATCCTCAAGTGCCACATCTGGTGCTTGACCGGTAGTAATCAGGAGTTCCGTATATACCATATCCATTTGTTTGGGAAAGGCTGATGCAGGAAGATACGCAAAACCGTAATTCGCATGGTTGGGGACGATGTCATTTCCGCCTGTGGAAAATACATATTCCGGGCTGAGTACCGTCCCCAGGATTTTCTTCTCGAGCTTTACGCCAAAAGCCGAAATTGAAAAAGTATCACCCGCCTTAAGGTGCCTGGCCCTGGCAAACTGGTCATCCAGCCATATTCCGTCCTTTTGGGCTGAGAAATCCTCTCCGGTAACTCTATAAGCCTTTGAGATATAATTTTTTTCAATAAAATGCAGCATTACCGATGGGCTGTTGCCAAAATCAGCCACAGCTTCAAGAGACAGCCGCCTCTGCACCTGTGATACACCGCTGACCTTGGAGACAGCTTCAACATCTTCCTCCGAAAAGTTTTTTCCATAAACCCATACATCGGCAAGATTTGTATCCTGATAATATTTGGCCGAGGTTTGCTGCAAACCATACCATTCTCCGCCTACACCGGCGTAAATGAACACACCGAGAAAGGCCATCAGGAATATGGAGATAAACTGGGTCTTGTTGTGCTTTATGTCTCTCAGCATTTTTTTGATCAGCATCACCAGTTCACCTCACTTACAGAAAGGGGTGTTTCGTTTAGCGTAATATCCCTCACTTTTCCGTTTTTCAGCCGGATTACCTTATGGGCCGTTTGCGCCAGAGCCGCATTATGCGTGACTATGATAACAGTTTTGTTCTGCTCCCGGCTCATTTTCTGGAGCAGAGACAATATGACGATACCTGTTTCGCTGTCCAGGGCACCGGTGGGTTCGTCGCACAGCAGCATGGTAGGATTTTTGCAGACGGCTCTGGCTATGGATACTCTCTGCTGCTCGCCGCCCGACAGCTGTGACGGGAATTTTCTCATGTGCTCCCCAAGTCCTACTGAGGTTAAAACTTCTGAGGCGTCCAGCGGCGATTTCACCACATGTCTTATAAGCAATACGTTTTCAAGTGCTGTCAATGTGGGTATCAGGTTGTAAAACTGAAATACGAAGCCCACATTTTCGGCACGGTAGTTTGTTAGCTGCTGTTCGTTGAACCTGGCAATATTCAGGCCGTTAATAATAATTTCGCCGGAGGTGGCAAAATCCATGCCTCCCAGGAGGTTCAGCACTGTCGATTTACCTGCACCGCTAGGCCCTAGTATTACAACAAACTCTCCCTCGTTGATGGAAAAGGACACATTATCTGCGGCAAGCAGTTTTTTTGAGCCCATGTCATATTCTTTAGTAACATTTTTAAATTGAATAAGTGAATTCATATTGACCTCCCAAGCTATAATATGGCTTTGAGCCGCATAGCGGCCGCAAAATGTAATGAAATTTGTTTGCTCCTCTATCGCGGTAAGTCGAATAAAAGAGGTTAATCAGCAGATGTAATAATGTATGTATTATGATTAATATTTAAAAACCTGAAATATATTTCATATTTAGTATATTATTTGTGAATATATAAGTCAACAAAATATGAAATAAATTTCAGGTTATCAGGTTGCATAACAGAATTTTATAAAATATAATTAAGTGTATAACTTGATTTATGTAAAAAGTGCGGGAAACGGAGATGAAAGATAAGTATGGGCAATTCCGATATAAGGGAACCCAAACAAAAGCGTTCCATTGAAAAAAAGAGAAAGATAGTTGAAGCAGGCTTTAAGCTTTTTTGCGAAAAAGGCTATTATAATACAAATACCGCTGAAATTGCCAAAGAGGCAAAGGTATCAACAGGTATTGTTTATAATTATTTTCAGGATAAAAAGGCTATTTTTATTGAGGCTGTAAAATTTTATGCCGAAGGAATGACCGGTCAGCTTTATAAAAACCTTCAGGAATTAAAAGAACCTCTTGATCTGGCAGCTACACTTGATCAGGTAATTGATATTTTTGCGGATTCCCATACTTTGTCAAAAGAAGCCCATGAGGAAATGATGGCTATGTCCCATACCGATAAGGCTGTCAGAGAGTACTTTTATGAATTTGAAGTGACAACGACCGACACTATCGTAGGACTCATGACACAGCAGGGTATTACGCCCGCCAATGCTCAGGAAAAAGTTCATATAGCAATGGGAATGATTGAAAATTTTTGTCATGAGGTTGTTTACCATAAACATGAGTATATGAACTACGGGATTATGAAACAGGAAATTATACGGGCTATAGTTATAATGATGAGCAACTAGGTCTGTAACCGGCGAGGAAAATTTTCAGAATAAGGCGGAGGACGAAGGCAATACTGTGTGTATTGACAAGGACGACAACGAAATTCTGCGATACTAAATACTTTTTATTACCGAGTTCAGCAATCCCGGAAACTTTTGTTCAAGTTCGGTATATCTTATTGACAGAAACCTCTGTTTACCTTCAATTCGCACATTAATAAGTCCTGATTCCCTTAGAACCTTAAAATGGTGTGACAGAGCCGACTTTGGAAGATCTATATTGCAGTAGCCGCAGGTTGTTTCATTTTTATGTGCAAGATTTTTGATTATCTGAAGGCGTATTGGATCTCCTAAAGCATTTAAAACAGTTGATAGGCATAGCTGATCTATATTTGGATGAAATAGTTCTCTCAATATTCTACCTCCCTTCGAACACCCTTCCGGCAGTAAATTACAGGTTTGGCAGGAGGGTTGTTTTTATTTGCAATACTATTGAATTATAACATATTATATGATATATTGAAATAGTTCAATGATACTTGAACTATCGAACAATCATTATTATACATTTTAACCATGTAATTTTAATCATATACTCTAATAAAGTATAATTATTTGGTAAGGGCTTGTAAACATTATTCATATAAATTACGTTAAAAGCAATACAAGGAGAAGCTAGTATGAAAGATGTATTGGAAGTAATAAAAAGCAGAAGAAGTGTAAGAAAATATAAACCGGACCAAATCAGTCAGGAAAGTTTGGAGAAAATAATCGAGGCGGGTATCTATGCCCCTACGGCACATAACCAGCAGCCCTGGCACTTTACCGTTATTCAGAATACAGAATTACTTAAAAGAATAAACACCTATGTAAGGGAAGAAATGAGCAAATCCGACTCCGACTGGATAAAAAGAATGGGATCAAAACCTGATTTTAAAGTAACTTATGATGCTCCAACTCTTGTAATAGTATCGGCAAAGCAGGATGCAATGGCATGGGGGGCCGATTGTGCCGCAGCCATTCAAAATATGCTGATTACAGCTGAAAGTATGGATATCGGTTCGGTTTGGCTTGGACTGATGAGGTTTTACTTTGCCAATAAGGAAGAGATGGCGGAACTTAACATTCCTGAAGGCTATGAGCCTTATTACGGCGTATCTTTTGGCTATAAGGCTGATAAACGTATTCAGCCGGCGCCCAAAAGGAAGCTCGATGTTGTAAATTATATCAAATAATTACAATATATATAAAGGAGTTTTTTTATGAAAGTAATAGCTATTAACGGGAGTCCCAGAAAAAGCTGGAATACGGCTGTAATACTGAAGAATGCTCTTGAGGGTGCAAAAGCCGGAGGAGCCGAGACAGAGCTTATAAATCTCTATGACTACGATTATAAGGGGTGCATAAGCTGTTTTGCCTGTAAGCTGAAAGGAGGCAAAAGCTTTGGCAGCTGTGTGCTGAATGATGATCTAAAGCCCATCCTTACTAAAATTGAGGAAGCTGATGCCGTTTTTCTTGGTTCCCCGATTTACTACGGTTCAACTACCGGTATGTTCAGAGCTTTTATTGAAAGATTGATGTTCCAGCACATGCAGTATGATAAAGGGTATACAAGTCTGCGAAGCAAAAAGGTTCCTACCGGGCTGATATATACAATGAATGTTGATGAAGAACGTTTAAAATTACTTTACGAAGCACACCTGAAATTTACAGAAAATGCATTAAACAGGATTCTGGGTGATTGCGAAACTCTTTATAGCACTGATACGTACCAGTTTGACGATTACTCAAAATACGAAACCTCCGGTTTGGACGAAGCGGCAAAGGCAAAGCGGAGGAAGGAGGTTTTCCCTGAGGACTGCAAAAGGGCATTTGAAATGGGACTTAAATTTACCGGGAATTATCAGTCATAAATTTTAAAATAAATAATTAATTTATGATTGGGTAATGCTCTGAATGGGTATCTAATTTTTGAAAATATTATAATGATTTAATATCCGTAATATTGTTAAAACTAATATTTATTTAACAGCAAGCTTGTAAGGAGGTGAAGAAATGATAACCAAGGACTGGTCAATAACCGATATAGTAGAAAAATATCCTGAAACTGCCGACGTATTGTTAAATCACGGCATGCATTGCTTTGGATGTATGGCTGCAAGATTTGAAAATATAGAACAGGGAGCTCTTGCACACGGCATTAATGTTGAGGCATTAATGGAGGAATTAAATGCCGCTGTAAAGCAGTAAAATCAAATAAAATTATACAAACAGGGAACCGGACCAGTATTTTGATAAATGGATCCGGTTTTTCTTTTGTTCCGGGTTAGAATCAGCCTGCCATTCCAAGTATGGCGCCGGATATAAAAGGAATGAGCCATATGATCCAGACAAATATGCTGAATTTGTGAAAACCTGACTTTGCCCTCTCATTATTTCTGATTATAACATAAGTTGCCCACAGGGCATGTACCAGCATTAAAACTATGGCCAGAAGTCCGGTTATTCCGTGAAAATTAAATTTGAAGCCGTTCTGGGCCAGTTCACTCATCAGGCTTGTCCCAATGGTGTCAAAAGCCAGTCCTGTCCAAAATATTACAAGATGCCATTTTTTCAGAGTTCCCTGGATTTTTTCGCTCCACACTCCGATTGTATAAAAAACAAGCGCAAGATTGATGGCAATTACAGCATATATCAGCATATATTCCTCCGATCATTAATATTTCTTGCCGTCTAAAAATTTAAAATAATTGTTGAATTCAACTCTCACAATGAATAATACCCTCTATTGGCAATGTAAAACACGCCTTACGCCAGCTGTTTTGCCGCTTTTCTTTGTTGTCGTCCTTGCCTTGCAAGCGGCTTCAACGCAGTCGCAAGGCAAATTTACCGCTCAAAGTAGTAAAATTTAAAATAAATATTGTATTCAACTCTCGCAATGAATAATATATGTAATATAAACAAAACTATCAATACCAATATTAACATTAATTCATTGGCTGAGCCTTTCATACCAGCCGTGCGGAGGAGAAATATGGAGCAGAATTTAAATTCCGAAATTCTTGATAAAATTACCAAGGTTTGTATTTGTAAAGCAATCCCGAGAACTGTGATCAAAAAAGTGATAAAAGCAGGAGCAAAAACCCTGAAGGAGGTACAGGAGGCCACGGGGGCGGGAAGCGGCCCTTGCGGCGGAAAACGCTGCACAGTTAAAATACTGGAACTGCTGGATGAGGAAAATATTAGCAGTCTGTAACATATTGATTCTCCGGTTTTTTATCCAGTAACAGATTGTAGGTTAAACCCGCCAGTACTAAAATTCCTCCTGTAATCTTACCGATGGATATATCGCCGCTGATTAAATAATCTATTAATATACCTGCAAACAGCTGACCAATAAATATCAGCAAGGTTAAATAAAAGGCAGAGACCTTTGGAGTTGTGAAATTTGATAAAATAATAACTATAACTCCTAATAAACCTCCTGCATAAGCCCATAAAGGTATTGTTCCATATTTTGCAGCAGGCAGGTTTGCAAGCTCCCTGCTGATCATCAGAAACACAAAAGAAACGGATAGTCCTGTAATGTAGTTGAAAAAAGTACTTTGTAAAGTGCCGATCCTTGAAGCCAATGCAGAATTGATAATCCTTGCCACCACAATGGACACGCCTGCCAGAACCGAAATGACCATATAAAACATTGATGTACCTCCAATTTATAAAAATGCCATTACAAAGATGCCTGCCATGATAATTGCCAAACCGATGCATTTCTTTTTTTCAAACCTGATCTTCTTCATCTGAAACAGTCCGAAATGGTCTATTACCAACGAGACCAACAGCTGCCCGAACAGACCCAGGGCCAGCGGCAATGAGACTCCGAGAGCCGCGTAACCCATATTATTGAATAAAACCGTAAAAACCCCAATAACGCCCGCACTATATAAATATACCGGTATTCCTTTCAAATTAAAGCGGAAAGCTTTGCCCGCTATCATTGCAATAATTATTCCAAGCAGTCCCACCAGATGAATGATAACTACTGCAGTATAGTTTCCCGAAGCAGCTGACAGGGTTCCGTTAATCATGATCATTAATGAAATCAGTGCACCAATAAATAAAGAAACCGAATTATACATTTTACTTCTTTACCTCCTAAAAGCAAGACCGTAAGTATACATTAAATTTAACATGCCGGAGTTGAATATTGATATGACATATGTCATAGTAAATATATAGATTCTAATACTTTTTTATAAAGGACGAAGGGATTATGAGAAAAGTACCCGATAAGCTTTTAATTGACAGGTATATCAGCAAATATCATATCGATGAGGTTTTTACCAAAGATATGAAGCCCTATATGGAACTCCTTTTCTATAGAAAGAATGAATATATGTTCAAGGAGGGAGAGGATATTGATTATCTGCTCTTTATCGTAGAGGGCAAGGCAAAGGTTTTTACAACTGTCAGCAACGGAAAATCCCTGCTGCTCTGTTTTTATCCCGAGTCAAGAGTTCTGGGGGATATAGAAATTTTTGAGGGCAGAACTGCGACCAACAACGTTCAAGCAATTGAAGACAGCTATTGTATAGGTGTATCGCGGGAAAATGTGGCATTGAATCTTTTGAACGATTCTAAATTTCTGAGGTTTATTTGCAGCTCGCTTGGGCAGAAGCTTAACAGGTGTGCCAAAAACAGTGCCATAAATTTACTCTATTCTCTTGAGAACAGATTGGCAAGCTACATTTTGGCGGCAAGTGAGGTTTCCGACAAAAACGGCCCTGCCCTGCCAACCTTTAATGAAAACCTGTCCGAACTGTCGGAACTTCTCGGAACAAGCTACAGACATCTGCACCGGGCTCTTAACAGTCTTTGCGGAAAAGGGGTTATCAGAAAGATACCCTGCGGGTATGAAGTAACTGATCCTTCCGAAATAAAAAGGCTGGCTGCCGATCTTTATAATTGAAGTGAAAAATAAAATTATATTAAAAAAATTATTCCAAAATAAATAATAAGCAGCGACATCCCTATAGGAAGTCCTATTTTGGCCCATTCTCTGCTCTTTATGTTAAGCTTGCCGGCTGAAATAATGTTGGGAATGTTTCCGGGTATCAGCATTCCGCCGCTTAAAAGAAGTCCCATCAATATGGCCTGGATCTGCTTAAGGCTCATAGCCGGACTTATTTCTGCTGCAGCAAGGGTAGCATTGTCAAGGACAGCTGAAGACATATTGATCCAGTATAGAATTCGGCTGTCAAGGTGTATGATATAAGTGTTTATAAGAGGTTTAAAACCTGAACCCAGCAGCTCCAGCGCAATTACGAACAGAAATATTTTAAGGGCCCTGATAAAGACATCCTTAAGGCTTTCAGCCTGAACTATATTCTCTTCTTCCATACCCGGGTTTTCATCTTCTCCCATGGCTTCTTTCCGTCCGGCAATTAAAGCTCCTAAGAGTGCCATAGCCATTATTCCGGGTATTACATATATTCCTATACTCCTGGTCAGATAAAAGAAATCAGCCTTTAATGCCGATACCACAATTGTTGACAGGGGTTCTCCAATAGGGGTCAAAGCAGCACCCAAACCGATTGAAAAACAGGCTGCAACGGTAAGAATTACTTTCCTTCCGTGTTTTAAAGGGAGGGCATGAATTATTTCCACCAGTATTAATGCAGCTATGATAGCCGTAATAAAACTTGATAATAAACCTAAAACTAGTATTAATAAAAATACAAAAAGTGGTAAGGGTATTTTCTCTGTAGCAAAATTTACAAATTCCTTTATTTTTTTTACTGAAATTCTGAATAAAAAGCCTGCTATAAGTACAGCAGCAGTTATGAAATATAGAAGATAGTTCATAAATATATGTTCTGCCAGTTCCGGAGAAAGTGATCCTGATATGATTGTTGCCGACAGCCCCATAACCAGAAGAAAATACTCCAGGTTATGTTCAATCCTTTGAAAAGTAAAAGGCAGCACCAGAATAAGCGCCAATACTATAATTAATCCTATAATCATTAACAGACCTCCAAAAATATAAGTATTTCCTGACAGTTATTTGCATATGCGGAATTGCTTATTAATTACTTCACCTCATAGATTCCCATTTCTTCAAACGGCAACAAAAAAGGGTGGAAACTCGAAATAAACGAGCTTCCCACCCCAGAAGCCTAGTCATCTTGAAAGCAAATAGATTTTGCCCAACCGGAAACCATTCAGTATCAAATTGTCGTTATTATAATATAACATTATAAATGCCAGGGTCAAGATTTAAATAACTATAAACAAAATAATGCATAGATTCAATTATATGAACAATGTGTAAATAAATAATGTTGACTAATTGCAATAATTGATTTATTCTATAAATAGTAATTTAGTAATTTAGTAATTTACTAAAATACTTAATTACTAGATAGTTTGAATTTGTAACAATAATGATGGATGAGGGTTACCCCCGGAACAGGAGATATTATGAAAATACCTACAACTTTAAAACATAAACCTGTAATAGTGTCTGAAAACTATGAAAATGTTGATGGAAGATATGCATATAATACCGACGCAAAAGGTCTTTCCCTTGGCCTTGCTCAGTGGAATGACCGGGGAAAGGTTGATATTTCAGCGAAGGTATGGAGATATACCGGGGAAAAATGGTCCAGGCAGTCGGAAGAACTCCCCTTGCACCGTGTTCTTGACCTGGCGATTTTGGTAGCTAGAACCAAACTTTACTTCAGAGAGGATTCCTACAAAAATTCAAAGCTTTATGATCCTGAAAAGCCGGTAATTGACAGGGTGGGTTTGCAGGGAGATGCCATGACGGTATCTATTTGCACTGAGAATGAGAAGATCGACGAAGATATCAAACTGTTCAGTCTGGCTTTGAGTGACGATGACGAGATGATTGGTGAACGCTTGAGTTCCCTTGCAAGGATTTTGAAGGAGATGGGTTATTAATAATGGACAAGAACAGAAAAAAAGAGCTTCAGCAGCAATACATGCAGGCAAAGCATCCAATGGGTGTATTTATCATACGGTCAAAGGTAAATAATAAATGTCATATACAGTCTACACCCGATCTTAGAGGTGTAATGAACGGTGCATATGTCAGACTGGCCGGAGGCAGGCATCCTTATAAGGAACTCCAGCAGGAGTGGAACGAATATGGTGCCGGCAACTTCGAAATTGAGATACTGGAACAACTGCAATATGATGAAAAGGATGAAGAAAAAAGCGATTATTCCGAAGAGCTGGCTCTGCTTCAAATGATATGGGAAGAAAAGCTGGCAGGCGAGAATCTGGAGTTCTATAAAAAACGGAGTACTTGATTTCGGGCATGATGACTCCTTGCGGATTTTGGCACCATGGTATTGCCTTTGGCATATTATGTTAACATAAAACTGTAAAGGAGTTGATTTTTTTGGCAGGAATACCAGTATTCCAGGACTCTCCTGAAAATCTAAAATCGTTACAACACGGTTATGACGGGACGACAGTACGAACCTTAAAGCTTGACACCAGCGGTAGACAGGTTATCGCCACCGATGTGGGAACCTCAATTGAAGTGACAGCAACAGATCTGGATATAAGAAATCTATCAAATACTCAGGACAATATAGTAGTCTACGGTAATGACGGTACCGATAACAGGGCATTGAAAACCGATACCAGCGGAAGACAGGTTATAGCCACCGATGTTGGAACCTCAATTGAAGTAAGTGCAACAGACCTGGATATCAGAAATCTGTCAAATACTCAGGACAATATAGTAGTCTACGGTAATGACGGTACAGATAACAGAGCATTAAAGACGGATGTGACCGGAATACTGCAGGTAGCCTCATCCAAGACTTTTACAAACCTGTCGCAAAACGTGACAACAGCCGACGCCTATACCGGTTCAACAGCAAGGGATATTTCACTGCAAGCCCAATATTCCTTTTTTGTTAATAATACCGGTGCGAACTCCGCTACGGTAAAAGTTCAGATAAGTCCCGACAATACCCTGTGGGTCGATGACAGTACTGAATTTGAAGTGGCTGCGGCTACGGCAGAAGTATTAACTCCCACCAGATTTGCAAATTTTGCAAGAGTGGCGTACAGGTCCACCGCAACGGGCTCCAGTACTACGGCTGATATAATTTATCAGTCACAGGCCTGATAAATTCAGCTCACTTATGTGTGAGCTGAAATACATAAGATTTTTATATTTAATACAATTAAGCTTTCAAAGTATTATCAGTGAATTTATGATATAATATAAAATATTATTGTTTTTTCAACTGCCTGAGGATGCGTATTATTAAAATGCAGAATTATAGAGCGGGAAACTCAATTTGAGTTTCCCGCTTTTTAATTTAATTAAGAGAAAAGAGGATAAAATGAAAAGTATAAGCTTGCAGCAATTGGTAGCTAAAGCTAGCGAAATGGCTTTAGCAAATGAATGGGGAGAAAGGGCGTACAAGATCAATACGGCTATCTTGAAAAGGGATCAAAATAACTGTGCAGCCTGCACAAGACTGGCAAAATATTATAAGCTTAATGACAATATTGAAGAGGCAAAACAAATGTATTTAAGAGCTCTGAATATTGACCCTGAAAACAGGGGCGCTATTAATAACCTCAACGATATTGATAAGGAAAATAAAGAAAATGAGGAAGTAAATAATTATAGTTCTGTTGGTGATATGATTAAAGAAGGTCAAAAATCAATGACAAAAGGTAAATATAGATTTGCTTCCAAATTATTTTTGAAGGCTTATAATATTGAACCAACATTGGCAGCGGCAGCGAGTCTCGCGGGAGCGTATAAGAAATTGGATAAAATTGATCTGGTTGAGAAGCTGTACAAGGATACCATTGATTCAGCCAAATCTGACATTGAGAAACTCAATATAAATAAATTTTTCAATATAAATTAACTGATTATGGTTTGAATATCTGATATTAAATGGTATATATAAAAAAATGTGGGAAAAAATTAAAAATTTTGCTTGTAGTATTAATTAATTTATGATACAATACATTCCATGGGTTATTTATTAATAGACAAAACTTCCTTTAATTATCATTGGAGTAAGCTTGCCTGGGAATTTTGAATCCAAATACTTAAAGGAGGTAATATATAAAATGGCAGATAAGACTATAACATGTAGAGATTGCAATTCAACATTCATTTTTACTGAAAACGAACAAGCATTCTACAAGGAAAAGGGTTTTGATAATGAGCCCCAAAGATGTCCCGATTGCAGAGCAGCTAGAAAGCAGCAAAGAGGTAACAATAACAGAAATGGAAATAGAAGCTTTGGTGGCGGAAACAGATGGTAAACCAAAAGGAGAGTATCAACTCTCCTTTTTTATTAAAATTTAAAACATATAAATGGAATATGCATTAAAAGTGGACTTTCTTGGAATATCCACTTTTAATATTTCTGAAAGTTTTTGTAAATAATTGATAAATCCAGTAAAAGAGGGGTGTATATTATTAAGAAAGATGAATTGCAATTAAATGAAGAAATAAGGGATAGCGAAATTCGTGTCATAGATAGCGACGGCTCAATGCTGGGCGTTATGCCGACAAAAGAAGCTATGAAACTGGCTTTTACTAAAAATCTTGACCTGGTAAAAATAGTACCCAATGCTGTACCTCCGGTCTGCAAAATAACAGACTACAGCAAAAGCGTTTTTGAACAGGCCAAAAAAGAAAAAGAAGCCAAAAAAAATCAAAAGATTGTTTCTTTAAAGGAAGTCAGGTTATCGGCTGCAATTGAGGAACATGATTTTGAGGTAAAAGTAAAGAGTGCCTTGAAATTTTTGCAGAATGGAGACAAAGTCAAAGTATCAATAAGATTTCGAGGAAGAGAAATGAGATACACTACTGCAGGAAGAGAAGTACTTGAAAAGTTTGCGGATACTGTAAAAGATTTTGGAACTATTGATAAACTTCCAAAACTTGAAGGAAAAAATATGATAATGATAGTTATTCCCAAAAAAACAGATATAAAATAAATATAGTAATTGAACATTGAATATATACGCATTTATTAAAGATAGAAGGGAGTGGCGCAACACGACACTCCCTATTAAGGTTTTGTGCATTTATATGTTTTTCAACAGTCTCTTTCGCCTGCCTAAATATATTAATTGGGATTGCTGAAGCTTGTTGGTTTGGCATTTTCTGCATTGAAAATATTGTCCGCCCGGATTTGACAGGTTGAAGTACAATTTGGAGTCTTTAGTAATGCCACAATCTTTAAGACTGCAAACAAGTCTTTTATTTCCGGATCCTTGATTCTCATACTCTGTGACAGGTACTGCAACGCTGCTTTCAGTTCACCGTGAGGACCTCCCAGCTGTTCCTGCATCATAGCTGCATAATTTGGATTTGGTCCGTCTACTTTTACGTCTTTTAACAGTGCTTTATCATGTTTGAACATTTCTACATCTCCTTGTTAAAAAATTCCTTCAGTTTTAAAATCTACAGTGTTTACTTAAAATATACAATCCTAATTAATTACTTTACTTTCTGGACATGAAATCAGTTTGATAACGACGGGGGTTCTGTTATATAATGGTAAATAGATGGATACTGTCAACTGAACATTTTCGTTGGTCGTGAAATATTCAAAGTATTTGCCAATACCAAAGTATTTTTCAAATACTTTGAAAGCGCACATGGAATTAACCTCCTTTATTCGCCGCATTGCGATAAAGGATAATTACTTACATAGCATTTTGTGGCCACAAATGTGGCTCAAAGCCATGATATGTCATGGCTTGGGAGGTTAATATGGGACACGGACAGATAAATGAATTAATAAAAAGCGAATTGCTTGACATGGGTGCATCGCTTGTTGGTTTCGCCGATTTGTCAGATTTGGCGGAAGAACAGACTAAAGGCTACAAATATGGAATAGCAATAGCCGCAGCCATTCGACCTCAGGTTATAAATAATATAGCCCTGGGACCTACAAAAGAATATTATGATGAATACAATAGATTGAACAATCTGCTGGACAGCCTGGATAAGAGAGCTGCTGAAATTATCCGGGACTCAGGCTTCACAGCCCTGCCCAAAACAAGATCAAATGTTATCATTGATTATAATGACCATTCGACGGTTCTACCTCATAAAACGGTTGCAACCAGGGCAGGACTTGGCTGGATAGGAAAATGCGCCTTGCTTGTGACTGAGCAGTTCGGTTCAGCCTTAAGAATTTCTTCGGTGCTTACAGATGCACCGCTGGAGACAGCGCAGCCTGTGACAGAATCCCGCTGCGGCAATTGTGACAGCTGTGTCCGTAACTGTCCGGCCGAGGCCTTGTCCGGAGACCTGTGGCATTCAGATAAAAAGCGCGGAGAATTTTATGATTTCATGGCCTGCAGAAACAAAGCACTGGAAAGAACCTGGCGTATAGCACCAGGCGAAACTCATTGCGGTTTGTGTATATTGGTATGTCCAAGAACAAAAAAGTATATTGAAGCATCCGGCTGCAAACATAGCTTCCCCGGGGTGGATATGGCCTCAAGGGGAGACTTTGAGCAGATACTTCAACTACAGAGGCTTGCCTATCAAAGTGAAGCAGGGATATATGACGACTTTAGTTTACCTCCTCTTCTCCAGACACTTGAAGAGCTTGAAGAGGAGGCAAGGCACTGCGTAATTCTCAAAGTTGTTGAAGACAGAAAAATAGTAGGTTCTGTGAGAGCCTTTGAAAAAGCCGGAACATGTTACATAGGCAAATTGGTAGTACATCCGCAGTATCAGAACAGAAATAGAGGTAAAGCCCTGCTTGCAGCTGTCGAAAAGTGTTTTGAACATGTACGCTATGAACTCTTCACCGGCTTTAAAAGTGAGAAAAATCTATACTTTTATCAAAAACAGGGCTATAGGGCATTTAAAACTCAAAAAATCAATGACAGGCTTGAACTAATTTACATGGAAAAAAATTCTTTTTAAGAGTGATTACATTGTATTATTGGTGGTATTTAATATATTAATGCTCAATTATTACAATTTCCATAATTTTTATATGTATTAGCATGACAAAAACTTAACAATTTTATTGATTGTTTGTTATTTCTTTGCTAAAATTATAACATATAAATGTAGAAATTTGTTGAAAAATGTAATAATTTAGAATAATACTGCTGGAGGAAAATATGAAAAAAAATATTTTGGTTATCGGAGCTGGGTATGCGGGAATACTAACAGCAAAGAAGTTAGCTAAAAAGTTTAAGAAAGATGATACCGTAGCTATAACTATCATTGACAAGAATCCTTTCCATACCATGCTGACCGAATTACATGAGGTTGCTGCTAACCGTGTTGACGAGGATAGTATAAAAATAAGCCTCAAAAGAGTGTTCGCCGGCAGAAAAGTAAATGTGGTTCTTGACACAGTTGACTCCATTGATTTTAATAATCGCAGTGTTGTCGGAAAGAATAACAAGTATGATTACGAGTATCTGGTTATTGCTGCCGGCTCAAAGCCAACTTTCTTTGGAGTTCCCGGTGCCGAGGAGTATTCTCACAAGCTCTGGTCCTATGAAGATGCGGTTAAACTGAAGGATCATATTCATAATTCCTTCAGACAGGCTGCTGCTGAAACAGATCCTGAAAAGAAGAAAAAGCTTTTGTCCTTTTATGTGGTAGGAGCCGGTTTCACCGGTGTTGAAATGGTTGGTGAACTTGCCGAATATGTTCCTTTCCTCTGCGAAAAATATGAAATAGACAGGGAATTTGTAGAGCTGGTAAATGTTGATGTTCTGCAAAGAGCGGTGCCGATATTACCTGAAAAGCTGTCTGCAAAGGTTGAAGCGCGCCTTGAAAAAATGGGCGTAAAGCTGATGTTGAATTCCGGAGTATGCGGCGTTGGAGAAGATTTCATTGAAGTTAAAAAGAACAGCCAGTGTACAAGGTACACAGCCGGAACAGTTATCTGGACCGCAGGTATCGAAGGTGCCGATATTACAAATGAAGCGGCTAAAAATCTGGAATCAGTTAACAGAGGACGTATTAAAACCGATTCTTTCCTTAGATCTTTAAATGATGAGCACGTTTATGTCGTAGGCGACAACATGTTTTACATCCCGGAAGGAGAAGAAAGACCTGTTCCTCAGATGGTAGAAAATTGTGAGCATAGTGCGGCAACATGTGCAAATAATATATATTGTGCAATTACAGGAAAAGGGGAGATGGAGGTTTACAAGCCATCCTTCCACGGTGTAATGGTATGTGTAGGCGGACGGTATGGAGTTGCAAGAGTAGGTCTGCCAAATCACATGTTCAACCTGCCATCCTTTTTTGCAATGTTTGCAAAACACTTTATCAATATTATTTATTTTGTACAGGTGTTGGGCTGGAATAAAATATTCAGTTACATGAAACATGAGTTCTTCACAGTCAGGAATTGCAGAAGCTTTGTGGGCGGGCATTTTTCCAACAGAACACCGAGCTTCCTGATGGTTGCCCTGAGAGTCTGGCTGGGTGCAGTATGGCTCTTTGAGGGAATCATGAAAGTGGTAGAGGGCTGGCTGAGCGCACCAAAGCTTACCGGCTTTTTCGGAGGAGCCACCACCTGGTATAACAGCATTCTTGGAACCCCAACTGCCGCAGCTGCGGGAGTCCAGGGTGCAGTAGATGCCGTAAGTGCTGCAACCAGCACAGGTGCTGCTGAAAGTACTGTCAAAGCAGCAGTAGATGCCGTAAGCGCTGCAACCAGCACAGGCGCTGCCGAAAGTACAGTCAAGGCTGCAGTTGATGCGGTAACCGCCGCAACAGGTGTTGCCGAAAGCACTGTTAAGGCTGCAGTTGATGCAGTGACTGCTGCAACCGACGGTACGGTGCAGGAGACCGTAAAATCCGTAGGAACAGCTATAATGAATTTTGATTTCCTTGGTTTGTTCCGTTTGATTTTTGTAAGCGGCAAGGATCTGGCCCACTCGACATTAAGCGATTATGCTTTTAGGATTGACGTACCATTAATGAACTCGTTTCTGGACAAGTTTGTTATGCACAATAACTCGGTTCAGATATTCATGCAGGGCTTTATAGTAATAGCCGAAATACTGATAGGTCTGGCACTTATCGGCGGCCTGTTTACAACACCTGCATCAGCACTGTCGCTGGTACTTCAATTTATGTTTGTATGCACAACGGGACTTTACCTGGGAACCTTCTGGATGATATTTGCTGCTATAGCAGTGCTTATTGGCGCCGGAAGAACATTTGGTCTTGATTACTATGCAATGCCGTTCTTGAAAAAACAATGGAAAAAACTACCTATTGTGAGAAGGTTATATATTTATAATGATTAATGAGAACATGAAGTCACAGCAAGACCTTGAATTTATTGTTTATGACGGAGCACTGGAACTGGTGAAGGAAAAGGTAAACAAGGCGTTGTCCGCTGCTCCTGTTATTATCCGTAAATATACCGAGCATTTAACGGCCTCAACAGGTAAATACATCAGGGCCGTTTCACTGCTCATATGTGCTCAGAACAGGGAGGGAAAGATTCATCCCAATGCTGTCAGTTTTGCTGCCGCTATTGAACTGCTTCATCTTGCAACACTGGTTCATGATGATGTCATAGACAATGCCGGGATCAGGCGGGGCCAGGTTACACTCCAGAAGAAGTACGGGAGAAAAACTGCAGTTATCTGCGGAGACTATCTTTTTAGTATTGCATTGAAAATGGCTGCTTCGGTTCCGAATAAGGAAGATTATATTAAATTGAACATGCCTGACTATGTGAGCAGAGTGTGCCTGGGAGAATTGAACCAGCATATTAATAATGGTTTTCTCGACCTGTCGGCTTATAAGTATCTCAAGATAATATCCGGGAAGACAGCTGCATTGTTTGAAGCATCCTTTTGTGCCGGAGCCATACTCAGCAATTATGATTCCGGGACCGAACCCGGCGGAACTGCCGGGCTGCAGGATAAAACCTTAAGCAAGTATATGCGTCTGGGAAGATATATCGGAATGATCTTTCAAATTCAGGACGACTGTATGGATTTTGAAAAAACTGAGGAAGTTGCAAAAAAACCGGTGCAATCCGATTACCAGCAGGGAGTTATAACGCTGCCGCTGATATATGCTTTCCAAAAGATGCTTGGTTTAAAGGAAAAAGCCGAAAACAACAGCCTGACGAGAGAGGAAATAAATACTGCTGTTTCTCAGACGGGCGGTTTGGATTACACACACAAGATATCCGGAAGATATCATGATAAATCAATGAAATTGATAGAACAGCTTGATATATCTTCCGATAAAAGGTCAATGCTTATATATGTTCTTAATAAGGCATATGGAAAATCCTAACTTACAAGTTGGAATGATGCAGGTGGAATATGGTTCTGAAATTACTTAATTACACTGAAATAAAAACCAAAATAACAAGTATTTTTGCATTCTTATTAACAACAGCTTATATTTTTTATGTTGGAAAACCAATCAATTGGAGACTTACACTTATATTTTTTATTTCGATGTTTGTCTTTGATTTGACAACAACAGCGATAAATAATTATATTGATTCAAAAACCAACCATCAAAATCTTGCTTTCAAACGAGGTACCGCTCTGTTGATAATATATGTGTTATTTGGTATCTCTGCAGGTTTTGGTTTATATCTGGCTTATCTGACAGATGTTATAGTGCTGCTGCTGGGTGCGGGATGCTTTCTGTGCGGAGTTTTTTATACCTTCGGTCCGGTACCCATTTCAAGGATGCCTTTGGGAGAGATATTTTCAGGAATTTTTTACGGGTTGCTTATACCATTTATACTATTATATATTAACATGCCTGAAGGCACTTATTTGACTTTGAAGCTTGGATTGGACACCATAAGTCTTAATATAAACGTAATGCCGGTTATAACCATATTTTTACTTTCGGTGGCTCCTGCCTGTACTACTGCGAATATAATGCTTGCAAATAATATTTGCGATGTAGATAAGGATATAGCTGTAATGCGGTATACCCTTCCGTATTATCTGGGCAGCAAGCCTGCCCTGTATTTATTTGCGGCCCTGTATTATATTCCGTATGCAGCTGTTGTGCTGATGGTGGTATTGAATGTTATTTCGCCCATATGCCTGATAACCCTGATCACTCTGGTAATTGTTCAAAGGAATATCAAAGAATTTTTTAAGCTTCAGGATAAGGAAAAGACTTTTATCTGTTCTATAAAAAACTATGTAATTATTATGGCTTCCTTAACCTTAACAATTTTTATTTCGGGACTATTTTAGGGCCATAAAGTCAATTACTGTTGAAAGTTCACAGCTTCAAACTTAAACTGAAGACTTTCGGCAGATTAGTAATTTACTTAGTTAAATAATTAACACCAGACTTAACCAGAACGGAGGGTTACATGAAGTTTTTCAAAAAAAGTGACATCATACTTGTTTTGACGATTGTTTTTATTGGTATATTATCTATGTTCATATATAAGTACAATTTTGCTGAAAAACCAGCCAGGGCTGAAATATACTATAAAACACAGCTTATTAAATCAGTGGACCTGACAAAGGGGAAGGATGTTCATTTCTCCATACCACAAAACAAGAATGTCTTATTCCATCTTGATCCTGATGGAAATATTTCTTTTGAACATTCCGATTGTCCCGATAAAATATGTATAAAGACAGGGAAACTGCATACGGTAGGGCAAACGGCCGCTTGTCTGCCAAATGAAATTTTCCTGAAAATCGTTCCTCTTAATGGCCATGAGGAGCAGGATATTGATATTATAGGTTGATACAATCTATTTGAAAAGATGCAGAAAGGGTAACAGCAGAAGATGAATTCAATAAAAAACAATCTTTCAAAAACAAAGCTTCTGGTTTTAACGGCGTTACTTTTTGCTGTAGCATTGGTACTTTCAATTGTTGAAAACTCATTGCCCTCCATAAGCTTGTTGGTTCCCGTTCCGGGAATAAAGCTGGGGCTTTCGAATATAGCTGTTATGTATGCATTGTTTTTTTTGGATAAAAAACCGGCTTTTGCCATAGCTGTTTTAAAAGGCCTGTTTGTGGTGATGACCAGAGGCCCCATTGCCGGACTTTTAAGTTTCAGCGGAGGTGTACTGTCCGTCCTTGTAATGTCGCTGCTGATATTTGTATTTAAAGACAGGATATCTTATCTGGCTTTAAGCATATTTGGTTCAATAATGCATAATGTAGGCCAGTTTATTGTGGTATCGTTTATTTATACCAATATGTATCTCTGGGTATATCTCCCCGTTCTTTTAATCTCCGGCGTAGTTGCAGGTATTGCAACGTCAACTCTCTTAAGATTTATTTTACCGGCTTTTAACAGGCTGGTTTCAAATAAATAAACAAATTAATCTATTTGGAGGAACTACTATGAAAAAATTACTTTCACTGGTACTGGTTTTAGTTCTGGCAGTTGCTTTTACAGCAGGCTGCGGATCAACTTCGACAAGCACAGCAACCAGCACTGCAGGAAATACTGCAGCCAACACTGAAGCAAGCACGGCACCAAGCACAACATCCAATACAGCACAGGCCACAGGTGATGCAGTTAAGACCGGACTCGCAGTTATATCTACTGCTGCAAAGTCTGCTGATGCCGGAGAAAAGGATGGATTGGCAGAAGTGGATTCTGTTGCTGTCGCAGTAACCGTAGATAAGGACGGTAAAATCGTGAAGTGTGTTATTGATACTGCACAGACAAAAATCAATTTTTCAAAAGATGGTAAAATACTTTCAGATCTCAAGGCAGAATACAAATCCAAGCAGGATCTTGGAGAAGAATACGGTATGAAGAAGGCTTCAAAAATCGGCAAGGAATGGTTTGAACAGGCAAATGCCTTTGCTGCCTATGCAGTTGGAAAGACAGTTGCTGAAATCAAGGGTATTGCTGTAAATCAGGAAGGTGTTACTACCGATGCTGAATTATCAACATCTGTAACAATACATATCACTGATTATGTAGCTGCTATCGAAAAGGCTGTTAACAATGCCAAGGATACAGGTGCAAAAGCAGGCGATAAACTTGGTCTTGCCATAGTTACAAGCATTTCCGGTTCCAAAGAGGCAGGAGATAAGGATGGCCTGGCTCAGGCTTACTCAAACTACACTGCAACTACTTTTGACGCGGCAGGAAAAATAACAAGCTGTGTTATAGATGCATCACAGTCAAATGTCAATTTCTCAAAAGCCGGCAAGATCACTTCCGACCTGAAAGCTCCATTACAGACAAAGGTTGAACTGGGTGAAGGTTATGGAATGAAGAAGGCATCAAAGATCGGCAAGGAATGGTCTGAACAGGCTGATGCTTTCTCAAAATATGTTGTTGGAAAAACAGTTGATGAGGTTAAAGGTATAGCAGTAAATGAAGAAGGTGTTGCTACAGCTGCAGAATTAACAAGCTCAGTTACTGTTCACATCTCTGACTTTACAAACATTATTGAAAAGGCTTCAAAAACCGCAAAATAATAATAAAAATTATTTAAGTTGTAAAATATAAAATAGCATTATAATATAAATATATATTTATAAACAATGAGGGGTAGTTTATCAAACTACCTCTCAAAACATATTGAGGTGAGAAATTGTTAAAAAAAATTATCGCAATTATATTACTGCTTGCAACAGCTTTAAACATGGCATCCTGCGGAAAACCTGAAAAAAAGCGATATGAAGCACAGTTCCTGGAACTCTTTGATACTGTGACACAGATTGTAGCCTATTCCGACAGTAAGGAAGAGTTTACAAAGCAATCCCAGTTAATATATGATACTCTCAAGGAATATCATCAGTTATATGACATATACAATGATTATCCCGGTATAAACAATATTAAAACAATAAATGATAATGCAGGTATAAAACCTGTAAAAGTAGACAAGAAAATAATCGACCTGCTTCTTTTTTCAAAGAAGTGGTATAAAAATACAGACGGAAAATTGAATATAGCATTGGGTGCGGTTCTGAAAATATGGCACAGGCACAGGGAAGAGGGCATAGAAGATGAAGCCAATGCGACTCTGCCTGATATGGAAGAACTTAAGGAAGCAAAAAAGCATACTGATATAAACAAAGTAGTAATAGATGAAGCAAATTCCACGGTTTTTCTGGAAGATCCCAAAATGAGCCTGGATGTAGGCGGGGTTGGCAAGGGTTATGCCACAGAACAGGTTTGCCTGAATGCAGCTAAAAACGGCTTTATTTCGGGACTGATTAGTGTCGGAGGTAATGTGCGTGCCATTGGCAGCAAGGGATCTCAACAGGAACTGTGGAATGTGGGTATCCAGAATCCTGACAAGGAGAGTAAAAATAATACTTTGGATATTGCATATATATCCGATATGTCCCTGGTTTCCAGCGGAATTTATGAAAGATATTACATTGTAAACGGAAAAAGATATCATCATATTATTGATCCCGATACTCTCTTCCCGGCAGATAACTTTTCCCAGGTCACTATCCTCTGCAAAGACTCGGGAGTGGCGGATGCAACAGCAAAGGCAGCGTTCATACTTCCCTTTGACAAGGCAGTGGAATATATAAATGCGCTGCCGGATGTAGAAGCCATGTGGGTATTTAAGGACGGCAGCATAAAGTACAGCGACGGATTTGAAAAGTACTTGAAGAAGCCTGATAATAAATAAAGTTGAGAGAGGGTTACGGCACAACCCGTTAGATTAATGTGAGATATTGACTGAAATGGAGCTGATCATGCAAACATTTAATGATTTATATAACAGATTGGTAAAGGCAGCAGTTCAAAACAGGGTGAAAGAAGAAGTTGAGGAAATACGGAAGCAGGATTTTGATCCCCATCAGCTGGACTGTCTTCTGCACCCCCGAGATTATGGGCCCGTGTGGCGTCTGGGGGATTGTGACTGCTGTGACGAGGACGGGAAGAACTGCCCCACAAAATGCCTGTTTGATGCACTTGAAAAGGATGAGAAGGGAAATGTTTCAATTAATGTTGAGAAATGTGTAGGCTGCTCCGGCTGTGTTGACAGGTGCAAGGCTGAAAAACTTGTGGGGAGCAAGGATATACTGCCGACCCTGGATGCGGTCAATAATGCTGACGGGCCGGTATATGCAATGATAGCACCGGCATTTATCAGCCAGTTCAGTGAAAAGGTCACGCCGGGCAAGCTGAGGAGCGCCTTTAAACGGCTTGGCTTTGCAGGTATGCTTGAGGTGGCGCTGTTTGCCGATATTCTGACACTTAAGGAAGCATTGGAGTTTGATCGGAATATACTTGACGAAAAAGATTTTCTCCTTACCAGCTGCTGCTGTCCCATGTGGATAGCTATGATACGGAGGGTTTACAGCCAGTATGTTCCCCATGTTCCTGGTTCGGTATCGCCGATGATAGCCTGCGGGCGTTCCATAAAACTTTTGGAACCCAATGCGGTAACGGTGTTTATAGGACCCTGCATTGCAAAGAAGGCCGAAGCCCGCGAAAAGGATATATCCGATGCGGTGGATTTCGTACTTACTTTTCAGGAGGTTCAGGATATATTTGAAGCTGCAGGCATTGATCCTGCCGTGTTGAAGGAGGATTCCAGGGATCATTCCTCAAAGGCTGGAAGGATCTATGCCAGAACAGGCGGTGTAAGCGAAGCTGTCCAGACCACTGTTGAGAGACTCAATCCCCACAGAAAGATATCTGTTAAAGCCCAGCAGGCCGACGGGATGCCTGCCTGCAAAGAACTGCTGGGAGCCCTTAAAGAAGGCAGGGTGACTGCGAATTTTCTGGAGGGTATGGGCTGCGTGGGAGGTTGTGTCGGAGGCCCCAAGGCTATTTTGAAC
>JAEWJR010000161.1:0-22269 GCA_023386445.1 Bacillota bacterium | reverse complement strand
TTAAGTAATTATAGTTTAAAATTATATCAAAAGAGGCGAGATACTTCATGAATAAAAAGGGATTTAATTTTAAGACAGACTATAAGCTCAGAACTAAAGCATCAACAATAACAACTTTTAAATTAAGGAGTTCAAAACAGTTCTCTGTCAATAGTGTATATTATACTACACTTCAGGAGACTTTTAACGCTTTGAGAAGTACCAAACAGGTATCGGTCAATGGTGTATATTATACTACACTTCAGGAGGCCTTAAACTCTGTTGTAAGTTCAAAAGAAACATTAATTACATTACATTCAGATATAAAATTGTTTAACAGAAACATTTATATCTGCCAAAACCAAAATATAGTTCTTGACCTGGCTGGTTATAACATCAGCAGTTATAACGGTGACGGCACCGTATATCTGGAAGGTTCACTGACCGTTTTGGACTCCAGTCTGTCAAGAAGCGGGCTTATTGAAAACACCTATTCCAACGGAATAGGAATCTACTTTTACAGGTCAGGCTCTCTAAATCTGTACGGCGGAACCATTAAAGCCTATTGCTCCCTGTATAGCTGGAATGAATTATATGGCCCCGAGGTAACAATTGACGGGGGTGCCATTGAAAGCAAATGCTTTGGGGTTTGCATCCGTAATATAGAAAATCTAAGGATCAGACGCGGCATTATAAGAGGCGGTGTCTCATCCTTTGACACCCGGGAGTAAGAAATTCCAACCTGAAAAGGGCATGCCGCAGAACACTCAACAGCCTGCCCTTCCGGTTATGTGAATTATCTGCTCCTGCTTTCCAGTATTGCCACACCTTTGGCCTCCAGCACCGCAGCTCCTTCCAGAACCCTGCCGGTAATAAGTTCATGATAATGCCCATCCCGGAGCTCCACACTCACCGGGTGTGAATTATGATTAAGTATAAATGTGTACTTGAAACCATCTTTAAATCTCTCTGTAATTTCAATACCTTCACCTGCATCCAGGGTGGAACGTATTCCGCTGTCCAGGCAGATTTGTCTGAAAAAGCCGTTTATAAAACACTGTTCAGGGTCGGTAGCGATGTAATATGCCTTTCCACTGCCCAGTCTGTTTTCTGTCAATGCAGGCATTCCCGCGTAGAAATCCTTCCCATAGACAGCCAACTCACGTGCGGTTTCAATATGTATCAGATCACAGAGCACCCCGCAGTCATAGGTACCGCTTACTTCACCAAAAGGCTCCTTTACAACTATACTGTTTTTGGCTTCAGGCAGTAATGCATCAATTTCCTCAGCCCAAATCCCAAGTATTTTTCTCAATTCTCCCGGATAACCTCCAAGAGTTACCAGGTCATTTTCATTTACCATACCGCTGAAAAAAGTTGCTGCAAAAGTTCCGCCATTTTCAACAAATCGGGTTATATTATCCGAAACGCCAGGTTTCACCATATACAGAACGGGTGCTACCACTACCTTGTATCCTGTCAGGTCGGCATCCGGTTTAACAAAATCAACCGCTACATTCATATTATAAAAAGCCTTGTAATATTTCTCTACCTGTTCAATATATCTAAGAGATATGGTTGGTCCGCTTGAAAACTCCACAGCCCACCAGTTGTCCCAGTCAAAAAGTATGGCGACCCGGGCTTTCAATCTGGAGCTGATCAGCTTATCTCCAAGTTTTTCAAGCTCTTCTCCAAGCTGTGCACACTCTTTGAATACTCTTGTATTCTCGTGTCCAACATGTTCTATTACCGCACCGTGATATTTTTCGCAGGCACCGAAGGAACGCCTCAGCTGGAAGAACATTATTGTATCCGCCCCGTGCGCCATGGCCTGATAGCTCCAAAGTCTCATAACCCCCGGCCTTTTTAAACTGTTGAAGGGCTGCCAGTTCTGCTGACTTGGAGTCTGCTCCATCAGCATAAAAGGTTTGCCGCCTTTCAAACTTCTCATAAGGTCGTGTCTGAGCGCGATATTACTCATTGGATCAGTCATTGACGGGTAATTGTCCCAGGACACTATATCCATTTCTTCAGCCCACTTGAAATAATCCAGCGGTTTGAAGGTTCCCATCAGATTTGTGGTAATGGGAATGTCCGGAGTTATCTTCCTTATAGCTTCCACTTCTCCCCTGTAGCAATCCAGAACCGAATCCGACATAAATCTATTGTAATCCAGCGAAATGCCCTGAAAACATGTGTAATCCCTGGGATAACCTCCCCAGTTATCCTTGAACATTTCGTTCAGGTATGAAGGCGGAACAATTTCCTCCCAAGCATATACGGTATGGCCCCAAAAGCTCATATTCCATCTTCTGTTCAATTCATCTATGGTACCGTACCTTGCTTTTAACCATGCTCTGAACTCCTCTGCACAGTGTTCGCAGTAACAGTAATTTCCGTATTCATTTCCAATATGCCAGATCAATAAAGCCTCGTGCTCCTTGTATCTCTCAGCCAGTTTTGCTGCAAGAGCCACTGAATACTTTCTGTAAATTTTACTGTTGGGACAGAAATTAACTCTTCCTCCATGGGTCCTTTTATGACCGTTAATATCAACAGGAAGTATTTCAGGGTATTTTTTTGACATCCACGCAGGTTGAGCTGCTGTTGAGGTGGCAAGGCAAACCTTCATATTATTATGTGCTGCCAGGTCCATGATCCTGTCCAGCCATTGGAAATTATAGGTCTGTTCGTCGGACTGAAGTTTAGCCCAGCTGAAAACAGGCAGGGTTATAATATTTATTCCGGCTTTTTTAAAAAGCCTCATATCCTCTTCCCATATTTCTTCAGGCCATTGGTCAGGATTATAATCCCCTCCGTACATGATTCCCGGAAAATTCAACATAACTATTTCCTCCTTGATAATAACTCCATGCTAAAATATAATTATATTATTAGTATACATCCTGGTTATTACTTAATAAATCAGAGAATATTAATATATAATATAACTATATTAACATTGGAGTTTAAACATGAGCCCATTGGTTTTTCCTATTGTATCTGAAAATGACAGCGGACTTCCCTTCTATCTGAAAAGTGTGGGAATTCAATATGAACAGGAGCATATTCAAAGGCCCGACGGCCATCCTGAATTCCACTATCTGCATAGTTCCTCCGGAGAAGGAAAAATTCTTATCAATGGGAGAGAATTTACCCTGAGCCCGGGTACGGGCATTTTTTTCAAACCCGGTACAGGTCATGAATATTTTTCTACAAAAAAACCCTGGAAAACATATTGGATAACTTTTGAAGGCTATGCCGTCAACGGGCTGTGCAATTACATTTTCCAGGGAGATTGGAACATATTCAGCCTCAGCAGCCAGCAGACCGTGGAAGCCCATCTGGACAAAATCTTCCAAACTGCAGCTGTACAGGATTTATACAGTAATCATATATCCTCGGTGCTTCTTTACGAGTTCCTTATACTTTTAAGGAAAAGCATCAGCCAAAACGCTTCCCATGAGAAGCCCCTCATTAAAAATCAGCTGCAGACTGTCATCGGCTATATAGAAAAACATTACAGAGACTGCATTACTCTGGAGGAAATGTCCTCGGGAATAAACGTTACTCCCCAGCATTTGTGCAGACTGTTCAAGCAGACTTACAATATGCGGCCCTTTGAGTATGTAACCCGCTACCGGCTCAAATGTGCAAAGGAACTCCTGTTGAATCAGGAAGACTATCAGGTCAAGGTGGTCGCAGCAATGGTCGGTTATAACGATACAAGTTATTTCTGTGCTACCTTTAAGGAATATGAAGGCTGTTCACCCCTTGAATTCAGGAAAATCCACAGTTCCTAGGCATATTTATATACAACCGGCAAATTTTATTTTACTCCTTTACCGCGCCGGCAACGATTCCCGCAAATATAAACTTCTGAAATACTACATAAATCAGAACTGTGGGAATTAGTACAACAATAATGGCGGCACTCAGTATCTCCCAGGAGCCCGATCTGGAACTGCTGAAATCCATCAGGGTGGTCGTCATTGTTCTCAATTTGCTTGAGGGCATGTATAGATATGGAATATACATGTCATTCATTATATCAACTGCTTTTATGATGCCCAGAGTTGCAGTAGCGGGCAGCAGCAGCGGGAATATTATTTTGAAGAAAATGCCGAAATACGAACAACCGTCCAGCATTGCACTTTCATCCAGCGAAACCGAAATCTTTTCAACAAACTGAGTATAGATATATATCTGCATAAGGTCTGTTGCAGCGTAGATAATAATGGGTGCAAATATGGTATTGTATACTCCCATTGAATGGAGCAAAGGAAATCTGGCTATTTCAGTAACATACACGGGGATGACCATACCTATTACAAACAAAGCCATAATTACTTTTTTAAATTTAAAATTGAATCTGTTCAAGGTAAAAGCTGTCATCGATCCCAAGAATGTATTTAAAAGTATGCTTATACATACAATTAAAACCGAATTTCTAAAGCCCAGCAAAATTTTTCCTTTCGTAAATACAGTCAAATAGTTTTCCACATATGTAAAGGACGGAAATTTCAACGGAAAATCCACACCTATCTGACTGGAGGTCTTAAAGGATGCAAACACTGTAATTACAATAGGAAGAAATACAATCACAGTAATGATGCCCATTATAATGTAACTGAGAAAATTAGTTATACGGTCAGGTTTTCTTTTTATAATAAAGGGGTTTATTGTACCTGCAGATTTTTCAAGTTTCATAGCTTAGCCTCCCACCAGCCTTCGGGACTTGTGTCTTTTAATCTAACCTCTTCCCAGCTTCTTAAACAGACCTTTTTGTATCCCGCTCAACAGTATTATCATTATTAATAAAGTAACACCCATGGACGAAGCCATACCGAAGTTGTTATAGGCGAACGCCGTGTCTATGGTATAAAGGGTGAATGTGCTGCTTGCATAACCAGGCCCTCCCTGCGTAACCAGAAAGGGAATGTCAAATACCTGCAAAGCTCCTCTCATGTTATGGAAAAGCACGAAATCTATAACCAGAGCTATACTGGGTACTATTATCCTGGTGTATTTCTGAAATGCACCGGCTCCGTCTATTACCGCCGCTTCCAGAATATCTTTGGGTATTGATTGCAGTCCGGCAAGAAAAAGAACTACATGGAATCCTGAGAATTTCCACAGGGATATGGCCACCAAGGAAAAGTTAACTATCTTTTCGTTGCTTAGCCAATTTTGCTGTGCCCAACCCATCCCAAGGGCTTTGAGAATTTCATTCAATGCACCGTTATATGGACTGTAGAAAAACGAAAATGCATAAGCTATTGCAACACCGTTAATAACATACGGCAGAAATGTTATAGTCTTAAAAAAATCCTTTGCCTTTATTTTGCTGTCCAATATTATGGCAATCATAAGCTCCAGCGGTATAAACAGCAAGTGTACAATGAAGTATATTCCGTTATTTTTTAACGATACCCATACATCGGCAGAATTAAATATCATTTCCTTATAGTTTTTTAATCCGATAAATTCTTTTGCAGCACTTATTCCATCCCAACTGGTTAAACTGTTTATAAAAAGTTGTGCTGCAGGATATACCACAAATAACAGCAATAATATAATCGGTATAATTAGAAAGCAAATAATAAATATCCTTTTTTGAACAGCCAAGGTGTTCATAGGTGCTATCATCTCCCTTTGTGGTTAATAAAAGGCGGCTCAATGCGCCGCCTTTCAACAATTATTGAGTCAATTTATTTACCTGCTCTGGCAGCTTTCCAGCTCTTATTGAGGTCTTCCATCATCTTGTCAAGATTCTTGCCTGCCATCATTTCCTGTCCCATTTTCTTAACATCAAACTTTGTAGCAGCCTGAACCCTCTGGAACTCCGAATTGCCTCCGTCATAAACTACAAAGTTCACCTCCGGTTCGGCATCATAGGCCTGTTGAAGCACCGGATCAAGTTCAACCTTTAAATCCCTGACAACAGAAACAAGCCCTCTGTCCTTCATATATGTTGCATAAAAATCCTTGCTGAACAGGAAGTTTATAAATTCCTTGGAGGCGTCAAGATTTTTGCCGTCCTTAGGTGTTGCAAAGAAGCCGTCAACTGTGGTTATGGTATTGAGCTTGTCTCCTGCACTGTTCCTGACCGGCAGGAAGAAGGTACCTATATCGCCGGAATCGGCAATCGCTTTTTTTGCATCACCCAGGAACCATGCACCTGCAGCTATCATGGCACCCTTTGAGCCGAACATGGTTTTTACCTGGTCAAAACCTGCTCCAAGAGGATCACTGCCGAACGGTTTTGCGTCGTACAGCTTCTGAATCTTTGAATATGAGGTATAGAAGGGCTTATCCTTTGCAAAAGGTTCATCCTGTGTTGCCATTGTGTTCCAAAGAGCACCGTCGTTGGCTTCCAGGGCCGGCATATATTCATTGAAAGGATAATCAGGCCATGCATCCTTACCGCCCATAAGTATGGGTATGTATTTTCCGCCTGCTTTGATGGTGTTGCAGACATTTATAAATTCATCCCATGTCCTGGGAACCTGTAAATTATATTCCTTGAAAATACTTTTCTTGTACCAGACAAATTCGTTGAACATACATTCGGGCACACCCAGAATATTTCCGTCTATTGCGAACTTTTCTGCATACTGGTTATTTTTTGCAGCCTCAATATCATTCAAAGGCGCCAGGGCATCTTTGAAGTCGGCAAGCATGTATGCCTTCATTGGCATGATATCAGGCAATTCATTTGCAGCTTTTCTGATTTTAAGGGCGTTTTCAAACTCACCGGAATCTTTTACCTTCTCAATTTCAACTGTGATGTTGGGCTTTACCTTTTTAAACGAGCCGGTTAGATCCAATTTGGTATAAGCATCATTTGCCTCAGTTGAGAATACCATGTACTTGATTGTAACAGGTTCTTCCGATACCGCTTTTGCAGTTTCACCCGGTACTGTCTGTGTGGAACCGGCGGCAGCTGTTGACCCGGCTGTTTTTTCCGCACTGCTTCCGCATCCCGCAAGTACCGAAGCAGAGATGAAGCATACTGCCAAAGCCATGGATAAATGTCTTTTCAAACCATTAGTTTTCATTATAAAACCTCCCTGAATTATACTTAACCTTTATTTAGGCATGATTAAATAATAAAACGACCTTTTAAATGCCTTAAGGTTATCTTGTATGCTTTAATTATAATCGCTGTCCAACCGGCATTTAATGATTATTCTTTTGATTATTTGATGTTCTATTTTATAAATAATCCTTGGGGCTGCAACCCACAGTTTTCTTGAAAATGCGGCTGAAATGCTCCGCATTTGTATATCCGACCCTATCACAAACCTCATATAACTTCAGATTTGTTGTTGAAATAAGCTCCTTTGCCTTTTCTATTCTTATGCCTGTCAGGTAATCGGTAAATGTCTTTCCCACTTCTTTTGCAAAAATAGTGCTGAAATGACTTTCACTCAATTCAACAAAATCACTTACCATCTTTAAAGATAAAGCCGGGTTGGGATAATTCATCTGTATAAAGTGACTGGCATTTAAAACCGCTCTGTTTTGTTTTGATGTTTTACCTGCCTTCAGGAAATTCACAATCCAGGAGATCATATTTCTGATCCATATATCTATTTCATCCTGGGTTTCAAATCTCAATATTTTTTCATAGAAATCAACCTCGGTCCCGAAAATCTCCCCGGTCTCTTTTCCTATCTTATTTAAATAGCTTATGGTTACAAAAATCAATTCCATGTAGCAGGAATATATTTTTTCAATCCTGCTGTTGCCGTTAAGCCTGATAACTGCCAAAAGCTTTTCCAGTTCCGCACCGGCGGCTTCCTCATCGGCAGAGCTGAGAGCTTTGAGAAAATCAGCCTCTTTTCCCAGTATGCTTTCCTTTCTGGATTCACACTTATGGGTTCCGGAATTTTCATTGTTTCTCCATAAAATTGTATTTACTGTTTCAGGGAAGATCATCTTGCCTTTTCCTACTATAAATCTGAGCTTTACATTTTGACGAGCCTGTTCGAAAAGGTCGTTTATGGGTCCTTTATGGCCTCTTGTTTCACTGATGCCCACAGATACACTGATATTGACATAATTCCGCAGAGAGTATTGTATCCTGCCGATTACATCTACAAGCCTGTTTCTGATCTGCTTCCTGCTGGCCTCCTCAAAGGACAGAAAAAGTATATACTCCTCGGGAGACTGGCAAAGCACTTCTCCTGAATTGGTTTCATTAAGGATTTGGTCTATGGAGTTAAATACTGACTGTGTAAATGCCTTGAGTGAATTTTTGATATATCTTTCCTTCACGGTTTCGTAGTCATCTATCCATAAATAACATATTGCTATGGCCTTTCTTTTTAAATTCAGACAGTCATATGAATTATCCCTGTAAAGACTTTCAATACTTCCCGTCTCCAGAAGTTCGGTCAGTTTCTTATCTTTTTGAAACCGTATATCCTGGAATTCACTGGTTAAGTTTATAGGTCCGGCTGACTTTTTTCTTTTTTCGATTTTAGCAGCTACATCCTTAACTGTTTCCAAAATACCTTCCGGCTCCATTTCGGTCTTTAGAATATAATCGTTAACCCCCAGCCTGAAGGCTTTCCTGACCCAATCATAATCATTGTAAGCACTGAGGACGATAATTTCAGGGGATAATCCGCTTTTCGCCACCTTCGCTATAAATTCCAGCCCATCCATAACGGGCATATTTATGTCGGTAACAATAATATCAATATCGGGATTCTCTTCCAGTATATTTAAAGCCTGTTTGCCGTTTGCTGCTTCAAACTCCATTAAAAAACCCTTCTCTTTCCAGTTGACAAGTGATTTGATAGCCAACCTGACAATGGGTTCATCTTCTACAAGCAATATTTTATACATAAGTCAGTTCCCCTTCTTTTTTAACGGCAGCAGGAAGCTGAATGGTTATTCTGGTATACTCGCCATATCTGCTGTCGATTTTAAGTCCGTAATCCTTCCCATGATTAAGCTTTATACGCTGATCGACGTTTTTTATGCCTATTTTGCTAAACCCTTTAGGATTGCATTCATCCTCCGATAACAGACGTTCAATCCGGTCGGTAGTCATACCCACACCGTTATCCTCTACTTCAAAAAGCACATTATGTCCGTCCTTATACCCCTTTATTTTGATCAAGCCTTTCCTATCCAGTTCACTCACTCCATGCAATATGGAATTTTCAACGATGGGCTGAAGGATAAGCCTCAGAACACAATATTCCTTTAACCCCTCTTCAATCTCAAAACATATATCAAATCTATCACCGAATCTTACTTTCATAATGTGAAGGTAACTGTTCAGGTTTTCAAGCTCTTCAGCTATTGAAATGTACTTGCCCTGCTTGGCAAAGGATGCCTGAAGAAGCTTTATCAATGCATCGGTCATATTTTTTATACTATCCACCCTGGCGATCATTGCCATCAGTCGGATGGAATTCAGAGTATTTGAAAGAAAGTGCGGGTTTATCTGGGATTGAAGTGTCTCAATCTCTGCCTGGTTTCTCTGGCGTTCCTTTAAATCTCTTTCGATTATCAGCCTTTTGACCTGTCTTACCATTGTGTTAAAGGACTCACCCAGCTGGTAAAGTTCATCGTTCCTTTTGATTTCAATAGCTTCATCAAAATTGCCCTTTTCAACATTTTTCATTTTCCTGATTAAATTGTTTACAGGCAGAATAATTTCTCTGAAAAATGTCAGTGAAAAAACCAGGAACAAGGCCAGCAATGCCATAATCATAATAATTACAACTCTGGAGGCCTTCTCAACCTCTTCGGTCAGTTCCCTGTAGGGAGTAATATTGATAACTTTCCACCCGATTTTTTGTATTGTTTCGGAGGAAACAAGTGCCCGTTCCTCCTTTAACAGCATTATATTTGAGCCATCGGGTACAGCATTGTTCAAAAAACCTATTTCCTTGATATCCTTTCCTATATTGCTGCTGTTACTGGAAGCCAGTATCTGGTTTTTATTATCCACAATCAGCATCTGACCTTTGTTTGCAATTTTTATTCCCGAGTAGAAACTGTTAAGATTGTCTATCCGAAAAGCAAAATATATTGCATTGACCCCTTTTACTCCGGGTGCTGAAGGGCTGAAGGAAGCAGAAATTACATACTGATGCAGAGAATTATATGTAAAGCTTTTTAACGTTCCATGAATTCTTACCTTCCCTTTATTACTCAGAGACTCTTTGTACCAATCCATATTTTTTATTTTATCCGATGATATTATTGGTTCATTTTTATAGGTATACATTCCCGAGCCGTTAAAAAAGAAAATAATTGTCTCTACCTGCCCGGAATTATTTAATATGTAATTAAGTTTTGAATCAATTTGTTCGGATGCATCAAACTTTTCACTGCTGTCATCAGAGCTGTTCCAGACTTTCAACAGGTCCATAATCCCGTCGTCGTTTGAGATGGTAGATGCAATCAGAGATATCCTTGTGACCTCATTATTGACACCGATTGCAATTTGTCTGAGGGCCTGCATAAGTGATTGGGATGAATTGGCAATCAAATTGTCCATATACACATCTTTTATAAAAAAGCCTATAAGAATTGTTGGCAGCACAAGGATCAGAATAAAAGCCGACAGGTATTTGAAAGCAATACTTTTACGCCTTATTAACATAAATGCTCCTTTATGAACGACAATAATTGACTTTGGTAATAATGACATTATAGTATAACATGGCCATTTTTTATATCATATAAAACCCTGAGTAATGATTTAATGATCTTTATTTCTTTTTCTTGATTTTCTATTTTATATCAAATTTATATGATAGTTCATGGCAATTATTTGTATCAATATAAGTATGTAGAATAAATAACCTCAAATAAGAAAAACTAAGAAATGACCAAAAAATAACGATATATGGAGGTAAGTTATGGGCAAAAAAGATGCACAGCTTGACGGACATGACAACAGGCGCTTGACAGCATACAGGCCTACGGATAATGAGGGCACTGCCGCATGGACCATGGAGAAAACAAAGCAGAAACACACTGATGTCATTATTCCTGATGAAGAGGGCGTTTCAGAAGCCAAAAAATGGGTAGATAACGGTAGTAGACTTTAAGGAAAAAATAAAATAGCGGGGTGATTTTTTAATGTCAAAAATTAAAATGACGGTGGATGGTAATACAGCTGCTGCTTATGTTTCCTATGCATATACCGACGTGGCTGCCATTTATCCTATTACACCATCGTCCAATATGGCAGAATCAGTAGATGAATGGTCTGCCAAAGGCAGAAAGAATATATTCGGACAAAAGGTCCGTGTTGTTGAAATGCAATCGGAAGCTGGGGCAGCCGGAACACTGCACGGCTCGCTGCAGGCAGGAGCTTTGACAACCACCTTTACAGCTTCCCAGGGACTGTTATTGATGATTCCGAATATGTATAAGGTAGCAGGAGAATTGCTGCCTGCTGTTTTTCACGTCAGTGCCAGAGCTATAGCAACCCAGGCCCTGTCAATATTCGGAGATCATCAGGATGTAATGGCCGCCAGACAGACAGGTGTGGTTATGCTTGCTTCGGGTTCGGTCCAGGAAATTATGGATATAGCTCCGGTCGCACATCTGGCGGCAATCAAGGGACGTCTTCCTTTCATGCATTTCTTTGACGGTTTCAGAACTTCCCACGAAATACAAAAAGTAGAGGCTCTGGAATATGATGATCTGGCAAGCCTGATAGATTACCAGGCCGTGAAGGAGTTCAGGAACAGGGCTTTGTCGCCCAACCATCCTGTTACCAGAGGTACTGCTCAAAATCCGGATGTATATTTCCAGAACAGAGAAGCTTCAAATCCGTACTACGACAATATAGTTAACGTTGTAGAAGAATATATGGACAAAGTCGGAGAGCTTACAGGAAGAAAACATGGCCTTTTTGATTATTACGGCGCTTCCGATGCTGAAAACATTATAATAGCAATGGGTTCCATCACTGATGTAATAGAAGAAACCATTGATTATCTGAACGGCAGCGGGGAAAAATACGGCCTTGTAAAGGTTCATTTGTACAGACCGTTCTCAATCAAGCATTTATTAAAGGTAATTCCCAAGACAGTTAAAAAAATAGCTGTGCTGGACAGAACCAAGGAACCTGGCGCAATAGGTGAGCCGCTTTACCTTGATGTAAAAGCTGCCTATTACGGAATGGAAAATGCTCCGTTAATTGTAGGAGGACGTTTCGGTCTGGCTTCAAAGGATACTACTCCGGCTCATATAAAGGCTGTTTATGACAATCTGAACCAGCCAAGTCCCCGGGACAGATTTACTATCGGTATAGTAGATGATGTAACAAACACATCTCTCAACATCAACGACCACATCAATGCCACTCCCAAATCAACCTTCAAAAGCCTTTTCTGGGGACTGGGTTCTGACGGTACGGTGGGTGCGAACAAACAGGCAATAAAAATTATCGGAGATCATACCGACAAATATGTTCAGGCTTATTTTGCGTATGATTCAAAGAAATCCGGCGGAGTTACCATGTCCCATCTGAGATTTGGCGACCAGCCCATAAAATCTGCCTATCTCGTTCACGAAGCAGATTACATTGCCTGTCACAATCAATCATACGTAAACCAGTATGACCTGCTGAAAGGCATTAAAAGCGGAGGTACCTTCGTACTGAATTGTCTGTGGGATGAAAAGGAACTTGAAGAGCATCTTCCTGCCGAAATAAAACGTCAGATCGCCAGGAACAATGTGCAGTTCTATACTGTCAACGCATATTCGATTGCCGAGAATATAGGTCTAGGAAACAGGATCAATATGATTATGCAGGCTGCCTTCTTCAAACTGGCCAACATTATTCCGTTGGATGATGCTGTCCGCTATCTTAAGGAAGGGGTTGTCAAAACCTATGGGAAGAAAGGCGAAAATGTTGTAAAAATCAATCAGGAGGCAATTGACAAGGGTATAGATTCCGTAGTCAAAATCAATGTACCCGAATCCTGGAAAGATGCTCAGGATACGGCGCAGCCAACTCTCGACGAGCCTGATTTCATCAAAAACATGCTTCGTCCCATAAATGCCATGAGGGGTGAAGACCTTCCTGTAAGTGCCTTTGTAGAGCTGGAAGACGGTACTCTTCCCAATGGTACCTCGGCTTATGAAAAGCGCGGCATAGCTGTCAATGTTCCGGAATGGAACCACGATACCTGTATTCAATGCAATATTTGTTCACTTGTATGTCCGCACGCAGTTATCAGACCTGTTCTTGCAACAAAGGCTGAGCTGGCAGATGCGCCTGAGAGCTTTATAACCAAACAGGCTGTAGGAAAAGGAATGGAAGACTACCAGTTCAAGATACAAATAAGTCCTATGGATTGCACCGGCTGCGGAAACTGTGCCGATGTATGTCCTGCCAAACCGAAGGCACTGGTTATGAAAAAGCTCAGCACACAAACGGAACATGAAATACCCAACTATGATTTTGCTACCAACAAAATATCATATAAGGGCGGAAACTTTGGCAACAAGACAATTAAGGACAGTCAGTTCAGAAAGCCTTTGATGGAATTTTCAGGGGCTTGTGCAGGCTGTGGTGAAACACCATACATTAAACTTGTAACACAGCTTTTCGGTGACCGTATGATGATTGCCAATGCTACGGGCTGCTCATCCATATGGGGTGCCTCCTATCCGACAAGCTCATATACCGTAAATAATGAAGGCAAGGGTCCTGCCTGGGCCAACTCACTTTTTGAGGATAATGCCGAATTCGGTTACGGTATGTACCTTGGCATCAAGCAGATAAGAGAGCGTATCCGGGACATAGCACTTCAGCTTGCCGGTACCGATGTGGATGACAGTCTGAAGGCAACGTTAACTGCATGGACAGAGAGCGTTGAGGACGGCGCGGCTTCAAAGGGAGTCAGCGAAGAGCTTCTTGAGGCAATTAAGGCCTATACACCAAAAGATCAGGTTCAGACACAGCTGATAGCCGAACTTTTGGAAAAACAGGACTACCTGGTTAAGCGTTCGGTATGGATTGTGGGCGGTGACGGCTGGGCATATGATATCGGCTATGGCGGACTGGACCACGTGCTTGCCTCGGGTGACGATGTCAACGTTCTGGTCTTTGATACCGAAATTTACTCAAATACCGGCGGTCAGGCCTCAAAGGCGACTCCGACTTCAGCAATTGCCAAGTTTGCTTCCTCAGGAAAGAAAGCCGCAAAAAAAGATTTGGCAGCTCAGATGATAACTTATGGCAATGTTTATGTTGCACAGGTTGGAATAGGAGCCGACAGGAATCAACTGCTTAAGGCAATAGCTGAAGCAGAAGCTTATAAGGGCCCGTCAATTATTATCGCCTATGCTCCTTGTATCAGCCACGGCATTAAGGACGGTATGGGAAGAAGTATAGCAAACTCGGCAGATGCGGTTGCTTCAGGCTACTGGCACCTTTTCAGATACAATCCCGATCTCAAGCCGGAGGGCAAGAACCCCTTCAGCCTTGATTCGAAAGAACCAAAGTCAAGCTTCAAAGATTTCCTGATGAACCAGGTCAGGTACTCTTCTCTTGCAAAGCAGTTCCCCGAAGAGGCCGAAGAATTGTTCGGCAAGGCTGAAGAACATGCCCGGGAGAAATATGCAAAGCTTAAGAAAATGGCGGAATAGGAAAGTCTGTTGATCTGTGCCGCAAAGGGAAAGTAAATTCCTTTTGCGGCATTCCTGTTTTTATAGCGCGAAAATCATTAACATTCCTTGACTGATGTTATCATAACATACATATAAGGGAGTGACAGATTGGATTGGGAAATAGAATTCTACCAAAAGGAAGATGGTGAAATTCCTGTTGAAGATTTTTTGTTCTCGCTCAATCCAAAGCTGCGTGCTAAAGCATACAGCGACATACTGCTGCTTAAAAAACTCGGCTTCAATATCCGTTCACCCTTTTCGACTGCGGTTAAGGGTGAACGCTATAAGGGTTTATTTGAGCTGCGGGTTAAGTTTTCATCCGATATTACGAGAATATTTTACTTCCTATATGAAAAAATACCTTTATACTTTTGCATGGCTTTGTAAAGAAAACTAATAAAACACCCAAACGGGATCTTGAAAAAACATTAAGCTATAAATTAGATTATGAAAGAAGGTGTCAATATGAGTAGAGCAGGAGTGAAATTTGAAGATATTAAAGCAAGGTTAATTAAAGACGATGAATTTAATACAGAATATGAAAAATTAAAACCACGGTATGAATTGATCGCACAAATAATTGATGCTCGAAATCAGTTGAACATTACACAGGAAGAGCTTGCCTTACGTGTCGGGACACAAAAATCCAATATATCCCGCTTTGAAAGCGGTGCCTATAACCCTTCACTGGATTTTGTAACCAAAATAGCCCGGAGTCTTGGCAAGGAAATCCATATTACGATTAAATGAAAAATGTCTGCCTAAGTTACTCTTTATGTAAATAATAAACGGTTTGTCTCAAAATGATACAGAATCAATACCTGAATTAAATATTTATTGTAGTGCGCGAGTAGTCTATAACATCTAAAACGTATATTATCCGGTGGGGGAAATTTTCTCAGGACTGCGTTGTCAATGTATGAATTTAGATGTTACAGACTACTAATGCGGGAGCACTATATCAATATTCATTACACGTTATTGATTCTGGCTGAAAGCCTCCACCAGTACCTTGAGATTTTCGTCCATTGCTTTTATATAGCTGTCTGCCGGAGCATCTTTCTCTCCTGTAGCAACCGGATCAAGCATATATACCTTCGCCCCTGTTTCTTTTGCAATTGAATCGGCTGATTTTTGCGAATACTGTGGTTCTGCAAAAAGAACCTTTACCTTTGTATCCCTGATCTTATCGATCAGCCCTGCAAGTTCTCCTGCACTTGGCTCGGTTCCGGGCTCTCTCTCCACAACTGAAACAATATCCAAGCCAAACTCTTTTGCAAAGTATGGAAATGCTTCATGGAAGGTCACTATATCCTTGTTTTTAAAGCCGTCCAACTGCTGGTGCATCTTTTCCCTTTGCTGTTCAAGCAGCTTTGCATACCTGTCTGCATTTTCCCTGTAAGCGGCAGCATTTTTTGTATCCGAAGCTGCCAGCCCTTCAGCGATATTTTTCACCTCGGTGACGGCACCTGATATACTGACCCACACGTGTGGATTTTCCTCGCCATTGTCATCCTTTAACAGTTCAATACCCTTTGAAGCCTCAATTATGTCCAAATCCGGCTGCTGCTTTATAACCTTGTCCATAAAGGCTTCCATTCCTGCACCGTTTATTACAAAGGCATCAGCCCTTTCCAGTGTCTTCAGGTCTGCGGGTATCAATTGGTAATCGTGAAGGCAGCCGGTCTGCGGCTCGGTCATATTAATAAGCTCAACACCCGGTATATCACCTATTACATTTTTTGTGAAAACGTAAATCGGATAAAATGATGTAACTATTGTGTAGGTATTGTCACCGTTTTTTTTGTTTTCCACTGCCGTACAGCCGGTAAGAGCAATTATGCTCAACATGCTCATAACAGCTAAAATCAACGCTGTCAGCCTCTTTGTAAATCCTGTCCTCATTCTTTTCTTTGCAATCAAAATTAACCTCCTGATATAAATGACGTAAATGGGAATGATTCGCATTTATATTATACACCAAGAAAATGAAATTTAAAACAACTTTTTTTATCAATGTACAAATGCATTGTTTTCCTCCGCGTTATTTCTATATTCTCACCACTCCTGCCGTGTTCGATACACCGGGTAAGTATTTTACTTTCCAGTTGTTTTTTGAGATATCTGACAGTCAGCCATGCTTGCGATATTCAAATCTATAAGAAAAACTTGCAGATAATTATCCCTATTGTCACTTTAATTGTTTCAAGAATCAAAACCGGTCTGAAAAGCAAAAAGCTGGTACCAGGCCAGCCTTAAAGTTACCACCACTTTTTCCTTTTAAAATACATCAGCATAAATACGGATACGCCCACCATAACCATCCATAAAACAGGATACATCCAGGGCCAGTTCAACTCAGGCATATTTTTAAGATTCATTCCGTATACACCCACTATAAAGGAAAGCGGCATAAATACCGTAGAGATTATGGTAAGAACCTTCATTATTTCATTCATTCTGTTACTGCTGCTGGAAAGGTATACATCAAGCATGCTTGATAAAATATCTCTGAGAGTTTCGGTAGTATCCATGACCTGCACAATATGATCGTACAGATCACGTATATATATTTCGGTCGTCTCCTGCACCAGCATGCTTTCACCGCGCTCCAGGAAAGAAAGTACTTCTCTCAAAGGCCATACGGACTTGTGCAGGAACAATATCTGCCTTTTCAGCTTGTGAATGGTTCCCAGAGTTTGCCTGTTCGTCCTGACAACCATTTCGTCCTCAACTGTTTCTACCTGTTCACCAAACGCTTCCAGCACAGCAAAATAATTATCCACAATTACATCCAGCAGACTGTAAACAAGGTAATCGGCCCCCAGTTTTCTGAAACGGCTCATCCCCTGCTTCAACCTTTTAATAACCGGTTCAAATACATCTGTGTCCTTTTCTGAAATAGATATTACGTAATTTTTCCCAAATATGAAGCTCACCTGATCTATTTCAAATTCTCCCTCATCCATATGGTAAAATAACATTTTGGCTGAAATATAGATATAGTCATCATTAATGTCTATCCTGGGCCTCTGATCGGTGTTTAAGATATCCTCCAAAATGAGCGGATGCAGATTGAATATCCTGCCTACGGTCTCAAGTGCATTTAAATCACTCAAACCTTCAACATTCAGCCATCTTATGCCTGCTTCCCTGTTTTGAAGCTTTTCAAGTACTTTTGAGTCTATCTGCCTTTGCTCAAAAGTTTCCTCATCATAATCTATCAGAGTCATTAATGTGGTATCACGTTTTTTTTCTCCGATGTGGACAAGAGTCCCGGGTGGTAATCCAATTGTTCCTGAACGGGATTTAACAAGCTTCTGCATATGTACTCCTTCATATACAACCAGTTAATTAAAGTGATATTTCAAGCTTGACCAGTCTGGCAATAACTTTTATACTTTTTGTGCTGATCGTTTCGGTAACCAGAGTTCCCTTATTACTTACCAGCAGGAGTTTATCGGCTTGTAGCCTTTTCACCTGCCTGACTGCTCTTGCTCCGTTATATTCGATAAAGTAAATTCCATCCGTTTCAATATCGCCTGTCAATACCGAAAGGGCTCTGTCTCCCTTAAAAATCCTAAAGCCCGACATATCGGTATCTTCAATATTCAAATAAAACACTTTTTCCTTTTGAAAACCCTCCACCTTGTTCTTTTCAATCGGTAAAAGCTTTTTTTCGATTAACCGGTCCATTCTATAGTCATATACTGGAACAGTTTTCATAATGTTTCCGAAAGCGTCATCCCAAACCTCCTGTACAGGCTGGTTTTGAGGAACCCCCGACTGTGCGGCGGCATTCGGAACTTTTCCTGCAGCCGTATGTGTCACGGCGTTTTTCACATTTCCCGCATACTTACCGGTATTGCTGTCATCCGAGGCAAACAAGCCTATGGGGCCAAGCTCAAAATCCAGGGCTTTTGATACCCTTCCTATCATATCATCGCTTATTATCTTTTTTCCCGACTCTATATCAAGGACAAAACTTTCCGAAACTCCCAGGGCCTTTCCGAGCTGCTTTGCCGACAAACCCTTTTGCAGTCTTAATTTATTTATCTCCTGACCAATTCTGCTCATGCAAATTTATCCTTCTCTTTCCATACACTCGGATAATAGAAATCCGGTTTATTTTTGTCTGGCCCATAATACCAGCATAAATGAATTATATTTATCAAATTCATTGCCGTTAAAATCAGCAAAAAGCTTTTGCTTTTTGAAGCCGGCCTCGCTGACAGCCTCTGTCAGTTCGTCCTGCCGCAGCGGGTATAGAGTAACCTCGTTATCCAGACTTTTACCCTCCACGGTAAGTCTCGTTTTAAAGGCTATTCTGTTATCCTGCTTGTTATAATCATAATTTCTTTCAAAGGTAAGTCCGGCATTTTTATTTTCTACTGTTGGCAGACTTTTTATTTCTCTTAACAATATTCTATCAAAATTTATAATCTGCAGCACAAGACTCCCGTCATTTTCCAGGGCCTTTTTCACATTTGCCAAAAACTCTTTTATTTGCTGTAAATCTTTAAGATGGACCAAAGAATTGCCAATACAAAAAGCCATGTTATATTTTGTTGAAAGCTTTTCATCAACCTTGACCATATCAGCCTGCAGAAAATTCAGTGAACCTCCCGTTCGGTCCATTTTGCCGCCTAGCTGTTCAAGCATTCCGGCATCCTGATCCACAGCTGTCACATTGTAGCCTTGTGCCGCCAGTTCAAGTGAATACCCTCCGGTTCCGCATGCTATATCCAGTAAGCTCTTCGGCGGATCGCCCGCTACTTCCTTTAAAAACTTTACCTGGTCCTCACCCGTAGGAAAGATATAGTCATAATATTTCGATATTTGTTTGTAAAATTCCATATTCTCAATCCCTTAACAATTTTGTAGTTTATATACCCTCTATTGACAATGTACAACACGCCTCACGCCGGCTATTTTGCCACTTTTCTTTGTTGTCGTCCTTGCCTTGCGTCAGCAAGGTCCATCCTCCTCGAAAATTGCCAAAATTTCTCGGCGTGAGGTCGGTGATTTTTGAGCGAGAGAATTTGGCTTGCGGCAAGGCAAAGACGCGCAGAAAGGCTTTGTGCCTTGCAAGCGGCTTCAACGCAGCCGCAGGTCAAATTTACCGTTCAAAAACGTATTGTACATTGCTAATAGAGGGTATTGATATTGTAAGTAACTATATCCATTATTAATGTCAGCGTTTTATTCTTTCCTGCATACGGCTATAAGAAATTTTATTTTTATGCCCTCTTTTGAAAACATTATTTCATGTTCCGTGGGAACATTGTCGGTAAAACCGCTGGCATGCAAATCTTCTGTGGCATACTTTATTATAAACCCATTTTCTTCAAAATATTTAACCGATTCCCTGAAAAGTTCATCATTATCCGTTTTAAACCATATCTCAGAGCCAGACTTTAAAAAAGTCTTATATTTTGTCAATTGCTTCCCGTGCGTCAGCCTCTTCTTTTTATATGGGGACTTAGGCCAGGGATTGCAGAAATTGATATATATTTTTTCTATAACATCGGTGGGAGCCAGCATGTTATCTATCAGTTCGATGTTTTGTGACATCAGCCTGACATTATTGATTTCAGTCAGTCCTGCGGCAGCATATTCAGCTTCGATCTTGCGCTTTGCAAGCGCAAGCACTTCACTTTTTATATCTACCGCAATAAAGTTTATCTGTTGATTGGCAGCGGCAATTTTGGAAATAAATCCGCCTTTTCCGCAACCGAGTTCCAAATGCATGGGATTACAGTTATCAAACAGTTCCCGCCACTTCCCCTTCATTTCGGGCGGATTGTCGATGTAAAAAGGACTTGCTGCCAATTCAGGCCTTGCCCAGGGTTTTCTTCTGAGTCTCACACTTACCTACCTCCATGTCCGTGCTAAAATGACGCTTGCTAAAAGATATTGTACATTCAGTAAGGTGTTGTGTCTATAATAATTTGTACCCAAAATTATATCAGACAAACCAAATTTGCCTGTCGTAAACTTTATAAAACCATAACATGCAAACCCGTTTGATGGTATAAGTGAATCCGGTACATACAATAACGTTATTTTTAAAATTACCTTTTTGTAACTTGACTTAACGCCGGCAGTTCTGTACCCTATAATTATATCATCGCTGAGAGCATCTTCCACTGATGACAAAGCCTCCTGCCGAGGCTTACCCGAATGATTATGGTTTTGGGTCATAAAATATATTTATTCCCATAAAGTATAGAAAGTACTTTTTTGCAATTCATAATAAAATAGAATTGTACAGCGGAAGTATGGAGGAGAAAATGGATTTTTTACTATTTGTTCTAAAGTCAATTGTACTTGGTATAGTTGAAGGAATTACCGAGTTCCTGCCCGTTTCATCAACAGGACATCTCAGAATTTTTGAAAACATTATGCATTTCGAGAGTACAACTCCGCACTATGTTGATATGTATACATATGTTATACAGCTGGGAGCAATACTGGCTGTCGTACTGCTCTACTGGAAAAAAATCAAAGATACCATTATAAATTTCTTCCCGGGTAAAGTCGGATATGAAAAATCAGGTTTCAAGTTCTGGTTAATGATTGTAATAGCATGTATTCCGGGAGCTATTTTAGGCATATTGTTCAATGATCTTGCAGACGAATACCTGTCAGCCTCAATAATCGTAGCCATTGTTCTTTTCCTTGGCGCCATCTGGATGCTATACGCGGAAAACAAATTCCGCAACAACAATCTGACAAAACAAAAACTCAGTGTTACACCAAAGCAGGCTTTAATTGTAGGACTCTTTCAATGTCTGGCAATTATTCCAGGTATGTCCCGTTCAGCATCAACCATAATCGGAGGATGGGTTTCAGGGCTTTCAACCGTCGTTGCGGCAGAGTTTTCCTTTTTCCTGGCTATACCCGTTATGTTTGGAATGAGCTTTTTGAAAATATTTAAACTGGGCGGTTTTAATTTACTCTCAGGCACCGAAATCACAGCATTGATAGTAGGCTTCGTCGTTTCGTTTGTAGTAGCGGTGGCAGTTATAAGCAAGTTTATATCCTACCTCAAAAGGAAGCCCATGAAAGGGTTCGCCTACTATAGAATGATTTTTGCCGTAGTTGTAATTGTTGCAGGCTTGCTTAAGATTTTTTAAATTGAAGTGACGGAAGTGTCGCAAACTAACACAATTGTAATGCATATGAAAAATGTAATAGTGCTCGCGCACTATTATCAGTAGTCCATGATTTTCAATTGTTCATTTTGAGGCATCTCCTTGTTCAAATTAACTCGTTGTCCAGTTAAAATTCATGTATGGTTCCAATAATAAATAGCTGCTGTCACACAAGGATACAGCTTTGAGAAAAACGAAATATCAATAGTGTGCGAGGCCGATACTCATCAATTGGAAGCCCCGGTTAGAAGAGCTTGCTTGAAATTTGTAGACTTACACCTAGTACATCTTGCCGGGAAATTGACAGGATTTAATTTGAGTGGAAAACATATTAAATTAACCTGTTGTGCTAATTGAAATTGTGTATTGCTTTACATATAGAATTAATCGGAAATAACTGGTACGCGAGTACAACTTCATGAAATAAAATGCACAGTTAAAAACAATTGCGATAAATTGTCGACGAATG
>JAEWJR010000159.1:0-20620 GCA_023386445.1 Bacillota bacterium | reverse complement strand
TGGGTTGAATTCCTTAAGAAAAAGCAGATCCTCGGCAAGGTTTTCGGTGGTCTGATGAGGAGAACCAACCATAAAACCTGTTCCAACCTGAAAGCCTATTTCTTTCAGATTGTACAGACACTGTTTCCTGTTGGCCAAGGATAAATTCTGAGGATGAAGCTTGCTATAATGCTCCTCGTTAGCTGTTTCGTGGCGGAGAAGGTAGCGGTCGGCTCCAGCCTCATAATACTTCTTGTAGGAGTCATAACTCTTTTCTCCGATTGACAGGGTTATGGCACAGTCAGGATAGTTCTGCTTTATTGCAGTGATTATATCAACCATATCCTCATCGGTATAGTGGTTATCCTCGCCTCCCTGGAGCACAAAGGTACGGAACCCAAGCTCATGCCCGGTACCGCAGCAGGACAGTATATCCTCCCTGGTGAGTCTGTACCGGTCGGCATTGGTATTGCCTGCACCTATTCCGCAATAATAGCAATTGTTTTTACAGTAATTTGTGAATTCAATCAAGCCCCTGGTATAAATAGCGTTTCCAAAATTATTGCGGGAAATCTCTCTGGCCTTTTCAAAGAGATATTCACTTGTTCCGGCATCAATGTCATTGAGGATATGTACATATTCATCCCGTGACAATTGATGTGTTTCATACAATTTATCAATTAAATGTTTCATATAATTTTCGTAACCTCTCAGGGAATATTCAAACAGTCAACTTTACGAAATGTTGCGCCTCAGCCGGAGGCTAACATCAGCAAGTTATTTCGGATGCTGGTATTTAATAATTACATTATACCACGGAAAGAGTGACTCAACCACACTTTGTAACAAGATTGTTAATATTATAACGAAAAAACCGGACAGAGTTTACCCTGCAAAAAGTATATCTTGTCAGCGCCGTCTAAATTTTTCTACGCATGAGATCCTTGTACGAAATGAAACCGTGCAAGGATTCGGCACTTTCCACTGCATCAATTATTGCCGCCTCGACTGCTCTTGTTGCCAGAATACCCACCGAATCAAAAGTTGCATCTACCTGTCCCGTGCACAGGGTAAATATAGTATCTCCGTCAAATATGGAATGAGCAGGTCTTACAGTACGTGCAATTCCGTTCTGACCAAGTGCCGCAAGCTTTGTGGCCTGTGCTTTGGACAGCACTGCATTTGTTATGACACAGCCGATAACGGTATTTTCACTGAAGAAATCCCTGTGGTTGTCATATGCCTGAAGCATTAGTTCTTCCGAGGAGGCCAGTACATTTTTATCCTCTGAAAGTACACCGGCTATTATTTTACCTGCCCTGGAATCGTATACATCGCCTACACAGTTTACTGCTATAACTGCTCCAACCATAAGCTCTCCATATCTGAAAGCGGCACTTCCCACGCCGCCCTTCATTGCATAATCGCCGCCTCTGACCTTTCCTATGACAGCACCTGTTCCGGCACCCACACTGCCGCCTTTGAAACCATGCTGAAGAAAAGCGTCGGCACAGGCGGTGTAGCCCATTTCCTTATCGGGGCGCACCCTGTGGTCTCCGCACTTCAAATCGAACAGTATTGCAGCACACACGTTGGGAATCATGGCTTTACCAGCATTCCTTCCAATGCCGCGCTCCTCAAGAAACTACATGACTCCTCCGGCGGCGTCAAGCCCAAAAGAACTTCCGCCCGCCAATAATATGCCGTGAACACATTTTCTATTGTTGACCGGGTTCAGTGCATCGGTATCTCTTGTGCCGGGCGAACCGCCGCGGACATCGACGCCGCAGACAGCTCCCTCAGGGCATAATATAACAGTACATCCGGTTCCTGCCTCAGTATTTTGGGCATGTCCTATATGTATGCCCTGTAACCGGGTTATATCAATTTTTTCCATTAAACCCTCCATTGGTGGGCTTCCACGGTATTGACAATTTTCTCAACATCAGCTAAAGCTCCTCTGCCCAAATCTCCGCAGGCCAATACCGATTCTCTGGGTTCTATGAAATGATACCCGAATTCCGTGAGTGTTTTAATATTCCGCTGAACTATCGGGTTGATGTACATATTGGTATTCATCGCAGGACAAATATACACCGGGACATTATTCATCGCCATAACTACTGTTGAGAGCATATCGTCGGCTATGCCATTTGCAAGCTTTCCGATAATGTTTGCCGATGCGGGTGCTATCAGACATAAATCGGCTTTTTTGGCAAGGGATATGTGTTTGATATCCTTTGGGGTGATTTCTTCAAACATATCATAATATACCTTGTTTTTAGTCAGAGACTGAAAGGTGAGGGGAGTTATAAATTCTCTGGCACTCACGGTCATAATAACCTCCACATTGTAGCCCTTCTTTGTAAGGTTGTTTGCAATATCGGCTGCCTTATAGGCGGCAATGCTGCCCGTAACTCCTAAAATAATATTTTTCATAAAAACTGCTTCCTTTACATCATTTTTTATCTATCATAATATTACTGATTGCACTGGTAGTTCCATGCCATTTCATGGGGCCTGATTATTTAGTATTGCACATACGTGCCTTACTATGCCTTTGGCAATCTGGGACTTGGTTTCAAAGGTTTCGTAGGTTTTATCCGGGGAAATCAGGAAGCCCCTGTGCCGATATTCGTTTATCCCGGACAAATCATTTGCCAGCACCAAATCGCAGTTATTCTTTAATAAAAGATTATACCCTGTATCGATTAAGGTTTCCAGAGGGACACTGCTTAACAATTTGAAGCCAACCAAAAGAGTGGCAGGCTGAAGTTTTTTTATCAGGCCGATAACCTTTGGAGTTTTTTTCATTACTATAACCATGTCGTCTATATCGGAACTTATTTTATTTTCAGAATTCAATTTTTCTGCCGGAGAGAAAGCCACGTCGACAAGTTGTGCAGAAAACGCTTCCCGATCCATGAAAGCCGCCGGTTTATTGCGGCTTATAAAATCAGCTATGGCAGAGGCAATACTGCTTTTGGTAGTCAGAGTGTCAACGGTATAGTCGCTGACAGCCATGGAATGTATCACAGCATCAATTTTTGTGGTTGTCAGTATCACCGTCAGTTTTTCCACAAGGTCATTTACACTTCCGATCCTGATAATATTTACATAGCCCGATTCAGGCGTAACTGCGTTTTGACCGCAGATATAGTATATTTTGCCGGACTGCACGCATTCATTTCCGGAGAAAGCTTCAACAAAAGCATCAGCTATTGCCGAGCCAAGTTTTCCGGTAGAGCTGTTGGTTATAGTCCTTACATTATCAATTTTTTCATTTGTGCCTCCGGCTGTTATTAAAATATTCAAAGTCAGCACTCCTTTTTAAAACTGCTAGCAGTCTGTAACATCCGAATTCATATATTGCCGGCGGCTGAATTTCAGATGTTATTGACTATTAGTATATATTTTAGCATAAGAAATCTTGCGGTGCCCAGCTTTTTAGTATTTTTTTATTTAGTACTTATCTTAGCAAAGCGGCATATTTTCTGTCACAAAAAACAGGCAGGAGCAAGTTAATCAAACCATGCTCCTGCCTGTTTAATTTTACAATATAGTTTTATTCCGAGAATAATGGAGTGGAGAGGTATCTTTCACCGGTGTCAGGAAGTAAAACAACAATTGTCTTGCCTGCATTTTCCGGACGTTTTGCCAACTGGGTGGCTGCCCAGAGAGCCGCACCTGACGAAATACCTACAAGTAAGCCTTCAACTTTTGATATTTCTCTGCCAGAAGCAAATGCATCATCATTTTCAACAGTTATAATTTCATCATAAATTTTAGTATTGAGAGTGTCCGGAACAAAACCTGCACCGATTCCCTGAATTTTATGCGGTCCCGGTGTTCCTTTTGAAAGTACCGGAGAACTTGCGGGTTCTACAGCTATTACTTTTACATCGGGGTTCTTTGATTTTAAGTACTCTCCTGCACCGCTGATAGTTCCGCCGGTTCCGATACCTGCTACGAAAATGTCAACTTTTCCGTCGGTATCTTCCCATATTTCAGGACCTGTTGTAGCTTTATGAACGGCAGGGTTCGCAGGGTTTACGAACTGTCCCGGAATAAAGCTGTTAGGTGTTTCATTTGCGAGTTCCTCAGCCTTGGCAATAGCGCCTTTCATTCCTTTTGCACCTTCGGTAAGTACCAGTTCGGCACCATAAGCCTTTAAAAGATTCCTACGTTCAATACTCATTGTTTCAGGCATTGTAAGAATTATTTTATAGCCTCTTGCAGCTGCAACAGAAGCAAGGCCGATTCCTGTGTTACCGCTGGTGGGTTCAATAATTACCGCTCCGGGTTTTAATACTCCCTTTGCTTCAGCATCATCTATCATAGCCTTGGCTATTCTGTCCTTAACACTTCCTGCGGGATTAAAATATTCCAACTTGGCTACTATCTTAGCCTTGATGTCATGCTTGTTTTCATAATTTGAAAGTTCCAATAAAGGTGTTTTACCTATTAAATCAGTGAGGCTTTTATAAATTTTGGACATATCAATACTCTCCTTAATAATTAATTATTTTATTATATTTTCTTTTTATACAATTTAATACATTCCCTATATTTCATATATAATTACTATGATTTGATTATAAAACAACTCACTTGAAATGTCAACAACTAATACAAATTATATATTATTAATATATGTTTAGTATGATATTGACTTTGTTTTTTTAACAGAGTAATATAATGGATAATAAAAAAATTTTAAGCAGCGGTTGGATAGATTTTTGCAGGTCCATAATTAAAATAGGAGAATGCACATGACATATAATTTTGATGAAATAATCGACAGAAGAAATACAAATTCAATAAAATATGATTTTGCAAAACAGAGGGGAAAGCCTGAAGATGCAATTCCTCTTTGGGTAGCAGATATGGATTTCAAAACACTTCCGCAGGTTACCGATGCATTGGTTGATGTCAGCCGACATGGTATTTTTGGGTATTCTGAAGTAAGGGAGGAGTACTTTTCTACATTATATAGATGGTATTCGGATAACTTTGGATGGCATATCCGTCCGGAATGGCTGGTCAAAACTCCCGGAATTGTTTATGCCATTGCTATGGCAATCAGAGCCTTTACCGAAAAGGGAGATGGTGTTATAATTCAGCAGCCTGTCTATTATCCCTTTTCAGAGGCCATATTAGCCAATAAAAGGGTACTTGTAAATAATTCTCTTGTTTATGACGATGGTGTCTATAAAATAGATTTTGAAGATTTCGAGGAAAAAATAGTCTCCGGAAATGTGAAGGTGTTCATTTTATGTAATCCCCACAACCCTGTGGGCAGGGTTTGGACTGAGGAGGAATTAATAAGGCTGGGGGATATATGCTTAAAATATGGTGTAACCGTAGTGTCTGATGAAATTCATGCGGACTTCATTTATGACGGGTATAAACACTTGATATTTGCCGACTTAAAGCCTGAGTTCGCAAACATCACAATAACCTGTACCGCACCAAGTAAAACTTTTAATTTGGCGGGTCTTCAGGTATCTAACATATTTATTCAAAATGTTAATATGAAATTCAGATTTGAGCAGGAGATAATAAAAAGCGGTTACAGCCAGTTGAACACAATGGGACTGGTTGCATGTCATGCGGCTTATGAGTATGGAGCAGAGTGGCTTTCACAGCTTAAAACCTATCTAGCCGGCAATCTTTCTTTTGTGAGGAGTTTTTTAGCACAAAGGCTTCCTGGTATAAAGCTTGTAGAGCCTCAGGGCACTTATCTTGTCTGGCTGGATTTTAATAAGCTGGGTCTGTCGGACAATGCTCTGGAAGACCTTGTTTCAAATGAGGCGAAGCTCTGGCTGGATAACGGTTTAATGTTCGGTGAGGAGGGAAGCGGCTTCCAGAGGATAAATATTGCCTGCCCCAGACAGATACTGGTGAGGGCTTTTGAACAATTGGAGGCGGCAGTCGGCAGACTGCGAAAGTGACATACCACTAGTGTGTGAATTTAGATGTTACAAACTACTAATATAATTTTAATTTTAAGAGGTGATCAAATTTGAGTAAACCAACAAGAACTGAGGCGTGGGAGTTGCTCACGGAGTACAACAAGGAGGAATTTCATCTGAAACATGCCCTGATAGTTGAAAGTACAATGCGGTATTTTTCCAAGAAACTAGGTTATGAAAATGAAGAGGATTTCTGGGGAATAGTCGGCCTGCTCCACGATCTGGATTTTGAGCTCTATCCTGAACAACACTGTATAAAGCAGCAGGAAATCATGAAGGAAAAGGGTATTGACCCCAAAATAATCTATGCAACTGCCAGCCATGGCTATGCGCTTACTGTGGATATAGAACCCCAACATGAGATGGAGAAGGTGCTGTATGCCGTTGATGAACTGACAGGTCTGATCGGAGCAGTTGCACTGATGAGGCCATCAAAGAGTGTTTCCGATCTTGAGGTAAAATCGGTGAAGAAAAAATATAAAACTGCCAACTTTGCTGCAGGCTGTTCCCGGGAAGTGATTGAGAGAGGAGCCTCAATGCTGGGCTGGGAACTTGATAGCCTGATAGAACAGACCATTTTCGCAATGAGGGAATGTGAGGCTGTGGATTAGGGCCTGCTGATTAAGAGTTGAAATATTAAGAACGGTACAATAAAGGGTTACCTGGCCTTTGAAGGTGACAAATGTATCGGTTGGTGCGGAGCAAATGACATTCACAGGGTTATCAGAATAGACAGGGATATAGGAGAAAACTTAATGAGATCTGAGCTGTTACACCAAATGGAGGGGGATAAAATCTGCTTTACAGCCCTGAAGCAGAATGACGCTGCCGAAATACACAAATACGCCTCCGATGAGGAAGTCTCACGTTTTATAGGGTGGAGGCTGATGGAAAACCCGGATGAAACCATCCGTCATGTGGAACAGATGATTAAGAGGGAAGCCCAGGGCACCCATTATTATGCCTCTGTTGTAGACAAATACAGCCGGCAAATAATTGGAACTGGAATGATATTTAATTTTGACAGTGAGGCAAGGCATGCAGAAATAGGTTATGTTTTAAGCAAGTCCTGTTGGGGAAGGGGTTTTGGTACCGAAGTAGTAAAGCTGCTAAAAACATATGCGTTTGAAGTCCTTGATCTGCATAAACTCCATGCGCGCGTAGCTGAAGCAAATACCGGTTCTTACCGTGTTCTCGAAAAGAACGGTTTTTTACTGGAAGGACGTTTGAAGGATTATTATTTTATTGAAGGCAGGTATTATGACGGGAGGCTTTATGGATTTATCCGTTAGTCAGATAGTAAATTTAACAGTTGCCTTAACATTTTCATAAAGGTAGAATATTAACTATAATAATTTTCAAGAGTGTGAGGCTTATGGAAAAAGTAGCTTTGTTAAAATGTACCGGATATGAGGTCGATCAGATAGAAAGAAAACTGAGAGAAGGTTTCGAGCTTTTGGGAGGAGAGACTTTTTTGAGGGAACTTATCCCTGCAGACAGCAAGGTTCTGTTAAAACCGAATTTTCTCAGTGTGGTTGAGAAAGGCTCTCCAATTATCACGCATTACGCTGTTTTTGAAGCAGTTGTCAGAATTGTTAAAGAGTACAGTGACAATATTTCTTTTGGAGATTCACCCGGGCAGGAGGATACCAGGAAAGCTGCTGAAAATTCGGGCTTTATGGAAATAGCAGATAAATATGGTATTAAGTTTGCAGATTTTAATAAGGCTGTACACTGTAAACTTGATAATCCGCTTATGTACAAATATTGGGATATTGCCAGAGCTCCCTACGAGGCTGATGTGGTCATAACTCTTCCAAAGCTTAAAACCCACGCCATGATGTATTATACCGGGGCGGTTAAAAACCAGTTCGGCTGTATACCCGGAGGTCAAAAAGCCGGATGGCATACAAAGCTGCCGGATTCTGAGGGCTTTGCCAAAATGCTTTTGGATTTGAACTCTTTGGTTAAAACCAGCTTTGCCATTCTTGACGGGATAGTTGCCATGGAGGGAAACGGACCCAGAAACGGGAGTCCAAAGCAAATGGATACATTAATCATGGGAAAATCCATTACTGCAGTTGACTCCACGGCAGTTAGGCTTATAGGGTACGATGATGTTTTAGCTGTCCCTGTTTTAAAGGCGGCACAGGATTCAAAGTGGGGAACAGTGCTTCCGGAGGGAATAGAAGTCCTGGGTGAAAGTATTGAAAATATGAAATCAAGGGATTTTAAGCTCTCCAGAAATGCAAAAGTGATTAACTTCCTCACTCCTGGTTTGACAAATCTCGTATCTTCCCTGACGGCACCCGACCCTGTTTTAGTTGAGGAAAAGTGTATCGGCTGCAAAAAATGTGATGAGGCTTGTCCGGAAAAATCAAAAGTAATTTCTTTTGTAAAATATGACGGTAAAACAATTCCCAGATGGAATTACAGCAAATGTATACGCTGCTTCTGCTGTCAGGAACTGTGCCCCAAAGGAGCCATTGTTACCCGGGACAAGACATTGAGCAGGATACTGGGCTTGAATAAGAGATGATTTGTTAAAAAATTTCTTGAAAATAAGAATAAAAATATATATAATTATGCATAATGGTATCATCAGTGAGAAATGACTCTCACCTTTATAGCTGGCAAGACAAAGAAGTTACTTACATGGGTGGGGCAGTTATATTTAACTGATGATTAGCCTCCGGCGAGGCGCATGACTTCGTAAGGTAGATTATCTCACTACGTTCCATGCGAAATCGGCCGCTAGTATGCCAAGTCTATTTGAATAAATATGCGATGATAAAAGCCAAGATTTAAATCTTTCCTCAGAGAGCCGATGGCTGGTGAGAATCGGTGAAAGGATGAATCGGTCCACTTTTTGAGCTATCGATGAAAAGTCGAAAGGCTGGTACCCTGTATCGTACTTTATTTGAGTGGCCGGTATGTTTGTACCGGCAATTTGGGTGGCAACGCGGAATACTTTCGTCCCAGTAGTTTTTGGGGTGAGAGTTTTTTTATTGTTAGGAAAGTATAAATTTTTTGGTATGGAAATAAGTGTTGAAATGCCCGGGAGTAAAAAATACCAGACAAATGCAAAATTTTTCCTTACCAATAAAAAAACTATTATTTATGCGCGTGCCAGAATTTTCTTGGCACAACTATAGAACCAAAACCATTACAGCTAGAAAAAGGCACATGCGCGCAAACAAAAGTAGCAAAGCCACCTTTGTTATTGTAAAATTTTAAAAATTAGGAGTGAAATTATGTTAGATTTGAAATTTGTGAGAGAAAATCAGGAAATAGTAAAACAAAACATTAGAAACAAGTTCCAGGACAAGAAGCTTGGTTTGGTTGACGAGGTAATTGCGCTGGATGTCGAGCTGAGAAGCGCCAAACAGGAAGCGGAAGCTTTAAGGGCCGACAGAAACAAGATTTCCAAACAAATCGGCGGACTCATGGCTCAGGGCAAAAAAGCTGAAGCCGAAGAAATGAAGAAAAAAGTCAATGAGCAGGCAGCACGTCTGGCAGAGCTTGAAGTAAAAGAAAATGAACTCGACGCAAAAGTAAAAACAATAATGATGACTATCCCAAATATAATAGACCCAAGTGTACCACTCGGTAAGGACGACAGCGAAAATGTGGAAGTTCAGCGTTATGGGGAGCCTGCTTTAAAGGATTTTGACGTTCCATACCACACAGAGATAATGGAAAAATTAAATGGGATAGACCTGGACAGTGCCAGAAAAGTTGCAGGGAACGGTTTTTATTATCTGATGGGTAATATAGCAAGGCTTCATTCGGCTGTAATTTCCTATGCGAGAGATTTTATGATAGACAGGGGATTTACATACTGTATCCCTCCGTTTATGATCAGAAGCGAGGTTGTTACAGGTGTTATGAGCTTTGCCGAAATGGATGCCATGATGTACAAAATAGAGGGAGAAGATCTATACCTGATCGGAACCAGTGAACACTCAATGATAGGCAAGTTTATAGACACCATTCTGCCGGAAGGTTCACTGCCCCAGACTCTTACCAGCTATTCTCCCTGCTTCAGAAAAGAAAAGGGAGCTCACGGTCTTGAGGAAAGAGGCGTTTATAGAATCCATCAGTTTGAAAAGCAGGAAATGATAGTTGTATGTAAGCCCGAAGACAGTATGCTGTGGTATGACAAGCTCTGGCAGAATACGGTAGATCTTTTCCGCTCATTGGATATACCTGTCAGAACACTGGAATGCTGTTCGGGAGACCTTGCTGATCTAAAAGTGAAATCAGTTGACATTGAGGCCTGGTCACCAAGGCAGAAAAAATATTTTGAAGTTGGAAGCTGTTCAAACCTCGGAGATGCACAGGCACGCCGTCTTAAAATCCGTGTGGACGGGGAAAACGGCAAGTATTTTGCACATACTCTGAACAACACTGTTGTAGCTCCTCCAAGAATGCTGATTGCTTTCCTTGAGAACAACCTGAATGCCGACGGTTCTGTGAACGTTCCGGCAGCGCTGCAGCCGTACATGGGCGGGATGACGGTAATTAAATAAAAGAACAATGAATGGGCATACATGAGTAGATATACCTATTTGCCAGGCTTTAGAAAAACAATTTCATTTACAAACTTAAAATGCTAAGATGCGGGTACCTTTTGACTCGCATCTTAGCATTATCTCAAATAACTGGCTTCGTTGAAAGCATTTTGATTTTTTGATCATGACAGTTGTTTCTGGCCATTGTTTAAACCTGCTTAAAATGCAAGGCAAAGCCCCCGTACTCTTCTTTCAGATAAATGAGCACCAGTTCTTTTGAAGCATTGTATACTGCCGTGTCGAAATTGAATTCATATCCAAGTGCACGGTAATAGCTGACGGCCAGATTTATATTATCAGTTCCCAATGCAATATGACCGTTTTTTCCCAGAAAGGGATGTTTCATAACCTCAATAAGAGTTCCCACAAAAAAAGAATCCCTGGTATCTTTCACCGGAAGGTTAAGAAGGCTGCCGTATTGTCGGGTAATTTCACCGGCTTCCCCTTCATTTTTTGAATTAATTCCGATATGGATCAGCTTTAGATCTAAAATTTTATCAATTTCAGACCGGAGAAATTTGGATAAATTTTCAGACTCATTTGATGAACAGAGCTGAGAAGGAATAGCAATAAACCTTACATTTTCTCTTAGAAGGTACTGCTTTTCACTTGAAGATAAATTTAATAATGTTACGTCGGAATCTAAAACCGGTAGCACATGAGAACTTTCGGTTTCCAAACAGATGTAAGGGAGACCGGAATTAATAAGGGTATTGTTTAATGTTGCTATATCAATGCCCTGCCAAGTCTTAATACATGGAAGTACTCCAAATTGTTTAATAAGGTATAAAGTCTGGTTCATAATCTTTCCTCTCTTCGTAAATCAATTGCCGTGAAAATCCACGGCAATTGATTTAGGGATACCGAACCGTACGAAAACGAACATTGTGATGCGTTTTATATATTATATGAGCGAACGGAATAAATTAAATCTTCAGTGTAGCCAAATCTATGTGAGATTTCCAGGGCAGCATCAGTTATTAATTTGCTGTAGAATGGCTCCTTCTCCCTGGTAGAAGGGGTATATATTGTCGATATGCTTATCGAGGCTATGCATTTACCCGAATGATTCAGTATGGGAGCAGCGACACAAAATACAAAATCATTGTCTTCACAGTTGTCGATCGAATAACCTCTTTCTCTGATTTTTTCAAGATCACCCATGAGACTGTTAAAATCAGGAAGAGTATTTGCGGTATGCGTTTGCAGTTTCCCGCCTCCTGTTATCATTCTTACTTCTTCAATAGGCATGGATGCCAGCATTGCTTTACCAAGACCGGTGCAGTGCATATAATTCCTGTCACCTATTACACATGTAGTCCTGGTAGGAGATCTTCCCTCCACTTTATCCAGATAAACAAGGAAGCCATTGTTTGGAACAGCCAGAAATGCTGTCTCTCCGGTTTGAAGGCTTAAATCCTTCAAATAAGGGCGTGCAACGCTATGGATATGAGAACGCCCGAGATATGCACTTCCGATTTCAAAGGATTTAACATCCAACTGGAAGGTTTTATTCTCTTCATTTATGATTAACATTTTTTTGCTTACAAGTGTATGTATTATATCAAAAGCACTGCTTTTGGGTATTTTAAGTTCCTTACTGATTTCAGCCAATCCTACCGGTTTCTGCGATTTTGCGATATAGTCCAATATATCTGCAACCCGGGCAACAGTTTTATTAATCTTGATATGCTGATTTTCCATGTTATCTCCTTCATTCATAATAGCGACTATTCGTCCGGATAACCGAACGAATTATAAATAAAATTATATCACTCATATTTAAAGCAAGTCAACATTTTGCATGAAAGTTGATAAATATACACAATTTTGAGTTTAATTTCTAGAAATATTTTATAATATGTTGACATAAAAGTTTTAAATTGCTATAATTAAATCTGCGAACGACGTACGAAATAGCGAACAAAACTATACTTTTTCTTGGAAAGGAGACACGCATGAAAATAACAAAATTAGAAACATTTCATATTCGGCCAAGATGGCTGTTTTTGAAAATATCTACTGATGAAGGAGTGTGCGGGTGGGGTGAACCTGACCTGGAGGGCAAGACAAAGGTTGTTGAGGAAGCAGTACATATTCTTGGAAAAATGATTATCGGGGAAGATCCGATGAATATAGAACACTTATGGCAGTTAATGTATAGAGGCTCATTCTATCGCGGCGGTGCAATTTTATGCAGTGCAATCAGCGGTATTGAACAGGCTCTATGGGATATTAAGGGAAAGACATATGGTGTGCCTGTATGGCAGCTTTTAGGCGGGCGCTGCAGAGATCGTATAAGAATGTATGCCCATATTACTCCCAATGTAGAAAATCCAACAATAGAACAAGTCCAAGAGTGGGCGAAAAAAAGGTTGGAGGCTGGTTTTAAATCTTTAAAAACTCCTATGTTTGCTCCCGTAAGGCATATTGATACCATGCAGACTGTTGAAAAATATGTTGAAAAATTTGCAGCAATACGAGAAACGGTTGGTAAGGAAGCAGATATAGCCATAGATTTTCACGGGCGTATTTCACCGGCCATGGCACCAATTCTATGCAGGGAACTGGAGCCATATTATCCCATGTTTATTGAAGAACCGGTATTGCCCGAAAATGTAGATGCCATGGTTAAAATTGCGAAAGCCACAAGCATCCCCATTGCCACGGGAGAGAGGCTGTTCACTACGTGGGGCTTCAGAGAGGTTATAGAAAAGCAGGCAGCACATGTTTTGCAACCGGATGTATGTCATTGCGGTGGAATACTGCAAACTTACAAGATTGCAGCAATGGGAGCTAATTATTACTGTTCTGTGGCTCCGCATAATCCTCTTAGTCCAATTGCTTTAGCCGCATGTCTTCAAATTCACACATGTATTCCGAATTTTACTGCCCAGGAACATCCTACCATGCCTGACGGAACAGATCTCGGAAATGTGCTGTTTAAGGAGCCGTTTAAAATAGTTGACGGTTACATAGATATACCTGAAAAGCCCGGACTTGGTTTTGAGGTTAATGAAGAGGTATTGAAAGATTTTGCCTATGACGGATATTATACCTGCCCCGTGGAATATCATTCCGATGATAATTCATTAGGGGACTGGTAAGGAGGACAGATTAATGAAAATTGTAAAATTTGAAACATACAATCTTTTACCCAGATGGCTGTTTTTAAAAATTACAACGGATGAAGGGGTCTGCGGCTGGGGTGAACCTGTCATTGAAGGTAAAAGTACAGTTGTTGAGGAAGCTGTACACACTTTGGGAAAAATGATAATCGGTGAGGATCAGATGAATATCGAGCACCTCTGGCAGCTGATGTACCGCGGTTCCTTTTACAGGGGCGGTGCAATTATATGCAGCGCAATAAGCGGGATAGAACAAGCGCTTTGGGATATCAAGGGGAAGGTATACGGGCTGCCCGTTTGGCAAATGCTTGGGGGCAAATGCAGAGATCGGATAAGAATGTATGCACACATCACACCTGTGGAAAATCCATCGGTGGAAGAACTTTGCAAAGCTGCAAAAGAAAAAGTCGCACAAGGGTACACAGCATTGAAGACACCTATACATGTTCCTCTCAGACATATTGATACAATGAAGACTGTTGAGACTTATGTAAACAAATTTGCTGCTTTAAGAGAAGCTGTCGGAAAGGATATTGATATTGCCATTGATTTTCACGGTAGAGTTTCACCTGCAATGGCGCCAATTTTTTGCAGAGAACTGGAAAAGTATTACCCCATGTTTGTAGAAGAGCCCGTCCTTCCTGAAAATGTTGATTGCATGGCCAGGATTGCTCAATCTACTACAATTCCAATTGCAACCGGGGAAAGGCTGTTTACGCCATGGGCTTTCCGGCAGGTACTGGGAAAACAGGCCGCAAATGTTCTGCAGCCGGACTTAAGCCATTGCGGAGGTATATTATCAACCTTCAAGATTGCTGCTATGGCGGCAAACTATTATGTAAATATTGCTCCGCATAATCCTCTTGGGCCTATAGCATTGTCAGCCTGTTTGCAAATCGATACCTGTATTCCTAACTTTACGGCTCAGGAAAATATACGTTTGGATGATGGCTCGGATTTGGGAAAAAATCTTTTCAAAAAGGCATTTGAGATAAAAGATGGATATATTGACATCCCGACTGCGCCCGGTCTGGGTTTTGAAGTTAATGAAGATGCAATTAAAGATTATATATATGATGGAAGTTGGAGCTGTCCGGTATATTATCACGAAGATGATCATTCTGTAGCAGATTGGTAATTTTAATGGAGGAGGCAATTGTTCATGAATAATAGAAGCGGGACGAATAAAACGGCGGCTTTTGATTCTCGAAAAATCTCACTTAAGAGCTTGACACCCTACATATTTATTGGTCCAGCCTTAATAGCGTTAATTATGTTAGTGATATATCCCTTGTGTTACGGGGTGTTCATCAGTTTCTTCAAAACAAACCTGTCTAACAAGTGGGATTTTGTAGCCTTAAAAAATTATATCGGCATCTTTTCCGATAAGGCCTTTATTTCACAAATATGGATAACACTAAAATTTACTTTTCTGGTTGTAGCAGCACATTTTATAATCGGTGTGTTATTGGGAATGGTACTGAACCAGAAAAAGGCAGGAATAACTTTTTTTAGAGCTGTTTTGGTCCTTCCGTGGCTTTTTCCCGAGGTAGTAGTCGCACTAATATTTAAATGGATCATGAATCCTCTATACGGATTGATGAATAACTATCTGCTTGATTCAGGATTAATAAATGATCATATATCCTGGCTTGGGGATACAAGGTTTGCCTTTATTGCAGTAGTACTTGTAAGCATATGGAAGGGCTATCCGCTTGTTATGGTAAATGTATTGGCAGGACTGCAGAGTGTATCGGAAGATATATATGAGGCTGCAAAAATGGATGGTGCCAATAAGGTTAAGACCTTTTTCAGGATTGTACTTCCGTCAATAAAGCCTGTGCTTACTACCACACTGGTTTTAGATACCGTATGGTGGTTCAAGCACTATACGATAGTATATCTGCTTACTAAAGGCGGTCCGGGAAGCGATACCTCGATAATCAGTATAGAGATATACAAGCAGGCATTTGAATATTTCAATTTCGGAAAGGCTGCGGCAATGTCTGTCATTGTATTCTTCATTTGCCTGGTGATAAGCAAATTGTATAGGAGGTTCTTGGACAATGAAGAATAATAAAGAAGTTAACATAAAACTAAAACGAGGGAAAATTACCGGTAATATTTTGACATATTTCGTTCTGGGAATTTCATCAATTTTTGTCCTGGTACCCATGCTATGGATGATATCTACTTCCATAAAAATCGAATCTGAAACTATTACAATACCACCTAAATGGATACCGGATAATCCAACTTTTGATTCCTACAGCCGGCTTTGGACAGAGTACCCTTTTCTGACTTATTTTAAGAACAGCATTATTATTGTAATTGGGGCGGTGGTCCTGTCGGTATTCTTTTCCTGCCTTTCGGGCTACGGAATCACAAGGTTCAAGTTTAAAGGCAAAAACGGTTTTCTAACTTTTGTGCTTGTAACTCAGATGTTTCCTTCAATCATGCTATTAATTCCATTTTATAAGGTCCTTGATCTATACGGATTAAAGGATAGTTTGCTGGGAATGGTTCTTGTCTACACATCGTTTACAATTCCCTTTTGTACATGGATGATGGTTGGGTTTTTTAAAACAATACCTCTTGAATTGGATGAGGCGGCCATAATTGACGGTTGCTCCAGATGGAAGGCCTTTTATAAAATTGTGCTTCCCATGACCTTGCCGGGTATTTCCTCAGTTGCAATCTACTCATTTATAACTGCTTGGAATGAATACATGTTTGCACAGGTATTAATAACTTCACCAGAGCTTAAAACAGTCCCATTGGGAATAGCCGATCTGAACGGCTTCTATAAAATCCTGTGGAATGACATGATGGCTGCTTCGGTGATCGCAAGCCTACCTTTGGTAATATTATTCATATTCCTGCAGAAATCATTTATCAGCGGTTTAACAGCAGGAGCTGTAAAACAATAAATAATTAATTTTAGAGGAGGATTAATTCATGAAAAAAAGATTGTTGGTAATCGTATTGTGTTTAGCAATGATATCATTAACTATGGCCGGTTGCGGCAGTTCGGCGGCGGGTGATTCACAGAACAGTCAGGGAGCATCTTCGGGAGCTTCATCAACCGCAGCGACGAAATCCGGTGAAGAAATAACACTGACAGTTATGTCCACACTGATAACTGAGACAGAAGCACCTCTGGAACAGGCTATGGCAGATGCATATATGAAAGAACATTCAAATGTAAAGATTAAATTTTTAGAACAGCCTGTTAACGAAATGGCAAAGAAGATAATAGCATTAAATACCAGCGATGATCTTCCTGACGCATTTTTTATGCCTACGGAATTTATGGCACAAGCACATGATATGGGAATCATAGTTGACCATGAAAAGCTGCTGGGCCAGGAATTTATATCAACACTTAATGAAAAGGTTGTTGAATTCGGGAAAATTGAAGGCCAACTTATGTTGGTGCCCTGGCACGTTATACCTGTAGCTCTTATAGCCAGAGCCGATTGGATGAAGGATGCAGGAATTGACAAAATAGAGACTGTAGCAGATTTCCGGGCAGCTGCAAAGGCATTTACAAAAGACAAGCACTGGGGATTTAGCATGGTAGGAACTAAAAACGGTTCCGGAGAGGCCAGATTCTGTCAGTTTATAAGGACATTTGGAGTTAATGAAGTGTATAAAGATGCTTCCGGCAAATGGGTTTCTGATTTAACTACCGATAAATACAAAAAAGCACTTCAAACTTTTGTCGACCTGTCAAAGAAAGACGGTGTCGTACCTCCTGGAGTGACTGAAACAGGTTATCCTGAAGCTGTTGCATATTTTGCAAAAGAACAGACAGGACTGATGATATCAGGTTCAAATGCAATAGGTGCAATAGAGAGTGCTAATCCTGCACTTAAAGGTAAGCTGGTAAGCATACCTATGCCTGCCGATGAGAGACATGTAACAAATTTGCAGACATCAGGCTATGCAATTACCACAGCGTGTAAAAATCCCGAAGCCATGGCGGATTACCTTAAGTTTATGACAAGCAAGGATATTGCGGTTGATTTTGCAACAAAATCAGGAAGACTCCCGGTTACAAAAGAAGCAATAAGTGCACCTGAATTGCAGACCGACAGCTTCAAAGGCTTCCTGGACTGTATGCAATACGCCCTTCCACAACCCTCATTCCCTGCCTATACTGAAATTCTGGACATCATGGGTGATTCATATAATACAATGCTTGCAACAAACAGAACAATAGATGAGATAATGAAAACTGTTGAAACCAGACTGAAGTCTGTACTGGAAGCAAATAACTAAAACATATAACGTTATATTTACATAACAGACTGAACGTGGGGAATCGGGTATTGGCTCTATTCCCCATGTTTTTAGAAAGGAGGAGATGCAATGTATGTTTTGGCCGCAGATTTTGGTACATCATCGGTAAAAACTGCGATATTGGATGAAAAAAACAACTTAATAAAAACAGCCAAACATAATTATGAGTTCAAGGTAACAGAACGAACCAGAGTTGAAATAGATGTGGATGAAGTAATAAATGCTTTTATCCTGTCATTGCATGAATTAAAAGAATATCTACCCCATGTTGAGGCCATCGGCTTTGACACCTTTGCACCATCCTTTCTGCTAATGGATAGAGAAGGAAATGCGGTTTCCCGTATAATAACTCATCTTGATCGGAGAAGCCGTCAATATACAAGAAAAATAATAGAAAGCATAGGCAAAGACGAATTCAGAAATATAACCGGTACACTTCCGCATGCCGGAGGTGTTACCTTGACAACCCTGCTGTGGTTTATGGATAATCGTCCCGAAATGATTAACGGCGCAGAAAAGATAGGACATTTATCTACATATTTATTTAGGCAAATGACAGGGGAATGGGCAATTGACTCAACCAATGCATCAATAACAGGTATGTACGAAACCGTTAAAAACAATGGATGGTCACATGAGATATGTAAACTCTTCAATGTCCCTGAAAGGCTTTTGCCTGAAATATTTGAGGCCGGTAGCTGCTGTGCGGTGCTTCAAAAAGAGATGGCCGAAAAAATGGGTGTAAAACAGGGGATTCCGGTAATGCTGGGAATACAGGATGTTGCCGGAGCCATTATTGGAGCCGGAAATGCCCAAACAGGAGATGTATTGTTTATTTCGGGCAGCAGTGAAATGATCACGATATTGTCGGACAGTCCAGTGACAAATGATAAATATTATTTACGTTGCTCACCTGTAAAAGGGAAATGGCAGATATTCTCAATAACGACTGCAGGATTTATTTTGGAATGGTTTCAAAATGAGTTCTATAAAGAAATGAGCAAGGAAGGTTTTTTTCAGAAGCACCTGGTTGAGGTGCTGGAAAATGAATATCGGCCCGACGGTGTGAGATTTATGCCATATCTTACCGGAGACAGGCAGAGTCTCAGAGTAAAGAAAGGTTCGTTTAGCGGTTTATCACTTGGTACAAAAAGAGATGACCTGTTGAACGCAGTAATAGACGGAATTCAGAATCCTGCAAAAATTACGCTTGAGGAATGTAAAAAAATAATAAATGTTAACAGGTATATGAAAGCCACCGGTAATCTTGTGGAAAATCCTTCTTATTTAAAAAGGAAAAGAAGTATATTCGATGATGCGGAGATAGAAGTAGTAGATAATTGTCCTCTGAAAGGCTGCGCTATTTTGGCCTGGAATATGCTTGGAAAAAATAATCTGTTGCATATCGGAGGTAGATAGACATGCTTCTAAACGGAATTTTTGTTCCGGTTGTTACGCCTTTTCTAACTGACCAGAAAGTTGATCTGGATTCACTGAAAGAAAATATTCAAAAGCTGAACCTGACTGGAGTAAGTGGTTATATGCCGCTTGGAAGTAATGGTGAATATGCTTTTATATCTGATAATGAAGCGTTGGATATACTTAACGTGGTTAAAAAAACTGCCGGCAGGAATAAACTGGTTTTTGCAGGAACCGGCAGAGAATCGGTAAAGAATACTGTAGAATTTTCAAAGAAGGCTGAGCAAATTGGTGTGGATGCGGTCTTTGTACTGACACCTCATTATTTTCCAAAACAGATGTCTTCAGAAGTTCTTGAAAAATATTATTATCAAGTTGCAGAAAAAATTTCTGTTCCTGTTATTTTGTATAGCGCACCTGGTTACGCATCGGGTATCAATATTGAGCCTGAGCTCATGGTGAAGCTGGCAGGCATTTCAAATATTCAGGGAATGAAGGATACCTCATCAAAGCCAGTGAGTGAATATACTTCACTGCTGCCGGAGCTGAAAGATTTTTCATTGCTGGCAGGAACAATGGATAAATTTTATGAAAGTATTCTGGCCGGAGCAACTGGTGGTGTTCTATCATCGGCGAATTACATTCCGGAAATTTGCTGTTCCCTGTATGAGCTTTTGGTTAAAAGAGAATTTGATAAGGCCAGAGAGCTGCACAGGAGCCTGTGCGAGATGGCAAGGAAAACTACAGCCCAATATGGTGTGGCAGGAGTTAAAGCCGCAATGAACATATTGGGGTACAACGGCGGAGTTCCGAGAAGGCCGCTTGAGGGAATAACGGGTATGGCTTTGAACCAAATGACGGAGATTTTAAAATCAGATATTCAAGAAATAATTAAATTGATAAAGGAGTGATTTCTATGCATGATACAATGTCAATAGTATTTGGGTGTGATCCCAATGCAGCAGAATTAAAGAAAGAGCTGATAAGCTATGTAACAGAATTGGGATATAGCTGTGAGGATTATGGAAGTATTGATCCTATATATGCAAATACTGCGGTAAAGGTTGCCGAAGCTGTTGCCGCCGGAAAGTTTAATAGAGGCATTCTTATCTGTGGTACGGGTATCGGCGTAAGTATAGCAGCCAATAAGGTAAAAGGTGCTTATGCGGCATTGGTGGGTGATATCTACCAGGCCCAGAGGGCGGCAAGAAGCAATAATGCAAATATAATTACTTTAGGA
>JAEWJR010000076.1:0-13996 GCA_023386445.1 Bacillota bacterium | reverse complement strand
CAAGCACTTTTACCGTGCTCTCCATTGCTTGAAGTTGTACTCGCGTACCTGTAAAATCAGCATAACCCATTTAATTCAAAATTGAGAGTCAAATTAACCAGCACAACGAGTTAATTTAATAGCTGTGTCATTTTGGGACAGTCCCCCTATACATTTTAAGAGCAGGTATACAACCGTGATAAAAGGTTGTGTATCTGCTTTTAAATTACTGCCGGAAGTCCCAAAGCACCTCCATACCTTTTTATATAAGTTGATAACTAAAAAAATCAAATTGGCTTGAATATAGGCAATTTTGTGTATATAGTCGGCAGGATACTTCATTGGGATATATCCTGACCGTTAGTATAATTAAATATACCCTCTATCGACAATGTACAATACATTGTCGATAGAGGGTAATTGGATCAAATAAAACATTTCGCAGCCCAAAGGCTTATGGAGGTAAAACAATGATTTCAAAAATTTTTAACCATGACATAGCAGTTGAGGTAAATTCAGCCGGTGCAGAACTCATGAGCCTTAAAACCAGAAAGGATGGTCTGGAATTTTTGTGGCAGGGGGATCCGAAGTATTGGAAAAGGCGTGCCCCATTGCTTTTTCCGATTGTAGGTATTTTTGAAAAAGACAGATATATGTATAAGGGAAGGGAATATGAAATAGAACTTCACGGATTTATAAAGGATTGCACTTTTGATTTGCTTGAAAGTAATGAGACCAGCTTGTTATATAAATTTTCGGCTAACGAAGAAACCTTTGCCCAATATCCGTTTGAATTCGATCTGTACGTAAGTTATCAGCTTCTAGGTTCCGGAGTAAAAATAGAAAGAAAGGTTGTGAACAGGCGCAATGAAAAAATGTGGTTTTCCATAGGAGAGCATCCCGGTTTCCAATGTCCGCTGTTTGAGGATGAGACTATGGAAGACTATTATCTTTACTTTGAAAAAAGTGAGTATATAAACAGAAGGTTTGTTGAGGACGGCTTACAAACTGGACAACAGGAATTATTTATCCGTGATGAAAAGTCTGCGGGTCTTTCCACGAAACTGTTTGAAAGCAGGGTAGTCATATTGAAGGGGCTGGAATCAAACTATGTAGAGTTAAGAAACATCAAAAACAATAGAGCTGTGAAGGTGAGCTTCAGCGGTTACCCGTATTTGGGTATCTGGTCGCCGGAAACAGGAGCGCCTTTTGTATGCATTGAACCCTGGTATGGGATAACTTCCTCGAAAAATAGGGTTGAAGATATAAGGGACAAGGAGGGTATTTTATGTATTGGCCCCAACGGGTTATTTCAGTGCGGCTATAGTATTGAAGTTATATAATTTCCATATAAAAAAAGCAATGAAAATTTATAAAGAATAGACTGTAGCCTGCAAGTCAAAACAGAAAAATCCAGGTTTGGAGGTTTTCTCTCTTGTACTGACTATGGGGCAGTTTATTCTTTTATGAGCCATCGGGCTTTTAATCTATCAATTTTTCAAATTGCACAATATCAAGCAGCTGGCCAAACTTTTTACCTATCTCATGAAAATGTGCACACTTCACATAGCCATTCCGCTCAAAAAGCTTTATGCTTTTTTGGTTTTCTCCGCATATTGTAGCGATTAATGCATGGATATCTTTTGTCCGAGCATAAGCTTCTATATATTGGAGTGCAAGACTTCCAATACCTTTTCCGATATATTCAGGTTTTAAATATACCGTTACTTCTGCAGTACTGTTATATGCCTCACGTGTTTTATACTGTGTCATGATAACATAACCACATATACTTTTGTCTTGTTTAATCATAAATGTCCGGTACTTTTCATTTTCAAAGATAACCAGCTGTCTCATTTCATCAATGGTAAGTGCGTGTGCATGGAATGTTGCTGTTGTGTTCAAAACATAGTGAGTGTAAATGTCCAGCGCAGCTTGAAGATGTTCTTCCTTAATTTCTTCAAAATTAATATTATTCATAATTTTATACCTCCAACCAAAATAAATTTTTATGTTATTATTCAATAAAATTTTACTTTATATCAATCATTTTACAATTATATTTTGACCTGGTCCATAGAACTGCAAAAATTATACAACTAACTAAAGTTGTAGTACTGCATACGTAGAAAATATAATTAATACCGAACTTTTGTGGAATCAACCCCAGCATAAAACTTCCAAATACCATACCCAAACTATTGGTAGTACCCAGGAAACCCATAGTATACCCCATTCCCAGGTTTCTGCCGACCATAGCTGACAAGGCAGAGGAAGAGGATAAAATTACTGCTGAAGCCAAGGCTATTATGAGCATTACAAGTATCATAACACCGGCACTGTCGGCCAAAGGGAATAAAAATAAAGTTACCGAAGCAACTATGCTTGAGCACAATATCAAGAAAAATTTATTTTTTTTATCGGATAATTTTCCCAGAGGGAATTGAATTATTCCTGAAAAAATGTTATAAATTGCTAATATAAAGCCTGTGGTAATTATACCCATCCCTTTATTCAGAGGTATAAGTATAAAGAAAAAACCTATAAAGCTTGAAATCACCGCCAGACCTGTTTCTATGAAACTTAATCCCAGAAGTCCAAAATCCATGTATCGCGGTGCCGACCGGCTTATAGAATTAATCTTGATTTCGGGTGCGGAGGAAATGTTTGGATTATTACAGTTTACATATCCGGATTCCTTTTGTCTATTGGCATATTGGACAGTCAACAAGGATATAAGAGCCAGAAAAAACAGTGTTGCAAAGGTAGATCTATAGCCGAAGTAAGAGGCTATGACGGCAGCTGCCAGGGGCCCCAGCCCGCTGGCAAACAGTATTATTGTATTATAAATACCCATATATCCGCCTTCCTTTCCAGGTGGACTTACCTCACCAATATAGGCTTTGGCCATAGGCAGCATCATTGCCGATGCTACACCATGAAGCAGCCGGCTTCCTATCAAATCGGAAATTTTATCTGATGAGTAATATGCCAATGCAATTAACGGGTAAAGCATCAGGCTGTATTTTAATACTTTTATAGTTCCCTTTTTATCTGCAAGTTTTCCCAGAGGTGTGCCGATAAATAACCGCACTATATACATACTGCTGGATAGTACTCCGATAATAAACAGATTTGCACCCAGACTTTGAGCATACGGAGTAAGGATAGTACCTGATATGTAGGTTCCAAAAACCAGTAGAAAAACCGCAAATAATACGAGCGTAACATTTTTCGGCATTAGATAGACCCCTTTGCAGCAATGGATAAATATGGATATAATTACATCCATTATACTCTTAGTTATTATAATGAGCAATATAACTCATATACTGACCTTTTGGACAGTTATCAGCCTAAATAGAAGAAAAAAGTTTAAATATGTAAAATATTGTTTATTGAGATATGGAATTTATAGATGAAATATAATATAACCCATGATGGGGACATCATTAAAAAAATTAACAGATACATTGATGAAATATATAATGAAGAGGCTGTTATTCTTAATAGAATATTGGAAAACATCATCTCTTGATGTTTAAACTGTATGTAACAATAATAATCAAGCCGGGTTTTTGCAAAAACAGAACCTGGCTTGATTATTATTTATGGGTAATGCTGAATTCAGGAATCACACCCCGGATTCTGATTAAAAAAGGTTCACTGAATTAAATAAAGCCCAATTACACCCTTTTATTAATAATTGAGAGACAAGTCCAGGAGTAATTCCCTGGCCTTTTCTATTCTTAATTTTTGTAAGGCTTTTTGCCATGCTTTTTATGATTTAGTAAAGCGTTCAAGCTGACTGCGATATTTTCCAGGTGTAATACCTTCATATTTTTTAAATACTCTTATCAATGTGACGTCATTATAAAATCCGCTTTGGCAAGCAATGTCCGCCAGTGTAAGATTAGGCTTATCGGCCATTAATTGCTTGGCATTTGCAATGCGCAGCTGATGTACATGGTCCAGCAGATTCTTGCCTGTTTCTTTTTTAAAGATTTTTGACACATACGAATGGCTTACATTCAACTGGTCTGAAATAAATGATACATTAAAATCAGTATTGAGATAATTATCATTGGTTATTTGGCGAATGTGCTCAATAATATCCATTTTAGACGCAGACGATAATAGTATATTGGATAAAAAACTAAAAATTGCGTGGTATTCTTTCTCCAACTCTTCTATGGTAATACAGTTCAATAGTCTGTCTGCCAATGAAAAGTCTTCCCATATATTATTGACATAATTGGCATCCATTTCCCCGATAACTGATATTGTATGGTCTATAAAGCTGAAGATTTTGCATTTAACAAATTGCAATGTGTACTGTTTACTTGTTAATTCCTCAAAGATTTGTTTCTGAATACTTTGTGCGGCAGAAAGATTCTGGTCAATAAGCAGATTGGCAAATTTTCTGAACCATGTTTCAAACACGAGGCTATTTTCATTAAAGTGGCCTGCCTGGTTCAGCTCACTATAACGCATGATACCATGCAAGCCTAAAAAGGTCATATAATCTATAACCTTTTTTGCCTCTTCGTAGGATAAGCTCAATAAGGGAAGCCCGTTGTGTATTTCACCCACAGATACAATTATATTGTCTAATTGTTCCGCAAAAAGATGCTCCAAAGTACCATATATTTTTGAACCGCTATATTTTGACTGCAGAAATAAAAACAATTTAAAATTGTTCATGCCATCCAGCAAATAAAAGTCAAACTCCGTATTTATATCTGAAACTAAAACTTGCTCCAATAGCAGCTTTGATTGGCGCAATAGAGAGGGTTCATCAGATTGTATACATATGATCTGAACATATTCACCATTGATTTCCAGGCCGAATTTTTCCATATATTCATGTATCAAGCTTTCATTTAGTATTTCGTTATGAATAAGTTTGGTAAGTAAAGCATCCATGTATTGTTGTTTATTGACAGCCATATCTGCCCGGGTCTGCTTTCTTTCGGCCAATAACTGATTTATGGAGGCTTCTATGTATTCCAAACTGGAGACATTTTCCCGGACACCATGCCTTTCAGTGTCCATCAGCTTTGCAATACGCTGTATAGGACTGTAATTATATCTTGCCAGGGCGAGGCTCACAATAAGACATGTAAGGAGGAGAAGAACAATCCAGGTTATTGCAATAGTTGTACTGGCGGTAAGTGTTTGTTCATAGTCTGTAAGGGGAAGCAATACTACATGGGTTAAGTCAAACTCCGCTGAGTATGCTACACAAAATGCATATCCGTCTTTTTTATGCACACCTGGGGTCAGTTCACTTATATTTACAGGATAATTTTTTAACAGAGTAGCTTTGTCTTGAGTTGAAAACAAAATGTTACCATCTTGATTAAAGGTAAACATCTCACAATCACTATTATCTGCGGCGGATATGGAGGAATCAAAAGAAATTTTACCGGGATCAATAATTATGCACAAAGCTCCTTTGGTGCCTGAATGTTCACCCAGTGGAAGAGAGCATACCATTGCAGTTGTTTCCGCATATTCTCCATCCCCCTCTAGAGTGTACCATTTATTATAATTGTAGCTGTTTAACGTATTGAAAAAAGAATCGCTGCGAAGATACTGGTAACTCCACTGTTCCACAGTATAAACAGAATTGCCGGTGATAATATATTGTTGTTCCGGCAAATATATAAATATGGATTTGATATATTCGTTTAAAAATTTATAACTATTCAGCTTGGAGACGATTTCTGTAAAGCCATATCTTATGAGAGGGTCAAAATCCCCTTTATATGACAACAAAGCTTTTACCCGGTCGTCAAAAAGCAGATCTGTGGGCAGGCTTTCTATTGCCCGTAATTTATTTTCCAGATGAACCTGATATTGGGATACGGAGTATCTGCCTGTCTCAACAGTATAATCTGAAATGATATTAATTAACTTTGTCGTTACAATGGAGATAACAAATGCAACTATTAAAAGTAATACAATATAAGAAATCAGTAATTTTTTGTAAAAGCTCCCTGCTTTCAGTCTGATAAGAAAACTGTTTTTTCTCATAATAGGAAACCCTTTCTGTTAAGTTACAAAATGATAATTTAAAGAAAAAATTGATAATTATGTAGTAAAAATTACAAAAATACATGTCGCAATTTGTGCAAATTACCCAAAAAATGAGGTGAAATGGGTCAAAAAAAAGACATTTACTTTACACTCCAACCTAGCTTACCATTATAAGTGCCATTGTAAAAGATTTATATCAATTAGTCAATTATTAAGTTTATGTATACATAATATATTAGAAAATATTGCATGACTTAAATATCAAAAAACCATATAAATACCACATAATTAATAATGAAATGTTGATAACCCGCCTAAAAGCGGGATGTCATAAATATCTTTTTACTATCTAAGGAGGAATAGATTTATGAAAATGAAGAGAGCAATTTTGTCCGTCATGCTATGTATTATTCTTATTTATTCGACAGCATGTGGCACTTCAGAGAAGAGGGATACTGCAGTTCAGACCCCTGCAGGCGATACTGCTTCCGCAGCCCAAGACATATCTTTTCCATTAAAGGAATCAGTGACGCTTACCATGTGGTCCGGTTTCAATGTAAATGCCTCAAAGGTTATGTCTGATTTCAGCGGTAGTCATGTTTTTCAGGAAATGGAGAAGATAACCAATACAAAAATCAAATTTATACATCCTGCAATCGGACAGGAGGTTGAGCAATTTAATCTGATGATTGCCTCAAATGAATACCCTGACATGGTTATGGGTGGTATAAGTTTTTATTCCGGAGGAGGCGACAAAGCTGTTGCAGACGGTGTTTTCATAAAACTGAATGATTTAATTGCCAAGCATGCACCAAATTACAGCAAGCTGCTGGCAAGTAACCCGGAGGCTGCACGACAATGCTCATCAGACAACAGCATTATGTCTGCGATTTTGCCGATTATGCGCCAGGACAACTTATGCTGGCACGGTCCTTCCATCAGAGCCGATTGGCTGAAGGAAACCGGACTGGATACACCAGTAACAGTCAGTGATTGGGAAGAAATGCTGACAGCTATGAAGAAAAATCATCCGGACTCCACTCCATTGATTTTCAATTTCTCAGGTGCTCCGGTTGGAGAGGGTTTTAAGAACCGCGGTGAAGATCACTGGGGAGTATTCCTGTCGGCTTTTGGTATTGGCCCAAGTCTTTATAATGACAATGGGACTGTAAAGCTTGGAGCTATACAGCAGGGTTACAAAGATTATCTCGAATTAATAAACCGCTGGTATAAAAACGGTTTAATTGATGCAGATTTTCCGGCCAGGGACGAAGAAGGACTGAATGCTATTATAACATCAGGCAAAGCGGGTGCCATGATAGGTTCTGTGGATATAGCATCCAACCTGTTCGGAAGTCAAAATATAGAGTATGTATCTGCACCGTACCCTGTTCTGAAAGAGGGAGATAAAATCAATTATCGTGCATTTGATGCCGTAGCATCTCCTATTGCCAATTCCGTGAGTATTTCAACTCAGTGTAAAAACCCTGAAATTGCTGTAGCCTGGTTGGATTACGCATTTTCGGAAAAAGGCTCTCTTTTGTATAATTTTGGTCTGGAGGGTGAAGGTTACACCTTGAAAGAGGGTAATCCGGTATTTACAGATACTGTTCTTAATAATACTCAAATTTCCACAGAAACAGCATTGTTTTTGTACAAAATGCAGTCGTTCCCGCAGCTGCGCTATGGTGCATATGCCAACCCGGGTACCTTGAGAAAACCTGCGGTAATGGAACAGAAAATCGCATGGACAGAGCAGTGTACTGCCAGTTTGGCCATGCCTCCGGTAACTCTTACTGCGGATGAGGCAAAAGCTTATTCCAGCATAATGAGTACTGCAAATGTTTATCGCAATGAAATGATACTCAAATTTATTATGGGTGCGGAATCACTTGATAAATTTGATACCTATGTAAAGCAAATGGAAAAAATGGGGATTAACGACGCTGTAAAAATTTACCAGGATGCACTTGGCAGGTATTTGAAACGTTGATTTTACTTACGAATGTGGAGGTGAAGCGGAGAGAATCCGCTTCACTCTACCAGCATTCAGGAGAAAGAAGGTCGCAATGTCTATACTAAAAAATTTAAAGCGAGATATAATAAAAAACAAATATATATACCTTATGGCCATCCCTGTAGTAGCATTTTATATTTGTTTTTGCTACTTGCCAATGGGAGGCCTGGTTATTGCCTTTCAGGATTATGCTCCTGCTAAAGGTATTTTGGGCAGTGAATGGGTAGGTTTTCAAAACTTTATCAATTTCTTTAATGACTACCAGTTTACAAGGCTTCTGCGAAACACAATTTTTCTTAGCCTTAAATTGATTATATTCGGATTTCCTGCGCCAATACTATTGGCTCTTCTGATTAATGAGATAAGATCGAAAAACTACCGGAAGACAGTACAAACTTTAAGCTATCTTCCGCACTTTATATCACTTGTGGTGGTTTGCGGGCTTATTAGCGATTTTACTTCCTCCACAGGGCTTGTTAACCAGCTGTTAGGTTTTATTGGGGTTGAGCCAAAAACCTTTTTGATGCAGCCGAAAATGTTTCAGCCGTTATTTGTAATTACCGATATATGGCAGACCATCGGATGGGGAAGTATTGTTTATCTTTCGGCCATATCCTCCATTGATCCCGGACTGTATGAAGCGGCTACCATTGATGGTGCCGGCCGCTTCCGCCAAATATTAAGTGTTACGCTTCCCTCCTTAATGACTACTATCATTGTGTTATTTATTATGAGAATCGGTAATATTATGAGCCTTGGTTATGAGAAAGTTATCCTGCTGTATAATCCTACAATCATGGAGAGGGCTGATATTATTTCCTCCTTCACTTATCGCCGGGGTCTTTTGGATATGGATTATGGTTTCAGTACAGCTGTAGGAATGTTTAATTCAGTAATTAATTTTGCGATTTTGTGGATTGCTAACAGGCTGTGCAAAAAGTTTACTGGCGAAAGCTTGTGGTGAGGTGATGAAATGGTAGTAAAACATAGCAATTTTGAAAAAATATTTGATTTATTTAATATTTTGCTGTTGGGAGTAATGAGTTTGGTATTTTTATACCCGATTGTATACGTTGTTTTTGCTTCCTTAAGTGATCCTGCTCAATTGGTCAAGCATACAGGTATTCTTCTGGCTCCCCAAGGATTTTCCATTTCGGGCTACGAAATGGTATGGAGCAATCCGAACATTGGAAAAGGCTATATAAACACAATTTTTTATGTAATTGTCGGTACAGCAGTAAACCTTCTATTAACCAGCATGGGCGCTTATGTACTCTCGAGAAAAGGTTTTTATCTTCGCCGTATTTTAACCATGGGAGTGGTTTTTACAATGTATTTTTCAGGAGGTCTCATACCTTTTTATCTCACAGTTAAGGGCTTTGGACTTTATGATTCCCGTCTTGCACTTATTTTACCGGTGGCTATCAACACGTGGAATTTAATTGTAATGCGTACTTCCATGGCCCAGATACCGGCCAGCCTCGAGGAAGCAGCCAAAATCGACGGTGCTAACGACTTTGGAATTCTATTCCGTATTTTTATGCCGGTAATTAAAAGTACTATGGCAGTAATTATACTATTTTACGCAGTTCAACATTGGAATTCCTGGTTTAATGCCATGATTTTTCTGCGTGAACGGGGAAGGTATCCTCTGCAGCTTTTCCTAAGGGAAATATTGCTGAGCGGCAGTACGATGGATGTAACAGCAGCGGGCGGAGAAGATGTTAATAATGCACTTACTCTCAGTTTGTTGAAATACTGCACAATAGTAGTTTCTACATTACCTATTTTGCTTATTTATCCGTTTTTACAAAAATATTTTGCCAAGGGAGTTATGATTGGCTCTGTAAAGGAGTAAAATAATGAAAATTACAAAGAAAATAACTTATTCTTTTCCATATCCTGAGCAAACCTACGAAGGCCCGGTTCCTGTGAGTCAACAGCCGGATTTGGAACCATATGCCGGAGGTATCCGTTTTGAAAATCCATTCTCTCTGGAGGAACAGCCGCTGCAGGCATTGGGACTGCTGGACGTTACAAAACCTCCTTTCAACGCAGATAATACAGGTGTTCTGGACAGTACTGCCGCACTGAATGAAGCCCTTGCCGCCGCACAGCGTTATCAGCTTGTATGCTATATTCCACTGGGAACCTATACAGTAACCGATACTCTTTATGCTCAGCAATATATTTGGTGGGAAGGTTATCCTTACGATGAATACCGCACTGTGCCGCGTATGTTTCCGGTAGTTATTATGGGGCAAAGAAATATTGATGCCAATGGAGAAACTCTGCGGCCCAAAATAGTTCTGGCGCCCAAGACCGAACGTTTTACCTATACTGAAACACATAGACCTGTAATTGATGTTTTCTTTGGTCACAGCTCTGAGAACAATGCTGCTCCGGCCAGTATTATGAATATGGTAACAGGACTGCATATAGTTATCGGTGAGGGAAACTATGGCGCCATCGGCATACGGTGCTATGCCGCACAGGGCGCAGCTGTTGAGGACTGCATTATTGATGCGGGCGATGGCTGGTGCGGAATTTGGGGCTGTGCCGGTAACGGCGGAAGCCATGCACAAAATATTATCAGAGGTGGAAGCATAGGTATTGATATATCCAAAGGTACCCCTGGCTCGGCAATGTCCGGCTTTGTGTTTGATCATCAAAGGAATCATGCCATTGTAGCGGGTGCCAAACAGGGGGTGGAATTTGTCGGCTGCAGAATTCTTACAGATTCACCCAGACCTCCGGTGGTTTCATATGGCGGTACATACATGTTTATCCAGCAGGGACAGCTTGCAATGATAGACAGTACTATTGAATTTGACAATCCGCCGGAACAGGGAGAAATTCAAGCGGCGGTAAGCAGCCGTGAAAGTGTCTACCTGCGTAATGTATATGTAAAAAATGCATCTCATGCGGTATGTAATCCGGATGGAACAAAGTTGGAGGCAAATCCGGCCGGGTGGTGCAAGGTAGAGGAATTTGCCCATGGTATTGATTCAATGCCTGATCATGGAGGCATTTATACAGCACCGGTGTATGTGGACGGAAGAAGACTTGACACTTGCACGTATGCGAAACCGGTACTGAAAGCTGAACCACCCAAAAATCTTATTGAAAAGCATCTTTACCATCTGCCGATTTGGCAGGATGTACTGCAGTGGGATGTTAAAAAGTGTCATGGTGCTGCCGGTGACGGTATCGAGGATGATACCGATGCATTGCAGGCAGCAATTGATGCAGGGGATACGGTGTTTTTGCCGAAAGGCTATTATCGGATAACAAGAACACTAAAACTGCGTGCAAATACACGCTTAATAGGTGTGGCGCAAAATCTTTCACAAATTATAGTCACTCAGAAACCAGAAGGTATTTTTGGTCAGGCCAAGGAACCCATACCAGCTCTGGATACGCCTGATATTGCAGATGCAGAGCTGATTCTGGCTTATTGCGGTCTGGTAACCGCAAGAGAATTACCAATAGTATATGCATTGCACTGGCGTGTTGGAGGCAATTCCGTCCTGCGTAATTTTACGTTTTATATGGATCCTGCATATCGCATTACATGGATTACAAAAGACAGGCACCATCCATGGATTATTGTAAGTGGCAATGGCGGAGGGCGCTGGTACAATTTCTGGTGTGATATAACACAGGGCGGAGAAGGTTACCGCATATTGCGTATAGAGGGCACCAAAAACCCATTCAGCATTTATGCCTGTAACCCTGAACATTCACGCTCCGAGTATGAAATGGAAATTATTAATGCAAGCAATGTACGGATATATAATCTAAAGAGCGAATGTAATACCCCCAATGTGCTGATACGTGATTCAGACAACATTGCCATATTTGGCAGTGGGGGAGATGCATCCACTTATCCCGGAGGTTCGTTGTATCATATTGAAAATAGTACCAATGTTATAATAGCGATGATGAACGACTACCGTATAAACTTTACCGGACACGGCCCGGGATATTTCAGCGGAACATGGTATCCGGCCGGAGATTGGCATATGCTCACCGAAACAACACCAGAGGGAAACATAATTACCACACCTGGATGGGAACGTCCTTGTCTGTATAAGACCGGGGAATTAAGGGATTAACGCTGGTAAATATTTTGGCTCGTGGAGGTTATTAAAAAATGGTTGATAAAATTTTACAGTATATCTGTCCTGCGGCAGAATTTATTTGGGCGGATGAAGAGGAGCACTCAACCAACAGCTATTATCTGTTTCGCAGGGAGTTTCCTTCAGAAGGCTTTCATCCGCCGTTTACTCTGCATGTTTCCGCAATAAAAAAATACCGGCTGTACATCAATGGACAGCTGATTGGACAGGGACCGCCACCGGCAGCTCCATATGCCAACATTTTGGACAGCTACACAGTAGATGATTTTCTTTCAGTGGACGGACCAAACTGCCTGTCCGCCGAGGTCCAAAACATGAACGGCAGCCCCGACGCATTCTTTATTGCATGGATTACAGATGCGCGTAACAAGGTGCTGCTCTCCAGCGACAATGAAGGCTGGCATGTTTTACGTGCTCCCATGTGGAGCTGCGACACACAGCATGACCGCCAAAACAGCAATGTCAGCTACCAGGAGCATTACGATGCCCGGCTCTGTCCCGAAGGCTGGATGCTGACGGGCTTTGACGACAGCTATTGGAATAAGGCAAAAACAGCAGCACCTTTGCCCTTGATAAAACGCGATATTCCGTTTTTGCCTGAGGAAAAAATTTATGCCAATTCCATATGTTATGTGGAAGAGGCCCTGTCGCTTGAAAACCGTGTCCGCAGACAGGATCTGAGCGTAGCGCTTTCGTTGGCTGGAAAACCTGTGGAGAACAGCCTGGTTGATTCCCCTGAAAATTTGCTTGGGGAAAACGGATTTTCGCGTTTTGGCAGCAGCATAGCTCACGAAAGCCATACCTTTTTATTGGATGGATATTACGATCCCTGTATTGTGATAGACTTTGGAAAAGTAATGACGGGATACATTGAATTTGATATCGAAGGCCCCGACGGGGCCGTGGTGGATGTCGGATATGCTGAACGCCTGGTAGACGGGCATTTTGTAAATAGCATCGAAACCCTTCATTGCTCCGGCCGGTATATATTAAGAAAAGGCAGACAGCAATTCCGTTTTTTTGCATGGGAATCCTTTAGATTTGTCAAACTTCGCTTCAGGGACTGCTTTAGTCCGATAACAGTATATTCCCTGCACGCATTAAGCCGCACATATCCATATCAGCTGAGGGGCTCCTTTAAAAGCGGAGATGCCCGGTTGGACAAATTATTCAGTATATGCAGGCACACACTGAGATTGTGCAGCAACGATTATATTATGGACACACCATGGCGTGAACAAAGCCAATGGTGCGGTGATACCTGCGCAGTGCTGCTGGGAGGCATTTACGCCTGTTTTGGCGACACAAAACTTCCGGGTAAATTTTTGCACCAGACGGGGTTGGTGCAATTGCCTCACGGACTTATAAAATTTACCACTCAAAGCTGGGATAACGGGGACTGGCGAGCATCCACCGTAGATTACTCCTTATGGTGGGCAGACGCATTGTGGAACCATTATGAATATACAGGAGATATGGCATGGATACACCGGTACTGGCCTCATGTATGCAAACTTGCTTATGCCCTTGCGGACCAGCTGGATGAACATGGCCTGCTGGGCAATTTGCCGTATAAGGCATTCATTGACTGGGCGCTTATTGATGGCGTAGACTGGATGAAAAGTTATGTTGCCGGTGAAAATGCATTCTTGAATGCTCAATTTTATGGTGTGGCAGATAAAATGATAATAATGGCCGAGCTGATGAACGACACACATATGTCAGGAGTACTTAAGGATATACGTGCAGGTATAAAGGCAGCCTTTAATTCCAGATTCTTTGACAATGAGAAGGGCTGCTATGTGGATGCCAATTT
>JAEWJR010000074.1:0-52427 GCA_023386445.1 Bacillota bacterium | reverse complement strand
TTACCGCATATGCGGTATTCGGAGCCCATGCTCCTCTGGCGGCTGCGCTTGCCTGCATTGTAGTAAAAATCCCGCACAATAATGCAAGCACAATTACCAGTGCCAGAATTTTGCCAAATGATTTCTTGCTTAAAGTATACATTTAATTAACCTCCTTATATCACCTTGTATTTGTTTCGTATTCTTCCGGCACAACAAGTCACCCTAGTTCTTACCGCCGTAGCCCTTATATGTAGCGTAAACTATATCTGCATATTGATTTGCCAGAATCGGGCGGCCGTAAGAATCCGTAGCTCCCGGATACCAGTAATCTCCACCGTTATAGTGCAATAAACCGTTATATATGTTGCCGAACTTGGCAATCTTTTCATTTAAAATCAGTGCGCCCAGGCATACCTGATCCTGTTCGCTGCTGTGATTATAAGTACGGCCAAAGGTCGAGCTGAATTGAGATAAATAGGCATTGCGTGTGTTTGGTTCCACCTGCATCAATCCGGCGCCGGCTGATGGACTACCTGGTAAGCCTGCTCCAAAGCTGCTTTCCTTTTTGATAACGGCACACAGCAATAGAGCAAAATCTCCGCCTTTACCAAATTTATTGTCCACATTCATTGTATATGTCCATATGCTGCTTGGAACTTCGGAAGGCTTTGTTACTGAAGGATTTGGTGAACCAGTATAAATTTTAACCGATGACATTTTATCATTAACGGCGCTGCCAACCCAGGAAGAACTTGAAGTATAGGTCCATTTTGTTCCTCCGAAATTATCGTGCTCATATACTTCAACAGTCCAGCCGCTGGGAACCTTTAACGAAGACATCCAGTCATTGGGAATTCCTTTTGCATTCAACTGCGAAAGCGTATAATTGCCTAATCCAAGTGTTATGGCTGTTCCGCCATAGTTTGTATCCGCATAGAATATCACTCCGTTTGTTGCCGGCGGTGGGGTTGTTCCTCCGCTGCCTTTCTCCCATAGAGCCGGGACATTGGATGGCTCCCAGCCTGTGAGGGAAGTATGTGCCTGGATACAGGTGTAAGTACTTCCGCTATAGGTTACCGTATCATTTACCGCATATGCGGTATTGGGAGCCCAGGCTCCCCTGGCGGCTGCGCTCACCGGTAAGACCGCACAAAATGTGGATATGATTACTGCTAAAACTACCATAAGTGACAGGGCTTTAAATGAAAACTTTTTATTAGTCATTTTCAGACCTCCTTGTATTTTATTTATTTGGCTCGCCCCCGAGACAAGCCACAGGTTTTAACCGTACTATTTCAATGTATCATTGTCCGGGCAGCTGAAGCTGCAGCGAATTGTTCATGCCTGCTGCCATAGAGCAGGAACATTGGATGGTTCCCAGCCTGCGAGGGAAGTATGTGCCTGCAGGCACCTATAGTTGCTTCCGTTGTATGACACAACAGTTCCCACGCTGTATGCCGTATTCGGAGCCCAGACAGGATAATCGCTGCTGCCGATGGTGTAAGTGGCAGTTGCAACGGCTGAATTGTTCATGCCTGCTGCCACAGCAATTGCCTTTATTGTTTTGGTACTCGTAACAGATATCGGACCTGTATATTGGGCAGAGGATGAATCAGGTGTGGAACCATCGGTAGTATACCTGATGGCAGCACCTGCTGTAGCACATGAGATGGTTACGTTCTGTGCAGATGAATATGTTCCTTCTGCCGGACTGAAGGCAGGTGTTGCAGCAGTCTGGTCATTCTGTATGGTATAGACAGCTGTTGCAGTTTCAGATGGGTTCATCCCCGTTTTAAAAGCTTTGAACTTGATAGTTGTAGTGTGGGTTATTGTGAGAGCTCCGCTCCATATGGCTGAATTCTCTGTCGGCTCAGTTCCATCCGTTGTGTATCTGATGGCTGCCCCTTCGGTAGCACAGGAAGCAGTAATATTCTGCGCCGTAGCATAAGTTCCTCCTGCCGGTGAAACGGCAGGTGCGGATACTGTTTGAACAGTACTGCCATTTGTAACAGTTACTGTTATGGTATTGGTTGAGGTTGTACCGAACCTGTTTTTAAGGTCAATTTTATATGTATAGGTACCATTTGCTCTCCCCGATACGTTATAAACTGCTGTTTGAGCATTGGGTGAATTTCCTTGAAGTGCTCCGGAGAGTACAATTTTATCGTTTTCATATACCGTCCATGAAGTTGCATTATTACCCCACCATATATTCATGGTAATATCGTATAGTCCATCACCATCCCAGTTGTTGTGGCTTATTGAGCCTGTGGCCGGAGCACCTGCAGGATTACCCAGGTCAACTCCTTCATTCCCTCCGGTAATAGTAAAGGCAGCACTGGCAACAGCCGAGTCACTCATACCCGCCTTAAAGGCTTTTGCCTTAATAACAGTACTGCTTGAGATATTAATCTGACCGGTATACATTGTAGATGATGAATTGGGCTCGCTGCCGTCAGTTGTATACCTGATGGTGGCACCGCTTGTTGCGCAGGAGATAGTTACGTTCTGTGCAGTAGAAAAACTGCCTCCGTTAGGGCTGAAGACAGGAGCAGCTACCGTTTGAGCTGACTGAATATTGTATGTGGCAGAAGCCGCAGCCGAATCATTCATACCTGCTTTGAAAGCCCTGGCTTTTATGGTGGTAGTACCGGTTACATTGATAGCACCTGCATATTGTGTCGATGCAGCAGTAGGCTCGCTTCCATCGGTAGTATACCTTATGACGGCACCGGCAGTTGCACATGAGATAGTTACGTTCTGTGCAGATGTATATGTTCCGCCGGCAGGGCTGAAGGCCGGCGTTGCCACCTGTGTGGTGCTGTTTATGCCAAGCTTGCCTGATATTGTATTGGTTAATAAGAAATTAGAGGTGTCACAGGAAATTTCCCAACCGATGATTCCACCAAAGCCGTTATTGATGACATAGTCACATCTTGCGGCTGCAGAGGTTTCATCTTCATAGGTATACATGACCCCCAGAGAGCTGTTATAAAGCCAGGGGACCTGAGATACTGAATCTCTGTATTTTGTATAGCCTGCAGTATTTTCCAGCACCTTCATCTGGGCATAGGAATTCTGGCCTCCGGGACTGCCCGGATCATCAAGGTTTCCCACAGGAGCACCGCTGGCTGTGGCAAATAAGCCATTTGTACCAGTACCGGCAGCTACATTTTTCCAGCCGCGGGAATAGAAAGGTGAACCTACATTAAGCTTGGATGCAGGAATATTATATGTATCCCTATAGTATTTCATAATATAATCCGTGTTGTATTTATTTTTAATATCAACCGGTGAAGTTCCGGATGGATCATTTGGATTCTTGTAAATTGCCGACTGGTGGTTTGTAATAGTATCCCACGCTCCATGAATATCGTAGGTCATTATATTTAACCAATCCAAATATTGAGAATATACATTGGGTTCCGTCAAATCAACTTTTTCATAACCGCCTGGTGCGGCTATGGTAAGTAGCTTGCCGGACATACCGTTATTATTGTATGCTTGACGGATTTCCCTCAGCAATGCTGTGAAATTCTGCTTGTCCTCAGGTCCGCCGGGACAGCCCCTGTCATACTGATCATTAGGATCTTTGACCCTATTGACTCCGGGATATTCCCAATCAAGATCCACACCATCAACAAATGGATATTTCTTCAGGAAATCTATGACACTTTGAATGAATATTGCTCTGCTTGATGATGTCAGAGCCATTGCGTGAAAGTTTTCACCTCTTGTCCATCCACCAACCGAGATAACAACTTTTACATTCGGATACTGTGTCTTGTAATATTTGTATTCTCCGAAGTGTCCCCTTACCATGCCGGGATCCCAGCCTTCGGAGTGTGCAAAGGTAGCCTGGAAGTCTGCATATTCGTCAGTGGAAACAAGTTTATAACTTGTATCAATAGTGAAGAATGCATGATTTATACATGTTACTTTATTCCATGGGATCATACCTACATTCATTGACATATGTGCAGCATTATACATGCCCCAGTTAGGGAAGTATACTACAAAGTTTTTACCGCTGGCTGCCGAGGACACGGAAGTTCCCATGGGAAGCAGAGTAAATAACATAGCCAACACAAGGACCAGGGGCAGTAGTTTTCTTAAGTTTTTCTTCATACTTTCTACTCCTCTCTATGCTTTGTTTTATATTCACTCAGCTTAATAAATGCCCCTGACAAAATCGAAGGATATACTAAAAACACAAATTCAACACCCTGATTTAAAGGAAATAATTCACCCCCTTGAAAGAAAGAATTTCGAATTTGTGGCTCAGGCATCTCAAGCTGAATAAACACACTTTGTTACAGATAATTATATTGATTGCAGCCAATAGATAATAGAACAATTGGGGTAAGCACAATTACATGTTACCTCTGTAGTAAGAGGTTGGATTCCATATTCAAAATTTCCAAGGATCAATGCAATTATTTCCAATATAATCTGTTATTTCCATTATATTTTAATTTTTCCATGAAACTAGTAGGCAATCTTGGCATTTGTTGGCAGATTTTGGTGACATATAAAAGCCGTATCTTCCCTGAGACTGATTTTAATTCCAACCTAAAATGGTTAATAATGGCTTTTTGAAAAGTAATCCCAGCACTTATGATAAGATATTAAAATATTGGCATTACCGAAACTGGAATGGAGCTAATACAGAAAAATATCAGTATTATTGTTCATAAAAACCTCCACTTCAAATATTTGTTAACCACTTGAAAATCATTTACATATGATTTATACTCATGTTAAAACTTAGAGCTACATCTACGTTTAATAAATTTGTAGGAGGTTTGAATTGACTTATTCTATTAAAGATGTATCCGAAATATCGGGGCTTTCCATATTTACACTCCGTTTTTATGACAAAGAAGGACTTCTCCCCTTTGTCGCAAGAAATTCTTCAGGTACCAGAGTGTTTACTGAATCAGATGTCAATTTAATTCGGATGATTTGTTGTCTAAAGCATACGGGAATGCAAATCAAAGATATTAAAAAATACGTTGATTATTGCATGGAAGGTACTGGTACTATAGATTCGCGGAAAAATTTACTTATGGAACACCGAAAAGAAGTTAAAGCGCATATAGATGCCCTCAATGAAAATCTCAGTATACTTGATTTAAAAATAAGAGACTACGATTCTCCCAATGCCATCGAGAATGTTAATAAACAAATTAAAAAAATAAATGATGAAAAACGTGAAAGCGGATTGCTATAGGTAAAGCATCAAATGACTAATGTCTAAACTGCCAGACTATCTCTTGTTGTTTCCTTTCCGCCGTATACATTCTTAGAGTAAGAGGTTCACCTTGATGGTTCACCCCGGACCCTTCCACAGTCACACATAGCAGACAAACCTTCCCCTTGGCGGGAAAGGTCATTTTTTCTGCACAGCTAACTGGAATACGGCTTTTCTACAAAGTATAAATTGCTGCTCTTACCACAGTTCTTGCGCCATCACTGCTCCTTGCGCAGACATCCCCTTTGTTCAAGGTCGGCTGTGGCTTATTGTTTCTCCTAAGTTTTTTATGGACTCCACCGTAAAAATATTTTTTTCTTAGGTGAGGTAAGAGATGAATATTCATTCATAGCTTTTAATTATAGGACTGAACCACATGCTTCAATACGTTGTCCGGTAACCCATCCCATTTCATCTGAACATAGAACCGCAACAACAGTTCCGATATCAGAAGCTTCTCCCATTCTTCCTAATGCAGTCTGAGAAGCAATCCTCTCTTTCAATCCCGGATTTTTTATATAAGTATCTCCACTAAATTCAGTGTTAACAGCTCCTGGAGCTACAACATTTGCTCTTATGCCTCTGGCTCCTAATTCTTTAGCCAAATATTTCGTAAAAATTTCTATAGCGCCTTTAGCAGAAGCATAGAGCCCGGAACCTGGAGCTGTAGAACGAGTTAACATCGTTGAAGTGTTCACAATCCTGCCTTCGTCAGCAATAAATGGAATTAGCTTCTGTGTTAAAAAGAAAACACCTTTGAAGTGTACATTTATTATTTTGTCAAACTCTTCTTCTGTAACTTTTAAAATAGGAGTATGGTTTGAAATTCCCGCATTATTAATTAAGAAATCAAAATGCTCCCGATTCCACTTTTCTCTTAAAACATCCGATAACTTAGAGACGAAGGAATCAAAGGAAGATATGTCACTTACATCAAGCCGGATAGCAACGGCTTTACAACCATTTAATTCAATTTCTTTCACAACCTCATCTGCTTTTTCCTTTTGGTTATTGTAAGTGATAATTACATCGATTCCCTTTTTAGATAATGATAGTGCGGAATTTCTGCCAATTCCACGGCCTCCGCCTGTAACTACTGCAATTTTACTATTTTTACTCATAAAAATATCTCCTTCAGTACATTTATTAATCACTTGAAAGCTAATTTCTTGTGATTTATACTCATACTAATACATAGAGATATATCTAGGTCAAGCACTTTTTATAATTCTTTTAAAGGAGATATCTCCTTTGTTAATTTGATAATAAAATCGATTTTATGAAAAAATCAAAAGCCCAATATTTCGCAGCACAGCAGCCTTTTACAGTTCAACTCCAGAAGCAGCTTTTTTCTTATTAGAGTTTATTTTCCTATAATGTCAGCGACCAGTGTGGACTCTACCGGTTCCCAACCAAGCCTCTTCCGCGTCAATGCATTTGACGTCGGATTGTCCATTGAAACGAAAGGGGCAAGCCATCCGAAGTGTTCAGTTGCAGCTTCGAGAGAAATACCGGACACCGGCAGGTTCAGACGGAGGCCGATTGCTTCAGCGATGATCCTAAAAGGTATACCTTCTTCACCGGCACCGTGCAAGCATGAACCGGCAGGAGCAGATTCCACAGCCAAACGAAATAAATTTGCCGCATCGTGCCGATGTACGGCAGGCCAGCGGTTCGATCCGTCGCCGACGTATGCTGAAATACCTTTTTCACGGGCAAGACCAGCCAGACGTGTGGCAAAGCCCTGACTACCGGCGTCATGTACGCACGGTGCAAGCCGCACAGCAGATGACCGCACACCACGCTCAGCCAGTGCAATTGCCAGCTTTTCCGCTGCGCTTCGCGGCGCTCCCGGCGATTCATCCTTTGCCTGATCATCCTCCGTTGCCGGTCGGCCTAATGACGGAACCATTGTGGTTACAGAAGTAATCACAAACGGCTTGCCGGAACCGGCAAAGGTATCTCCGATTGCTTCAATGGCATGCAGATCGTCGGTAATCGCTCCAGCGAAGTCGGTGAAACTGTTGTCAAATGCCAGATGAATAACGCCATCCGCTGCTAAGGCTCCGCTGCGCAGACTATTAAGGTCATCAAGTTTGCCGCGATGCACTTCGGCACCAACTGCATTGAGTGATGCAGCAGCCTTATCCGAACGGGCAAGCCCGACAACCTGGTGACCGGCGTTTATAAGCTCCTTGACAACAGCAGATCCGATAAAACCGGTAGCACCGGTAACAAAAATACGCATTTTAAAATCCTCCTTTAACTGTTCAGTAATAGTATTGAACTCCCCTTGGCGTACCATGAATAGTCATACAGCCGAAACGGCAAGTTCTAAAAGTATTATAACTTAAGTTTTAAAGGTATCATTGCCTGTTCAATGCGATTTATTGCCTGATTCTCCTGTTGTGCTGTAAACACATTTAACCTATATCATTTGATGTGTCCGGTTTTCGTACCTGCTGTTGGAGTTTTGCAATGTCTCTTTTGGGCGGATTTCCAAAGTAGCTGCTATAGTCCCGGCTAAATTGGGAAGGACTTATATACCCCACCAACCGACATGCGGTCAGTGCATCCATTTGCCGGGACAACATCAGGTGCCTGGCTTCCTGAAGGCGCAGTGCTTTCTGGTATTGTAACGGACTCATGGAGGTAACTGCCTTAAAATGTCCATGAAAAGCTGAAACACTCATATGGGCAAGCCTTGCCAGATCTGCGACTTTCATCGGCTGAGAAATATTATCACGGAGCCAGTCGATTGCTTTTGTAATATGCTGCACACCTGAGTCCACAAAACCCATTTCGGCAATACGAACGCCGATAGGGCTGCGCAGAAGCCGCATTAAAATCTCATCCTTTACAATTGGGGCAAGTAATTCCGTATCGCCGACATTGTCCATGCACTCCATCAGCCTCACCACAGCGTTGATAATGCCAGCGTCGGCGTCCGCCTTGTAACCCGCACTCTGCGCTTTCACAGAGGGCAGCCCCCGTGGATAAACTTTTGGGACAAACTCCGCGATCTTTTCTGGGTCAAGGGTTAGTCCTACGCCGAGGAATGGTTCCAGGTGGCTGGCCTGTGTGATTTGAAAAGCGACCGGCAGGGCAACGGGAAACATGAGTATGCGTGACCTGCCAACTCGAAAAATTTCCTGCCCCAGCATAAAGGTCTTTACTCCCTGAGCAACGATTAATACCGAAGGCAGATAAAAAGCTTTCACCCAATTCGTATTCGTTTGGGAATGACGATTGATATGCAGACCGGAAATGCACTGGCTAAAGATACCGTCATGCGGAGTATGATTATAAATCAAGTGCACCAACCGATCTACTTCTGGTTTCCTTGATGTCTGGGGATTGATTAACCCTGATTGAGCAGAATATCCATCTGACATTTTCAAATAGTTCCTTTCCGAACATCGGTTATCCTGAGCTTGAATTTGACCTCATGTCCTGTTGTTCTTGTCCTTCTTGCTCCTTCACAATATTCACTAGTTACAAACTTTTTGTTTTAACATTCATACCTCACCCAGCCTTTAATACAAATCCTATATCCATAGGTTTCCAATTCTTTTCTCTATTTCAAAATGCCATTAATTCTAAATTTCCATCTCTATATTTTTTATCCTCGGAACTCAATTAATTCACCGTCAGGGCCTTGAAAAACAACTCTTTTCCAACCTGTTTCCCGAGGTGTTCTGGGCTCGGGAATATGTGGCTCAGTTACGACTGGAATCCCTGCGCTTTTAAGCTTTTGATAATCCGAATCAAAATCATCGCTGATAAGACAGAAATGATACCCCTTATTCTCCCTTTCATGTGTCCAATTTTCAAACTCCAACACGGTATCTCCCAACTGAAGATAAATAATCTTTTCAAGGTCCGGTACCCCGGGAACATCGTGTTCGAAATATTTTTTGAACCCAAAGTTTTTTTCATAAAAGTCAATCGACTTTTGTCTGTCTTTTACAGAAAATGCAACATGGTCAATTCGTGTAAACATTAATCAATACCTCCTGTACTCAATCCTGAATTTTTATTAATATGTTTTAATCATTGTTGGATGTGTCAATTTTAATTTGCAGCACAACCCAATTGGTAGAACTGGTATTATTGAATCCATGCCTCTCACCATTAGGTGAGAAAATTATATCCTTTTCTTTCAGAAGAATTTCTTCATTGTTTATTGTGATTGTACCTTCACCAGATATTACATAAAAGACTTCATCAATATCAGAATGTTTTTGATCAGGTGTTGTTTGCCCAGGGGCATAAAGCAAAAGTCCTGTATCCAGCTTACCTTCTTTGAATATTGCCTTACGAGTGCTTTTTTCAGTTGCAAAATCAAGAATATCGTCAATATTAATTTTATTCATTATTATTACTCCTATCTTTTTAAAATTTAAAGTTAGTTTTAACTGTCATTAACAATTTAAATCCAAATCATCTAATTTAAAAGTTACTGTTGTATACTCACTATAATAGTGTTACAAACTATTTGCAAGAAGGCACTATTTTGTATTATACTAACCAAATAGTAAGTATTGAGTAATAATTGACAGGAGTGATAATAATGTCATGTGATAAATCATGCCCTATTGAGCATACAGTCAACTTGATCGGGCACAAATGGAAGGTGCTTATTCTAAGAAATCTATTTAATAATGGTACACAAAGGTTCAGTGACCTCAGTAAAGGAATCAGCAGAATAAGCCAGAAGATGCTGACGCAACAGCTTCGGCAGCTGGAGGCAGATGGTATAATTTATAGAAAAGTTTATCCGGAGGTACCGCCAAAGGTCGAATACTCTCTTACGGTGCTTGGAAAATCTTTAAAACCGATTTTGGATGAAATGAATAGTTGGGGAATAGAACATCTAAAACAAAGTAAACCGGATCAGAAAAAATAATCCTGTCCTTAAAGATCTTTAACAGACATTCGTACATCAATGCCTCTGGATTGAATGTTGCCAGGAAGGTTTGGTTACCGATACACATGCAAAATGGCCTCATATACGAACTCCGCAAGTCCCGGTGTCTTTTTGTCCAGTTCTTCTTTATGCATCAAATACGCCTGCCCGATTTTACGAAAAGCTTCATCATCACAGGGAATCCACATATTTATCAACTCTCTGTAAACAGAAACCGCCTTTTTTGCCGCTAAACTTTCAGGGCCATCCATCGTGGCTTCGCGAAACTTTTGCATGACCTCACCGCAAAGAGAAATGAGTTTATCAAAATCCACATTCATTATATTCGAGGCACTTTTTATGAGAGATGCACGGCCCGGTAATATGCCGCTTTTCACTACGGGAAGAAAAAAATTGCTTTCCATTACCACCCGGATTTCGTTTGCATATGTTTTCTTCATTGTTTCAATTCTATTTTTATCAAAATCTCTTAACATTGAAATATCAAAATTATCATTCAATATACGGTCAACTGACAATATCATTTTTTGCAGTGCGGATTGTTTTTCCAAAAGAATTTGTTTATGCTGCCGCATGATCTCTTTTTCCTTTTCCTTTGGATTTTCAAGCAGCAACCGGATGTGGTCAAGGGAAATACCAAGCTCTTTATAAAATAAAATGCTCCATAAGCGGCGCAAGCTCTCCTCATCATACTGGCGGTAGCCCGATTCCTTTACCGCACTGGGCGGTAACAATCCGATTTGATCATAATATTGCAAGGTGCGGCGGCTTACGCCGGAGAGCTTACTAACTTCATTTACACTTTTCATTGACGTTTTCTCCTTACTAAAATTCCTACAAAAATTTTTTCAAAAATCCATTGACTCGAACGTAACGTTATAGTTCATGCTTGCATTATAAACAAAGAACGGCGCTTTGTAAAGTAAAAAACGCTGGACATAAGCGTCCGCAAAATAAGGAGGGTTTATTTATGATAAGTAAGAATGAAATAGCTCCTGAACTTGAGCCGATTCCAAAGAGCATCATGAACATTGCCTGGATTTTAGTGCTTGGAGCAATTATGCCCCTGCTTGATTCAACAATGGTCAACATTGCCATCAAGCACTTGAGTAATGATTTCAGTGTCGGACTGGATTTAATCCAATGGATAATTACGGGTTACGTGCTAGCCATGGCAATTTCAGTGCCACTTGTTGGTTGGGCGGTTCAACGTTTCAATGGTAAATGGTTAATGACAGGTGCCAATATATTGTTCTTAGCTGCTTCGATTGCTTCTGGATTTAGCTGGAGTATCAATTCATTGATTATTTTCCGGATTGTTCAAGGTTTCAGTGCCGGCTTTATTATGACATTGGTGACTGCTTTGAGTGTTGAAATCGCCGGAGGGGATCGAATGGGGCGTATGATGTCGACCGTTGGTATCCCGATGATCTTGGGCCCAATCCTTGGCCCGGTTATTGGAGCAGTGATTGTCCAATTCTCGTCATGGCGTTACATTTTCTTTGTCAACATTCCAATCGGTATTCTTGCCATCACTTTGATGATTTTGAAGTTGCCTAACTTCACGCCAGCTAACATTAAAGCTAAATTTGACTTCATTGGTATTATTTTATTGGGCGCCAGTTCAGCCACCTTGATTTATGGGATTACTAAAGCAGCAAAGAATGCTACATTTAACAACAGCACAACTATTGCTTATGTTGTTGCCGGGGTCGTAATTCTGGCCTTCTACATGATTTACGCTACCATCAAAAAGGAACAGGCAATTCTCCCATTACACTTGTTTAAATTGAAAAATTTCAGCGCCGTCATGGTTGGCTTGTTCCTTGCAGGGATTGCCACCAATGGTCCAATGTTGTTATTACCTTTGTTTTTCCAAAATATTAAAGCCTTCTCAGTTTTGAACACTGGATTGATCTTGATTCCGCAAGGTATCGGTATGTTAGTTGCCCGTCCATTGATTGGCAAGCTAACTGATAAATTGGGTGCACGTAATGTTGTCTTGGCAAGTTTGACATTAGCCATCGTTGGCACGATTCCATTTGTCTTCTTCAATGAGGCATCTTCACTCATTCTTGTGAGTGTTGTCTTGTTTGTTCGCGGTATGGGTATCGGTGGTGTCACAATTCCAATGATGACTGATGCATATACCGGTATGGTCAAAGAAGAAATTGCACAAGCTAGTGTCGGAACCCGGCTCGTGCAAAATATTGGCGGTGCGTTTGGTTCAGCCGTACTTGCAACGGTTGTTAGCCTTTCAATCCAAGGTAAGGTACCAACGGTTCCTCTAATGACCACTGCCTACCACAATGGTTTCATGTTAGCCTTAGTCCTTAGCTTGGTATTGCTCATTCCAACTTTGTTTCTAACTAACAAGAAATCATTTGAAAAGCGGATTGAATGAAATTCTTCGAAGACAAGGATTCACCGTAGAATTCCAGTCCGGCATTACTACAGATGATTCAAATTAATTTTACGTTTGTAAGCTTTTCAGACTCACCCCAGAGCCTTGAAGCAACCGCTTCATCCTTTGCCTGCGGCGCAAGTTGTGCAATTGAGGGATAACCCCTCATCTCATTCATTTTCGAAGGCCCGTAGTATGTTGCTCCTGTAGCTTCTTTTGCTGTTGCGGCATAAAGGGACGGCCATGCTCCGTGTGCTGCCGGCTGAAAGAATACCGGTCCAAACAAGCGCCGGACAATACCAGCAGGGCTGTTCTTTCCGGCTCCGTTCGGGATCAGGTCTGTTCTCGATATTCCCGGATGTGCCGCCAGGCTGCTGATACCCCAGCCAGCCGCCTCACTGCGCCGCTGCAGTTCAAGTGCAAACATCAGGCATGCGAGCTTTGACTGAGAATATGCTTCCATTGGTTTGTAGTTATGCTCCGATTGCAAATCATTGAAGTTTATTTGCCCCGAACGATGTGCTATACTGCTCAAAGTGACCACCCGCGGTTTGTTTCCTTTCTGCAGCAAAGGGAGCAAATGTGCTGTTAATGCAAAATGCCCAAGATAATTTGTACCCATTTGCAGCTCGAAGCCATCCTTTGTGACCTTTCGCTGCGGAGGATTCATCACAGCCGCGTTATTAATTAATACATCCAGACTGCTGCGTTGTGCCCTTATCTGTTCGCCAAACGCTTGAACAGATTCAAGGTCCGCCAGATCAAGTTGTTTAAAGCAAATGTTTCCGGTTGGAACCAGAGCTTTAATTTTTTCAATTGCATCCTTTCCTTTATCCTTATTACGCCCTGCCATAATAACCTCAGCCCCTGCACGAGTCAGTGCCGCTGCTGTTTCATAACCAATTCCACCGGTTCCGGTAATCACAACCGAGCGGCCTATTTGAGAGGGAATATCTGCTGCCGTCCAGTTTCTCTTCATCGTTTCTGCCATAATTTTTACTCCTTTTTAATTTTCAACTTGTGATTATTGTGTTCTTACCTGTAAATCCATACTTTTCATTTTCTTATGCAATCTCAGATATAGTATAACTGCAATGCCGGCGCCCAGGAATTCCATCGCAGGCTGTACCAGCATCAATCCATACATCGGCCATACAAGATTCATAACCATCATAAGAGGCAGATCGACAATACCTTTTCTAAACAGTGACAGAATCATTGCCTGCCTTGCACCGCCGATTCCCTGGAAAACCGATATCAGAATGAACTCTACTGTGAGGAACAGGAAGGCTATACAGCGCAATCTTGCAAATGCCGCTCCAAAACGTATCGTTGCCTCATCCGAAATAAAAAAGCTTACGATAGCTGGAGCAAATAATTCGTACCCGATTAAGATGACCACAGAAATCAAAAACCCGGCAGTAATTGAAAATCTAACCGTTTTGTGTACTCTCTCATAGTTTTTTGCCGCGTAATTATAAGCCAACAGCGGCAAAATACCCGTTGCGATTCCAAATATAATATTATAGGGCAAAAGCTCAATCTTCTGTGTAATCCCCAGTGCCGCAATGGCATCCGAGGTATAGCCGGACATCAGCCGGACGCTGACACTGTTGGAGATTGCTGCCAAAACAATCTGCAGCGCCGCCGGAGTTCCAATGGTGAATATGGACGCAACCAAGTCTCTTTCAGGCATTCTGAACTTTATTTCAAACGGTATTATACTGGATTTCCTTGACCGGATTAAGTACTGAAGCAAATACAGCATGGCAGCAATATTGGAAATACAAGTAGCCAGCGCCGCACCCGCCACCTTCATATCAAAACTAAAGATAAAAATAGGATCCAAAATAATATTAATGACTACACCAATAATTAAACCGGTGCCCGCAGTCTTTGCTCCCCCCAGGCCCCGTATGAGATAAGCCATTGTCATATTTAAGACCGTCGGAACTCCGCCGATGATAAATGTCCAGAATAAAAACTGCTTTGTGTAGGTTAGCGTATGAATATCCGCACCCACTGCTGTTAAAATCGGATTGATAAATATTGCCATCAGCACCGAACAGACAAGGGCCGTAAAGGTGGACGCCCATAACAAAAAAGTCAATACAACGCCTGAATCTTTATAACGCTTTTGACCCATCAGCCTGGAAATCAAGCTTCCTCCGCCAATTCCAAACATATTGGAAATTGCCCCTAAAATCATCATGATCGGGAACGCCAGTGTCACAGCCGCTACCTGATTGGTATCACCGGTTCGCCCAATGAACCAGGTATCCACCATATTATAGGCCACCGTGGCCAGCTGACTGATAATTGTTGGGACTGCTAACGCTGCAACTGCACGGGGGAGAGGTGTTTTTTCAAACACCTCTGTTTCCTTTGTGGTTTTTTCTCCTGCCAATTTATATTCCTCCAATTGTATTTCAAACCCGTCCTGATTGGCGTCTTTCAGCTGACACTATGTCAGTAATTTCATTATAGAATTTATCTGACGTATTGTCAACTATTAAATTACACCGTGTCAGTTGCAGGTTGAAACCCACATCCCCTTGTGTTATAATAACCTTGAAAAAATAAAGAAGGTGTTGATTTATGAATTTTCAAAGGGCAAGAACCGAAAACCAAATAGCCAGCCGTCAAGCGGAAATTGTCCAAGCCTGTGATGTTTTATATAGTAAGAAGGGCTATGAAGATGTAACTCTGAAGGCCATATCCGAGGCAACCTCGATCTCCCGCCCGACGATCTATAATTACTATAAAACCAAAGAAGAAATATTATTAGATTTGCTGAAAATAGAATATCTAAGTTGGTATAAAGCTTTGAAGCTGCATTTTGAGAAAACGGCCAGCATGACGAATGAAGAATACTGCCGTTTTCTCTGTGACTCCCTTGCGGATCGTGAAAAGTTTCTGAAGCTGCAATCGGTTCATTACATTTCAATCGAAAAAAATTGCAGTCTTGAGAAATTAATTCAGTTTAAAAAAGAAATTCATCCCTTGTTACAATTGCTGCAGGAAAGTATCATTAAATATTTTCCATCGGTATCCGATCGCGATAATGATAATTTTCGTTTTTTGTTTTTTGCGCTTATACAAGGGACTTACTCATTAACGCATCTTACAATTTCCCAATGCGAAGCTATGCAAACAATTTTCCCCGGTTACATCGTTCCTGAGTTTAATGAAAAATTTTATGAGGGGCTTCTTCTTTTGACAGCAAATTTCTGAATATTTTAAATGGTTCCCTGAAACCGTCCATTCAGCCGATGATAGATGCTGTCATGGTTTTCATTTCAATTCCATTCCAGGAACACGTTTGCGGATAGCATCCAGTTCGGCTTCATCGGAAACACCCTGCCAGTCATAGCGTGGCGTATACGGTGCTTCCAGTGTTCGGATTTCTTCCTCGGTGAGCTCAATCTCCAGAGACACAACAGCATCATTGATTTGCTCGATAGAATTGGCTCCGACGATGGGTGCGGTCACAACTGGCTTACTGTGAAGCCAGGCGAGTGCAATCTGCGCCGGCGAGACGCCTCTTGCGTCCGCAATCCTGCCAACTGCATCGATGATGGCACGATTCGATTCCTCCTCCGCGGGAGTGTACAGCATGTCGGCATATCCGCCATCGGTCTCAGATCGGACACTCGTCCTGGCCTGCTCGAACGGGCGAGCCAGACGGCCGCGAGCCAGAGGACTCCATATAATAGTCCCAACGCCTTCATCAAGGCAGAGTGGAATCATCTCGCGCTCCTCCTCACGAGCAAGTAAGTTGTAGTGATTCTGCATTGTAACAAATCGAGCCCATCCATGCTGTTTCTGCAGGTGGAGCGCCTTGGCAAACTCCCAGGCATGCATTGATGACGCGCCAATATAGCGGACCTTACCCATTTTTACGAGATCATTCATTGCCTCAAGTGTCTCTTCAAGAGGCGTTGAGTGATCGTTGCGGTGAATCTGATACAGATCGATATAATCAGTACCAAGTCTCTCAAGCGAATGTTCAACTTCGGTCATAATTGCCTTTCTGGACAGGCCGCGGCCATTCGGACCGGGACGCATTGGATGGCGAAGCTTTGTAGCTATAACCACGTCATCACGATTTGCGAAGTCTTTGAGCGCACGCCCGAGAATCTCTTCGCTAGATCCATTCGAATACATATTAGCTGTATCGAAGAAGTTAATCCCAACCTCCAGCGCATGTTTAATGAGTGGACGGGCCTCTTCCTCTCCCTTTGACCATACAGGATGGCCGTGATCTGGTTCACCATAAGTCATCGCACCAATTGCAATTGGTGACACCTCCAGGCCAGTTGTGCCGAGTTTGACGTATTTCATATTTTTCTTTTCCTTTCTCTGTTATGATAAGTTGCTTTTATTATTCCTTAAAACGTGGGCAGCGGATAGTTCATTTCTGCATAAAAATTGCCTAATACCGCAAAACTATATATTATCTTATTGAGCTGCTCCATTCTTTGAACTATACTTAATTGTAAGATTCCATTATGTGTGCTCAAAAAAAGGTAACGAGGTAAAAATGTCAAAACAAATGTTAAATACACCAAATATTCCAATATCGGATCCGGGTTCTTCAAATACTCAGGAAATATTGGCCAGGCTGATATCAATGGCAAACAGGATTACCAATGCGGAAGGTACTACAAAGACAACCGTCCCCTATTTATCGGTCTGCCGCCATACCTATGAATCATCCTTGATTCCAAGTGTACTTTCACCAGCTTTTTGTCTTATTCTGCAAGGAGAAAAAGAACTTCACCTTGGAGAGCATATTGTACATTATTATGAAGGGGACTATTTGGCTTCCATCATTGATATGCCTGCATCCGGAAAAGTCGTCGGAGCAACAAGGGCATTCCCCTATATCGGATTGCGTGTAGATTTTACAGCAGAGGAAGTTGCTTCCGTCGTAGCAGAGGCCGAAATTGAGCTTCCCTCCAGGAGCAAAAAGCCAAGCACAGCCGCTTTCATCGGAAAATCTGATACAGGGCTTCTTGAACTGTTCGAGCGCGTGCTTAGCCTTGCCTATACACCCGAGCCTGCTCCGTTTCTGTCTGTCCTCATGATGCGTGAAATGATTTATCGTTTAGTCTCAGGCAAATATGGACACCTTTTTCTTCAGCAAGCCCTCTATGACCAGCAATCTGATGGCATAGGAAAAGCAATAGGCTGGATGAAAGAAAATTTCTCCCGCCCATTTACCGCTTCCGAGCTCGCTCAATTCTGTAACATGAGCGTATCAAGCCTCCAGCATAAATTTAAAGAGATTACAACAATGGGTCCTTTACAGTACCAGAAGCAGCTGCGTTTGCAGGAGGCCAGGCGTCTTATGCTTACCAGTTCCATGGATGTCACCGCAGCCGCGCTGGAAGTCGGATATGAAAGTTCTTCGCAATTTAACCGGGAATATAAGAGGCTTTTTGGTTTACCGCCGCTTAAGGACATTAGGGAAATTCAAAACAATCCATATAATACCGGCGGAATTGAACAGTCGTACTGAGAATATTAGACTTCTATTTTGTAAATATACTTTAAAATGTACTGGATATTACTCACTAAAAAATTCTGTGCATTTCTATTATAGAGGTTTTGTTTATAGCTTTCCTTGTTGTTGGACACTTTTATAATCGTCGTAATTCCTGCTTCCATGCCTTTTAAGGATGCGACTCTTGATTTACTGCCGTTTTCCTCTACAATGTCCAGATATCCATACTGAACCAGATACTCCGTTACCTTTTGTGCAGATATTGTTTTAAAATCATACTGCAGCAGGATAATATTTATTTTATCCACAACCATGCTGACAGCCACAGAATCATCAGACAATTCCATGGTATTTATAATCAATTGGCATACCTCATCCAGACCGTATCCCGCCGTTTGAATCAGCTGAGGCACGTCAGCACTGCCTGAATTGTTTATAACATCCAGAAGCGCTTTCCCATAGGCCTCCTGCTTTACTTTGCCAACACCCGATACTTCCAGAAGTTCTTCCATGTTGGCTGGCATTCTCCGGCAAATGTCTGCCAGCGTTGCATCAGAAAAAATAACAAATGCCGGGACCTTCTTTTCCTGAGCTATATTCAGCCGCAGCTCTTTCAGTTTTTTCATCAGCCCTGGATCCACAGCCGTTTTCCGGCCCTCAATCCATGGATCGGATGAGCTTTGCCCATATGCTTTTCTCCTTGTTCCTGCCCCTTTGGCAAAACTATTACCCGTTTCACTCTCTTTTGGCATCTTCATGGATAGTTTAGCATTATCCTGCAGCACTTCCTTTGACCTGGCTGCCAGCTTGACAACCGGAAACTCCGAATTGGTAAGCAGTAAATACTCCTGGAGAACCAGATAATGAATGATATCACGAATTCTCTTTTCCGGAACCCCCGACATTATTCCATACGTTTTTATCTGGTCCAGGCCAAGCCTCAGCACCTTCTCCGATTTGCTTCCCCTAAGGGTATCTATTACCGTTTTAATACCGAAGCGTTCCTTCAGTCTGGCAATACAGGATAAAATCATTTGAGCCTGTTCCGTGATATCCGTCTCTTCAAAATTGTCATTGCAATTGCTGCAATTGCCGCAAAAACTAACCGTTATCTCTCCAAAATACTTCAGAATGTATTCTCTCAGGCAATCGGAGGTATGGCAATAATAGGTCATCATCTTCAGCCGTTCCCGTTCTTTCTCCTTTAACAATTCCAGCATTTTGGGTTCCATTTCATCTCTGTCATTTGCGCTGTCAATCAGCAGCTGATTTGTGATGACATCCTGTCCGCCATAAAGCAGGATACATTCCGCAGCAGTTCCATCACGTCCAGCCCTTCCTGCCTCCTGGTAATAGCTCTCCAGATTTTTCGGCATGTTGTAATGAATAACAAAAGCCACATTACTCTTGTCAATTCCCATCCCGAACGCGTTAGTGGCAACCATGACCGCTTTTCTGTCATAGAGAAAATCATCCTGATTGCGTGTACGTTCTTCTTCCGTCAACCCTGCATGATACCGGGTTGCCTTGAAATCGTCCCCGATTAATCTGCTGCATACTTCTTCCACTGTTTTACGGGTAGAACAATAGATTATTCCACTTTTATCCTTGTTCTCCTTCAGGTAGGTTAGCACAGTACGGTACTTGTCTGCCGGCTTTTTTACCTCAAAACTGAGATTTTCACGGTTAAAACCCGTAATCAGTACACGAGGCTCCGCCAGGTTTAAAAGGCGGATGATATCCTCTTTAACTTCACTGGTTGCTGTTGCGGTAAACGCCGAAATGACCGGCCTTTCGGGAAGCTGCTCAATCATATCACGGATTTTCAGATAACTTGGCCTGAAATTCTGACCCCATTGGGATACGCAGTGCGCCTCATCCACCGTTACCATTGAAATGTCCGCACTCTGTAAAAACTCCATAAATTCAGGAAGATCAAGTCTTTCCGGCGCTGCATAGATAATTTTGTACTTATTGTTTCTGGCGTTATCAATGGCTTTCGCTGTTTGGGCGGAGGACAGGGTTGAGTTGATGAAAGCAGCAGGAATTCCATTCGCAACAAGCGCTTGCACCTGATCCCTCATTAGGGAGATAAGAGGAGACACAACAAGAGTAATTCCCGGAAACACAAGGGCAGGAACCTGAAAGCACAGAGATTTTCCTGCCCCTGTCGGCATGATGCCCAGAACGTCCTTTCCGTTCAAAATACTGTCAATCATTTCTGTCTGTCCCTCCCGGAATGTATCATATCCAAAGTATTGCTTCAATATCTGGTTTTTCAGCAAAACATTATCTCCTCCTCCGGGAATAGTATCTATAGCCTCATACAATTCCCATTTTAAGTTTTGAACGATTAATACCTCTATATTTTGATCATTATTCAGCATCCCTTGCTTTTGAATCTTATTTACGATTATTAGTATATCACAGCTTCAGTCATTCTCGACTGTCCTTTTCGTGCTTTGTGCCAAGTTCTCATGGGTAAATTCCTTGAATGGTCAAAAAAGAAGCCGCTTAGGCCGGACCGGCCTTAGCGGTTATATTTGACGTGCAAGCATACGTTTATCAGTCAAAATAATAATCATCTCTCAATTTACGAATGAAATATTATATTCTCCATACCTTATAAGGCTTCTACATCTTTAGCAGTATAAATAGATGGGTATTTGGGACGGAAATTTAGTTCTTTTTTTATGCGCTTTGTATCTACAGTCAATTCCCACAGGTTAGGCATAAGCCATCCATCTTTAGCAGGTACCTGCTCTGGTCCCCCGTGTAGCTTATATAATTCACCTATAGTAACAGGATTATCATCTGCAACGTTGTATATGCGACCGCCAACACCGGGTGTAATGGCAGCAAGCAGTAGCGCTTGACTGACATCTTCATGATGGACCATGGAAAATTGCTTTAACGGGTTCCAGTTAATCATATACGGCAAAATTTCTTCAATGTGTGGATCGCGATCGCCGTAGACAAATGCTAGTCTCATAATACGAATATCTAGGCCTTGTTCACGATATAATTTTAGTAGAGCTTCTTCTGCAGCAATTTTTGTTTTTGGATATATTTCTTTAGCCGGAATAAGAATATCGCTTTCTCTGCATGGTCTGTTTACATTCATGTCACGATATACATTACCTGTGCTGGTAAAAACAAATCTTGTGACACCCGATTCCAGAGCTGCTTTAGCTAATGCAATCGTAGCATCGAGATTCACAGCTTGAGCTGTTTCTTCACTGATACCACCTCGAAATTGGGCTGCTGTATGCACCACAGCATCAACCCCTTGTATGGCTTGAGAGATATTCTTATTATTCAAAAGATCACCCTGGACCACCTCTGCACCCTGTTCTTTTAACGCAAGTGCTCGCTCAGCACTTCTCACAAGAATACGAACAGTATGACCTTGCTTAAGTAAATACGGTACGAAACGGCTTCCGACCTTGCCTGTTGCCCCAGTTACAAATATCTTCATAGATTAATTCACTCCAATCTGAATAGTTTTGTTTCTCATATATTTTTATGTTATATTATCAATATACCAGGGTTAAAATAATTCAGTCATATTGTATTTATCATACGATTGAGAGTAGCAGGATATAGGGAGTAAATAAATGAGAGAGATTACATTGCAGCAGTCGCTGGGTGAATTTTTACGGGCAACCAGAGAACGCCTTACACCGGAACAGGTTGGATTGCCCTCATATGGACGCCGCCGCACCCCCGGACTTCGTCGTGAAGAGGTCGCTCAGCTGGCTAATGTTAGTGTTTCCTGGTACACCTCGATAGAACAGGGAAAAGATGTACACCCTTCTTATCAAGTATTGGAAAGTTTGGCTACAGCGTTAAGACTATCCGGTGATGAACGCCGGTATCTTTTTTTATTATCCAAATCCGATGAAATGGAAGAATCAGAAGTTTATAAAGAAATCAGCAAGGGGCTAGAAAAAACAGTTCTCGCATTAGAACCCCATCCTGCATATATTATGGGCAAGTACTGGGATTTACTGTTATGGAACCGTGCAGCAGAATTTTTATTTCGATTTCCTTCATTGTCTGAAAACGCAAATTCAAAACTAAACCTATTGCATCATTTTTTAACTGATTCATTTAGAAAAGAAATCAGCCCAAATTGGGAAGAACAGATTAAAATCATGATTGCGCGATTTAGGGCAGATTGTGCCCGGTACCCTCAAGATGCGCGGCTAAGCAAAATGATTGAAAAATTTATGGAGGAAAGTGAACTATTTAAATCATGGTGGCCGAGATATGAAGTTAAAACTGTTGCAGACTGTCACAAAGTATACAATGATCCCCTAATTGGAGAACTAGAGTTTGATCATGTGAGTTTGCAGGTATCAAGCTGTCCTGATCTGAAGCTAATGATTTATACTGCTTCACCTTCTACAGCAGAAAAACTTAAACAAAAAATATACTTATAATTATATATCCGTGTACTTTTAATCATTGTTTTATCAGAAGGATATGATTGTCATTGTCGGTACCTTGAATCGCATATGCGATCTCAAGAAGGTACCGGACTGATTATCCAATACACTTAAGGATGCTGGTCCTAGGTGCATCCCGCAAGATTTTAGCGGCCTCTTTTAATCCGTTTTTTGCTGCACTCATATGGGTATGGAACGCCTCCACGCTTTCCCATTCCTGCATTGAGTAAAAAGTACCAGGATCATTGGTGTCTTCAAAGATTTCATAGCTCAAGAGTCCAGGCTTTTCAGCTGTCTCAATTGTCGTTGTAAAAGCATGACGTGCAATATCTTCTTGGCCGTCTTTAGCATGAATTTCAATTAAAATCGTGACATTATTAATGTATTTGTTGCTATCACTTTTTGTAATCATATAGTCCTCCTTTTTTGACTAATTCAATTTTATCTACAATATTATCCGCAGAATTATTTATTAATTATTGCTTATTAAGCTTTGCAAGAAGCTTTTTCATAGCTTGTGTAGTTTGCTTGACAATATCCAGATCCTCCTTATCAAGGTAATCTAACAACTGGTCAACGGACTTAACCAGCTCTTCAGACGATTTGTCCATAAAAGTTTGTCCTTTGTCTGTAAGCCGAATCAAGATTACTCTTCGGTCTTGGCTCTTGTTCACACGCTCAACATAATCCAGCTTAGCAAGCTTATCAATCAAAACTGTTATGTTTGGTTTTGTCACATGGAGAATCTCGCTCAAGTCACTCATTGAGAGTTCTTTTCCGCCCATCAATTCATGTAAAATAATAAAATGTGTCCTCACCAGTCCTGTTTTATTTAGTTGCTCATCAATAAACTTAAATGCCTTATTATTAAATTCATTAAAAACATTTGAAAATTCCTTAATCATTAATAATATTTCATAATTTTGCACCTTATTTCTCCTTTAAATATTTACTTGAAATGCTATACAATTTTGTGCTTGTACCAGTATTAGTTAAGCAATTAATAATTAAATGTTTAACTAATATTGATTGTAATAGTAGCTTTAGTAAATGTCAAGGATATAAATATAACTGAAATAAATAAAGATATTCAAAAGGAAAAATATCTGATCAGCTAATCCCTTGCACTTTCGATTCGTCTTAGCTTCTCAGTGTCCCGAGCTGGAGATGAACCGAAGAAGCGGGAGTACTCTCGATTAAACTGAGAGGGACTCTGATAGCCAACTTGATATGCGGCACTGGCTACTGCATAGCCCTCAAATGCAATGAGGTTTCTAGCCTCCAAAAGCCTCAATTGCTTTTGAAATTGAATCGGGCTTAAACCCGTTGCCCGTTTAAACTGACGGTGAAAGGTATTTATAGCCATACTAGATTTTGATGCCATCTCACCGATGTCTATTGGCCTTGTATAATTATCGCGAAGCCATTTTACAGTCTGAGAAATCTTAGAGAAATTACTTTCTCGCAGGCCAAGTTGCCTCAGATACCACCCTTGTGGTCCCATCAGAGCACGATAAAGGATTTCGCGTTCATAAGCCGGTGCAAGAGCCGGAATATCTCTTGATGTTTTGGTTAATCGCAATAAGCGCAGCCATGCCTCCATAAATTCAATGTCCATTTCACAAGCTGCGAAATGTTCAGAAGCAATTGGTAAGAGATCTTCAGGAAGATCTCTTAATAAACTCTGAAGAACATTCTGATTCAACTCAAGACCAAGGGACATATAAGGACGGCCATCACGGTCCGGATGTACACTCGCCGTTGCGGGTACATGTACCGGCAACACATAATATGAAGGCCCTTCCAGGGTAGTGCTGTGCTCCCCAATTGAAAGAAGCTTTGTTCCTTGAACCGTAAAACCAATCGTAGGTTTGTAGAGCGCTGTGAGTTGATGTGTGGGAATGTCTCCCTTAATCATGCTTAGCCCCGGTACTTCGGTTTCAATTGGTCGAGTGCCTGCTCTATTCATTAAATTGATAATTTCATCTAAAACTTTATTCATATACATATTCTATCACATGACTTCCTATCCCTCAACACAGTTCCAAAGTGTTTCGGCATTTTTAGGCTCTTTTTACCATAGATATAGGGGATAATTCTAGTGGTTCAAAAGCATCATTGGTGGTTTTAGGCAATTAAAAGGCATCATTGAATCTAGATTATTTCAGCAGAAACGATTAAAATAAAATCCAGATCGAAAACAAAAAAAGGAGGAGCTTATGAAAATTGCAATCGTAACAGGCGGAAGTAACGGCATTGGAAAAGCGACCGCTCTTGAGCTTGGCAAGCGCGGAATTGGAGTCATTCTCACTTACAATTCCTATAAGGATCGTGCAGAAGCTGTCGTTAAGGAAATTGAGAAGAATAAAGGAGTTCGGGCCGTAGCACTGAAGCTGGATCTGACTCAAATATCAACATTTGAAGGTTTCGTTCTAGAAGTGAAAAAGAGCCTCAAAGAAATTTGGAACAGAACGACTTTTGATTACTTAGTCAATAATGGCGGAGTTGGTGGGCCAATGATATTCACTGAGATGAGCGAAGAGTATTTCGATAAGATTCTTAATACGAACTTCAAAGGACCCGTCTTTTTAACACAACACCTCGTCCGATTCATGAATGATAACGGAGCCATCGTAAATACCACGAGTACATCCAAGAATCAATCATCTCCAGGGTACTCAGCCTACGGCTCGTTAAAAGCAGCGCTGTCATCCTGGACCCGCTACATCGCCAAGGAACTTGCACCGCGCAAAATCCGGGTCAACGCAGTTTCTCCCGGTCCTACGCACAGCAATTTTGGAGATGGAGCATTCGATAAACATCCTGAATTCATCCAGCCGCTGGCAGAGCAATCCGTATTCGGCAGAATCGGCCAGCCCGAAGATCTTGCAAAGGTCATTGTGAGCCTATTATCCGATGATTTCAGCTGGGTTACAGCCCAGGACATTGAAGTGTCCGGCGGATTTTTGCTTTAAGAATATCAGGACGGCATGAGAATCGGAATCTTGAAGAAACGACGGAGACTGGACGATTTATGCTCCTATGCCACAAATCGCTCAAGTCTCCTCAAAACAGAAGGTGTATTCTTTTCATTCTGATTATTTTGATTTAGATGCAGATGCAATTTTTAGTCCAACGGACGCGGCTGTTTTAATTATCCCCTTCGGATCTGAATTTTTAACCATCGGGTCGATACGAGGGGTGTACGACATCTCCAATTGTGCTGCCTCTTCGTCGGTCAGCATGATTGAGAGTGCCTTTATCACATCATCTATATGGCTGGTCTTAAGCGCTCCTACGATAGGCGCTGCAACAACCGGATTGCGATAAATCCAGGCAAGGGAAATTACTGCGCGACTTACACCACGGCCTTCTGCTACTTTACCAATCGCCTCGACTATTTTCTGATCGGCTTCAGCAGTTGCCTCGTATAGCTTGGCAGCTGCAGGCTCGGCTTCAGATCGAGCAGATGTTTCATCCCAGGGACGGGCCAACCGGCCACGTGCAAGAGGACTGTAGACAAGGGTCTGAATGCCTTCGTCGGCACAGAATGGAATCATTTCATTCTCCTCTTCTCTGGCAATTAAATTGTAGTTATGCTGCATGGATATAAAGCGGCTCCAACCATTCATTTTTTGGATATGAAGGGCTTTTGCAAACTGCCACGTCCGCATTGTAGAAGCACCTAAATAGCGCACCTTACCCATTTTTACAAGATCGTGGAGTGTTTCAAGCGTTTCTTCCCATGGAGTAAAAGGGTCAGCGCGGTGTATCTGGTATAGGTCGACGTAATCTGTGCCCAGACGCCTCAAGCTATTATCTATCTCTGTCATAATCGCCTTACGGGACAGACCAAACGAGTTAGGACCAGAACGCATGGGGGCACCAAGTTTTGTAGCAATGACTATATTCTCACGTTTTGCAAAATCCTTAAGAGCTTTTCCAACAACCTCCTCGCTTGTCCCTTTGGAATAGAGATTGGCAGTGTCAAAAAAGTTTACACCTGCATCAAGCGCGTATTTAATCACCTCGCGAGCCTTTTCCTCACCAACGGCCCAGGTAGGATGTCCCACAGAAGGGTCTCCAAAACCCATACAGCCGATACAGATTTGCGAAACTTCAAGTCCAGTGTTCCCAAGTTTTAAATATTCCATATTTATCTCCTTAAATCTCTTATGTTATAACTACACTCTATCTAATTTACTATTTTCGAACATGTTCATTTAGATTATAACTTGCCTGCTAAATGCACCGTTAATACGATTGAATTATTTATTTGCCTAATCCTATCATCTATCAAAAAAAACAAGAGCATAATGGATAACTCTATCCATTAACACTCTTGTTACATTCGGCTTATTGTATATAACCAAACATTAATTACTGTTCTGTGTGACTTTTATGTCGTCTCAAATCTTTCCTTGGCGAATAACCAAACTCCCGAGAGTATTCACGACTGAATTGTGCCAGGCTTTCATATCCAACATGATATGCAGCCTCCGAGACCGCTGCAGTCCCGGATATTATCAAACGCCTGGCTTCCTGGAGCCTTAGTTGTTTTTGAAATTGAATTGGACTCACAGCAGTAATTTCTTTAAAGTGCCTATGAAATGTAGGAACACTCATATTGGCGATATTTGCTAAATTCTCAACGAGTATGGGCTCATGAAAGTGGTTTAAAATATGCTGAACAACATTTCGAATATGAATCGTCGGGCTTGCATCAGCAACAATCTGTTTTAATGCGTCACCATTCTCACCGCACAAGATCCTATACAAAATCTCTTTATGATATAAAGGTGCAAGGGCTGCAATATCAGTTGGTTTATCCAATAATCGTACAAATCTCACAACAGCATCAAGCATGGAAACGTTTAGTTCCGAAACATGTATACCACGTCGCGGTGGTCTCCTTAAACTCCTATTAATCTCATCTTCACTTAAAAGTTCCAGTATAGAACCGGGTGTAAACTCAATTTTACATGATAAATTAGGAATATCCTTTGATGCATCCAAAGCTTCAATAATTATCGGTAAATCCATGGTCGCTACAAAATAGTTCGATGGTCCATAACTAAAACGTTCTTCCCCTAAAATGACACTCTTTGAGCCTTGAACAAGAATACCTATTGAGGGGTTGTAAAGTTTGTACGGTGGCCCTGCCAAAGTGGAATAGTGAGGTGTGGAATACTTCGAAAAACCCAAATACGGAATGGCTGTTGCCTCGTAACCTTCACATTTAGTATGGCGATCTATGATTTCAATAAGTTCCATCTGCAAATGTCGGATCTGATCAAGCATAGCCTCCTCCTTATCTGGGTAATCGACCTGACTTATTTCTCGATCAAATTACACCCGTCATCAACAAATCTTTATATTATCTCCTTAAATATACTATGAATATACTAATTGTACCACTTATGGCAATTAAAACCAAATTAAAGATATTTATTATCCATTTGATTACCTTCTATAGTTTAATCACCTGTGCCAAGAGCCACAGGATTATCAGCTTCATTATGTTCATTATCGAATTCGGGATCACGGATACGACCAACGATAATGATTGCTGCAATGAAAATAGTAAATGTAAACACAAATGGCAATCGGCGGTCAATGCTTGATAACCATCCGGCAAAGTAACCAAATGGTGAGGCAAAAGCAATGGTAAAGGACATAATCAAAGCATTGATACGAGCACGCTCCTTTGGATTAATGTTTAGCTGAAGCAAGGCATCTTTACGAGGCACTACAAGGGCACTGGCTACTGCCGCAACAAAAACATAAATGATAATAAACGGTATACTGCCTATGGGAGTCAGTATCAGAAGAATCGAGCACGCGGCATACAATACCAGACCGATCCACATAGGTATCCGGAATTTCACAGATTCCAAGCGGTGCTGTATTGCAATCATAAATATTAACATGACAGCCGCATTCAAAATAGGAAAAAAAGCCAGATAACGCTCTTCTATGCCGAGTCTTTGTGTTACATACAAACTAAAGAAGTTGGTACTGACAAGATTCGTTATATGTAATATCACAGAGACAACAAGCACTTTCATAATCTCTTTATTCCTTAGCACTTTGGGTATCAGATCCTTGTATTCATATAACATCTGTATAACAGGCGTATCTTTCGTCTCGGCCATACGTATCTTTCCTTGCCGGGTTTCATCACAATGCCGGAAAGTAATAATCACCTTAATCAACATATTTGCAGCGAAAACAAAATATAAAACACGGACAACAGGAACCACGGTAAAGGCATTTATTAAAAATCCCGAGATGGGTGCAAAAAAGATTGCAACTAGACCGCCAATGTTCACCCAGGTATATATTCCTAATAAATCCTTGGAATCTGCATCTTCAATTAATAAACAATACCATGCCGTCTGGTTGATCTGCTCAAAACTGTTAAATAAAACTGCAATTAAAAAGAGCCAAAAGTTACCCGAAATGGCCCATATCAAGCAGGCAACACTCCAACCAAAGAAATCACCCATCATGGTTGTAAATTTGCGACCCATCTTATCGGTGATTATACCACCGAAGAAGGAAAAAAACACCTGAACAAACATGGCAACCGACAGAATCAGTCCGATTTGAACGTCCGTTATTCCCTGAGTGTACATATATAGTGTGGCAAAAGGTGCGATTAAGTTATAAGGAATACCCCAGAGAGGCTCCATTAAAATTAGAGTTCTCGGATTTCCTTTGTTATTTTTTAATAATTCAATTAGCGGGTGCTTTCGCAGAGTTTTTATTTTCTGTGCTGTATTCACTGGTTTCTCCATTCTAGCCTTGGTGTTGAATATAAATGTCTGCCGTTTATTGTCAATTAACTTCTAAAAGTTTCATCACCATTTTTCGTATCTTACAATTTCCTCAATCGCTCTTCTCGGTCGCTGTTCTGGTGCTTCATCACCATATCCCAAGGTAATGATTCCGCACACATATTTATCATCCGGAATGTTCAGTATAGGTCTGACAGCATCTTGCTCAAACCATGCTGTCCAACAGGTCGCCAACCCCAAATGCTCGGCTTCAAGCAATATATGCTCGATTGCAATTGCCGTATCCCTAATTATTTGCTTAAGTTCCGGTTCGGAACTGTTCTCATCCAGCCTGATTTCGGTATCCCTGGAAATACGGCACCGGATATCCGCTACACACACAATGAATATCGGAGCTGTCATCATCCATTTTTGATGATGATCGGCAATTGAAAGTTTTTCTTTCGTATCTTCCGATTCGATAATAATGAACGTCCAAGGCTGCGTGTTGCTTCCAGAAGGTGCTAGTCTGACACTTTCTAATATTTGAACAAGCTTCTCTTTCTCAACCTTTTTATTTAGATATTTACGGATGCTTCTTCTGTTTTCTATTTGTTTTAGCATGTAGTCTGACCTATTGTCCCTTCATCATCCACAATTAAGTAATTTATCTTTTTCATAAGTTCTCCATTTCGTTGTTACTGTTGGCTATTATATTATACCACTTTTTATAATTTCCACATGGACTCTTACTTACTGGAGATACTTGCATGTTAAAATGAACCTTACCATTTTATTCAAGAAACCCGCCAAACTTCACATACTCTGCAGAGAACCAGACCGCTGAAATTCATAGTTCACTTTAATCCATAAAAACGCTTAGAGTCTATTTGTTGTCAAAAAAATATCGCGGCTTACCTTGCGTCTTGTTTTTGTATTCAATTGCTTCTGTGGAACATCTATGAAGACAAGCCATGCAATGGGTACAGTGATTCCCCCATACGGGCTTACCGTCAGTTAAGATAATATTGTTCAATGGGCATAGCTCTACACATTTACCACAACTGACACATTTTGTTTCTGTAATATGAAATCCTTTGGCGTTTACCAAAAAACTATAAAATATGCTGTTTATTAAACCGCTTTTCAATTGACTGGCAACACTGTTTTCAGCCATAGTAGAAAAATGATTTCCATTATGGATATCCACTAAAATCTGATTGATTATAGGTTCTGCTTTTTTATTTATTTCTTTTGCCGCTGCCTTATCAACACCAGGGAACAGAAGAAGGTAATTATCCGGCATCATGACTTGTGCATATCCTTGTAACTCCCAGCCTTTGTATTGGCAAAGTCTTTTCAATTGATTCCTTGCATTTGCAGTTTCTCCTCCGTAAGTCAAAACAAAATATACCTTCCGACTTCCCTTAAAAGTGGTCTTTCTTATATATTCCTCCACTACTCGAGGTAACCTCCATGCGTAGGTGGGACAAACAAATACAAATGGTTTGGTTTCTGATATAAGTTCGTCTTGTTTATTCTGCTTTATTAACAGGTTTAATGAAACGATTTCATCTTTTGTTTCCTTGGCAATTCGCTCTGCAGCATATCGACTGTTGCCTGTGGCAGAAAAATATAAAATCATCAAATACTCTCCTTTCAAAACAGGTATATGAAAACTCCCAATTTTTTCCTTATCTCAGTGCCTGCTTGACAATTTGGATTAATATAACTACAATAACACCATGGTGTTGTTTATACAACCTGCAGATGCTTATGATTTGTTGTGTTAGCAACAAACTAGCCTCATGTGTTGCATACAATCATACAAATTTGATGCAGATTAGGAGCTCACTTATGAAGGAAATAAACCAGAACAGGAAAACTCAATATACACAAATGGTATTGAGCGACGCGCTTATGGAACTAATGGAGCAAAAAAACATCTCCAAAATAACCGTTAAGGAGCTTTGCGTAAAAGCAGATATAAACAGGACAACTTTTTATGCACATTATACTGACCCAAACGACCTTCTTCACAAAATTGAAGCTGATGTTCTATTATCGGTAAACAAAGCTGTTAGCAGTCTTCATTGTCCAATGGATAAGAGCAATATCATTCAAATTCTCCAGGAGCTTTTGCAATATATTGCGGACAATAACAAGCATATTCAGATTTTGCTAAGTGAAAGAGGGGATGTTGATTTCCCAAAAGAGCTTTTTAAGATGATATTTGAGAAATGTGAATTAGTAGCTTTGGAACCATATTCATCGACAAAAGAGTTTTATTTTATATTTGTGCTCAATGGAAGTGTTGGTCTGATACAGCACTGGCTGAAATCCGGATTGACTAAATCGGCAAATGAAATGGCCGAAATAATCTTTCATATGACAGAACAAATCAAGTAAGATAAGCAACTTTGAACAAAACCTCATCTCAGGAGTAAAAATGGCGACATTTATAGCTGGTGCTATAATGATTCTAAAAATTTCTTTAAGCTTAAAATATTATAAAAGATAAAATGCGGGTTAGTTTCTTTCAGCTTTTCTACATCTACACTTTCTGACCATGCGGCTGATAAACAGGTTACACCAATCTCCCTGCAAGCCGTTATATCAGTAACTGAATCCCCTACATAATAAAACTCTTCTTTTTTAACAGCGTATTTTTCCAGCAACTTTGCAATTGACTCAGCTTTATTATTCCGTGTTTCACTCCCTACTATAACCTCACTAAAGCAATTTTTCAATTCCAGCTTTTTTAAAGAAATATCACAGCTTTTTTGACCTTTTCCTGTAATCAATGGAACTAAAATGTTTTTTCCTTTCAAATATTCAATGAGGTCACAGATCTGAGGAAAAGGTGTTCTACAGCTGTCATGCATTTTCTCATAATAAAAGTAAAAATCTCTAAGAGCCGACTTCCAATTGTCTTTTACAACCGCTTTAACCATTCCGGTCTCATTGAGTCCAAATGTTTGAACAATCTCATTATTATTTAACTCGAATCCGGTATAAGGTAACATCGCCTTTTTAAAAGCTTCGATACACATTGGAATTGTATCGGCTATTGTTCCATCAAAATCGAATGCTACCATTTTAACCATTTTTTTGTTCTCCATTAATTCTTCGAATTAATCGGCATGGATTTCCAACTGCTACACAATTGTCAGGAATATCCTTTGTTACTACACTACCTGCTCCTATAACACTACCTTTTCCAATGTTGACCCCAGGCAGGATAATAACACCTCCTCCAATCCAACACCCATCACCAATTGTAACAGGAAGTGCATATGTCCTGCAAAAATAATTTCCGCTTTTGGGATTCCAATCCGGGATCAATCGTTCTTTTAACTCCACAGGATGTGTTGCAGTATAGATTTGAACATTTGATGCAATTAACACATTATCTCCAATAGTAATTTTGTTACAATCCACAAAAGTACAATTCATATTAACAGACACATTGCTACCCAAAAAAGTGTTGCATCCATAATCACAAATAAATGGAGAACCAACAGATACATTCGTACCTATATTGCCAAATAGCTTCGTTAAAACTCCTCGTTTTTCAGCCTTTTGATCATAAGAAAGGCTATTATATTCAGCTAGTAATTCTCTTGTTTTCCTTTTATACTCTAAAAAAATATTATCGTGGCAATTGTAGTATTCTCCTTCTAAGCATTTATCAAGTTCTGTTTTCATCTTTTATACCCCTTTCGCGCATCTTTTTGACAATAATATATTACATCTTGTTACATTGCTAGTAACAAGATGTTTCAAAATTATAATCTTCTTGCCAGTGTTTCTATAAGAAACAATACCGGGACTTGCGAAGTGGCATTATACCCGCCGTTAACACTAATCATTTCCATGTTGTAAGAAATATTCCAATCTGAAATTTGGGCAATAGTAGAATTCGATTGATTAGTGATGCTTAAAATATTACATCTGCTGGTTTTAAACCGATTAAGTAAATCGACAACCTCTTTTGTCTCACCTGTTACTGAAAGTGCAATGACTACTGTATTCCTAAGCATATCTTTTGTTATTGGATAATAAAGATCTTCTAGTCCTATTGAAAATTTACCCAAATTTGAAAAATATCTTGCTCCGTATCTTGCAAGTGTTCCAGAAGATCCCTGGCCTACAAAAATTACCCTTTCTGCCATTCTTATGAATTCAGTTCCCTGCTCTATTTTCTGCTCAAAAGAATTTGTATTTGTCCTGTGAAAGTAATGTAACAGCTCTGATAAATCGTTTTGGGGTGGCATCTCCTGTATTTGGTATAAGTATTCATCAAGCCCCTTTTTAAATTCACTATACCCATCATAATTCATCTTGTTACAGAATCTAAGAATTGTCGATGTCGACACGTGTACTTTGTCAGCCAATTCCCGAATAGTCATATAAGGAATTTTATCACCATTATCAACAATGAATTTATATAGTTTCACTTCTGTTTCGTTGAACCTTTGTATATCATCATAAGAAAACATTATAACTTTTTCTCCTTAAAACCACAATTCGTCATCAGAACTACACATTCCACATCCCTTGAATTGGCTGCCGTCAGAGCCTGATGGGGTCTTGGAGGCAAATTATTTTTGTTATTTAAACTCATTCCTATGCCTCTCAAAAAAATCATAGAAGTACCTCACATTCTCAAGATCTGTCCATTTTGCCACTTCTAATTCCCTTGAATCAAGATTATAGATTTTTGCATTTAATTTCCCCAGCATAAATGGTGAATGCGTAGAAATAATAAACTGACATCCCAAAAGCCTTGACATTTCATTTATCTTCTCAGCTAATAATGTTTGATTTGCCGGTGACAAGGATACCTCCGGCTCATCCAGCAAATAAAGTGCATCCGATTCAACAAAATCATCAAACATTTGCAAAGTAGTTTCTCCATTCGAATACTTTTCCTGTGCAAATTTTAAAATTTCCATTTGCTTTTTCATCTTATCGGAGTTTTTTAATTGTTCGATTTGTTCCTTTTCCATCCCTCGCCTTATGTGTTCGTATATGTATCCATCACCTAGAATCTGTTCCTGTTGTATTTTCTTTATTTCATATAAAATATCTTCGCTTTTAATATACCTGCTTCTCCGGGGGAGTCTGCCAATCTGCCTACCGTTTTCATCTTCACCTAATGTATAACTGCATTCATCTACGAACTTTTTGAAATAATGTACAAGTCCATACTTATTGCTGGTGGCATACTCTTGTCCTTCAATCTGCAACTTATTTGCCATAATATTCAGCACAGTAGATTTTCCAGAAGCATTATTGCCATATAAAACTGTAATCGGCCTGAAGAATAATGATTTCTCTACCTTATCAGCAAACACATTATATGGATAAATATTCGGATTACTTATTCTCTCCTTAGAAAATAAAAAGCTGCTTAAATATATTATAAATTACACCTTCTCTCATGAAATTGACCTCTAATAGCTTTGAAAAGAGATCAATCCGGCTCGTTGTCTTTACCGTAGTCATAGCTGCACCGCTCGGATACATCAGCTGTCTTTTTTTAGGCACGACGTTCACTGGCACGGATTTCACGAATTTTCTCCAGTAACTCGTCGAAGTAATCACGTCCGAACCTATGGCAATATCAAAAATATCAGCAATCTGCCTGTCGGGGGTCTGCATACAATGTATATCTACTATATTCCATTATAAAAGAATGCTTTTTTTCATCAATATGATGATGGAAGCCCCAATCATTAAGCTTGTCCAAAATCCATCTAAAGCTCTCCTGATCGCGAAATCTGGAAATATCTTCTTCAAATAGCTTTCCTATTTGTTCAGGCCCTAAAATATAAGTTTCCTCTGTCAACCTTCTTTTGTCCAATTCTTCTCTTTTTAAAATCTTACACTTTATTACCAACATTATATCTGATATATTCTTCCAGAACAAGTGTTCTTGTGTAACTTCCATAACTAAATCTTTAATACGAGCCGCTTGTGCGATGGTTGATTGAAATATCCATCCCACAAGTCAATTGAGGCAGCCGCTGACAAATTCACAGTGGAAGCATAGTGCTAAAAAACAAGCAAGGCATTCTACGAAACTATAGCGTAGGGCGCCTTGCTTGCATATAACAATTATTTCGGATTTGAAAATATCAGCTTTGTAGCTGCCTCTCGAGTTTAGACAAAAATCCATCTAACGACTCTTCAATATCTATATCCATACGCTCTGCCAGTACAATCAGCCACCATATACACTCGCTAAGCTTATGCTCAAGTTCTGATACTGTATCGCCGCCTTTCGGCCAACGCTCTTGCTGTGACATCGTCAACCGGCCGACCAAACCTGCATCTGTCAGAAAAGCTAGGGCATCTTCTTCTATAGACCACTCGGTTTTATGATACTGTTTTTCCAGCTTATGATAACTTTCTCTTATGGCAATTGAACGTTCAATTATCTTACTAAAGTTCATATCGTTCATATTTTTCACATCTCCCTTTAATATTCTGCCATTATAGCATTTGCGTCGCAGATGTAACTGTAATCTCTAATACTCGGGTTGAAAATTCAAATTTCTTTTTCATCATATCAAATTCTGCACCGGAGTCAAAAAATCTAGCCGTCCCTTCTATAACAAAACCGGTTCCTTGATAATTATCAAAACCCACGACATTTTTACTGCCTAAGGCCATTTTTAATTTGTTATTAACTTTAACATTTTCCTCTGTTGTTCGCATTATTCCCGCAGGTATTAATATTCTTTCGTCCTCTGTCACCACCAAATATGAGTTCCATTCATTGACAATATGCGGTTCAGTTTTACCCCATGTTACAATCGTGACAATGCCCTCATTTCTTAATACTTCGTAAAATTTCCCAGATAGCATTTGTTTCCTCCTCAATATAAGATCACATAAGTTCAATATGGACTTTCGTTGCACCATTAGGTTCGCTGCCAATATAATAGTAGCATTTATAATATGACAACATCCCGTCATATTATAAATGCTACTATTTTTGACATCAAGCCACTTAAAACAGTTTAGTTTATCTTTTTCATTGGCGCTTTGTGAGGCCAAATACGTCCTCGAGCCAGTCGAACACGATTTGAGCCTTGAGGGCCGGATTATTCAGGCCGCAATGGGCATCGCCGCCCTCTTCCTCAGTGATCATCCTATCTGCTAATGACGCACAATTAGTCATTTTGGCTGTGTATTTCCTAGCCAGACCTATTGCGCCGCCTTCGCCTTCGGAGGACATGTTCAGATAATGGCAGGTAATTTTATCTTCCAGCCCTTCAACCGTGAACTCGCTGGCGAAATCGAGGAATTCAGCGAGTGTTTTGTCTTGCATACCATGTGCCCACCGTACTCCCTCAAGCAGCCAACGTACGACGCTATTGGACAAGTCGACCACGGATTCGAGATCACGCGGGTAGGGCTCGAACGGATTAAGACCCAGGGCACCTCTCCAGCCGATACTGCAGGCTGGCATAGTGGGATATGCTATAGCTGCCTTGATACGATGATCGTAGGCAACAGCACGCGGCACCATATATCCGCCGAAGCTGTGGCCGTTGATGGCTATTTTATCCGGGTCCACATCTGGGCGCAAGAGCGCGTAATCAACAAAACGACTGATCGGAACCTCCACATCAGGCCGGAATTTCAATTCCGGGTCATGTATCAACGCGCCGGCTTCGCCCGAAACATCGAACATCATGGCGTTCCAGCCCCTGTCCGCTGCATGAGCGGCGTCACCCCAGTAATATATTTCCTCGGAGAAGGTGTCGCCGCCGCCCATCACCAGTAACGTAGGCTTTGGCTTTTCGGTTTTGTCTGCCCGGATGAAGTAGCCAGGTAAGCTTTTTCCACCGTCAATCTCGATTTCAAGGTACTCGATCTGCGGATCCATTAGTTTGCAGGCTTCCCTGAAGCAGATTCGATTCTGCATCCCATACTGGCGCTGTCGAGGGTCTTTATAGTTGCAGAAGAAACTTGCGGACTGCCAGTAGCTGGAAGCGCGCTTGAAGGCATCGCGAGCGCTGACCAGGTGGCCTTTGGCAAGACAATCGCGTGCAACACCCTCTACCCGCGTAGCTGTTGCGGCCCATGCCTGGGTCCAGCTTTCAAAATCGCCGTCTGTGATATTTTTGATTGTGGAAAAAATCTCGCCGGATTCTGCGCCGCCGAAATTGACATGACTAAAAGCTTTAGCCAGTTGCATATCCATAATGCTTTGGAAATAGGCCGGCATACCGCTGGTTTTTCCGTAATACCAGTCGGTGGTACGGCCAGTGTTCGCAGGTTCATTTTTAGTGTTTGTATTTGACATAACAATCTTCCTTCCTGAATGTTTAATTTATCCAATTAAATGATACTAGTATCATATTATACCAGTATCATTTTGTCAATAGCTTTTTTATGAATGGAATAGCCAGCCGGTGCTGGATAGGGATGTCCGCAAAGTATCGGATACCATTGGCTACACATGCTTTCAGTTCATATCTTTCCATGACACGATATCACAGACGCAAAAAAGGAACCTCAATTGGTGTTGTGAACCAATGGTGTTCCTTTTTGTTTCGTTTCTGAAGATGATATAAAGCATTTTATAGAGGTAGCCCATCTTCAAGATGTTTCAAACCAGCATCTAGTAGTTTGTAGAATCTGCCAGTACATCCTTCTGCAACATCTTTTTCTGTACTAACCCATGCAGCGCTCCATATCCCGCCAATAACCCCGGCGAAGTTACATACTTCAAAGTCGTCCGACTTTCGGCCAGTCCGTTTTGCTACCATTTCGCTGATTATTCCGGTTTTTCCGGAAAAATGGCTTAAAGTAGCAGCACGCAGCTCTGGAACCGTACGCAATAAAATAACCCGCTCTTCAAGCATCTTCAGACCTTCGTCGGGACTTTCCAGATATAATTTGGAAAGCGCTGTGCGCAGGGCCTGAATGACGCTCATTTTTGCAGGCTCCGACAATGTAGTCTCAATAACAGTATTATCCATAAAGTCAAGGTCACAAAGAACAACTTCGGCCTTGGTCGCAAAATATCGGAAGAAAGTTATGCGTGATATTTCCGATGCCTCCGCTATCTGTTCTATCGTTGTCTCATTATACCCTTGTTCTGTGAATAGCCTCAGTGCTTCACGCTGAATAGCGGCTCTTGTTTTTGCCCTTTTCTTGTCCATCCATCCAAAAGATGGCTGGACATCATTATCTATGTTATTTTTTTTCATCAATATATTCTCCTGCCGGGGTAATTTGTTTGTAATATTATATCATACTCTATGCATAATGTTATGGAAAATGGCCTGCATGGAAATGGAATGCAATGTAACTAATTCATCCTCTGGACAGTCGTACTGAGGATAGCTGACGATCTTCAGCGGGAATAAGATACTCATTGTTTCGTTTGGCATTTTGATTTCCTCCATCTCACTCCCTAAAAAGGACATAAAAAAAGCGGGGTATCTTCGTTATAAAATATCCCCGCTGATTTGCTGTATTTCTGTATTCAGTTGTTTACGATGACGCAAATACAATGCCAAAAATTATTTGTCATCTCAAAAATAGCCAACTAATATTTGATAAAGCAGGTAAAACTAACATGTGTATAACGAACATTATTAATTGGAGGCTATATATGAATTCAGGATTGATATCTTTATTTATACCTATAATTGTTATCGCACTGGCTATAATCACAAAGAGGATCATAGTCTCACTGATAACCGGTATCGTAATCGGCGGAATTTTACTTGAAAAAGGCAATATTGTCCAAGGTGTTGTGTCGGCATCTGATCATCTAATCAAATCAACTGCTACAGCTGAAAATGTTTATATCATATTCTTCTTGTTCCTATTTGGTGCATTTGCCGAGATCATGAAGCTGTCCGGCGGAATCAAGGGCTTTGCCAATATGACCGGCAGATACATTAAGACAGAAAGAGGAGCGCTTGGTACCATATGGGCAGTCACACCCGCCACGTTTATCGACTGCTGTTTTCATGCTATCGCAGCAGGCACAGTCGGAAAAGCACTGAATGAAAAGGTGGGCGGCAACAAACGGAAGCTGGCTTTTGTCCTGAACGTCACCTCGTGCCTGCTGATCGTCCTCATACCATTCGGGACAACATATATCGGATATATCATCGGGGTTCTTGGTTCATCTTTCAGCAAAGCTGGCCTGAATCAGTCCGCATATCTCACATATCTGAAAAGCATCCCGTTCAATTTCTACGCGATCGTGATGATATTGATCAGCGTTGCGGTGATCGTGTTCAATTTCGGGTTCAAGAAAGAGATAAAAACCAAGGACCAGGATTCTGATTTCGATAAGCAGCACGGTCATGACGAAGCGCACGAGCAATGTGAGTTTGAAGAAAAGGCCCCGCCAAGACCTTTTAATCTCATTTTGCCTCTGGCTTTCCTCATCATATCGACATTTTTTCTGCTGTGGCTGACTGGGAAAGGTCAAGGGCGTGGCTTCTTTGATGCGATTGTTAACGCTGATTTTGAGAAGTCAATATTTGTGTCGGGCCTGACAACAATGATTTTAACTGCAGTGTACTATATGTTTCAGAAAGTGCCGCTGAGGGAAATTGAAAGCCACTTTTTATCCGGCGGGGGCGAAATGCTGCCGCCCATCATCGTACTGATCCTGAGCTGGGGATTATCCAGCATCATCAGCGACCTCGGCTTTGTCGACTTTATTTCCGGTGCAGTCGCGTCAAATCTGCCGAAGTTCGTGCTCCCGGTCACTGTATTTTTGCTTGGCTGCTTCGCATCATATTTTATGGGTTCTGCCTGGGGAACATGGGCGCTAATTATGCCGATAGCACTGCCTATCGCCGTATCGACGGGATCAAATATTCCGCTCATGGTCGGCGCTGTGCTGGCCGGCGGTTCACTGGGAGATAACGCGTCGCCTCTTGGGGAAACAGCGATTCTGTCGTCCACAATTTCTGAAATTCCTCTTATGGAGCATATTAAGTCCCAATTGCCGTACAGCCTGACCGGTGTCGCTGCGTCAGCCGTGCTATTTTTAGTTTTCGCACTGGTATTGACATAGAAGATTCAGTGAAATTTATATTGACATTGTCGCTGGCTGTGCATATAATACAGTTGAAAGATTGTTCAACTATTAAACCGTTAAAGGTGACAAGTATGTGCGCATATGCCCGATGAAGATAATCTTCTTGATCTTTCGATGTTATCTTCGGCAGTGTGGGTGTGGCAATAATCGCAATACTGAACGCGATGAGGGCAATGTGTGCGTTGGAGGTTATTTTATGCAATTAGTAGAAACCATATTTGTAGGTCTGTTATTCTTGCTGTACTTAGTCCTATGGCGTATAAAACAGGTAAACCAAAAAAAGCAAACAGGTATAGATCCTAAAGTAATGGCGAATTCAACTTCAAACATTCAGAGATATATGAATCAAATACTGAATGCTCTAACAGGTTATGCCGTTCTTGTTATTATTCTGCATACAGTTCAAATCCAAGTCGGCTCCTTGTTTAGCAGGATAAAGTCCATGGAATCCTTACCTTTTGATATTACGGGCTTTATTGTAGGGCTAACAGGGCTTTCGTGTTGCTTCTATGCTCAGATAAAAATGGGTAATTCATGGCGGGTAGGTATTGATGAAATAGTAAAAACCGACTTAGTCACAACAGGATTATATAAATTTATCAGGAACCCTACATACTTAGGATTGTTCATTTTAAACCTTGGGGTATGGATAATCTGGCCAACATGGACCATATTCCTTTTAAACCTCCTTTTTATTCTTCTTCTTGAAATTCAAGTCCGATGTGAAGAGGATTACCTTTTTAAAGTACATGGTCAAAAGTACTCAGATTACAAGAAAATGACGAAGAGATATATCCCGTTTCTTTATTAAAAATATCAATTCGAAATACTATGATATAAAGGATTCTCATGAATCCAGACCTGATTAAGGGAGTGGATACTGTGACGGGTACGTTATATACTTTTTCACTTGTTATGGTTGTCAACCTATATGATGTACTGATATTGGATCTCTGTTATTCCTTCGGAATCTAAAAATTATTCTAATCTGTTGCTGGCTTACCAATTACATTATTCATAACTGTTAGCTTGTCATTTTTCTTTTCAGGCCATTTACGCCATACAATTGCCAAAAGTATAAGCGAGGATATGATCAGGATTGCCAGCAACCGAATCTCAAAAGTAAATGTCGGCCCTCCAAACAACAGGCCAAAGTCGATTTGAGTATTAGGGTACATAGGAGTAAAATAGCTGATCGCTTTGAATAGATCAGGCATGATTTGCAGTGGCATGGTTCCACCTCCGGCTATTGTCTGCGCAAGCATCAATGGTATATTAATAAAGATGCCGTTTTGCCCAAACAAAACCGAGAATATTAAAGTAAACTGAAAAGCTGTTATTTGCATAAAAATCTGCTGTAGATAAACGATTACCAACTTCTGTAAGCTGATTGAAATTAAGATTTTTGCAATAATTACTCCAAACAAGGGTGCAAGAATGGCGATAACACATCCTGTAATTTCAACATATCGAAAAGCCTTCCATTTTCCGATAATAGGGATAATAGCGAGGAAGATATTCATTAGTACAATCGCTACAACCATAGAAGAAGCGTATGTTGCTATAGATAAAAATGATGGTGCCATTACATAATCCATACTGCTGGGCGCTTGGTTGATATAAACATTATTTTGAACTACTGAATTATTCAACTGTTCCGTAATCTTTTCCTGCTGCGTGACATTGACATTGAGAGAATTCAGTATGTTAGTTAGTTTACCCTGATTGATAGCTTGGTTAAAATTGTCTGTTATAGATTTGGCAACTGCCTCCATAGTATTTATAACCGTAGTTGTATTTGATTCATCAATGTAAAAATCAATCGTTGATTTTCCTGATGTTAAGTCATTCACAAAATTTTCAGGGATGACAATAATCATTTGTATCTGCCGATTATCAAGTTCCTCTTTGCTCTCGTCCAAACCCTTGTCAGTAATCACTTTGCTAAATGATTTTGACAAAGTGGGAACAAGTTCTTTTTCGATTACTGTTCCTTTATCACCATCTTGATTTACCACATTGATCACAAGTAGATTAACCCCATTTGGTAGGACGTGATAACCGTAAATATAAAGTCCTACCATCGCGATCTGATAAAATACTGCCAAAATTATGGCATAGATAACACCCTTACTTATCAAAAACTTTGTAAGTTTCATAGTTATTTCTCCTTTAACAAGTGTTCATGATTATAAAATCTACTTTTTATGTTAAGTCACGTTCGTTCTGAATCTTTATCTGAATTCCGTTCGTAAGAAGATAAATGTTAAGTGCCTTTTTTAAAAAGTTTTCTATTGGCTCACTTATATTTTTTGTTTCTTCAGGCCAGTTACAAATATCCCTCCCCGCCGAAATAAGCCTTCCCAACATATCAATGTCACCTGTAGTAAAATCATTTACCATGTTCCACCAGCGTTCTGCAAGCTCCTGTCCCTCTATTCCGGCGGGATCAGCACCATGTTGATACAAGCTTTCCAGTTGCTCAAAAACTTCTTCTACCAAGATTTCATTTTTTTCATACGAGGCTAATAATCTATTTTCAATGCTTTTGAGCTGCTCGTCATTAAGATACCTGACTACAAAGGAGTACGGGTTGCCTTGCTTCATTAACTCCATAATGGTAATCAGTCTATCCACGCTAATCTCCTGCCCGCCCTCTGTCTCTGATATCACTTGATCTAAAGTAACAGCGATTTTATTTAAGTTTGCTATTTGATGTAGCAGTATTTCACGCTGTTGGGTAAAGACTTTATTTAAATCAACAGTATTTTTTGATTTCAGGATTTTGTTGTTTATCTCTTGAAGAGGAAAGCCTAATGATTTCAAAAAAAGAATTTGTTGAAGCTTTAGTATATCATCACGGGTATACACTCTTTTATGGCTCTTGGTATAAGTAGAATTTAGCAGGTTTGCCTGATCGTAATACTGCAATGTTCTTACGGATACTCCGACAAGTTTTGCCAATTCCCCAATTGTAAACAGACGTTCTTCACCGTTCTCCACTTTGTTCCACCTCGCTATACTTGTTAAATTGCTCAGATTCAAATCAAGCGGTCTTTTTATTTGCAGCAATTTTTGGAAGACTACTTGAAGACAAAGGGATTGCCCTATGGCAGTGCGGACACACCCCGAGCTGGTTATGACAGGTGACAGTATTCTCCATTTTTCCTTGCTGTGTTCTTATAATAATATTTCTTGCCGATGCGCCAGTAAATCACCCTTCTTCTTTTTATATTTACATACTATCACGCGACGCTACGTCGGCAGCAAGTACTTTTTTTAAATATTTTATAAATAATTCTACTTTTAAGAAATACACTCGATGCCTTTTATACTTATTCCATTTCGGGTTCCTCCATTCTTTTTTCGCCACATCAGGTAACAAAAAAAAGAGTCTGTGCATTCTCGGTTAAAAAGAGCATAGCCTCTCAGTTTTGCTTAATAGCAGCTTTATTTAATCGATGCAACTGTGGCTTTGGTAATATTAAAACGCCACAGTTTGCACGATATTAGCTTGACATATTGACAATTAAAATAATATGGTTGTAATAGTGATCGGGTAATAATTAATGCAAGTGATTAAAGGGCAACTTAGGAACTTGATTTTAGAAAAGGCAGAAAGGAGTTTCCTCATCCCTTCGAAATATTGTGAAAGTTGGAAAGTAAAGTCACCGTATAATAGAATGGCTGTGGATATAAAATTCTTCCTGACTTGGCTGAAATTTTTTCTCCATTTTTACCAGACTCTCATCAAAGAGCTCCGCTTCTTGTTCGTCAATCTTCATCACAGGACTGTCATAGTAAACCCATTTCCTCCCGTTCAAAGCTTCCGGTTTTAGTTCTTTTACCATCATTGCCGCTGGGAATGTTTCATTCTCAAGACAGATATTGTACTTTTTACAACTCTTAAAGCCACGGCTTACATAATTGCCTGGATTTCCAAATATTACGATTATATCATAACCAAGCGCAATCGCCTTATCAAACGAATGCTCTATAAGCATTTTCCCGTACCCCATTCTTTGGTACTCCGGCATAATACAAACCGGACCGAAGGTAAGAATTTCTTTTTCTTCCCCGGACTCATCAACCAGTTTTGCTTTTGTGTACATTATATTCCCGATGATCTGATTATCAACCTCAATCACCAGATCTAACTCCGGCAGGAAATCCTTGTGGGATCGCATAACATGAACTAAATAATGTTCATTGCAACCCGGAATATATAAATTCCAAAAAGCTTTCCTCGTGATTTCTTCTACTCTCTCATAATCTTTTTCTTCTTCATTCCTAATTTTAACTATTTTGTTCATTTATAAACCTCCAATAATTTGCCTAAGACTCTCTTAGGGTTCAGACGGTATGATGCCTCTTTTGCCGGCCCTGAAAGGACGAACGTAACCTCAACTCAAGTCTTCCGAAGGTGCCGATCGCGGCATAAGCCAAACAAGCCCGAGACAAATGATGACAATTGCTATTACAATCAGAATACTGGACTTCATAGCTCCAACATCTCCAACCGTATTCTGAAGGTTAAAGAAAATCGTAGTTACGACGGCAGAACCGATCGCCGCTGCTAATTGCTGTACAGCACTTAAAGAACCACTTGCGCTGCCTGCCTCGTCATGCTCAATATCCCCGAGAGCCACCTCATAAATGCTGCTGAAACAAGCGCCCATACCTGCGCCGATAACTAATATAGCAGGAGCTGTCAGCAATGCGGTAGCTGCCATGCCTTCGATTAAAACAGTGAGCCAGAGGCCGAGAGCACCAATAAGTGTAGCAGATAGCCCAATGACGATAAGTGTACGTCCCAGCTTAGTCAGGAGAGGCCGGCAGGCCATTGAGGAGATTACGATGCCGATTGCCATTGGGCAGAGCCCCAGGGCCGCTTCATACGGAGTGAGATGAAGAACCAGTTGAAAAAACAAGGAAATGACATAAGCCAAGCCATTTACTGCCGCGAAAAACCCGAGACCTACTAGTAGTCCGGACGTAAATCCTTTATTTTTAAAGAGAGAAGGTTTAATAAGCGGATTGTCAGCATACCGCTGGCGAAGCGCAAAGGCTACAAGAGTCACAGCACCTGCTATGAGGCTGGCAATAGGTAAAATCGTCCAGCCGTCAGTTGAACCTTCATTCAAGCCAAAAATCAGGCCAAGCATAGACACTCCCAATAGAGCAGTACCGATACCATCCAGTTTTTCATTGGAGTTAGGCTGGTCGTGAGGCAATAACTTAACCGCAGCAATTAAACCCGCCAGACCAAGAACGATGTTGATAAGGAACATAGGGCGCCAGTCAAGCCCGCCGATATTGGCCTGAATAATAAATCCGGCTAAAATAGGGCCAATAACAGACGAAAGACTCATAACCGGCCCAAACGCGCTAACCGCACGGGGAAACTGTTCACGAGAAAATGTAGCCATTAAAATGCTCATGCCTTGCGGTATCAATAGAGCACCGAAGCCCCCTTGTATCAACCTTCCTGCTATAATCATCGGCGGATTGACAGATAAACCGCAAAACGCCGAAGCCAACGTAAAACCTGTTATGCCGATCAGGAACATTCGCCGTTTACCATAACGGTCACCCAGGCGTCCGCCGATAACAAGCAGCACACCCATCGCTAAAGCATAGCTTGCTCCAAGCCATTTGATCAGAGACTCGCCTCCACCAATATTTTGAACAATAGAAGGTGCCGCGATATTGGTGATGTTTGAGTCCATCAGATCGAGAATATCTGCGATAATTACGACAGCCAATATCCATCGCAGCCGAAGTGTCAGCCGAGATGGATCGGCTTGTTTTTTTATTGAATATGAATTACCCATGCTATAATCCTCCTATAATTAGAATTCTAATAATTAGAATTCTATCTAATGTGATAATCAATATTGACAAACTTATAATTAACAATGATTACTTAATTTTTAAGTTATTATAAGAAATCTTAAGCAGATGTAGAAAGGTGTCTTTTTCTTCCTCTGACATTCCTTCCACAAGCAACTGCTCTAATTCCTGAAAAGAGCTTTCAACCTCTTCGATCACTGCTCTTCCTTTTTCAGTGATATCTACCTGTTTTGTCCGGCCATCCCCGTTTCCTGTGCTGCGTGAGATAAACCCTTTACGCTCTAGTCCCTGCAACAGGCTGGTAATTGATGAGCCTCGCAATTTCATCGTACGCTCCAAATCTTTTTGAACAATTTCTTCGTCTCTCTTAAGTTGGTTATCTAGATCGCCCAGCAAGCGTGCCTGCTGATTCGTGATGTCATAAGGAAGCAGCTTATTGTCTAGCATTTGCTTCATGGTATGTACAATTGATCTTAAATAAAATTCAAAATTTTTGTTATTAATGCGTGTATCCGTACAAATCACCAGCCTCTGTGTACACATATCCGTGAAATGGATAGCAAAATTAATTAGAATTCTATCTAATTATATTTTCCGTCCCATCTTTTGTCAACTGAAGGTCTGAGATCAAATTCTTTGACGACCTCAACCTTCGAAAATGGTACACACTAAACGTAATGAAATCAGAATCCGTTCCGCCAATCATCTCGATATCCACCGCGCCGCCTGCCAAAATGACCATCTTGGGAATGCGGGCCATGACGTAAGGTGCCATCGCGGTCCATTTCCATACGACCAAAGCCGAATGGCATTTCTCGCCCCGAAAATTCATCCTCATCCTTTGACAGGGCTTCTTCCATAGAAGCGATCAGCTTGCCCATCAATTCGTAAAGCTGAATTTTCTCATTTTCAGACAAACCTGCACACCACAATTCGGCTATCTGCTGTCTTGAATTTATAAACTCTTTTTCAACTTTGCGTCCCTTTTCTGTAAGATAAACATTCATAATCCGCTTGTCATTTTCATTTTTGCGGCGCTCTACAAAACCGTTTTCCTCAAGCTTCACCACAAGTTCTCCAAGAGAAGAAGGGCGGATATCCAGCTTCTCGGCAATCTCGGTCTGCGTGATGCCGTCATTTTCCGCTAGAATACGAAGTACAAGGCCCTGTCCGCGCCCGATACCGCTTCCCATGATTCCCGGATTGATAAAATGATGTTCGCGGTGAATCAGTCTGTGAACCAAATTTGTGCAATTCCGAATTTGTTGCAAAAGTTTTTCAGATGTATTATATTCCATGATATGACCTCCATTCATCTATTTATTAAGGTACCTTATGTTTTATATATTAAATCTGCACAGGCATATTGTCAAGGAAAATTTTAAGGTACCTTACATTATTTCTATTCATAGCTTTTGAGCTGCTCGTCATTAAGATATCTGACGACAAAGAAGTACGGTTTTTGTAATATTGAAACACCACATTTTGCACGATATTAGCTTGACATATTGACAATTAAAATAATATGGTTATAATAATGATCGGGTGATAATTAATGCAAGTGATCAAAGAGGAACTTAGGAACCTGATTTTAGAAAAGGCAGAAAAGGAATTTCTACAAAAGGGATTTGAGCATGCATCCCTTCGAAACATTGTGAAAGAATGTGGCACGACCATTGGCAATTTCTATCATTATTTTTCAAGTAAAGAAGTACTTTTTGACGAACTCGTTAAAAATGAGTATAACGATTTTCTTTATTTAATGGAGCATCATGAAAACACTGTATTGTTAGATAGCAATCACCAAAATATTGATAGTATTGCATGGCGAGATTTTTTTCAGGCTTATCTCACAAAGTTTATGCCCATCTTTACTAAGCGATTTCTTCTGTTCATTGATAAGAGCCAAAATACACAATACAAGCATGCAAGGAATATTGTCTTAGATTCCATGGAGCGGCATTTCGATAATCATTTTTACGAGTATGGTATTACTGCAACTCCAGGATTCACCCATATTTTGGCTGAACAGATTCTCACAGGTTTACTTATAATTATTGAAACCTGTGATGATGTTGAGCGAAAACAACAACTTATCAGTGACATGTTTGCATTTTTTGTGGAAGGCTCTTTGCATTTTTTGTAGCTTTATTTTTTGTTGTAATAATGAGCACATGCTTATTTTTACAATGATTGTAACAATTGCTTTATGTTGCAAAAACACTATTAATACTTGAAAGGAATGTCTTTTGTATGGAAAATCTCAAAAAGTTACCCCTTTGGAAATCAATCCTTCTATTTGCACTGCCTAGTGCCTATTTCATTACATTGACAAAGTGGTTCACGCCGTTTTTACATAAAGACCTTGGCGTGCATCCGTCTCTGAGTTGGTACATAACTGGCTACCTTGTATTTATTCCGCTTTTTATTAGTGCTATCTTACTCGTAAAAAGAGAAGCTGGCACTCTCAATCTTCAAGTGCTCCTGAGAAGATTGAGAATAAAAAAGCTAACAAAAAAAGATAAGATATGGACCTTTAGTGCTACATTGATATCATTTGTATCCATGGGGGCAATATGGTGTATTTCCACCCTGCTTACTAAATATTATTCTTTTCCTCCACTGCAAACCACACCAAATTTTATGAGTTCACAGCCTCTGTTGGGCATGCAGAAGTTACTTTTGCTCATATGGTTACCAATGTTTTTCTTTAATATTGTGGGGGAACAAATGCTATGGCACGGCTATATTTTGCCACGGCAGGAACTAACCCATGGCCAATTGGCTTGGCTTGTCAATGCCCTCTGCTGGTTACTTTTTCACATTTGCTTTGGTGTCGGCTTGATCATTCTTTTACTGCCGCTGCTGGTTATTATCCCTTACACAATACAAAAAACTGAGAACACCGTGACGGGGCTTATTGTTCATGCGATTGTAAATGGGCCGATGGCTGTTGTCATCGCTTTAGGATTTATAAAATGAGATAGGGGTTCTGGCATTTATTCGATTCCGTGCTTCTTTCGCAGCTGATCTATGTTAAGGTATTCGGTAAGCCAGCATTCATTTTGGAAGCACGCTGTCATATTAAAAAATACCGAATATTATCTATAATGTTTATTTCTTTTGCAGGCATGACAATTCCTGATCAAACCATGTTTCAATGTCATCTCGTATATCTAAAACAGAATCATCCAATGATATGGGAAGTCCACGGCAACCGCCATCACAATGACCGATTTCTCTTTTTCTGCCGCAGCCGTATCCCTTTGCAATCAGTTCCTGTAAAATTGGAGGAAATGATTTGATGGTGTTAGTGTATTCATGCGTCTTTGTCGATTTCACATTGATATGATAACCGTTGTTGAGGGAAGCGTTAATTCCCCATAAATCTTTCCGTTTATAACAATACTTTATATAGATATGAAATCCTTTTACTTCCACAACGCAGGTAAGTCCTTTACCAAGATAGCGCTGATGCAGCTGCAGAATGAAATCCTGCACATCTGCGGATAAAGGCTTTATCGTATCCTGTACGATGGAAAGCACATCGGTTCCATCCTTTTTCAATACCCTGTAATCACAGCGCAAAAAAACATCCTGATTGACGAGGGTGCCATGGTCTATTTCGGCGACTGCCATGACCTTGAGGCCTGTCAGCATAGTGGGGTTATCTGGATATGTAATCTTTATGGTTTTGATGTCTGACAAGTTTTGCTTTTTTTTATTTATATCTATGCCGTCAATGCAAATACCGCAATCCTCCAGAAACCGCAGACATTCAAGGTTTTTGGCAACAGACAGCTTTCCATTGAATACGGTATTTCCGCAGGCGAGAGATTGCGCGTTTTCAACTGGCATGCCATGATAACCTATGTTCATTAGTATGGTGCTTACATTGTGCAGGAACGGATAATACACCGAAAGCGTGGTGCGGTTTTCATATTCATGGGCAACTTTTTTGCTATTATCATAGACATCGCCTTTGGAATATAAAACATCGTAAAGCCGAACCAAAAAGGCTCTGAACGCCAGAACGCCCTCATGTATGCTATCTTCAACTGAAACATTTGATGGATTGATCTCATACGCTTCGTGCGTTTCGGGTACCATAATTTCCTTCAAATAGCTTGCCACGTCCTGAAGCGTTTTTCTCATGTGTTTCACCTCTTGTAACAGGGTTTATCGTATTAAACAAGTGAATACTATTATAAATTATATAGAAGATACGTTACTTGGCTATGATTTATGGCATCGCACTGATAAAAGTCTGGAAACGCAGGATTACGCATATCTATACAAACTTTGCTCCTTAAAAAATGCCCCCATTTTTCATATCAGTCTTATTTACAAAATCCATATGGTATAATTTTTCCCAATGGTTGATGTTTAATGTTCCCTTTGTGAGATGGATTGCTAAAAAGCAACAACTCTCGTCCTTTTCATCATTTGCCATGTCATACCACTCTGCAAAAGCTGTGCGGAGCTTGGTTCTTATTTCGGCATTTTTCGGGTCAAGCACCCAACCAAGGTTTTCAGCTACTCCATTAGCGGTAAACATCTCCAAGCATCCTGCAACGGAAACTTCCTGGTTTTGTGCGATTTGTTGCATTTTGTTTGATTTGCCATGTGTAACAACATAAAATGTGCCGTCTTCATAATAGGCGTCCACACTACGGACAACAGGGCGCGGCTTTCCGTCAGTACCCGGGTCTCGTGCAACCGTCGCAAGCGAAATAATATTGTCTTTGCCGTTGCCAAATTTTTCTTCAAGTAGTTTCAATCCTTCTTGGTAATTGCTCATTTGCTTTTCCTCCAGCATTAAATTTTATATTATCCCCGTTTCTTAAACGGAATCCATACGTGTATATTGATTACCTCTCTATAAACAATATACCATAGATTAAAAAGAAATACTTAAACATATCTGCTCTTTTTGATCTGATATACGACATAAATAATGCGCACTGTTTCATACTGAGCTATAACGTCTTATTTTTTGCCTATCCAAAATGGCTATTCAGAAGTCATTTCTCTCATTTTCTTAAGAAAATACTTTCTACTATATTTCGCCATTACTTGCATTAGCAATATAACCTTCTAACTCTTATGCCGGATGAACCTGAAAAATATAATTCTCAATAAGCACTCTACATGCTCCAATATAATGAAGAGCATAACCGAGCATTCATTATTCCTCCATTTTACTCCAGGATAGACAGTCACAGCTTCTCAGTTTCTATAACTAAATGGGATACAAGCTCAATGAATGGTCCATGAAAGGGACTTTTGCACCCAATGGCTTATTTCATAGTATTTGGGCGGTATACAGTGCATAAAAAAGTATCGCAAAATACTTTTTAAAGTAGTTGCGATACTTTTTTATTGTGATAAATTAACCCAGTATATTTTCTTTCACTGCTTTATCAGACATAAGAGCTTTCTTTGTGTCAGATTTAATGGGAATACCGTCCTCAGTATAGTCCTGCTTGAACGTATCGTACTTTTTGGGATTGAGCGCTACCTTTATTAGTGAAACACATATCATTATCTCCAGCAGAAGTGCCGGGCCACCTCCAAGGTTTGAAAGCATTTTTATTCCATTTACTCCCGCTGATGAAATCATAACCCATGTAACAACTCCAATTATTGCACCCCAGAAAATCTTCATTTTAAAGGATGGTTCGGGGTCCTCTTGTGATATGCCTGTTGTACTCATTCCTCCAAGTGTTGTAGTATATGCATCGGAACCCGTTACATATGACAGGAACATACATCCTATAAATACAGGGATTATTATATATGCTATCGGATATTGATTAAAAAATTCATAAACCCCAAACTCAGGACCAGCTTCAATGGCTTTCATCAAGTTGCCCTTAGTAAGTTCCATTTTAATAGCAGCACCGCCGAAAATTGTCATCCATGCGATGTCGAACAGAGCAGGTAAAACAAATGTAACGATAACTGCATTTCTGACTGTTTGTCCATAAGAGATCCTTCCAAGGAACATTCCTGATATCGGCGCCCACGCTAACCAGTTGCACCAATAAAAAATTGTCCACCAACCTGCCCATGGATCGTTTGCTGCCGCACCGGTAAAGCAAGCTTTGGTAAAAAATGTCTGAAGATGATTTGCAAAGGCTTCAACACCTATATTGAGCATGAAAAAAGTA
>JAEWJR010000037.1:0-13316 GCA_023386445.1 Bacillota bacterium | reverse complement strand
ATCTCCTCCGCCTCTGGAAATAACTATCTCACCTGCATCCTCTAACTTACGGATGATATTGACAATCTTCTGCTGTGCTTCTTCAACATCCTTAAGTCTAACAGGTCCCATAAATTCAAGGTCTTCTCTTATCATTTCACTCAAACGCTTGGACATATTTGCAAATATAAGCTTCTGAACATCGTCGGTCGCACCTTTGAGAGCAACCGCAAGCTGGTTATTGTCAACTTCTCTGAGAAATCTTTGGATTGATCTGCCATCCAAGGTGAGTATATCTTCGAATACAAACATACGCCTTTTAATTTCTTCGGCCAAATCGGTATCTTCAATTTCGAGAGTTTCCATAATAAACTTTTCAGTACCTCTGTCAACAGAATTCAATATGTCAACTATGGATTGAACGCCGCCGGCAGCCGTATAATCTTCAGTTACAAGTGAAGACAGCTTCTTTTCAAGGATTCGTTCCACTTCCTTTATAACATCAGGTGAAGTTCTGTCCATGGTTGCAACTCTTCTGGCAACATCGGCCTGCTTGTCCTGCGGTAAGGCAGAAAGTACGACAGAAGCCTGATGCGGCTTTAAATATGCCAGTATTAACGCAATTGTCTGCGGATGCTCGCCCTGAATAAAGTTCAAAAGCTGGGATGGGTCGGTTTTTCTTACAAAATCAAAAGGCCTGACCTGTAAGGAAACAGTGAGTTTATTTATAATATCAACAGCTTTCTGAGTACCCAATGCCTTTTCAAGTATATCCTTTGCGTAACCAATACCACCTTCGGCAATATACTCCTGAGCAAGGCATATCTGGTAAAATTCATCCAGAATCCTTTCCTTTTCGTCAGGAGTAACTGCACGTATATTGGCTATTTCCAGTGTAAGCTGCTCTATTTCGTCTTCCTTTAAGTGTTTAAATATCTCGGCAGACTTTTCAGGTCCCAACGAAATCAGCAGCGTGGCCGCTTTTTCTTTGGCGGTATATTCTGTCTTGGTGCTATTTCTCGTCAAGTTTTCCACCCCACAAATAATAGACTCAATTATTCATAATCGTCAGTTAACCAATTGCGGAGTAATTGAGCAACCGCATCCGGTTTTTGTTTAACAAATTTCTCAAGCTGCTTTTTAACTTCCGATCTTTCTTCTATATCGATTTCAGGAATTGGCTCCTGCTTAACTTCCACATTATATTTTGACGGAACTACTATTTCTTCAGCACCTGCGAGTGCAGGTGCGAACTCCTGCCTCTTTGCTTTCCTTGGCAATGCTACAATTACAAGAGCTATCAGCATAAGTATCAGAAGTGCCGGCAATCCATATGTAGAAAGCAAAGCCTGTATGGTTTCGGTCATAGTAGGTATTTCTTGAACAGGCGGTGCAATTTTAAGCTTTGTAACTGCCAGATTTTCCACCGGTATTCCAGTGGCTTTACTTGCCAGGTCCTTTACCTGGGTGATCAAATCATCGGTCAGTTTTGAATCATCCGGAACACGGCTTCCGTATAACAATGTGATAGCAGCAGTTGTCCTCTCCGGAATAACCTCACCCAGAGATTTCTCAATTTGCTTTGAAGTCTCATTATATGCCCAGTTTTCAGTTACATCGGATTTTTTGTAGGATTTTGAATCAGAGGAACCCATGGGATATGAAGGGGTCGTGCCCGGATTGGAGTTGACTCCGGCGGCAGTGTCGGTGGAATCACCGTTTTTCAGATCTTCCTTGACCTCTTTCCTGCTGACTATAGCACCGGTATCCATTCCATCAGGGTTTGAAATTTCTTTTGAAGCTTGGGATAATGTATCGAAATCCAGAACAGGATTTACTACGACCTTGGCAGCATCAAAACTGTCAAATTGATCATTTAATACTTCTCTTAGATTTTTTTCAAGATCGCTTTTTACTTTCTTTTTCATGTCATACTGTGTTGATGTCTTTTGCATACCGGTTTCATCCTGCTCTATACTGAGAGGATTTCCATCCTGATCAACAATAGTAACATTTTCAAGGTCAAGTCCTTCTACGCTGCTGGCAACAACTTTCACCATGCTTTCAGCCTGTTTAGGTGTTATGTCACCAATTTTCGTTATTACTACCGAAGCTTTGACGGTTTTGGCATCTGTATCATCAATAAAAAGCGTTTTTTCAGGTCTTGTCAGTGTAACACTTGCATCTTTTACATTTTGGAAAAGCTTTAATTGTCTGGCGATATCAGATTCATCAAGCTGCTGCCATATATGCTTTTTGTCACTTTCAGTAGTGTTGATTTTTATACTGCTCAAAGCATCGGCAAAAGTAAGACCATTTTTGGGATAACCGGCTGAAACTAACTCAAAGTGAGCTGTGTCACTATTTTTCACATCAACTATTATTCCGGATTTATCGTCCGTCAGCTTATAAGAAATACCTTTTTCAGTCAGAATTTTTTGCATTTCTGCGACATCAGCAGGTTCGGCATTATTTATAACAGTTGTATAAGACGGTCTTGTAAGTAAGAACAAACCTAATCCAACAGCAACAACGACTATTCCTGATGTGATATAGATTCTGATTTTTTGAGACTTATCCAATCCATTCCAAAATTCCTGAATCGGCTTAAGTATTCGAGATAAAAATTCTGGCAAATCTACCACCTCGATTTATAGTATTTTGTCTTTTGTACTAGCTCTGATGCTCAATAAACATATTAAGTAAACTAAATTTGCATTCTCATTATTTCTGAATAAGCATCAAGTATTTTATTCCTGATCTGCATTGTAAACTGCAATGCAACACTGGCCTTTTCACCGGCTATCAGAACTTCAGGAATATTATCAGTTCTGCCAAGAGCAAAGTCCTCTTTTAACCCATCTGAATTGTTTTCCAATTCAGTTACTTTCATTAGAGCCGAGTTCAGATATTCACCAAAACTTATATCCGAAGCCTTGCTCTCCTCATTGATACTGCTCAACCCTATATTATCAGGGATCAACTGTTTAACTTCTGAAATACTGTTAACTGACATACGGAACCTCCGAATTACTTACCAATTTCCAGAGCTTTCAGTGCCATGGATTTAGTAGCATTTATTGAAGTAACATTAGCTTCATAGGAACGTGTAGATGATATCATATTTACCATTTCTGTGACTATATCGACATTTGGCATGCTTACATAACCATCTTTATCTGCATCGGGATGCCCCGGGTCATACATTTTTTTGAAATCGGTAGGGTCTTCAATGATCTTGCTGACACGTACGCCCTGTCCGTCTGTTAGATTGTTGCTGGCATTTGAAAGTATTGAGGAAAAAGAGTCCGAACCTGTACGTTCTTCAAATATAACCTCTCTTCTTCTATAGGGTGAACCATCTTTGGTTCTGGTAGTATTGATGTTTGCAATATTTTGAGATATTGTGTCCATTCTCAGTCTCTGGGCTGTCAGGCCCGAAGCACCGATATCAAGCGAAGTAAAAAAACCCATTTTTAACTTCTCCCTTCTGCTATAACACTCTTTATCTTGTTGTAACTGCCGTTGATCATTTGAACAAGAGCATTGTACTTGATCTGATTTTTAGCCAGATTAGCCATCTCGCTGTCAATATCAACATTGTTTCCATCTATTCTCATACTGGAATCGGAATTATCTTCAACAAGCGCAGGCTCAATCTTGTCAACATCGCTGCTATTGTTTATGGGAATATGTCTTTTATCGGCCAGATTACCTTCCAGACCAACTTTTCCCATTGAATCGCTAAGAAATTCTTCAAAGGCAATATCCTTACGTTTATATTCAGGAGTGTCAACATTCGCTAAATTTTGCGAAATAACATCATTTCTGGCCCAAGATGCATTCAACGATTTTTCCAAAACACTACTTTTACCATATAAATTTTGTATCAACTTAAAAACACCCCCACAAAAATATTACATAATCGAATATTATTAGATAAATTCTAGCATATTAATTTTAAAAAAACAATAAATATAGATACAATGTGGCGCAATATAGGACTAATTACTCAACCCATATTTTAGCATTTGTATAAATATGGGATATAATATCCAAAGATTTGACAGCAATATCTGCATTTCTTTTCCTTTTATCGCGAATATTAGTGTTAATATTACTAAATAAGCCAAAATTTACATTCATTGGCTGAAAATTTTTGATACTCCTATCAGATATATAATTACTTAACGAACCGATTGCCGTATTTGAAGGAAACTCAACTTTTTCCTTGTTCAATATTTGAGCAGCAGCGTTTATACCCGCCACAAACCCGGAGGATGTGGATTCAATATATCCCTCCACTCCTGTAATTTGACCTGCAAAATATATGGAATTGTTCTTCTTCAGATTATAGGTATTATCAAGAAGCTTAGGTGAATTTATATAGGTATTTCTGTGCATAACGCCATATCTGACGAATTCTGCGTTCTCAAGGCCTGGAATAAGACTGAATACCCTTTTCTGTTCAGGCCATTTCAAGTGAGTTTGAAAACCTACAATATTATATAGTGTTCCATTTTTGTTATCCTGCCTCAGTTGAACAACAGCGTACGGTTTTATGTCTGTCCTGGCGTCCATGAGTCCTACCGGCTTCAGCGGGCCGAAGCGCATGGTATCAGTTCCTCTTTGGGCCATGCTTTCTATAGGCATGCAGCCTTCAAATACCATGTTTTTTTCAAATTCCTTTACATCGGCAAGTTCAGCACCGACCAGGGCATTGTAGAAGTTTTCATATTCCTCGCGGTTCATGGGACAGTTTATATAGTCATCGGAGCCTCGCCCGTACCTTGCAGCTTTAAAAGCTTTGTCCATATTTATAGAATCATAGGAAACAATTGGTGCAGCGGCATCAAAGAAGTGCAGATAATCCTCTCCAAGCATTTCCCGTATGGAATTGAACATTCCCTCCGAAGTCAGCGGGCCTGTTGCAATAATGGTGATATTGTCATCCGGGATACCAATCTGCTCTCCGGAAATAATCTCGATATTGTCCATTTCTCTTATAGCTTTTGTAATGTATTCTGAAAAGCCCTCACGGTCTACGGCAAGAGCCCCGCCGGCAGGTACTCTTGTAGCGTCGGCTGCCTTTAATATTAATGAGTCCATAGTTCTTAATTCTTCTTTTAACAGACCAACTGCATTTTCAAGCTGGTCAGACCGGAGTGAGTTGCTGCATACTAATTCTGCATAATTTTCGGAATGGTGTGCAGGAGAATATTTAAGGGGCTTCATTTCATAGAGCTTAACGGGTATCACCCTCTTTGCCAGCTGATAAGCAGCCTCACAGCCTGCCAGGCCTGCACCTATTACATTAACTGTTTTGTTCATACATCCTCCGTATGAGACATTTATATATTAAATATAAATGTCTATCATTATTTTATAATATACATGTTATAAATAAATTAGCCCTATGTTAAGAAAAAGGATCTGCTGCACTTTTTGACATAAGTTTGCCAGGCAGCCTTTACATAAATAAACCGAAAGGCTTATATGCACTTTCGGTTTGTTTAGCATTTGATTATCCTTTTAAACCTATTTGGCCTTTTTGGCGGTATCCTCACTATTGCTTGAACACTTTTCATTGCTGCATTTAAGTTCCGCCTTCCTGCCGGAAGATTTTTTAAGCATAAAACTCCCGCATATACTGCAGGTTTCGCTGCTTGGCATATCCCAGCTCATAAACGAACATTCTGGATTCCTTTCACAGCCTATATATTTTCTGCCCTTTTTTGTCTTCTTATATAGTACTTTTCCCTGACAAAGCGGACATAATACTCCGGCTTCTTCAACAATTGCTTTTGTATTGCGGCACTCCGGGAACCCGGGACAAGCCAGGAATTTGCCGAATCTGCCATGCTTTACAACCATGTTTCTGCCGCATTTATCACATATTACATCAGAAATTTCTTCAGGCACTTCAATGTCACCTATGGATTCCTCTGCCTGTTTCAGCACTCCTGCAAACGAAGAATAAAAATCCTTCATTACTTCCTTCCAGGGCTTTTCGCCATCTTCTACAGCATCCAGTTCGTTTTCCATCTGGGCGGTAAATTCAGCATCAACAATATCTACAAAATGCTTTTTCATTATATCGTTTACTATTTTCCCTAGCTCTGTCGGCAGTAGGAATTTCTTTTCCTTTATGACATAACCTCTGGACAGAATAGTAGTTATAGTCGGAGCGTAAGTACTTGGTCTGCCTATGCCTCTTTCTTCAAGAGCTCTTACCAGAGTTGCCTCGGTATACCTGGCAGGTGGCTGTGTAAAATGTTGCTTCGGAGTATTTTTCTTAAGTTCCAGAACATCACCCTGCACTAATTCGGGCAGATTGTTGTTCTCCTCCTCATCGCGCTCTTCATCACTGTTGCCGTCAGTATCCCTGCCTTCAGTATAAAGTACCATAAAGCCCGGAAATTTAACCTTGGAGCCGTTTGCCTTAAAGATGTACTTTCCTGCGGATATATCTGCACTTACAGTGTCATAAACCGCAGAGGACATCTGGCTTGCTATAAATCTGCTCCAGATCAGCTTATACAGCTTGTATTGTTCAGCACTCAGCGAGTCCTTTATATCATCTGGTACCATGTCTATATAGGTAGGGCGGATAGCTTCGTGTGCATCCTGTGAAGCCGATTTATTCTTGTAGACTTTTGGAGTCTGCGGAATATAAGCTTCCCCATATTTTTTACTGATATATTCCCTGGCTTCATTTTGAGCCTCGGCAGATATTCTGGTGGAATCAGTTCTCATGTAGGTTATGAGACCAACCGATCCATGTCCTTTAATTTCAACACCTTCATACAGCTGCTGAGCCACCATCATTGTCCTCTTGGTTGTATAGCCAAGTTTTCTTGAGGCTTCCTGCTGCATTGTACTTGTTATAAAAGGAGCTGCTGCTGCGCGCTTTTTTTCCTGTTCCTTGACTTTCTGAACAATATACTTGCTTTTTTCTATTTCCTTTAAAATTGAATTGACCTGTTCTTCATTGCTGAGCTCAATTCTTTCAGTTTCAGTACCGTAAAATTTTGCTTCGAAGTTTGGACTTACTTTCGGTTTTGCAAGTTTTGATATAATAGACCAATACTCTTGGGAAACAAAATTATCAATTTCTTCCTCTCTGTCGCATATCATTTTTGTTGAAACAGACTGTACCCTGCCGGCGCTCAAACCCTTCTTTACCTTTTTCCAAAGCAAAGGGCTTATCTTATACCCGACAATTCTGTCAAGAACTCTGCGTGCCTGCTGTGCATCAACAAGGTCCATATCAATTTTTCTGGGCTGCTTTATTGCACTTTTAACAGCATTTTGAGTTATCTCATTAAAGGATACCCTGCATTTCTGATCGTCATCTATGTTCAAGAGATTAGCCAAATGCCAGGAAATCGCCTCACCCTCACGGTCAGGGTCAGTAGCCAGATAAACTTTTTTTGCAGCCTTTGCTTCCTTCTTAAGCTTGGATATAACATCACCCTTGCCTCTTATGGTAATGTACTTTGGCTCAAAATTGTTATCTATATCCACTCCAATTTGACTTTTAGGCAAATCCCTTACATGGCCAACCGATGCTTCCACCTTATAGCCTTTACCCAAGAATTTGCCAATCGATTTAACTTTTCCGGGAGACTCCACAATAACCAGGTTATCAGCCATTTTATTCCTCCGTGTTAATTCATGTGCTTTTTGGTATTACAATTTTTATCAGACAAATACTAATTTAAACTGCTTTTTTAAATCTGTCAACCTTACATTGAGGTTTTATATCGATAATATAGTAAATTCTGTAATTATTTATGAATATTTCTAAAATTTTTATACCATATACTTAATTCTGAATTATTCTTTCATCACTTAATCAAATTATGCACATATTAAATAAAATTATGACATCAGGCTGATATTTGTACTAGAGGTACATTTCAAAAAGTTTTCCCGGCAGCTGGGTAATGACACCCTTCATTTCAAGCATAAAAAGAATGTTGTTTATATCCTTTACCGAAATATTGCTCCGTTCGATTATTTCATCAATATGATGAATACCTTTTTGAATTATTTTTACAACACGTATTTCCTCACTGCTCAAGCCCATATAGGTCTTCATGCCTGTATTTATACTTATTCCCGGAGATTGTCCCGGAGAATCATTTATATTTACATCTTCCTGATAGTCAAACTCCTCCAGTATATCCTCCACTCCCAGTACTATTTTAGCACCGTCCCTGATAAGCTGGTTTGTACCCTTGCTGTAGGAGCAGTCAATATTTCCCGGTACTGCGAATACCTCTCTTCCCTGTTCAAGCGCATAGCCGGCAGTTATCAGTGAGCCGCTTTTACCGGCGGCTTCGACTATGAGAACGCCGGAGGATATTCCGCTGATTATTCTGTTCCTGGCCGGAAAATTGTACTGAAGCGGCGGAGTCCCGGGAGGATATTCCGAAAGTATTAATCCGCCCGAATTTAATATGTTTTCATAAAGCCGAGAATTCTCGGGCGGATAGATGTAATCAAGTCCGCAGCCCAAAACTGCTGCAGTCTTCCCTCCGGCGTCCAGACAGCCCTCATGGGCGATACTGTCGATTCCCCTTGCCAAACCGCTGACTATCTGTACACCCCTCATTGCAAGCTCATAGGATAGCTTTTTGGCAGTACAGGCACCATAATTTGTTGTCTTTCTTGACCCGACAATTGCTATTGAAAATTCAGACAGCCTGAGCTTTCCCCGGTAATACAGTACAACTGGGGGATCATATATCTGCTTCAGCTTTTCGGGATAATTTATGTCTAATATGGTAATTATTTTTATATCGTTTTTTAGCATTAAATCATTTACCGAATCTATCCTGTCCCTCTTTTCCCTGTTCAGAATTTCTTCCATGTTTTTTGCAGAAAGCTGTTTATATGCTTTAAGCTCCGACTTGGAAAGGTTAAAAATTATCCTGGGATCCTTGTATACCTCCAGCAGCTGTCGGGCTTTGACAGGACCCAATCCCGACAGAGATGAGAACCAGATCCAATAATCGATGTCTCTCATTACTATTCTCCTTATTATATTTTGGGTTGTATTTTTGTATTAATATCTCGAAACCAACCTGTCAAAGCTCCTGTACTGTATTGCCTCGGCAACATGCCGGGATTTTATTGCATCAACTCCTTCCATGTCTGCTATTGTCCGGGCAACCTTAAGTATTCTGTCATGTGCCCTGGCACTCAAGCCCAGTTTTTCAAAGGCCCTCCTCAGCAATTTCGAGGTCACCCTGTCAAGTTCACAGTATTTTCTGATGAGTGAAGGCGATAATTCGGAGTTTGAAAAGATGCCAAGCCCCTGATACCGCTCAAGCTGCACATTTCTTGCCCTATTGACCCGTTCCCTGATTACGGCTGAAGTTTCCTCCTCGCCGGCCTTCTCCAGGTCATCGTACTTTACAGGCCGCACTTCGGTATGTATATCGATCCTGTCCATTATAGGACGGCTGAACCTTCCGAGATACCGTTGAAGCATTTTGGGAGTACAGCTGCACTTTCTGGAAGGATCTAAATAGAAACCGCATTTGCAGGGATTTGCCGCGCAAACCAGCATTGTTCTGGCTGGATAGGTAATACTGTTATTTGCTCTGGAAATACATATTTCTCCGTCCTCCAGAGGCTGCCGGAGGACTTCGTCAGCCTCCGGGCCGAACTCGGGAAATTCATCCAGGAAGAGAACACCGTAATGGGCCAGGCTGACTTCACCAGGCTTTATTGGTTTCCCGCCTCCTACCAATGAAATGTCTGAAATTGTGTGGTGCGGATTTCTGAAAGGTCTGGTGGAAATGAGTGAGGATTTGTGGGGAAGAAGGCCTGATACACTGTATATTTTGGTCAATTCCAGAGCCTCGTCGAAAGTCATCCGGGGCAGGATGGTTGGAAGTCTTTTGGCCAGCATTGTTTTTCCGCTGCCGGGAGTGCCTGCCATCAGTAGGTTATGTGCCCCGCAGGCCGCAATCTCCATCGCCCGCTTAACACTTGCCTGCCCTTTCACATCGCTGAAATCCATGGAGTCGGAAATACTCTGTGAAAATATGCTGTTGATGTCTACTGTATAAGCCGGAATGACTTCCTGTCCGTTGAGGTGCCTGACAATTTCCATAAGACTTTTTACGGGAATTATGCTTATATCCTTTAATACGGCTGCTTCGTCAGCATTTGCGTCGGGCACGAATACATTTTTTATTCCGTTGGATCTCGCACAGCAAGCCATGGATAAGATTCCCTGTACAGCCTTAATCCGGCCGTCAAGTGATAATTCTCCCAGAAACATATATGAGCTCAGCTCTGCCTGAGGAATTATTTCAGACGCAGCCAGAATTCCCATTGCCACAGCCACATCATAAAATGAGCCTTCCTTGCGGAGATTGGCAGGAGCAAGGTTGATTGTTATGCGTCTGACAGGAAAGTCAATACCACTGTTTTTGACAGCCGCTCTGACCCTTTCCCGGGATTCCCGGACAGCAGTATCCCCCAGGCCCACAATATCAAAGCTGGGAATTCCGTTGCTGATGTCAGTTTCAACCTCCACTATGCAGCCGTCAATTCCCGTAAGTGCACAACTGTTGATCTTTGAAACCATAAAAATTTCCTTTCCTTATTAAATTTTATTACTTTTGAATACGCCAGATAACCGTGTAACTGCATTTTGATATAAAATATCTGCCATACAGTGTGATTATATTTGGAATAGAATTGATTCAAAGATAAAAATATACGAAGAATAATATCTTACGCAGATAATTATTATAGTAGATAAGCTTATAAATTATGCTGCTATTTAGGCATAATTGAATAATAAATTAGAAGACGGCTATTTCGCCAACACACCATTGCTGTCAGTTTCAATAAACAATTACCTTCCTTTGCCTTGTCGTGACATAGGCTATTCCACCTTGAAACAGAGTGTTATTGTTTAATCATACTTTAGCTCGGATGGTAGACCAATTTTAATATATTTGTGTAGGCATTATAGAAAATAAATTACTGTTAATCGGTGATCCTAATATGAAAGAATTGAATTTATCTTTGAGCTTTTTAAGAGATTATTGATTTACTTTAAAAATTTTTGGATAAAAACTGGCTTTTTTAATTATAACACAGCTATTACAAGAAATCACCTATTTTTTTACAGAAAACCAAACAGCTCCATAAGGTTGTTATGGAGCTGTCCAAAAAACATTCAGTTAATTATACTACTCATTAAATTTCTTTAATTTCAAGCTGTTCCACCGTAACATTCAAATCTGCTTTTAATCAAATTTGCTACTCAGGTGTTTGACTTTCCAGCACTATTGGTACTTGAATATTTTGTACTTCTCTTGTTATAACACTTAGTGTTGCGCTTTCATCAGATATATTTCCAGTAGCATCATACGCCTTTATTGTGTAAATATATGTTGTTCCTGCAGTAACATCTATATCTGTAAAGTTAGTAGTTGCTGAAGTCCCGATTTCTTTCCCATTTCTAAATATTTTGTAGCCTTCAACCTTAACATTATCTGTTGAACTACCCCAACTTAACACTATGGCTGAAGAAGTTGTAGCTGTTACTTCAAAATTGGTAAGATTCTGGGGTTCTGTCGGTGCTTGTATATCTATTCCAATACCTGGTGAAGTATTTTCTTCTGATCTATTTTCCACTGATTTGTCTGCCTTTACAGTGTACGCGGATTTTCTGGGGGCTGATGAATCTAATATTCCACTTTCAAAACTGTATTTAACTGAATATGTAATATTTGATTTATTATACATGCAATCATGGCTTGTATAATAGTAAAACTCTAACTTTGTATACTTCCCTACCGGTAAAGTACTAAACATAGTAATACCATTAGCTGTATTTTGCAAATCAATCTGTTCCCATACTCCGGTAATTTTATTAAATCCCTTTACTCGCCCATAATCATCACCCGAATGGCCATCCACAGACGGTACTGTAAATGTATACTCTATTATTGTAGCTCCTTCAATTCCTTCCTCAATAATTGTTGATTCAGGTCCGGTCAGTACCACACCACCCCCATGTGTTTCATCCGCAACGAAAAACTCTATTGCAGCCCACGCCGACTCTGCTCCCGATGAATCTACGGCCTTAACTTTAATAGTGTTTTTTCCAATAGGATATACTGATTGTTGTGCAGGTCTCCCTACCCATACATATGTAATAGTATCTCCATCAGGATCTGTTGAAATTGCATCTATCGTAACAAGTGTTCCCGGTGCTACACTGCTAGTATTTGGATTCATTGTTATTATAGGGGTTGTTGGTGGATTGTTACTATATACCTGGATAGTATCTGAAAAGCTATATGTATTTCCTGATGAATCAGTTACATTAGCAATTAAGGTATAATTTCCAACAACCTTAAATGTGATACTACCACCATTCTTGTCAAGATTTGCAGTTGCTACTGTCTTTATATCAACAACGATACCATCTTTTTGCATTGTCCATATAACTGTTCCTACTCCAACAGGATTTGTAGAAAAATTTAAAGGATTGTTTACATGGATTCGTTCAGGCAAATCGATTGTTAATCGCAACGGGACATTAAGTTCAGTAGTAGCTGTTACTTCGTTGCTTGGCAGAGACATATTTCCCATATAGTCAAATGCTTTTACAGTATAGATATATGTTGTGCCATCTTTTAAACCTGTATCAGTATACTGATTTGTAGTTGAAGTACCTATTTCCTGGCCATCTCTGTAAATTTTATATCCCGCCACACCAATATTATCTGTAGAAGTATCCCATGATACGGTAATTGAGTTTAATGTTTTTGATAGGACCTTCAAATTTTGTGGGACAGTTGGAGCTTGTGTATCCTCATAGTGATGAGGATTAGGTAATTCCCTCAAATACGCATAGGTTCCCCCTTCAATTATGTGCCAGATATTTGTAAAATCCCAGTTGACATATGTGGCCTGGTGCATTAATTCATCTGTTGTTCTTGTTTGGGTTGTTGGAGTGGTGAAACCAGTTACTGTGCTGTCAAAGTAGCAATTATTAACTAAATTAGAATTATTTATATTGTCAAATAGCCCACCTATGAAATGTCCTATTCCAGTTACCACTCCTGCTGAATAACAGTTTGTAACTTTTGAGGTTGTATTCCCGTATCCAAGTAGTCCTCCCAATAAAGCATTACTTGTAGAACTCGAATTCGTTGATGTTACATTCCCTAATGCAAAACAGTTACTAATTTTTGCGTTTTCTTCTACATATCCGATTAAGCCTCCAATATCGTATGCTCCAATTACATTACCTGTCGCATAGCATTCTGATGCATTAGTAATTAATCCTGCTA
>JAEWJR010000027.1:0-10466 GCA_023386445.1 Bacillota bacterium | reverse complement strand
AGCTTATTCTTCAAAGTATTCTGCGACGCAGCACATGCGTTATATGTGGGAAATATGCTGGTATTTCTGTAAAGCGTGTAAGGTTTATTTAACTTACAAAACAAGGTGGCACCGCGGGTGAATTATATACACTCGTCCTTGACTTATATTTCAGTCATGGGCGGGTGTTTTTATTTGCATCAGTGATGCTGCAGCGTTAATTGCCGGCTCAACAGCAATTAACCAGGTCAAGTTATATAAATCTTATAAAGGAGTGGTAGAATGTACAAACCAAGTCTGGAAGAGGCAAGGAATTTATCAGACGGCTATACCGTAATACCGGTCAGCCGCGAGATTTTTGCCGACATCAAAACCCCTATTTCGGTATTGCAGAATATCAGAGCCATAAGCAGCCGGTATTACCTGCTGGAAAGCGTTGAGAGCGGCGAAAAATGGGGCCGTTACTCATTTCTGGGTTTCGATCATGTTGTGGAATTAAAATGCAAGGACGGTTTGCTGGAGATTAAAGGCCACACAACCGTAAATATTGAAACAAACGATCCGAACAGCCATATCAGAGAAATATTAAAGGAGTATAAAAGTCCCAAATTTGACTTTCTGCCCCCATTCACCGGCGGCTTTGTAGGTTATTTTTCCTACGACTATATTAAATACAGTGAACCTGTTCTGAAGCTGGACTCAATCGATGATGCCAAATTCAATGATGTGGATCTTATGTTGTTTGACAGGGTTATTGCCTTTGATCACTTCCGACAGAAGATTATCCTAATGATAAATATTAAAACAGATAACCTTGAAGTCAATTATGCAGAGGCCGTAAATGAACTTGACAGCATGACGGCTTTGATTAAAGCCCAGGTACCTGCCTTTTCCTCCCCTTCCGGGTTGCTGTCACCGTTCAAATCGGTATTCAGCAAGGAAGAGTACTGTGAGATTGTCAATAAAGTCAAATCATATATCTTTGAGGGTGATATTTTTCAGGCAGTCCCCTCAAACAGAAGGTATGCCCGGTTCGAAGGAAGTATTTTTGACGCATATAGAGTTCTTAGAACCACAAACCCTTCTCCTTATATGTTCTTTTTAAAATTTGACGAGCTTGAAATAGCAGGAACATCTCCAGAAACTCTTATCAAGCTTCAGAATGGAAATCTATCCACCTTCCCCATTGCAGGTACAAAGCCCAGAGGAAAATGCGACTCAGAGGACGCTCAAATTATTGAAGAACTTCTAAGTGATGAAAAAGAACTGGCCGAACACAATATGCTGGTGGACCTGGGACGCAATGACCTTGGCCGCATAAGTGAATTTGGAACTGTGGAGGTCATGGACCATCTCAGCATAAGGAAATTCTCACATGTAATTCATATAGAATCAAAGGTTGTAGGAAAACTCCGCAAGGATTGCGACCAGCTTGATGCAATAAAAGCTCTGCTTCCCGCCGGAACCCTGTCGGGGGCACCCAAGATACGTGCCTGCCAGATAATAAATGAAGTCGAAGGGCACAAAAGAGGAATCTATGGCGGAGCCATAGGATACATTGATTTCACAGGGAACATGGATACCTGCATAGCTATCCGTTTTGCCGTACTGAAGGATAATACGGTATATGTCCAATCAGGCGGCGGTGTTGTAGCCGACAGTGTCCCCGAAACGGAATTTGTGGAGACAACAAACAAGGCCCAGGCAATCATCAACGCGCTGGAGCTGTCTGGAAAGGAGTTGTACTGATGATTTTATTGATTGATAACTATGATAGCTTTTCCTATAATTTGTTTCAGCTTGTGGGAGTTATAAACAACGATATAAAGGTAATAAGAAATGATGCACTTACCATTCCGGAAATTGAAGAGCTTAAGCCCTCTCATATAATTCTTTCCCCGGGACCGGGACGGCCTAAGGATGCAGGTATATGTGAAGAAGTCATTCTCCATTTCAAGGGAAAGGTTCCCATACTGGGTGTCTGCCTGGGACATCAGGCTATCTGCGAGGTCTTCGGAGCAACGGTATCCTATGCCAAAGAACTTATGCACGGCAAAAAAAGTTTAATACACATAGCAAACGGCAGTGAGCTTTTCAAAGGCCTCCCTCCCATTATCGACGGAGCCAGATATCACTCACTTGCATTAGTCCGGCAGACACTCCCCGACCAACTGCTGATAATAGCCGAAGACTCCTCAGGTGAGGTTATGGGAGTAAAGCATAGAGATACCGATGTTTATGGAGTTCAGTTCCATCCTGAATCCATATTGACTTCAGGAGGTAAAACAATACTGGAGAATTTTCTTAACATGGGCATTTCGGACAGGAGGTTAGCTTGAAAGACATCGCTAACGCTCGTCTTCCAAACTAACCTGTGAACTTATGGCCGTGCGAAATATTCAAAGTATTTACCAATACTTTAAAAGCGCACATGGCCAATTAACCTCCTTTATTCGCCTTATAGCGGATGAGGAAGGGAGAGATTTCATAACATTTTTTGCCGCTATTGCGGCTCATGGAGGTTAATATATGATTCAGGAAGCTATATATCAGGTGATAAACAAACAGGATTTAAGTCTTGACCAGACAAAAACCGTTATGGAAGAAATAATGGAGGGGCGCGCTACAAATGCTCAAATCGGCTCTTTTCTTACCGCAATGCGCATGAAGGGAGAAACAATAGAGGAAATCACGGCCTGCGCCACTGTTATGAGGGATAAATGCACAAAGCTCCAGCCTGACAAGGATGTTTTGGATATAGTTGGAACGGGCGGGGACGAAGCCAATACCTTCAACATTTCCACTGTTTCCTCCTTTGTTGTGTCGGCAGGCGGTGTACCTGTGGCCAAACACGGAAACAGGTCGGTGTCCAGCAAATGCGGAAGTGCCGACCTGCTGGAGGCCCTGGGAATAAACATTGCCCTGACGGCAGAACAGAGCGCAGCTATACTTGACAGGATAGGGATATGCTTCATGTTTGCTCCCACCTACCATACCTCAATGAAATATGCAGCACCGGTCCGCAAGGAATTATCGGTCAGAACTATTTTTAACATACTGGGGCCGCTGGCAAATCCCGCCGGAGCAAACCTGCAGCTGCTTGGAGTTTATGATGAAAACCTTGTGGAGCCCTTGGCCAGAGTGCTTGCAAACCTTGGAGTTAAACGTGCCATGGTAGTTCACGGTCATGACGGGCTCGATGAAGTGACCCTCTGTAACACAACCACCATCTGTGAAGTCAATAACGGCAAGCTGAACAGTTTTTTCCTCAGCCCCGAACAGCTTGGACTTGAAAGGTGCCTCTCAACAGATCTGGTAGGCGGCGATCCAGGGGAAAATGCAAAGATAGCTCTTGATATCCTCAATGGAGCCAGAGGCCCCAAAAGAGATGTTGTTGTTCTCAATTCGGCGCTGTGCCTTTACATGTCCCATAACCAAATAACCCTGAGGGAATGTGTAAAAATGGCAGAGGACCTGATTGATTCGGGAAACGCCCGCGCCCGGATGAAAAAATTCATTGAGCTGTCCAATTCTTTTAAGCACTAATACGGAGGTCCTTAAATGATACTTGATAAAATAGTAGCCAAAACCCGGATAAGAATAGAGGAATTAAAAGCCGTAAAATCCCACGAAGCAGTAAAACAGGAAGCTTTGGCTGCCCCGGTCAATTCCCCTTTTTCCTTTGAAAATGCCTTGAAAACAGATGATATCGCCTTTATTTGCGAGGTAAAAAAAGCCTCTCCTTCCAAAGGTATCATTTCAGAGCATTTTCCTTACCTTGAGGTTGCCCGGGAATATGAACGTGCCGGCGCCGCCGCAATCTCGGTGCTGACTGAGCCCGCTTTCTTCCTTGGCAATGATTTGTATCTGAAGGAAATAAAGCAGGAGGTAAAGCTCCCTGTGCTCAGGAAGGACTTCACTATTGACCCATACCAGATATATGAAGCAAAACTGCTGGGCGCCGATGCGGTACTGCTGATATGCGCCATACTGGATACCGGAACTGTCAGGGAATATATTAAAACAGCCGACCGGCTTGGCCTCTCCTGCCTTGTGGAGGCGCATGACGAAAGTGAGCTGAACAGTGCTTTGGAAGCCGGAGCAAGGATTATCGGTGTAAACAACCGTAACCTTAAAACTTTTGACGTGGATTTATACAACAGTGTCAGGCTGAGAAAGCTTGTACCTGAGGATAAGATATTTGTATCCGAAAGCGGCATAAAAACCCCCGCTGACATATCGATACTTGGGAAGAACGGTACAAATGCTGTGCTTATCGGCGAAACCCTGATGAAAAGCGGTAATATATCAGAGGAACTTAAGCTGTTAAAAACCGGAATTCATAAGGAGGGCATATGAACGAAACAAAAATTAAGATATGCGGCTTAAGCCGGCTACAGGATATTGAATATGTTAATGAGTCATTTCCCGACTTTATTGGTTTTGTTTTTGCAAAAAGCCGAAGACAGGTTGGACCTGAAGCGGCAGAAAAGCTTAAAGCCTCTCTGGACAGCCGCATCAAAGCCGCAGGCGTTTTTGTAAATGAGGACATGGCTTTGATAAAAAGTCTGTGCAGTGATGGAATTATTGATTATATTCAACTTCACGGTGATGAAGACAATGAATATATTGCAATACTGAAGGCACAGCTTGAAAAAGCCAACTGTTCCAAACCAATAATAAAAGCTGTCCGGGTAAAAGATACCGTGACTTTAAACACAGCCGGACAGTTTGACTCGGATTTTCTATTGCTGGACACCTTTACCGGCAAGGAATACGGAGGCACGGGAAAAACCTTTGACTGGAAGCTTGCAACCAGCGTCAACAGGGCATTTTTTTTAGCGGGGGGTCTGCAGTATGATAATATACTTCAAGCGGTAAAAACAGCCCGCCCCTTTTGTGTTGACATAAGCAGCGGTGTTGAAACCAACGGATTTAAGGACAGGACGAAAATCAAAAATATTGTAAAACTTATAAGGAGTGTGAAATAAATGCTAAAAGGAAGATACGGCAAGCACGGAGGACAATACGTACCGGAAATACTTATGAACTCGCTGATTGAACTTGAAGAAAGCTATAATTTCTATAAGAACGATTACAATTTCAATCAGGAACTTAAAACCCTTTTGAAAGAATATGCCGGAAGGCCTTCCCTTCTCTATTATGCAAGAAAAATGACCCGGGATCTTGGCGGAGCAAAAATCTACCTCAAGCGGGAGGATTTGAACCATACCGGTTCCCACAAAATAAATAATGTTTTGGGGCAGGTACTGCTTGCAAAGAAAATGGGGAAAAAACGTGTTATAGCCGAAACCGGAGCAGGACAGCACGGTGTTGCAACTGCCACCGCAGCTGCCTTGATGGGGCTGGAATGTGAAATATTCATGGGTCTGGAGGATACAAAGCGCCAGGCACTCAACGTGTTCAGAATGGAACTTTTAGGTGCAAAAGTCCACCCTGTTAAAAGCGGGACACAAACACTCAAGGATGCAGTAAATGAAACCATGAGGGAATGGGCAAACCGTGTTGATGACACCTATTGTGTAATGGGGTCCGTAATGGGAGCCCACCCTTTTCCTAAAATAGTAAGGGATTTTCAGAGTATCATCGGCAAGGAGGTTAAAGAACAATTGATGGAAAAGGAAGGCAGGCTTCCTGATGCAGCAATCGCATGTGTAGGCGGCGGAAGCAATGCTATGGGACTTTTCTACGATTTCATCAAGGACGATTCCGTCCGGTTGATTGGCTGTGAAGCCGCCGGGAAGGGTGTTGACACCGACCTGCATGCCGCAACCATCGCAAAAGGCCAATTAGGAATTTTCCATGGAATGAAGTCATATTTTTGTCAGAATGAATATGGACAGATTGCACCTGTTTACTCTATCTCTGCAGGACTGGATTATCCGGGTATAGGCCCCGAGCATGCCTACCTGCATGATATAAACCGTGCAAAATATGTTTCTGTAACTGACATTGAGGCTGTTAATGCTTTTGAGTATTTGTCAAAAACCGAAGGCATCATTCCGGCCATAGAAAGTGCGCATGCCGTAGCTTATGCCATGAAACTGGCACCGGAGATGGCCAATGATCAGATAATCGTTGTGTGTCTTTCGGGCCGCGGTGATAAAGATGTGGCGGCAATCGCCAGATATATGGGGGTGGATATCAATGAGTAAAATTAAAAATGCTTTTGATCACGGCAAGGCTTTTATCGGCTTTCTCACTGCTGGTGACCCTTCACTGGATAAAACCAAAGAATTCATACTTTCAATGGCTGATGCAGGCGCCGATCTCATAGAAATAGGAATACCCTTTTCAGATCCCATTGCCGAGGGAGAGGTCATACAAAAAGCTAATCTGCGTGCGCTTTCCGCAGGAACAAACCTTCCAAAGATTTTTGAAATGGTAAAAGAAATACGTATGAAAACAAAAATTCCACTGGTATTTCTCACCTACCTCAATCCCGTATTTACTTATGGCTATGATCACTTTTTCAAGGATTGCAGCGAAACGGGGATCGACGGAGTTATAATACCTGATATTCCTTATGAAGAAAAAGGTGAACTTCAACCCTTCAGTGATAAATATAAAGTAGACATTATTTCGCTGATTGCACCCACCTCTGAGGCACGTATAACGCAAATAGCCTCTGTGGCGAAAGGTTTCGTTTATTGTGTTTCCTCAATGGGTGTAACAGGTGTAAGGCAGGAGATAAAAACCGATCTCCCCTCAATTATCAAAGCCATCCGCACGGCAACAAATACTCCTGTGGCTGTGGGCTTTGGAATATCAACCCCCCAGCAGGCTTCAGAAATAGGCAGGTTTTCGGATGGTATTATTGTTGGAAGTGCTATTGTAAAGCTGATTGAAGAACACCGTGAGGCATCTGCCAAACCTTTATTTGATTATGTGAATAAAATGAAACAGGCTATAATTAAATAATTTTTTTGAATACTAAAAATGGCCAGCCGGTTATAATATAAAAATTTATAAGCTGGCTATTTTTATTATATCTAAAGCAGTTCTACATTCGTTCTTTCTTTTACAGATTTCATGGCATTTCTGGTATCAAAAATAAATTTGGAATTTTCTTGTACAAATTCATAGTCAAAGCTCCGGTGTCCGGTAATGATCAGAACCAAATCCGACTTCTGCAGAATATCCTTTGTCGGTTCGATACTTGTATATTCATTACCCCCGTGGGTAAATGATGGAATATAAGGATCACTGTACTGTATTGCTGCTCCCTCTTCTTTCAGTAATTCAATAACCTTAAGTGCCGGACTTTCCCTGTAATCTCCCACATCCTGCTTGTAGGCTACGCCAAGTATAAATATTTCCGATCCATTCAGCGGTTTTCTGAATCTGTTCATTATTCTGTAAATCCGTTCAACGACATATTGAGGCATATATTGGTTTATTTCTCCCGACAGCTCTATCAATCTGGTATGATAGTCAAATTCTCTGGCCTTCCAGGTAAGATAAAAGGGATCCAGCGGAATACAATGGCCTCCGATACCGGGCCCAGGATAGAAAGCCTGAAAACCGTAAGGCTTTGTCCTGGCAGCATCAATAACTTCCCATATATTTATTTTCATCTGCTCACAAATAATTGCCATCTCATTTATCAAAGCAATATTTATATTTCTGTAGGTATTTTCAAGAAGCTTTTCCATTTCAGCAACTGCAGGGCTTGAGACTTCAAAAACACCACCTTCAATAACATTTCTGTATAGTGCTGAAGCTATTTCTGTGCTGTCTTTTCCCATACCTCCGACTACCTTTGGAGTATTTCTTGTTTTGTACGCATTATTTCCTGGATCAACCCTTTCAGGAGAGAATGCAAGAAAAAAATCCCTGTCACATATAAGCTTTGATTTCGCTTCAAGAACGGGTCGAAGCAGTTCTTCTGTCGTGCCCGGGTATGTAGTGCTTTCAAGCACTACAAGAGTGTCACTATGCAAATACCTGCCTATTTTAACAACAGCAGACTTTATATAACTCAAGTCAGGCTGCTTGTTTGAATCCAATGGCGTAGGCACACAAATAACAATACAATCAATCTTACTTATAAGACTGAAGTCAGATACAGCCAGAAGTCTCCCATTTTGTACAACGTCTGTCAGCTCTGTGTCCTTAACATCACCTATATAATTTTCACCGGCATTTACTTTATCAATTATTTTTTCATTAACATCTATTCCTATAACTGTATACCCTGCTTTTGCAATCTCTACTGCCAATGGCAGGCCAACATATCCCAGGCCAACTACACTTACAACAGCTGTCCTGTTTTCTACTTTATTTAGAAGGTCTGTTTTCATGTTAATCCCCCATCTGAGTGCTGATGTACTCCAGTGGTATCAGTCGGAATGAAGCGATTATTCCGACTCCCGGCCTGAGCCTGAGAAACCCTTTCCCGCTGGACAATAACGTTTTAGATGTTACATACCACTTGTACCTGCACCGATAAACTCTCACAATATTATTTTTTTAGCTGTTCTGACAATTCATTGAGAATATTTTTGATTGTTACCATTTGTTGATCAATTGTATAATTATTTTGAATAAAAGCCCGGTATTCTTCTGAACTGTAATTTCTGTCAGTCACCATGGCCACAGCTTCTCCGATAGTATTCCAGACATATTTTTCAGGATAGATGCCTTTTGCTCCGGCAAAATTGTGAATAACAGGCTTTATGCCTTTGGCCATTGCCTGCATCACACTCATATTCTGTGATTCCAAAACACTGGAGCATATGATATAATCCTTGTCTTCCAGCCATTTATCAATATCAGCCTGCCAGCCCTCAAAAAAGAAATTGTTCTCAAGTCCAAGCTCTTTGATCATTTGGCTGAAATATAGGTTATATCTTGGATCTTGATATATTCCCGCGATATAAAGCTGATATCTATTATCTGCATCATAAATTGACTTAAAAGTGTGCAGGAGAAGCATAGGGCCTTTTTTGTAATTTATATATCCTACATAGGCCACTTTAAACCCCGGACTTCTTTGTCTGTATGCGAAATTAACAAGGTTTACCCCGTTTGGAATGACTGTAGTAATTTCCTTTTTGATTTTAAAATTCTCAGTTACATATTTCTGTATATCTTTGGAAATAAAAATCAGTTTATCAACATTACTCCAGTTAACCCTGGAAGGATAATAAGTAAAAGCTTCATAACTGTGTAATCTGCATATAATTTTCTTTTGTCCTGCTATTCCAAGTTTACTGCCATAAGCAATCAGATCATCGCACCATTCAAACCAGCAAATATCAGACCAATCAATCCACTGGTCAATTAATTTAAAATCCTGTGTTGATGAGACTGTAACCAATTTTGCTTCGAGTTGATCCGGCAACTTATCCAGAATATCACTAATAAACTTATTATCACCCTTTGAGAAAAAGACAATTTTATACTTATCCTGTCCCATATGTTTCTCCTAATCTTCTGCTTAATCCATGGTTAAATCTGGAACAGCAATAATAAATCCATCTTTATATATATATGACTAAAAACTCCATATCGTACCTTTTAAAGAGTTAATCTCTGTATAAGTTACCAAATGCAGGACTCGTTCATATAATGTTTACATAATACACTTTATACTTGATCTTAATATCAACTCATAACTTTTCAGGAGGTGAAATTTAAAAATGGCTGAATTGATCGTAAATGGCGGCTTTGAGACAGGTTCATTTCCTCCCTGGCTTGTAGATAACGCAAGTATCACTTCCTTGTTTAAGCACTCCGGAAACTTTTCCGCATTGCTTCAAAGTGGTATCTCCGTAATATATCAGATTGTACCGGGAGATTTCAGCAGCAGTACCAGCTTTTCCGCATATCTTGGGAAAGTAGGGATTCTGCCCAATCCGCTTACAACAATCACTATTTCATATTTTAATGCTGCTTTTAGTTTTCTTGGAGTGGGTTTAATAATTAGTATCCCACCAAACACTCTTCCGGATGCATCCCTGGGTAACTGGCAACTTTTTACCGGAACTACTGCCCCTGCTCCTCCAGGGACAACACAGGCAATAGTATCAATTAGTAAACAGGGTACTCCCGGCACAGCTAATGTAGTTGTAGATGACGTATCATTGATATCCGGAGGTATTAGTCCAACTGGTCCAACTGGCCCTACCGGTGCTACTGGTCCGACTGGCCCTACTGGTGCGACTGGATCAACCGGTGCTACTGGCCCGACGGGCGCTACCGGCGCTACTGGTCCAACTGGTCCGACTGGATCAACCGGTGCTACTGGCCCGACGGGCGCTACCGGCGCTACTGGCGCTACTGGTCCGACCGGTGCTACTGGCGCTACTGGCGCTACCGGTACCACGGGTGCTACTGGTCCGACCGGTGCTACTGGTGCTACCGGCGCTACTGGCCCAACTGGTGCTACCGGTGCTATCGGTGCTACTGGTCCGACGGGTGCTACTGGCCCGACGGGCGCTACCGGCACGACTGGCTCTACT
>JAEWJR010000146.1:0-14183 GCA_023386445.1 Bacillota bacterium | reverse complement strand
CGTACTGTTGTCTTTTTCTCGATAATATAATTCGCGAGCTCCAAAACTCGTTCTTCTATATATTCCTTCAACCTATACCCCCCTTTGATAAGGCAATTCTAGGAATGATCAGATAATAATACCTGCGTTTCAAGGAATACGTTCCATGAAAGATAAGGGGTTATTATTCAATCATTCCTGTGTGCAAAGTAGGCAAAGTCAATTACAACAAGTCCGGTCAGCAATGCGATTTTGCTGTAATTGACTTCTAAAGCTACACAGGCAATGTCTACAGTGTATATATATGCCTTAAGGGGTAGTCTTATGATTATAACGCATAAGTTCAATAGAAAATTTTTTGGCAGTAGAAAAATTTTCTATCCTGAGGTGCGTTTCAACGAGGTTGAGGAACATTTATTTATAATTTTTAATAAAATCCTGCTATTTCAAACTGATACTTTTAACGTTTGAATTTCAAAAGGTTTGAACGTGAGCAGTCCGGTATCCTTATCAAAGCCGTCCTGATCTGTTTCCTTCTCCATCAGGTCTACAAGCGTGATATCCTTTGTTTTAAATCCAAAGTTAACTTTTGTGCTTATACCTGTGCCATGACATTCATACATTCTTATTATCAAGGCATTGCTGTCCTCACACTTTTTGACCGATTCCACAATTATATTTCCAGCCTCCACCGAGAGAAGTGACTCAGACTTTACATCCGGCCTTGCAGGCACGGCCTGAAGCGGTACATTCAGTTCGTAACCGGCTTTAACAACACCTCCCCGTATGTAGTCTCCCTTGTGAGGGAACAGAGAATAGGTAAACACGTGCTGTCCCCGGTCTGCTTTGGTATCTGGAAAACTTGTACTCCTCAACAGATCCAGATCCAGTATATTGTCCAGAACCTTATGTCCGTACTTACAGTCATTCAATAATGCAACACCGTAGTCGCCCTGTGAAATATCCACCCACTTGTGGGCATAGACCTCGTATTTTGCCATATCCCAGGAGGTATTCCGGTGTGTCGGGCGCTTTACATTTCCAAATTGTATTTCACAGGTTGCCTCCTGTGTATAAACATTTACAGGAAAAGATGTTCTGAGCATTTGAGAATTTTCATTCCAGTCTGCAGTTGTTATGAAATCAATCTGTCTTTTACCCAATGTTAAGACAACTTTCTGCTCCAGGGTGGATTGACCCGATGGTGTCCGGTACTTGCTTTCTCTTATGATCTGCGGACCGTCGGTATAGACCTTGCTTTCTGCAAGCTGCAGCAGCTTGCCTGGTTTTTCATCATAGTATACAGGAAAATCCCAGGCATCGCCTTTATCTTCGTATACCGCCAACCCGTTAGCAATTGCCCCTTCAGGTATAACGTGACGTTTTTCAGCTTTATCATATATTGATTTGATAAACCCGTCCTCTGAAAAAGCAATTGAGAAAATATCATTCTCCATCATGTCACCGGTACTGAGAAGCTGTTCTGTTGAATCCGTCGCTGAAGCTCTTCCGGCAGTATCTGCAGCTCTTACGGTTCCTGCTTTTACCGGTACTACCGCATATCCCATGGGAGGTACTTTTGCCTTGATCCAATCACCTTCATGGGAAATCCATTCCTCACGTTCCCAGGATAGCGAATTGAATATCTGCATATATCCCGTATCCCCGGAATTAATATCGTCGCGCTTATCAGATACCTCTTCTGCACTCAGTGATAAATACCTTTTCCCGGTCTCACTTTCCACCTGACCCAGCATTGAGGCATACCTCTCCAAGGATTCCTTATAGACCCGGCCTATGGACGATCCCGGCAGAATATCGTGGAACTGGTATAAAAGCATCTCCTTCCAGGTCTTATCCAAAAGCTCCGAGGGATAAACTTCTTCTGTTATTTCACTGCTTTGGGATTTTACCATGGACAGCACTGAGGCAAATTCCAGTTCACGCAGAGCCAGCTCAAGCTTTCTGTTATATCTTTTGTTTCTGCTCTGGGAGGTATAGGTCCCCTGGTGGTATTCAAGGTACAGCTCTCCATGCCAGTTCTTTAACAAAGAAGATGCCTTTTCTATCCTGTCGAAAAATCCCTGTGCAGTTCCCTGGGTTACCGGAACCAGACCATTTAAATCACGTTCCCTGTTCAGTCTCTCCAGATGCTCTTCCCCAGGCCCTCCTCCGCCATCTCCTATGCCGAATAACAGCAGGCATTCATCCGAAACACCCTTATCCAGGAACTCCTGCTCGGAGTTGGCGACAGCTCTTGGTGCGGCAGAGCTGTTATAGGTTCCTTCCGGCGGCATATGCGCAAGAATCCGGCTGCCGTCTATGCCCTCCCACCAGAAGGTATGGTGAGGGTGCTTGTTGAACTTGCTCCAGGAAAGTTTAATTGTCATAAAATAATCCACACCGGATTTTTTTAGTATTTGAGGCAGGGCCGCAGAATATCCGAAAACATCGGGCAGCCACAGATTTCTGATGTCCTGTCCGAATTCCTGCTGAAAGAAACGCTTTCCGTGAAGTAACTGTCTTATCAAGGCTTCTCCGCCGGATACATTTGTATCGGCCTCTACCCACATGGCACCCTGGACCTCCCACCGGCCCTCGTTGATACGCTGTTTTACCTCTTCATACAGCGCAGGATAATATTCCTTGATCCATTGGTACAGCTGTGCCTGACTGGCTCCGAATATATAATCGGGGAAACGTTCCATATTTCTCAAAGCTGTGGAAAAAGTTCTGGCACCCTTGCGGATAGTTTCACGGATGGGCCATAACCATGCCAGATCAATGTGGGCGTGCCCTACGGCATTAATTTTAAGGGACGGATCTCCGCCCTTTTTATTAAGTTCAACGGCCAATATATCTCTGGCCTTTTTTGCTTCAGAATTGTCATACTCCGTTAAAATATTTGCTGCTTCATTAAGGGCACGCAGAATGCTATGGTATCTGGCCTTATCTTCGGGCAGTTGCTGCAATAAATCCAGCAGCACCTCAAAATCATAATAAAGCTGTTCCATTTCCTTATTGGCAACGGCGATATAGGCATCTTTTACAGTCCCGCTGTCCTGATATTTTCCAAAAAGATCATTGCAGCCGGCATCAGCCCATATTTCCACTTTTTCTCCAGCTTTTAAAGGCCTGTCAAACCGGTAAACCGTTTTTCCCGGCCTTCCCAGCGTATAATCAAATTCCGAGGAAAAAGTTGTGAGACCTCTGACCGGCTTCCCGGTATCGTCTACTACACAAAGCTCTCCATTAATGTCAATAAGTAAAATAATTTCCTTACCACCCGCTCCTGTTTCTAAGGAGTCAGGCATAACCCCGGTAAAATGGAACCAACCGCAGTCCCATAGCTTCCCCCAGCTTTGACCAAGGGCAACATTTTTCTTGACACCGGTCATTCTCTCCTTGAAAGTCACAGGCTCCGGCGTAATCCAGACTGCTATGTCAAGTGCGGAAACCCTTTTGTACATTGCCGACTTTATTTGTTCGAGTACTCCGGGCAGCCTGTCTTTCATGTTTTTAAAATAATATGGCATATTGACCTCCATAAATAAAAATTATCTTTATAACAATCTTAAAAAATAGAAGGTCTTAAGTCATGCCAATATTATATTAAATATCTCAAAATTTAATATTGATAACTCCCTTTTATAGTTAATCATCGTAAGATAACCGCATCGTTAATGAATTGACTCCGTAATAGCTTTACCTTATAATTTAACTCATAGTGCCGTTTAAATTAACTTTTAACTTTGTAATTGAACAGTTTAGGCCCGATTATACGGTTACGCGAGTACAACTTCAAAAAATGAGTTGAACCGGTAAAATTTAACTGATTACTGGCACAATGCGTTAATTTAGCCTGTTGTGCCAATTAAAGTTTTTTTTCTTTACAGTTAGCTGTATTTAGAATCAACTGGTACGCGAGTACAACTTCATAAAATAAGATGCACGATTAAAAACAATTGCTATAAATTGTCGGCGAAGGTAAAGTGGTCTTGCCGTCAAAGCAGCAGGACGCTGCTTTGAGCTTCAGCCCGAGACAGGATGTCGAGTTTGAGCGACGGCGAAAACGCTTTAAATGAGGCGATACAATTTTTGTAATTGTTTTGGGGTCATTCTTATTTTATGAAGTTAGTGCGGGAGTACCAGTTGATATAAAAAAATTACATAGGTAAAGCAAAATTTAAATTAATTAGCACAACAAGTTAATTTACGAAGTTAAAGTACTATTTATAATATGGGGGTGAACAAATGGAACCGAATTTTGTCTCACATAAGGAATGGATAAGTGAAAATTTACCCTTTGCACTCAGGGTAGACCGCTTAAACTATCATGTTTTTCCTCACTGTCATAATTATATAGAGTTTAATTTTACAGTTAAAGGCCAGGCAAAGGAAAAAATTAACGGCATAGAACATGTTCTCAAGCCCGGAACCTTTACACTGCTTTTTCCGCATCACATTCATGAGATTGAGACTTCGCCTGAAAATCCTTTGCTTATGTTTGTGGGCAGTATCAGAATAGAAAGCTTTTATGACAGAAAGGGAGATTTCCTGGCATTGACCGAACTTCTGAGCAAAGCCGCATTTGATGAGATTCCATATAACTACTTTGACGAGCAGGTCACTGAAGATATTACAAATATATTAAGTTCTATGCTGAAGGAACTTTCCGACAGCAAGCTGTGGAGTACCTTGATGTTTAAAAGCAAACTGACGGAACTCCTGATTACCTTTGACAGAAACAGATCCAACAGCAGTTTCACCGAAGGAAAACAGACACTTTGTCAGAAGAGCGGGGTCTGGGATATCATTACCTTCGTATCTCAAAATTATTATAAGGAAATTTCTCTTCAAAGCTTATCCGAAGAATTCCACATGAGTATTCCCCATATAAGTTCATCCTTTCATCAGCTTCTCGGGGAAAACTTCCACCGGTACCTTGAAAAATTAAGACTTGCACAGGCATGCAATCTGCTGCTCTCTACAGATTCTTCAGTTCTTGACATCTGTTTTGAAACAGGCTTTACCTCCTATAAAACCTTCTCAAGGGTCTTTTTCAAGAATTTAAAATTAAGCCCCACGGAATATAGAAAACTCAGGCTGAATAAATTGGAAAAGCATCACAAATCAACTGCGCAACACGCTAATTTATGATGCTTTTTTCAACAATATCAGTATAAAAAAACTCCTAAAACTCCTGCGGCCAGTATAAGAAATATAGGCTGTATTTTTGTTTTGGTCAATATGAGGAATGTAGCAGCAATAAGAATTAAACTTTTCACTTCCAGCAGATTTACTCCTGCCGCTTTTATATTCAAACCATGCTGAATTAGAGTTTTATCCGATGCCAATATCATTCCGTTTTTTAATGCAAGGCTTATAGCCGCATACAGGATTATTCCGGTTATAACCGGTCTCAAACCATATAAGGCAGCCTGCACCCACGGATGGTTATATGCTTTGAAAAAAAAGGTTGCTACAACTATTACTATGACGGCACAAGGAATTGCTATGCCGAGAAACGATACAACAGCTCCTGAAAATCCCGCCACCTTGTATCCGAAGCCCACGGCGGCATTTACTGCTACCGGACCGGGCGCAATTCCCGCAATGGCAATGACATCCGTCAACTCGGCTGCAGTGGCCCAGTGATTTGCTTCAGAAACCTTTACCATACTCGGGATCATTACATACCCGCCGCCAAAAGCAAAAGCACATAATTTTACAAACATTATGAACAATTTAAAAAGGACACCCATTTATAGCTCACGTCCTTTCTTTTTATCCCTGACGGTACCTGGTTTTTTTATCCGGCTGACTGCCAATCCGCACACAATTCCAGCTATAATTAAAGGTATTGGATCCAAATGGAGAAACATTGATGCTGCAAAGGCTGCCGCAGCAAATATAAGACAGGTAAAATCCTTAACCGCCGTTTTGCCGATTTTATATGCGGCATAGAGAATCAATCCGACAATTACAGGATAAATAGCCTTAAAAATTGATTTAACCACCGGATATGCACTCAGTTTTGAAAAAAGAGCGGACAGCGTAATAACTATGGTCACCGAAGGGGTTACATTTCCAAGCAAAGCTGCAATTGCACCCGGAATACCTGCGACCGCATAACCTACGAAGGTTGAAGCATTCAGTGCAATTGCACCGGGAAGAGATTCCGCAACAGCAAATATATCAACGATTTTTTCTTTCTCCACCCATTTTTTATTATCAACCACTTCCCGCTCAATAAGCGGTATCATGGAATATCCTCCGCCAAAGCTGACAGCACCTAACTTGAAAAAGGATATGTATATTTGAATCAAAAGTTTTAACTTATCTTTTAACATTGTAATTACCTCAAAACATTTAGATTTCTCCGAGAACAACTCTTAAAATTCCCGGAATCTCCATTTCTCTTTTGCCCGAGCCATACCCAACCTGTCTTACCGACATGGAGGGTACATTTCCGAAAGCTTCGGCCAGAGTTGCGATTATTGTCGCTCCCGTAGGTGTAATCAATTCATTTTCAACCTCAATGGTATGAAAGGGTATTGAAGCCTGTGTCATAATTTCCATGGTGGCAGGTACGGGAACGGGAATAATGCCGTGCCGGCAGGTGATGAAACCTGTTCCGTCGTGCAGCGGGGAACTCATTATCCTGTCGGGATTTAATATATCTATACAGACTGCCGTTCCTATTATATCCGCAATTGAATCCAATGCTCCAACCTCGTGAAAATGTATATTTTCTATTGTAGTCCTGTGCACCTTGGCTTCAGCCCTGGCCAGCCTGTTAAACATTTCCTTGCTGAGGCTTTTAACGCGCCCGGACAATGAACTGTTGTCAATAATCTTTTCAATATCAAATAAGTTTCTATGTTCATGATGATGTTCATGGCTATGTTCCTGGGAAGGAGCTTCATCCTCGAATATTACATTCACATCGGTGCACCCTATACCATTTTTGTATACTGTAGAAATATCAAACCTCAGACCTGCAAGGTTAAGCTTATCCATTTCCTCCAGAAACCGTTTATGGCCTATCCCCAGGTCTATCAGCGCACCCAGGGTCATATCACCGCTTATTCCCGAAAAACAGTCAAAGTACAAAAGCTTCATATGCAGCTCCTCTCCGGATTGTAATCCAGGTTTTCAAATTAAACGTATCCATAAAAAAGACAGGGCTGTCCCAAAATAAGACAAATGAAAATAATGTGTTACTGATGATAGTACGGGAGCACTATTATATGTTTCACATGTATTTAAATTGTGTTAGTTTTGTGACACGCCCACAAGATAAAAACAGCATTAGTAGGTGTATATTTAAACTATGCCTCTCACCTGAAGATAAGATCATATCGTTTTTGATGTCAGACATGGATTTAAATCTATTGTTCATCCTTCATTCCAAGATGTACGGCAGTTAGCTTGAAGGTTTTTGGCAAAGCCAGTATGTTAGGATTTTCTCCGACATATTTTCCGGCATCCTTCAGAGCTTCTTCAAAGGTAGCTCTGGTTTTCATGCCCATGCCTCTTGCCAATCCAGGCTCAAAGGCTCCAACAATATAAATGGCGGAACAGTTCATTTCTGCTATATGTCCGCAGGATATCATTGAGAACGCATGGTAAGGGTGATATCCGTAGTTGAAACGGTATTTGTCTATATACTCCTTGTTGTTTGAGAAATACTCTCCATACTTTTCAAGGTCAGGCAGAGTATTGTGATAATCCTTTTGGAACAGCTCATATAAAGCTCTGTATGACGGGAATTCTTCATCGTGGAAGTATCCGTTGCATATGGATGAGCATATAACCACACAGTTATCCTTCATAACTCTCTTGTGGCGTATAATCTGGGCAGATATGGCCTGGAGCATGAGCAGAGGATTTGTTCCCATTCCGTTTCCGTAATGGAAAGCCTGCGGCATGCCAAATACCATGATATCATACTTCTTTTCTGCCCAGGCTATATTGGTCCTTCTGTCACACACCTCCCAGGACAGCGGCTGTATTTCACTGGCATAACCTGTGAATACTCCGATTTGTCTTGAGTTGGTATCAAGGCAGGCGTCACAGGTAAAAAATTTCTTACCCATGCATTTCTCCATATGCATGCCTATTGAATCGAATTTGCTTCTCATGAGGCTGTCCTTGCTCACAGGCGTAAAGTCCTTCCGGTGCATAACATGAGGTACATGATGATGCATGATGGATTTCCAGTGTGTAATACCTGTTGTGCAGTGCTTGTAGCCTCCGGAATAACCGCCGTACGGATTACCCATTGCATGTCCTATAAGTATGGCAAAGTCGGAATCGTATACCTCTTTGTTCATGATTACCCTGTTGTTCATTTCATCATAACCCAGGTCCACCAGATTGTCGTAATCTTCACTGTCATGATTGACTATCTGGTTTGACCACCAGAAATCGTTAAATACCTTTGCTCCCAGCAGGCTTTTGATTTCCTCACGGGTATTTTTCCTGTGAAGACCATTGCTGCAGATGAGTTTGATATCCTTTTTTTCCACACCTGCCTTGTACAATTCATCCAATATTATGGGAATTGCCACTTTCCTGTGGGCTGTTTCCTGGAAGCCTCCCTTAACCTTGTCTGGGAATACTATTACCACTTTCATGCCTTTTTTTACCGATTTTGAAATAGGCGGCATTCCTATAGGGTTTAATATGGATTTTCTGGTCTCTTCCACAATATTTTCAATAAACGGCGGATCTGGAACCGTCTCACCGGGTATGAATACATCGGTATTATCCGGCAATTCGGCTTCCATCAGGCCCTGTCCATATTCGAACGCAATTTTCATTTTATTCTTCCTCCTTTTTAACAAGTTTTAAGCTTCAAGTCTATTTATCAGAGTTATAATCCTTACTCTTGATCAGGTCATCACCTGATTAAGAGTATTGTTCCAAGAACCGCCATCAGTATGTATACGGATTTTTTCAGAATATCCTGTGGAAGCCGTATGAAAACTTTCATTCCCAGTACCGTCCCTGAAATTATGGCTGCAATACATACAGCAGCATATTTCATTACTCCGGGCTCTATATTTCCGTATGCCTTATGCAGAATTAACGTTACGCCGCCGGCTATCATAAAGGAGAACTCCAGTGCCGCCTTATATTCCATTTTTTCCTTGACCGTATTGAGATAATATATTACCAGCGGAGGTCCTCCAATATTGAACATACCTGAAAGTAATCCACTGACGGCTCCAAAGGTTATCCCGCTTATTCTGCTGTCCCTGATTGCCAGCTTTTGTGCCGGGCTTTTTAAAAAAATAATTGACAGAAGTATAATGATTAAGCCCAGCACCTTTTTCAACAGGTTTTCATTGCAAACGGTAAGCAGGTATACACCAAAAGGCATAATCAGCAGGGATGAGAGGACCGGCAGAATGATGAGCTTAAGTTTCAAATGCTTTCTTATTGTCAGACAAACCCAAATTCCGATAATACAAGCCGACAGGGCGGATAGCATCGCCGCACTTTTAAGGGGCATGAACATTGGGAGCAGTGACATTACAAACAGTGAAAAACCAAAGCTTGCCGATCCCTGAATTACACTTCCCACAAAACAGATTACAAACACCAATAAATAGGTTTCCATTAATATGCATCCACTTTTTATTCGATTTTCAATTCGATTTTCAATTCGATTTTCAATTCAATTTTTATTCGATGTATTTATCAATGATAATCTTCAGATCTTCAGGGTAAAAGCCTATTTCACCCGAGAATTTTGTCAAGGCAACCAGGCCTCCGTCTATACTGTCAATCTTTGAAATGGTTCCGGCATTTTCTTCCTTCAAACCGCCGCCATATACTACCGCCGGTTCAAATCCGAAATGCTCCTTGACCACCTTCTTGATATATGCCGAAACAAAGCTTATATATTCCGCTCCCGGAGGAGTTTTCCCGGGTCCTATGGCCCAAATGGGTTCATAGCCTATTACCACCGCATCGTGGCATTGCTTTGCTTCTATTCCTGCCAGTGATCTTAACAGCTGGGCTTTTAAAACTGCTTGGATTCTCGGCTTTTGTTCCTCAAAACTTCCTTCGCCTTTTTCCTCTGCAGTTTCACCGATACATACCAAGGCTTTCATTTTCGCATCAAGAGCACATAATGCTTCCTCGTTTATGAGCTTGTCTACCGCTGCATTTGCGGTATTCCTTGCCTGCTCCTCCTGAAGTACAGCCGGATCGTAATGAGCAATTATCCCCAGTTTATCCCTGCGTTCCTCAGAGTGTCCGAGGATTGTCCATTGGCAGCCCATATTGCTTACAGCCGCAGCAGGACGGTTTGTGGTGAACGCTCCGAAATTTCCGCCCTTGGCCGCATTCTCTCTGAATATACCCTGACAGCCTAGTTTTATGCTTTTTGTATCCTTCACGGCATAGTCGGCAAGCTTCTCCCTTGCAGTGATCAACAGGTTCTCCTGGAGCAGGAAGCATACTTCAACAGCTTCATACCTTCCAATTCCCAGGCTTACGCATTCACCGATTATCCCTTCGATCCATTCCTTCGGATCATCCTTCTGGCATATGCCGCCCAGGCTTTTTGGGATCTCAAAACGTTTTAAATTTACAAATATCTGTTTCATTTTCAAGTTATCCCCCATTTTTTCAGACTTCGATTACCTCTATATCCAACAGCTTGCACATAAGGCGCATTTCATCAGCCACATCTTCCCAAACAAGGCTATAATGGTGCGGAACTCCTTCTTCTGCTATCCTGTACAAAACTTCGCGGACAGGGGTCTCCATTTTAACATTTACCATTACACCTTTGGTTACAACCTTGGTAGGTACTGCCTCACCTTTTGCAAGGAACAGCTTATAACGGTCTCTGATCTTGCACATTCTTGCTATTGTCACCCTGCCGGATTTCAATGCAGTGTAGAAGGCCGTTCCCTGTCCTGCCAGAGGATGGTTGGACAGCTTGATGTCACTTCCGGGATCCTTCAGCTTTCTGCCTGCTTGACCGCAGTGCCAGAATAATGCGGTGTTTTCCTTTTCATCAATATTAATCAGGTCGCTCATAAATACCGTTGTATCTGTCAGGTAATTTTGTATGAGCATGGCAATGGTAGCATCCATATCTCCCTCGCATCCGATTATAAAACCCTCATCGGCCATTCTTGACAGGACGGCACACGGCGTGGTCTTCAGGACTCCCATCTCGGGCCAGCACTTGATGATACCTGCATTCAGTCCCTGCTCCTGGATCAGGTTCCTGAGTGTAAGGTACAATCTGGAATGGTTTTCGAGATATTCGTCGGATATTTCAATGGTTTTGATTTCACTGCGGATTTTCTCCATATCCTTTTTGACTTCTTCTGCATCAATTGCTGCCATGCTGTCAAATATGGGTTTTAAATCAAATTCTTCAATTTTTATGCCGAAAAGTTTTCTTATCAAAGTTTCATCAAAGGTTGAACTGTAGAAGGCTGTGGGTCTGTATCCCAAAAGTCCCAGAAAAGTCCGTCTTAGCCTTTTCATGGTATTGTAAACTCTGACATACTGCCTTACTTCCTTTGCAGCTCTTTCATCTGTATTGCTTCCATATACAAAATGGAATTTATGCTCCAGCCTGTGCATTGCAGCCGCATTCATGGTCGCCGCAACCAGACTGTTTGCCATGAGTCTTCCGCCGTCGAAGGGCGGTTCGTAAGGTGCCCAGATGATTACAGGCACCTTGAGCTCTTCACCTATATACGTAGCTGCATAATCACCTGTGAAGGCACCGAGTACAAGAACAACCAGATCTACAGATTTGGTCTTGAAATATTCTGTTGTATCTTCTACATCCTTATTATTTACAGCTATATTTTCAGTTTTAACTATATTTACTCCCGGGCAGTTGTCTTCAAGCCACTTTCCATATTCGGCATGCCTGTTGGTGGGCAGTTCACGCGGCCATCTGCCTGAAACAGTTGTTATTAAACCAACATTAAGCTTTTTTTGTTCCATGATTTTTTCCTCCTGTCGGAATTGCTTAAGCTTTATTCGCTGAACCCGAAAGTTCGATTATTTCCTTGATGGTGCCTTCCAGCTTCTTTTCTGCAAACTGTGATATCTTCCAGGAATGTCCCTGGTGGTCAAGAGTATCAATGCCTTCCTTGTAGAATTCTACGTATTTATGTCTTACAAGTGTGCCGAAGTTTATTTTGGCAACACCTGTTTTGATTGCCTCCCTGACTGTCTCATCCGGCATTCCGGTACAGCCGTGCAGTACAAGCGGAACATCTGTAATATCTCTGACCTGTTTCAGAATATCAAGACGGATCAGCGGCTTGCCTTTATAAAATCCGTGCGCATTTCCTATTCCGACGGCAAGCATATCAGGTGTACATAATGAAAGGAATTTCTTTACATCCTCAACATTGGCTATATTCTTGTTGTCCATTACAGCTCCGGCGCCATCAAGTCTTACAAGCTCTCCAACTTCGGCTTCAACGGGCACTTCAAAGGATTTGCAGGCTTTGATGACTTCATTTGTGTGCAATGCATTGTCTTCAATGGATTCTGCAGAGCAGTCAAGCATTATGGAAGTAAATCCATTCTTCAGTGATCTCATACAGGTATCGAAGGAATCTCCGTGATCCAGATGTATGGCTACCGGTACTGAAACCTTATTTGCAAGCCATTTGCACACTTCGGCAAACCAGTCGTCTCCCGAATACTTTCCTGTTGCCACATAATGAGCCAGTATTATGGGAGATTTCATTTCTTCCGCCGCATAGCAGATTGATCTGATAATGTCATAATTTCCGCCCTGGGTATTTATGGCCGGAACTGCATAACCTCTTTTTTGAGCATCTAATACCATTTCTTTACTTGTAACCAACATATTATTTAACATCCTCTCAAATATATTTTTTATTGTTTAAAGTTTTGGAACACTTATTTTGGATAATGCTGCGTATTGTGGAAGCGGATCTCCTATAAGGGGCATACAGTAATCAATGAATTCCTTCCTGATTCCGTTTCCTCTCTCATTTATCCACTCAAGAGGGAACTTTCTTTCGGCATTTGCAACCTTTTCAAGCGGAACCAGCTCAAATTCATAGCTGTAAGGCTTGCTTGACGTTCTCCTGATTGCTGCCATAAAACCTGTTTTGCCCTCCACTGCCGATTTAACGGCAAATGCACCTGCTCCTATTGCTTCCTCCCTGTCAATACCTGACTGCATGGGGATGGATGCTCTTCCCAAAAGTCCAGGCTTTTCGGCCCTTGATTTTATGCCAAGCCTGTTTATGATTTTATCTGACAATGCCTGGGCAACTCCTCCCGGAACCTTGTGCCCAAAGCCATCCACCAGACCGGTATCGGCAATGGAAACCCCGTTTGCATCCACCAGGCCTTCGCTTGCAACTACCAGAACTCCCTTTGTTTTGGAGTGCCACATCTTAACATCTTCGAGGAATTCCTCCTCATTAAACGGCCTTTCCGGCAGATAAATAAGCTGTGGTCCCGCTTCTGTATTTGTTTTTGCAAGTGCTGTGGCTGCTGCAAGCCAGCCTGCATTTCTGCCCATTATTTCAAGAACTATAACGTGTATGGGAAGTGCTTCTACTTCCTTGGTAAGCTCCATGGCCGATATGGCCGCATATCTTGCGGCACTTCCGAACCCGGGGCAGTGATCGGTAAATTCAAGATCATTATCTATTGTTTTCGGAATGCCGATAACTTTCATATCATAGCCAGATTCCTTTGCAAGCAGAGCCACTTTGTTGCAGGTGTCCATGGAATCATTTCCGCCATTGTAAAAGAAATATCTTATGTTGTATTTTTTGAATATTTCTAAAAGGACAGGATAGTCCTTATCGTTTAATTTTCTTCTGCAGGAGCCTGTTGCCGATGCAGGTGTATACGGTAATAAATCAATGTTTTCCTGAGGCTCCCTGCCTAGATCAATGAATTCTTCGTTCAGAACTCCTTCTATTCCATATTTTGCACCGTAAATACCCTTAATCTGCGCATATTTCTTAGCTTCGGTTATTACTCCGTATAAGGATGAATTAATAACTGCGGTTGGACCGCCGCCATGCGCGACAAGCAAATTTCCTTCCATTTTTCCGCCTCCCGAATATATTCATTATATTGTTGCGTATTTAATTGACTTGATACAAGTATAAGCCTATAATTATATTAAATGAATGCATAGTTTTGCCGTTTAT
>JAEWJR010000009.1:0-19998 GCA_023386445.1 Bacillota bacterium | reverse complement strand
GGAAATGACGAGATGGATACACCCGTTCCCATACCGAACACGGCAGTTAAGCATCTCAGTGCTGATAATACTTGGCTGGAAACGGCCCGGGAAAGTAAGTCTCTGCCAGATTTATATCAAGGTCTTGTGTTAACAGCACAAGACCTTGTTTTTATTTTGAGGACTTTAGTCTTCTGTGCTAATAGCATGTTAGTTTAAGATGTGATCAGATATTATATTAATACTGTGGCTTGATAAAACACCTATACAGGCGATAGCATCATCCTCAGCAACTTGAACAGAAACCTTTAAATGCTTTGTGAAGAAGGTGTATAAAATTACATATTCCGTATATAAGGAGTTTGCTTTTCTGATTCCTTCCGGAGTTAAATGGACTTGACCATAATGCTGTTTTTCAATCAATCCTATTCCCGAAAAGAATTTTAGTATTTTAAAAACACTGTACTTGGTGACAGCGAGAGTACTGGCTATATCTACCGACTTGACAGGTCCACCGCCGTTGCTTAGTTTATATATACAAATTAAATATTTTATTTTAGAATTAGACAGCATAAGTATCTCCTTTATCCATACAAGGGGTTAGCATAGGCTAACTATATATTGGCATAGTATATGGTGATAGTCAACTGATATTATTAGAAATTAATAAAAAAGCCATGCAATACTAAAAAAGAACTGGCAATTTATATATGCCAGTTCTTTTCAAATTATTTCCGCATACTAATCCTTAATTATTGTGTTGTGCCGTATTCTTTCAAAGGTTTCTTCGCTTATGACATGTTCGATTCTGCAAGCATCCTGCGTAGCTACATCAGGAGAAACGCCAAGCGAGATTAAATAAGAGGATAATATTTGATGACGCTCATACATTGTTTTTGCAATATTGTGGCCTGCATCAGTAAGTGTTATATATCCTGTTGTTTCATCTATAATAATATATTCAGCATTTTTAAGTATAGTCATTGCGCGGCTTATACTTGGTTTTGTATAACCCAATTCATTTGCAATATCAATTGAACGTACATTCCCGTTTTTATTTTTAAGAACAAGTATTGTCTCCAAATAATTTTCACCGGATTCTTGTAACTTAATCATATTAGCCTCCATTAGCCGCAATAGCGGCCACAAAACTGTAATGAAATCTCTTCTCACTCCCTCGTCCGCTATAAGGCGAATAAAGGAGGTTAATTGGCCAGGTGCGCTTTCAAAGTATTGATAAAATATAATTGAATTAATTTAGTTCAATCTTTTAGCCAGAGATAGCAATAAATTATATATTAATCTTATAATTATAGCATATGTAGGCTTTTTATCAAGGTGTAAGGTGAAAATGGAAATAAACAATTTTTTACATCCCGAAAAAACGTACCAAAAGTTTTTAAATATATTGACAAACATAGTTAGCGGTAGTAAACTTCTTATAGAGGTTAGTTAGAGCTAACCAATTTATTTAAAAAAAGGTTAGCAGATACTAACCTATAAAGGAGTGATTTTATGCCTTTAACAATGGCTTCTCAAGGCGAGATTAATTCTATAAAATCAATTCGGGGTAAAGATGAGACTAAAAGATTTCTGGAGAATCTCGGCTTCGTTATAGGTTCAAAAGTTACCGTTATTTCAGAAATAGGCGGTAATATGATAGTTAATGTGAAGGATGCTCGTGTAGCAATAGATAAAGGTATGGCCAGCAGAATCATTGTTTAACATCGTATACTTTAAATGTTCACACAAAAATTTTATATAGAAAAGAGGAAACACAATGAGAACACTCAAAACCATAAACTGTGGTGAAACTGTTACAGTTGTGAAGCTTAATGGCGAAGGTGCGATTAAACGCAGAATAATGGATATGGGTATCACCAAGGGTACTTCCATTTATGTACGCAAGGTTGCTCCTTTGGGAGATCCGGTTGAAGTCACAGTCAGAGGATATGAATTGTCACTGAGAAAAGCAGATGCCGAAATGATATTGGTGGACTAAGCAGAGTACGACTACGCTCTGCATATTTTAAAGTTACGAGTTAGCATAGCCTAACTTGCAAAGAAATAGGAGGAAGGAACAATGGCTATTAAAATTGCACTTGCCGGAAATCCAAACTGCGGTAAGACGACAATGTTTAATGAATTAACAGGAAGCTCACAATATGTTGGAAACTGGCCCGGTGTTACGGTAGAGAAAAAAGAGGGAAAACTTAAAGGTTACAAGGAAATAATTATAATGGACCTTCCAGGTATTTATTCCTTATCACCATACACTCTTGAAGAAGTAGTAACACGTAATTATCTTATAAACGAAAGACCTGATGTAATAATTAATCTGGTTGACGCATCGAATATTGAAAGAAACCTGTATCTTACTACACAGCTGGTGGAAATCGGTATACCGGTAGTAATAGCGTTGAATATGATCGACATTGTACGAAAAAATGGCGATAAAATAGATTTGCAAAAGCTCAGCAAAGAGCTGGGTTGTGAAGTTTATGAGACATCTGCATTAAAAGGTTCGGGGCTGAAGGAAGTCACTGAAAAGGCTATTGCTCTCGCTAAAAGTAATGCAAAGACAATACCGCAGCATACGTTTGATAATGCGGTTGAGAATAGCCTTTCCCAGATAGAGACTACGGCTGGAAGCATAATAAACAATAAAGAACAGTCGAGATGGTACGCCATAAAGCTTTTTGAGAGAGATGAAAAGGTCCTGGAGCAGTTAACAATTGATTCGTCTACCAAGCAGAAGCTAGAAGAAGTAATTGTGGCATGTGAAACCGATATGGATGATGACAGCGAAAGTATAATTACCAACGAACGCTATATCTACATTGGTAAAATTATTAAGAAGTGCCTACATAAAAAACATGTAGGAATGACCTCCTCTGATAAAATAGACAGGATTGTAACAAACAGATGGCTGGCGTTACCTATTTTTGCAGCTGTTATGTTTATAGTGTACTTTGTTTCGGTATCATGGTTGGGAACCATAGTTACGGATTGGACTAACGATACATTGTTTGGGGCCTGGATACAGCCGGCAGTCGGAGATTTTCTGACTAATGTAGGTGCCGCAGAATGGTTGCAGAGCCTGGTAGTTGACGGTATTATAGGGGGTGTTGGTGCAGTCCTCGGGTTTGTACCTCAGATGATGATTTTGTTCTTCTTCCTATCCATCCTCGAGGACTGTGGATATATGGCCCGTGTAGCATTTATTATGGATAGAATTTTCCGCAAATTCGGCCTTTCAGGAAAGTCATTTATTCCAATGCTGATTGCATCGGGCTGCGGTGTTCCGGGTGTTATGGCATCCAGGACAATTGAGCAGGAAAAAGACAGAAAGATGACCATTATGACCACAACTTTTATCCCTTGCGGCGCAAAGCTCCCTATCATAGCTTTGATCGCAGGCGCCATGTTTGCTGAGAAATCCTGGTGGGTCGCTCCGTCAGCATACTTCCTGGGCATTGCAATGGTTTTAATCTCAGGGATAATTCTTAAGAAGACAAAATTGTTTTCAGGCGACCCGGCTCCATTTGTTATGGAACTTCCGCAATATCATGTTCCTGGTGCAAAAGGCGTTATGATTCACATGTGGGAAAGAGGAAAAGCATTTATTATAAAAGCCGGTACAATTATATTTGTAGCTTGCGGAGTTATATGGTTCTTATCAAGCTTCGGATGGAATTTACAAATGGTTGAAGAAGGAGACAGTATTCTCGCTTCCATAGGCAACGCTATTGCTCCGATCTTTGCACCATTGGGTTTTGGAAACTGGAAGGCAGCAGTTGCTACAGTGACCGGTCTCGTGGCAAAAGAAAATGTTGTAGGAACATTTGGAGTATTATTTGGAATTGCGGAAGCTGCTGAAGATGACCCTGCACTATTGGCACAGGTTGCATCAATGTTTACCGTAATAAGCGCATATGCCTTTATGGCCTTTAATCTTTTGTGCGCTCCATGCTTTGCTGCTATAGGTGCTATAAAGCGTGAAATGGGAGGATGGAGATGGACGCTCATTGCTGTTGGATATCAGACAGTTCTTGCATACGCAGTAGCACTTATAATATACCAGCTTGGCGGTCTTGCCGCAGGAGTTGTTTCTTTTGGTGCAGGTACGATAGCGGCTTTACTGGTCCTGGGCTTCATGCTTTGGATGCTGTTCCGTCCCTACAAGCCGGAGAAGAAGGCAAAGGTTCTATCTGCGGGCGGGCATGTTAATATTTAATTGGTTGGTAAAATTCCTGTTATTAAGGAGGAATCAGTATGATACAATTTTTAAAGGACAATTTGGCGACAATAATAATAGCTGCAATAGTGTTCGGGTTAATGGCCTGGGTTGTTATCCACAGGATCAGACAGAGGCAAAGAGGCGAAAGCACTTGTGGTTGCGGATGTTCAGGATGTGCCGAAGCAGGCAATTGTCATAAGTAGAAAGAGGGGGCTTAAAGGCCCTCTTTTTATTTATGCTTTTTTCAATGCTTCCAATCAAAAAATGACGGCTTAACATATGGCTTAATTGGTATTTTGACGCTTATAAATATAAATTCGCAAGTATGATTTCTCTTTGCATAGATAATATCGAATACTGTTATTCTAATAAAGTAAATAAAGGCTCTTTTGAAATAAAAGCATTTACAAAGCATTTCATAAGTATTAAAATAAATGCAGTATTTTAACTTTGGACTGATTAATTAGACAATATATTGTTGAAAAATTAACAAAAAATAGAGGTAGCAATTAATGGATAAACAAACGATGATTAGCAATATAAATAAAATGAAGGAAGAACAGAATGCTGTTATTGTCGCTCATAGCTATCAGGTTGACGATGTGCAGGAGATAGCGGATATTGTAGGAGATTCTTTTGCTTTAAGCCAATTTTGTGCATCGAATACTGCCGATACTATTGTTTTTTGCGGAGTACATTTTATGGCAGAGAGCGCAAAGATTCTATCTCCTCAGAAAACGGTACTGCTTCCGGAAATCAATGCAGGCTGCCCCATGGCAGATATGGTTACTGCGGAGTCATTGCGGGAGGCTAAGGAAAAATATCCGGGAGCCGCTGTAGTTTGTTATATAAATTCAAGTGCCGAGGTTAAGGCGGAATGCGATATCTGCTGTACATCTTCCAATGCGCTGTCGGTTATCAGGTCAATAGAAAAAAAGGATATTATCTTTGTTCCCGATAAAAATTTGGGTAACTATGTTGCAAAAATGTGCCCTGAGAAAAATATTATTTTCTGGGAAGGATATTGCATTACACATCACAAAATCAGATCCAATGAGGTTCTGGCATCCAGGGAGCTGCATCCTGATGCACTTCTGCTGGTTCATCCGGAATGTCAGCCTGAGATTCAGGAATTAGCTGATTTTGTGGGAAGCACTAAACAAATTATTGATTATGCTAAAAACTCTGATCATGATAAATTTATAATAGGAACCGAGATGGGTGTTTTATATCAACTTAAAAAAGACAGTCCCCATAAGACTTTCTATATGATGTCAACTGGTCTCATATGCCCTAATATGAAAAAGACTTCTCTTCAGAGTGTTCATGACGCATTGGCGTTCAAGAAGTACGAAATAAATCTGGAGAAAGATATAATTGAACGTGCATCACATTCACTTACCAGAATGTTAGAGGTAGCCAAATAAGATGCGCGCGGGGTCTTTTGGAGGGAAAATATGGAAGATGATGTCACAAGGGTAAAGGTAGAAATCGTTGAAAAAGATGTTATTATTGTTGGAAGCGGTATTGCCGGAGTTTATACAGCATTGGAGATAAATGACAGCAGCCGGATAGGCATAATAACCAAGGAAACATTGGATATAAGTAATTCTGTTTTGGCTCAGGGAGGGATAGCCGTATCCCTTGACGAACAAAATGATTCACCTCAGTTACATTTTAAGGACACTCTTTTTGCCGGAGCAGGTCTCTGTAATGATGACAGCGTGTGGGTTTTGGTTGAGGAAGCTGCCGATAATATAAAAAAGCTGTGCAGTCTTGGAGTTAACTTTGATAAAAGCGGTCAGCAATTGTCTCTTACCCGTGAAGGGGCTCACAGTGTAAACAGGATTATCCATTCCGGAGATACTACCGGCAAGGAAGTCTGTGACAAGCTGATAGAGGAAGCCCAGAAAAGAGGCAATATTTCCATATTCGAAAGACATTTTGCCGTGGATCTCATTGTAAGAAATGGTGAATGCAGAGGTGTTCTGGTATATGATGAAATAGCTGAAAAGATGAAACTATTCATTGCCAAACATACTGTAATTGCGACCGGAGGTTTTGGCCAGATTTACTCACATACAACAAATCCTGAGGTTGCAACCGGAGACGGTATCGGAATGTGCCTTAGAGTGGGCGCTGAGGCTATGGACATGGAGTTCGTTCAGTTCCACCCTACAGTTCTTTACCACCCAAAGGATAAAAGCTTCTTGATTTCAGAAGCAGTGCGTGGTGAAGGGGCCATGCTTAAAAATGCCAGGGGCGAGCGCTTTATGCAGAAGTATCACGAGCTTGGAGAGCTGGCTCCGAGAGATGTAGTATCAAGAGCCATATTCCAGGAGATGTCCATATCCGGATCAAGAAACGTTTTCCTTGATGTTACCTTTAAAGATAAGGAATATCTTGAAAATAGATTTCCCAACATATTCAAGACCTGCCTGGATTATGGCATAGACATATCCAGAGATTACATCCCTGTTGCCCCGGCAGAGCATTATTGCATGGGGGGCATTAGAACAAATGTTGAAGGGCAGACTAATATAACAGGGTTATATGCCTGCGGTGAAGTGGCATGTACAGGTATTCACGGAGCAAACAGGCTGGCCAGCAATTCTTTGCTTGAGGGGCTGGTATTTGGCAGAAAAATAGCCGGAAAAATATCAGAAGACGTTAAAACTCCAATTCAGGGAGAAACCGATGTGAAAATTGACTTCTTCCTTAATAAGGACAATGATGAAGCATTAAAAGGTATGAAGGAAGAAATTCAGAATACCATGACAAAACACGTCGGAATCATCAGGAGTGAGCAGGGACTTGAAACTGCAAAAAATATAATTAAGGCTATATATGAAAGATTTAGTGACTTAACAGGATTCAGCCTGATTAAACTTGAGGTAGCTAATATGTTAACCGTCGCAAATCTTGTTATTGAAGCAGCTCTTGAAAGACAAGAGAGCAGAGGAGCCCATTTCAGATCGGATTTCGATAAGACGGATGATCTTAACTGGAAGAGGAATATAGTAAGGGTTTTAGCCTTATAAATCAATATATGTGATATAACTGAATTTTATCGCAGAATACACTAAGGATATAAATTTTCATCACATTTTGCGGGCTGCTATGCGGCTCAAGGCCATAATATGGCTCATGGAGGTTAATATGAAGCTTGATAAATATTATTTGCACGATACTGTTATGAATGCTTTAAAGGAAGACATGCCTTTAGGAGATATTACTACCGATAATATTCTCAGCGAAGGGGATGTCTCAAACGCTGAATTTCTTGCCAAGCAGGACGCGGTTATAGCAGGGCTTGATGTTGCCCGGCATGTTTTTAAAGTCCTCGACAACAGCGTCAGGTTCACAGCATTGATCAAAGACGGTGACAGTGTAAAAAAAGGAGATATTATTGCAAGAGTAAGCGGGCCAACAAGGGCTTTACTCAAAGGTGAAAGAACAGCACTGAATTTTTTACAGCGTCTTTCAGCTATTGCAACAATAACCAACAGGTATGCCATGAAGATCAAGGATTTACCTGTTAAAATAGCTGATACCAGAAAAACAACCCCGGGGCTGAGACTTTTGGAGAAATATGCCGTGAATGCCGGCGGAGGGTCAAATCACAGATTTTCATTGTCGGATGGCGTTTTGATAAAGGATAATCATATAGCTGCGGCAGGCGGAATAACTAATGCGGTTAACAGGGTTAGAGCCAGTATACCACACACCGTTAAAATAGAGGTTGAAGTGGAATCATTGGAAGAGGTACAGGAAGCTCTTGACTGCAAGGCAGATATTATTATGCTTGATAACATGTCAAATGAAAAAATGACAGAAGCTGTTGCTTTAATTAACAAAAGAGCGCTGGTAGAGGCATCGGGGAATATAACTGAAGAAACAATATATAATGTAGCCCGGACAGGGGTTGATATTATTTCAGTTGGAAAGCTCACTCACTCTGCCAACTCAGTTGATATCAGCATGAATATAGAATAATAAGCAGCTGTTTGTGCTGTAGGTGAAAACTGTGGATAATGAAATAATTATCCACAGTTTTTTTAAGTTATTCACATTGATATAATATTTAAATGACGAAGCATAGGTATACCAACGGATTGGGGGGTGTTGAAGAAAACAAAGTTATCCACATTATAGTCAAAAAGTGTGAATAAATGGGGTTTAATTTTGCCTGCTATTGGTAACAAAATACATTACACAAAATATTGTTGCTTAATTAATTCATAATCTGCATATATAGTGGTTTATAAAAATAATGGCAAAAAAAACATGTGTATAATGTGGATAGCGTGAAAACAATTACCTCTATATTTTTTTTAGAAGATGACAAAATATCATTGTACGCTAAAATAAATCAAGGGCATAAAAGCGTATTATATGGAGAGAGAAGCAAATCAGTCTTCTTTTGATGAAATTTAATACGCAGTAAAAATGCCTAAAAAAGGAGGCACTAACTATGAGTAGACATAAAAGTATCATGTCAGAAGCCCTTAAAGAGGAGATTGCCAAGGAACTTGGAGTCTACAATAAAGTTTCAGCTGAGGGCTGGGGATCAGTATCTTCGAGAGAGTGCGGAAGTATGGTCAAAAAGGCAATTGAAATGGCTGAGAGAAGTGTCAACCCTTAATGGGTTAGTTTAGCGTCATTTAGGGGCTGGCAGCAGATTAGGTCTGACTGCCTCCCCATTACATACTATTTCCTGTAATTCAATCAGTTGATTTTCAAGGTAAATTCATTTATTATTAATGAAAGAGGATAATTACAGGAGGGAAAGCTTTGAAGAACGCATTGTTTGTATACAATCCCATATCGGGCGGGCATAAGGTTCCAAACGAGTTGGACTATATACTGGGTACATTTCAGAAAAAAGGTATTCTCGTTCAGCCTTACAGACTTATAGATGCCAACAATGACTATCTCATAAGTGCTCTGAAGTCAGGAATATATGATTTTGTAATTGCCTCGGGCGGGGACGGTACTATAAATTTTGTTGCAAACATCCTTCTGGACAATGATATCAAAATGCCGATCGGTGTAATACCTTCTGGGACTTGTAATGATTTTGCAAAATGTCTGGGGATAAATTCCTTGCATGAAAGTTTGAACATTATTCTGCAGGGGAAGACTCTTTTGTGTGATGTGGGATATATCAATAATTCACATTATTTTTTGAGTACTTTTGCAGGCGGGAATTTTGTAGATGTCTCCTTCAGTACAAACAGTGAACTTAAGAAAAACTTCGGCCCCTTTGCCTATTATCTTAAGGGTTTATCCGAAGTTGCAAATATTAAGAGTTTTGACTTGAAAGTTACGGCAGATGAGCATATTATAGAAGGTAAATTTATATTATTTTTGATTGTTAACGGAAAACAGGCGGCAGGATTTCCAAACCTGCTGAATGATGCGGATTTCACCGATGGCTATATGGATATCATACTTGTTAAGAAATGTTCAAATATAAATCTGGCAAGTATATTTTTCAAAGTCCTCAGCAAGGAATCGGTTAATGATAAAAATGTTATTATCCTCAAGGCAAAAAAATGTGAGCTGCAAAGCAGGTCGCCAATAGCCCTTACAGTTGATGGAGAAAAATCAGAGCTGTTTCCGGCGGTTATAGAATTCAAACATAAACTCCTGGAGGTTTTTGTACCTCAGAATATATATGATCTTAATAAATAAAATTAAGATTTATCAGGCGAAATATTGGAAATTCTCTTTGTGTATATATAATTAAACCGGCATCATGGTGTAAAACCCATGATGCCGGTTTTGTGCTGCGAAGCAGCTTGTTATCAATACATCTGATGCTTATTATCCTCATAGGCAACAAGCAGTTGGTTTCTGCCGTTTATCAGAGTTTTCTTAACGTAATAACCATTCTTTGATAAGATGTCATAGATTTTGTCAGCCTGATGAAAATAGTTGTTGCCTACGTCCAATATGAGTGTCTCTCCGGGCTTTAGTCTGCTCTGTACCACTTCAAGTGTATTTTGATCATTCAAGCTTTCGAAATTTATTATGTTATCTTGGAGTTCCATATTGCTGCACCTCTTTATAAGTAATTATTTTAGGATACTGAGTTTAAGTTTATCGACTCAAAGTTTATTATTTGCACAAGTCTCCAAAATTATTTCAGAGTAAATATTTTAATAAATATTGTATAATTTTTTCATTTAATGGCCAATATAATATTGACCTCACAAAATACATTTTGACCCCCTTTACATGGTTAGTCGATGGCGACTAACCTATTTTTTTTATGTTGAGGATACCGCCTTAGCCGGCAATATACGTTTTAGATAATACAGACCATTGGTGATATAAGGTTATGTGGGGTCAATTACAAGAACAGTTTTAGTTCGGATATCTTGAAATTTCCTTGATAATTGGTGATAATAAGAATAGCAAAAGTTCTTATTTACAAGTATGTAATAAATTTTCAACTAACAGAAATAATTAAATTCAAAAAGCAGGGGATAATGATGTGTCCCGTGCGGAAATGGGGATTTGTTATGAATATTGCAGGTATGATAGATCATACTGCTCTTAAGCCTGAAACTACAAAGGCTCAGATTGAAAAGCTTTGCAGTGAAGCTAAGGAGTACGGTTTTGCATCAGTATGCGTTAATCCTTGTTATGTAGGTTTGTGCAGCCGGCTTTTAAAGGATAGCAAAATAAAAGTGTGTACTGTGATTGGTTTCCCTCTCGGCGCAACCACCTCTGCAGTAAAAGCTGCTGAAGCTGCTGAAGCTATTCAGAATGGCGCTGCCGAAGTTGATATGGTTATTAATGTAGGTGCCATAAAATCAGGAGATCTTGACTATGTTAAAAAGGATATAGAAGCTGTAGTACAGGCGGCAAAGGGTAAAGCTCTTGTAAAGGTTATTCTTGAGACCTGTTTACTGACTGATGAAGAGAAAAAGATCAGCTGCCGGATATGCAAAGAAGCCGGAGCCGACTTTGTAAAGACATCAACGGGTTTTAGTACCGGGGGAGCAACAGTTGAGGATATAAAGCTCATGCGGGATATGGTAAAGCCTCTGCTTGGAGTTAAGGCCTCCGGCGGCATACGGGACTATGAAACAGCCAAGGCCATGGTAGAGGCCGGGGCAAGCAGAATAGGCGCAAGCGCTTCGGTGGCCATAGCAAATAAGGAAAAGAGCACCGGAACCGGATATTAAAAAGAGGTGCTATTTTAAGGATAAAAAAGGAACTGCTGCCCAGGTGAATAAAAATTATTCATCGTGCAACAGTTCCTTTTGCTGATATTGACTATTTTACTTCACCTTTCCACAAGCCATGGATATTGCAATATGCATAAACTTCAGCATTTTTCTTATCACTTAGAATAGCTTTTGGGTCATCTCCCGGGAACAGGTTTATTATTTCCAGACCTTCATCACCAACGACTGCTACCCATTCAATATAGTGAACATCAATCATCGGATGTGCAACAGAGCCTATCTCAACATTGATGCTGCCGTTGCTTCTCAGTGAAACCGGGATGTGCTTTTCAACGGCTGCCTCGGTGGTATTGGGTACGAGTTTCTCCATCTGCTCTCCGCAACAGACAAGAGTGCCGCCTCCACTTTTTATTAATGCAACCATATTTCCACAATGTTTACAACGGAAAAAAGATACCTCATTCTTCATAATCAAAATCTCCCCTCGTGATTTATTAGGAATCCCATATTGGCTGCCTGCAATACTGCAGCATACCAAAAAAAGAGATTCATTTTATACGTTTATCCAAACCTGTTATATTTTATACCCTGATTTTTATTGCCAAAACACATAAATATTATGATGTCGATACGTAAATTTTTAATATGTATAAATAATGAGTTTACCTGTCATTCAAATTTTTCAAACATACACTTAATTGAGGTATTGTTTAACCTAGGAGGCAGGGGTATAATTTTCATGTCATTGATTTCATAAACAACGGAGGCCAAAGTGATTTATAACAATATAAAAACGGCAAGGTTTATTGACAGACCAAATAGATTTATTGCATATATAGAGCTTGATGGAAAGGAGGAGGTGTGTCACGTAAAAAATACCGGCAGATGCAGGGAACTGCTGAAACCGGGGGCTACGGTTTTTGTACAGGAATTTGATACAACCTCCAGAAAAACCAAATATGATCTTATTGGTGTTATGAAGGGTGACAGGTTGGTCAATATGGATAGTCAGGTTCCCAACAAGGTTTTTCATGAATGGCTGTTAAAGGGAGGCTTTTTGAAAGATATTACCCTGATTAAGCCGGAAGCAAAATATAAAAATTCCAGATTTGATTTTTATGTAGAAACAAAAATGGAAAAGATTTTTATTGAAGTCAAGGGAGTTACCCTGGAGGACAATAATGTTGTCTTATTCCCTGATGCGCCCACTGAAAGAGGAGTAAAGCACATAAACGAGTTAATGGAATGCAGGAAAGAAGGTTATAAGGCGTATATTGTTTTTGTTATTCAGATGAAAGGGGTGAGCTACTTTACGCCTAATCACATAACACATAAGGAGTTTGCCGATACTATAAAGATTGCCGGGGACAAGGGTGTTAACATAGTGGCTTATGATTGCAACGTGGGAGAAAATTATATTGAAATGTCAGAAAGGGTTGAGGTGAGGCTTTAATGATTTATGAGTATGGTTTAAAAACTGAAAGACAGAATTTCTACAACATAACCGGCAGAGTTGTGGATGCACTTGCCAAAAGCAGGGCCAAGGACGGTGCGGTTCTGGTGTTCTGCCCCCATACCACTGCCGGAATAACCATCAATGAAAATGCTGACCCTGATGTGGTAAGGGACATGCTGCTGGGACTGGACAAAGCTTATCCTGACAGAGCAGAGTTCAGGCATATGGAAGGTAACAGTCATGCACACTTAAAAGCAAGTGCTGTCGGAAGCAGCCAATACGTTATTGTTGGAAACGGCAAGCTTGTCCTGGGGACATGGCAGGGAATATACTTCTGTGAGTTTGACGGCCCCAGAAACCGGAAATTTTACGTGAAAGTGCTGTGATATGGAGCATTGTATGAGGTTTTCTTGGAGTAAATTTGCGTAGCATAGGCTGAGTTCCTGAGTGGATGTGAAGCGGATTTGCGAAGCAAATTTTTTGACTGCAGCGCCTGAATTTCTAAGTTGAATAATTTAGGCGCTGCAGTCTTATAAGTATAGGACAAATTACCCACAAGAAACTGTGTATAACTGGGAGAAATTGTGGATATTATGTTAAAAGTCTGGGTGGTTATCCACAAATATACTATATTTTGTTGATAAAACTGTTGATAAACCAATATATATGGGGATTTCGTGTAGATAATCTATGAGAATATCCACACTATAGTTATAAACAAATAGGAAGTGGATAATGTGAAAACTTTGTGGATTAAATGCCAATAAATCACTGCTTTTTCCACAGAAAAACAATATTTTGTTAATAAAGTTGTGGATATAGCTATATATATGGGGATAGTATGTTGAAATATTTAAAATTTAATCCACATTAGAGTCTTTTTAATTATCTTTGACTATATCTCTTGTTAACCGGATATTTATTATTGTTCTGATTCTGGTTCTGGTTCTGTATAGCCTGGGCTACAAGATTGGTCAGAGGCTGGCCTATAGCTTCCTTATAATTGAATCCCAGCAGTTTTAATATCTTGAAGGTTTCAGCAGATAATACCTTTTGAATTGTGGAAACAAATTCACTGTCACCACCGCTGAAAGGCAGAAAGGTCGTTACGATGGGAAGCAATTCCTTTGTAATATACTCTATATCCTCGTCGGATATGTCCTGTGACAAAAACTCCTGTTCGTAGCACTTGGTTATTTGAATCAGTTCATTTTTATCAGTTGTCAGATCATTAATTATTTCTTCCAGAACATTGATAGTCTGTTTGTCATTCTGCATTTGTTTTACAAGATTAATTTTGTTATATATGGCTTCTGCGGTATTTTTAATACTGACTTCATTTAGTCTGACAGTTAATTCAGTTACCGGATTAGTAGCTGATTCCATAATATTCACTCCTTAGCAATAAATAAAAATCTTCAATAATTAATTAGTGGTATACATAATTATATGCACATAATGTGGAGGAGGTTAATGTTGGGGCTTTTTTCTTTTGACTTTGCAGGATATAATATTATTCAGTGAATAATATTTCAACTGCAATATTGCACAAATTAAATATTATAATGTATAATATAGATGTACGTACAAGTTGCTTTTTCAGGAGAATATAATGCAAAAAAGTGATAACCAGACTAAATACTATAAGCTTATGGAGTATTTAAAAGGAGAAATCCTGTTGGGAAGAATTCAGCCCGGCGAGCAGATACCCTCTGAAAACATGCTGGCCGAAAAGCTGTCTTTGAGCAGGCATACAGTGAGGAAGGCCATTTCCATGCTTGTAAATGAAGGTTACCTCTATACCGAACACGGCAGAGGAACCTACTGTATGGACAGGAGCAGAAAAAGAAACGATTCCCGTAATATTGGCGTAATTACCACCTATATTTCGGAATACATTTTTCCAAAGGTTATTCAGGGAATTGACAGTGTGCTCGCAGGTAACGGTTATAGCATTATGCTGAAGAATACCAATAACAATACCGAGAAAGAAGCACTTTGTCTTGAGGATGTACTGCAGAAAAATATTGAAGGACTTATTATAGAACCCACCAAAAGTGCGCTGTTTTCCAACAATCTGCAGTATTATGATGCATTGGACAAACATCATATCCCTTATATATTTATTCATGGCTACTATCAGAAGCTGGAAAGCAAATCCCATGTTTTGCTTGATGATGCAAAAGGGATGTATTCTGCGGTAGAATATTTGGCAAAGCTGGGGCATAAAAAAATAGTGGGGATATTCAAAGCAGATGATATACAGGGGCTGGAAAGGCACAAGGGTTATGCAAGAGCCATCAGTGAAGCCGGTCTGCCGTATAATCCAGATCAGGTAATATGGTTTCACACTGAGGACAGGGAGGTAAAACCCTATAATGTTATCAAACAGATGATAGAGGATAAAAGAAGTGTTGACGCTATAGCCTGTTATAATGACGAAATTGCATTCAGGGTATTCGAACTGTTGAACAGCCTGGGTGTCAAAGTACCTGAAGATATTTCTATTACAGGCTTTGATGACTCCTACTTTTCAGCAAACTGCCCGGTCAAGATCACCAGTGTCAGCCATCCTAAGGAGAGGTTGGGAGAGGCGGCAGCAGAACTGCTCCTGGAAATGCTTAAAGATAACAATTATTTGGATAACCCTGTTCAAAAAATAATTGTACCTGAGCTTGTTATCAAAGAATCCTGTATTAAAAGATAGGTGAATTATTTAATTTCTGATTTGATAATCAAATTTGGATTATTTATGACAGATTAAAACTTTAATCACTTGTACGCATGAGCATACTAATATAACACACGTTTTATATTTAAATAATTGCTGTTAAATTGATATGTTCTATAAAAAGATAGATTAAAAGATATTCTTCAAATGAAGATAAATATATTATTAAAAAAATAAGGGGGCTAATTAAATGAATAATATTCCAAAAGTAAGGCTTGGAATTGTTTCGGTAAGCAGAGACTGTTTTCCGGTGGAATTGAGTGTGGAGAGGCGTAAAGCGGTTGTTAAAGTCTGTACTGAAAAAAGCATTGAGATTTTTGAGGCAAACACGGCGGTTGAAAATGAAAAGGATGTGCTGAAAGCCCTACAGGAATTAAAGGATTCAGGAACAAACGCACTCGTGGTGTATCTTGGAAATTTCGGGCCTGAAGGACCGGAGACCATACTTGCTCAAAAATTCGGCGGTCCTGTAATGTTTGTGGCTGCGGCTGAAGAAACTGAGAACAATCTGATCAATGGACGCGGAGATGCATACTGCGGTATGCTTAATGCTTCATATAACCTGGCTCTCAGAAAATTGAATCCGTATATTCCGGAATATCCGGTTGGAACTCCCGAAGAGATAGCAGATATGGTTGCTGATTTTGAAACTATTGCTAGGATTTTACTGGGCCTTTCAAAATTAAAAATATTCACCTTTGGTCCAAGACCGCACGATTTCCTTGCATGTAATGCACCCATCAAACCCTTGTTTGACCTGGGGGTTGAGGTGATGGAAAACTCGGAACTTGACCTTTTCGAGGCTTTTAACAATCACAAGGACGACCCGAGAATTCCTGCAATAATCAAGGAAATGGAACAGGAACTGGGAGCTGGAAACGGTTATCCCGGAATTCTTCCAAAACTGGCACAATATGAACTTACCTTGAAGGATTGGGCTGAAGAGCATAAAGGTGCTTCCGAATATATAGTATTTGCAAATAAATGCTGGCCGGCCTTCCAGACCCAGTTTGGATTTGTTCCCTGCTATGTGAATTCAAGGCTTGCTTCAGTGGGCATTCCTGTTGCATGCGAAACAGACATTTACGGCGCATTAAGCGAGTATATAATTACTTGTGCCACACAGATGCCGGCAACACTGCTTGATATAAACAACACAGTGCCTAAGGACATGTATGCCAATAACCAGGCCAGGTTTGCAGGATATTCGCTTACCGACCTGTTCATGGGTTTCCACTGCGGAAATACACCATCATGTCAGATGAAGAACTACTCCATGAAGTACCAGCTCATAATGCGCAGATTGCTTGAACCCGACAGGGAACCGGATATTTCAAGAGGTACGCTGGAAGGAGCTATCAGACCCGGAGAAATTACTTTCTTCAGACTCCAGGGAACAGCAGACAGTCAGCTTAGCAGTTATGTTGCCGAAGGTGAAATAATTGATGTAGATCCTAAATCCTTTGGTGGTATAGGTATATTTGCAATCAAGGAGATGGGCAGATTTTACAGACATGTACTTATAGCCAAGAGATATCCTCATCACGGGGGAGTGGCATTCAAACATGTGGGCAAGCTTCTGTTTGCTGCCATGAAGCTTCTGGGTGTAAGTGATGTTGCGTTTAATCAGCCTGCATCCATGCTTTACAAAGATGAGAATCCATTTAAGTAAATATATATAATTGGCAAATAAAATAGGGTAATATTAATTCGGGCAACGGCGAATAAATATAGTTGTTAGTGTTTATTAACATCCTGTTTGTATCAATAAGCATACTTTGGGGAGGAAAAAATGAGTTTAGAATTGAATGATATTAAAAAAGCCATTGTCAACGGACAGACAGCAATTGGTATAGAACTGGGATCCACACGAATCAAAACGGTTCTTGTTGCCGTGGGTAACAAATCAATTGCTTCCGGCAGTCATGACTGGGAAAACAGTTATCTCAACAATGTCTGGACATACAGTCTGGAGGATATTTGGAAGGGCGTACAAAACAGCTACAACAAGCTGGCTGAGAGTGTAAGGGAAAAATACGGTGTAGCCATTCAAACCACCGGCTCAATCGGTGTCAGTGCCATGATGCACGGATATATGGTTTTTGACAGGGACGAAAAGCTATTAACGCCATTCCGTACATGGCGCAATACCATAACAGGTCAGGCTTCTGAAGCTCTGACAGGACTGTTTGGCTATCCGATCCCCCAGAGATGGAGTATTGCCCATCTTTACCAGGCTATTCTGAATAAGGAAGAGCATGTTTCCAACATAGACTATATTACAACATTAGCAGGCTATATACATTGGAAACTAACAGGGCAGAAGGTTTTGGGAGTTGGCGATGCATCGGGTATGTTCCCAATAGATGTAAATACCAGAGATTTCAATATGCAGATGATCGGACAGTTTAATCAGCTTGTCAGTGCAGGTAATATTCCATGGCAGTTGGAGAATATCTTTCCAAAGGTTCTTGTTGCGGGGACCAAAGCAGGTGAGCTGACTGCAGACGGCGCAAAGCTGCTGGATGTTACCGGCCAGCTGCAGGCGGGAATTCCGCTTTGTCCGCCTGAGGGAGATGCCGGAACCGGCATGGTGGCTACCAACAGTGTATCCGCCCGTACAGGAAATGTATCGGCAGGTACATCCGTATTTGCAATGGTTGTACTGGAAAAGGAGCTGTCCAGGGCGTATTCGGAGATTGATCTGGTGACGACACCGGATGGCAAGCTGGTGGCTATGGTGCACTCAAATAATTGTACATCGGATTATGATGCGTGGATGGGTTTATTCGCAGAAGCTGTAAAAGCATTGGGTTTGGATGTAGACAAACCCAGGCTCTATGATACCTTGCTTGGTGCTGCGCTCCAGGGTGACCCGGACTGCGGAGGTTTACTGGCCTATGGATACATTTCCGGAGAGCATATTACACATTTTGAAGAAGGTCGTCCTATGTTTGTGCGTTCGGCAAGCAGTAACTTCAACCTTGCTAATTTTATGCGTGTGAATTTGTACACGGCACTGGGTGCGCTTAAAACAGGTATGAATATCCTTCTGGAAAAAGAATCGGTCAAGCTGGACGAATTGATGGGACATGGCGGATTTTTTAAGACAAAGCTGGTGGGGCAGAAGATCATGGCAGCAGCTGTTAATGTTCCTGTATCTGTCATGGAAACTGCGGCAGAAGGCGGCGCATGGGGAATTGCACTGCTCGGCTCATACATGGTCAACCGGACAGAAAACGAATCGCTGGAGAGCTTCCTCAGACGTAAGGTCTTCGACGGGAAACAGGGCAATTCCATTGCACCTGATCCGGCTGAGGTTGCCGGCTTTAATGAATTTTTAAAACGCTATACAAAGGGACTGGATATTGAAAGAGCTGCCGTTGACAATCTGAGATAAGATTTTATAAACTGGTAATGAATGATTTTGAGGTGAATATATATGTTGGAACATCTGAAACAAGCAGTACTGGAAGCAAACCTGGAACTCCCAAAGCGCGGTCTTGTGACCTATACCTGGGGAAATGTAAGCGGCATCGACAGGGAAAAAGGACTCATTGCTATCAAGCCCAGCGGAGTTGATTATGATGTTATGAAGGCAGAGGACATGGTGTTGCTTGACCTTACAGGCAAAGTTGTAGAAGGAAAATTGAAACCCTCCTCCGATGCTCCCACACATGTGGCTCTGTACAATGCCTTTCCCGATATAGGAGGAGTATGCCATACACACTCAAGATGGGCAACTTCTTTTGCGCAGGCGGGTATGGGAATCCAGGCATATGGAACAACCCACGCAGACTACTTCTATGGCGAAATTCCTTGTACGCGTGAAATGACCAGGGCTGAAATTGAGTCTGCGTATGAAGCCAATACCGGAGTAGTAATAATTGAGACTTTTAGAGAATTAAATCCAAATTATATACCTGCTGTGCTTGTAAAAAACCATGCACCGTTTACCTGGGGGAAAAATGCTGCCGAAGCGGTACACAACTCTGTTGTACTGGAAGAAGTGGCTATGATGGCAATTCAGTGTAAACAGCTGAATCCGGCTGTAACCGCCATGCCACAGGTGCTGCTTGACAAGCACTTTCTGCGCAAGCATGGAGCGGGGGCTTATTATGGACAGAAGTAGCAAGGAAGAGCTGGCTTAGCTATAGCGCTCTTTTCTCGGAGTATAGGAATTTATAACTTTTGGAACTGTGATGGGACACTGATAATACTGAGTTTGAATGTGTACACCCGAAAATTCCAAACGGTAAATTTCTATACTCGGGGATTGGAAAGGGGAATCCCCTTCCCGGTTTCAGGAGGGTGCTCAGAAATGTGAAACATTTTGTCGAAGGGAACCTAGGGTTCCCTAGCGAACAAGATAATTTGCGTAGCATGGCAG
>JAEWJR010000054.1:0-95315 GCA_023386445.1 Bacillota bacterium | reverse complement strand
AGAGAATTATACCTTAAAGACAATACCCTCTATTGACAATGTACAATACGTTTTTGAGTGGTTAATTTGCCTTGCCGCAAGCCAAAATATCTCACTCAAAAATCACCGACCTCGCGCTGAGATATTTTGGCAATTTTCGAGGAGGATGGACGCAGCCTTGCTGACGCAAGGCAAGGACGACGACAAAGAAAAGTGGCAAAATAGCCGGCGTGAGGCGTGTTATACATTGTCAATAGAGGGTAAGTGGTCCGTAACACCTAAAAGTCACATATTGCCGAGGGTTAAATTCCCGTAGCGTTTTAGATGTTACAGACCACTAGAGTGGGGATAAGATGAATAAAGATAGAAACAACAGGTTATTTGCTTTAATAGCCATTACTGTTACGGTAATATTTTGGGGCTATTCATTTGTAAGTACAAAAATTTTACTTAACGACCTTCCGCCTGTGACTATTGCATTTTTCCGTCAGGTTATAGCTGCGGTGACACTTGCAGTAATATTATATATAAAAAAACTATTCGTCAGGATGCCTGTAAAAGATGTTCTGCTCCTGTTTGCGTCCTCTTTTTTCGGGATAGTTTTATATTTTATTTTCGAAAATATGGGTTTAAAATATACCACAGCTTCAAATGGCTCAATTATCGTTGCTGCAGTACCAATTTTTACATTAATAACCGAATCTCTGTTTTACAGATTTAAAATCACTTCCAGAGTTATTATTTGTGTAATTATTTCAGTAATCGGCGTCTTTCTGGTTATATTTGAGAAGGGTCTGGATTTTTCTTCAGGCCATACTAAAGGAAATCTTTTGATGATCGGAGCCATGATTACCTGGGTTATATATACAATTATTTGCAAAAGTCTTACAGGTAAATATAACGGTATAGTAATAACCGCCTACCAAATGGCAGCTGCCTCTGTTCTTTTTATTCCTTTTATCATACCTGAAATGAAACAATGGCAAAGCCTTTCGGCATATTCCATGGCCAACCTGCTGTACTTGGCTTTGTTTTGCTCAGCATTGGCATATTATCTTTACAATGTTGCTGTTAAAGGCCTTGGAGCCACTGTTTCATCGATGTTTCTGAACCTTATTCCCGTAGTATCGATTATAGGAGGTGTGCTGGTACTGGGGGAGACCGTTTCATTTATTCAAATCGGCGGTATGCTGCTGATTATGTTTAGTTTAGTATTTGTCAGGGGCAGACATGTTAAAAGCTAAAGGCTTGATTGGCTCCACCTTCCTGAGAATGAACATACCGTATATAAATAATGGCAGTGTAACAATCAGAGTTACCAGGGTATTTTGTGCAGTTGTTACATGAATTTCTCCGAAGCTGTCGGTCAAATCGTGAGCCGTGGCAAACAGGTCAACAAATGCATGAAGAATTATCATCGGCCAAATAGAATTGTTTCTTATAAAACATGCCGCAAAAATTACTCCGAAAAAGGTAGTTGCAACCGCCTGGAAAACCCCGGCGACCAATTCACGGCAGCTCTGCTCTTACAATTCCGCTCATGATTTCCGCCATCGCCTTTACTATGGTAAGACCAAGTCCCGTATTCTGCCCGCTTCTAGCCCTATCTTCAGTATAAAACCTGTCAAACATTCGGTCGGCCTCCTCCCGGGTCATTCCCGGAGCATGGTTGGTAAAGCATGAAACTACCGTATTGTTACCACCGATCAGTGTTACCTCCACTTTACCCCCTCCATGCTTTAAGACGTTCTGAATCAGGTTCTGATAAATGCGCCTTACCGCATTTTCGCCTGCAATAATTGAAGGAGCTGCCAGCTGTTCACTTAGCACGTCCTGTAACCTTACTGCCTTTAATTCAAGGCTGAATTAGGCAGGTAGTCATCCATACGATTTCTCTCCATGTCAAAGCAAGCAAAACAGAACAAAACATCACAATAAATCCAAGTATTACAACAGCAAGAACCATCAAGGTATCACCCACTTTATCCTATTAATCCCATTTCCTGTTTATAAGTGCTCCGATAACAACAAACACAAAAATATATGCCAGGCCTGTCCCTGACGCAAGTAAAAGCGTAGTATCACTTGCTGCGCCTCCACCAAGTGTGCTCATTTTTATTTTGGGAGTTTTTAAATCCGCGGGCAATATAAGAACCCGATGTAAAATTTCCAGTTAATAATTAAAATCCTGTAAATCTGCATATATTAATAATAATTTTTGTATCATTTTTAATGGTCAAATAGCTTAAAGCTTATTACGGAGGAACTTGAAATTGAAAAAAGCTGCTTACATAGTTATTCTCAGCATACTCTTTGTCGGCTGCACAAACCTTTCTCAACCAAATATTATAGAGGACAGGGGCGAACTGACAGCTTTGCCCGGAGACATTCCAGATAACGCCAGGACACAGATTATTTCTGCAGATACCAAGAACTCTGCAACAGCACATGCTCCGGATATGTTTGAAGGTATCGAGAAACCGCGTACTGAAATTTTCAATCCACTCCATAAAACTACAGACAAAAGCAAAAAGCTTTTTAATATATACAGTCGCAATAATAATATATATATAACATCGAACGAGTTTAATAAAATAAACTTTAAAGCTTTAAAGCAAATAAAAACAGATAATATTACCAGCAGCAAACTTTTGGTTAATAAGGACAATCCCCTGCCTGAGGATTTCGCACCGCAAAACCTTGCCAATATTGATTCCGGCAAGGTTTTGCTGGAATACCGGGAACTTAAACTGCTGCCGGTTACTCTCAAAGCTCTGTATTCCATGGCAGAAGCCGCAAAAAAAGAGAATGTCAAAGGATTTATAATAAACAGTGCCTACAGGAGCCTTACATCTCAGAAGCAAATATTTGACTCCAACCTGAACAGTTTTAAAAAGAATTCTAAAACCTCTGAAGAAGCCTACGCGAAAACAAGGCAGCTGGTGGCACTTCCGGGCAATTCGGAACACCATACGGGATTGGCTGCGGATATATTCAGTGTGAACGGACGCCATAGAAACGATTTTGAGGATACAAAAGAGCAAGTTTGGCTTAATATGAATCTTCACAAATATGGCTTCATAATCAGGTATCCAAAGGATAAAACAAAGGAAACCGCTGCAGTCTATGAGCCCTGGCATATAAGGTATGTCGGTATACCCCTGAGCACATATATGAAAGAACAAAACCTTTGCCTTGAAGAATTTTACGGCAGGATATTTGCAGATGATATTTTGGAAAACAATAAGAGTATGTTTATGGGAATTAAAAGCACACAGCAGGTATTTATTGATGAAGCACTTGTATCCAAAATTTCTCTGGAGAAAGTCAATCAGAAAAATGCACTGCTGACCTTAAGCCTCGGGTAGCAGGTGATCAACTGGTACCCGAGTACAAATTCATGAAATAAGATGCACGGTTAAAAACAATTGCGATAAATTGCCGTTTAAATAATACAATTTTCGCAATTGTTTTGACTACAGGTTAAATTAATTTATACCGTTGAAGTAATTCTTCTATAATTGTTCCCGATATCTTTTTGAGTGCCCTCTTCTCTATAAAATTAGCAATGAAGGGAAGCTTTATATCCGTAAGTTTTTTTTCATCCATCATTTTGGAGGTCGAGTCCAGAAGCACTCTCACATCGTAACAGGAGTTGAAAACCTCCGGAACCCCGCGGTCTACATCCAGAAGCGTATAAACTGCTTCCATTGCAGTCCTGACAGAATATTCCGTTGTAAATACCGTGTCACGTACCGTATCGGCAAACTGTCCGATAAATGCAAAGTTCACGCTGCCCTCAGGAACTACCTTTGGTCTGTCCCCCTTTGTTCTTGGCATAAAGAATGCAGTGATATACGGCATCATGCATGGAATACAGTGTGCTCCCGTCCTTGCCATTTCCGGGATTTCATGTTCGGGGACACCCATATGGTAGAGCCATTCCTGTACAATTTCATTTCCGGTACACTCCTTCATGGGCTTTTTTATAAAGTCTCCCGAAACATCGGTATATAGTCCGTAAACCCATACCACAAGCTGGCCCTTGGGCTGCTCCCTGAAGTGGGGCTGGCGGTTAAGAGTAAAGCTCATAAGCCAGCTGGAGTCTTTCACTGTAATAATACCTCCTGTGACAACCTTACCTGAAAACGGATCCCGTTTACACATTTTCTCAATGTATTTGGGGATTCTATCGTCAAGTGTTGTTACCGTTGCAGATTCCCAGTTGGTGGCATTGATGTCCGAGCAAAATTTCTCCGGCCGTCCGAAAGCCGGGTCCTGTACTGCAATATTCTTCCACAGCTGCCAGCAGCCGCCTTCACCCGGCCTGGTATTCACTTCCGGTGCATGCTCGTCATCTCCCAGAGTAGAATTTTCAGTACAGCTTCCATTGGTGACGAACACCAGATCATCTTCAATAAGATCAATGGTTTCATTTCTGCCTTCATATACAAGGACAAGCTGCTTTGCAACCTTTTTGCCGCCCCTGATGTCAAAAATGATATTGGTAACCTGCGTGTCATACTGTAAGTGTACTCCGTGTGCTTCCAGGTACTTTATCATAGGCAGGATAAGTGATTCGTACTGGTTGTATTTTGTGAATTTCAGTGCCGAGAAGTCCGGCAGTCCTCCTATATGGTGAATGAAACGCTGCAGATACAGCTTCATTTCAAGGGCACTGTGCCACTTTTCAAAAGCAAACATTGTTTGCCAGTATAGCCAGAAATTTGAGGAATAGAATTCATTATCAAAAACATCATCAATTGTTTTATCGTATAAGTCCTCATCCTTTGTCATAAACAACTTTATTATCTGCATCGATGCCTTTTCCGACAGCGTAAATTTGCCGTCGGTATGTGCATCCTGTCCTCGGTTTACCGATGCACGCATAAGGGAATAGTTCGGGTCACGTTTATTGAGCCTGTAAAACTCGTCAAGTACCGATATGCCTTCGGATTCTGTGGAAGGGATATCGCGGAACAGATCCCAGAGGCATTCAAAATGGTTTTCCATTTCTCTTCCCCCCCGGATTATAAAGCCCTTCTGAGCATCCCGGATACCGTCGCAGGCGCCGCCGGGGAGCTTCATTTCCTCAAAGATATGAATATGTTCACCTTTCATTTGCCCATCCCTGACCAGGAAACATGCTGCTGCCAGTGAGGCCAGGCCGCTTCCCACAAGATAAGCCGATTTTTTATCAACGTCCTTTGGTTTTTCAGGACGTGCAAATGCTTCGTAGTTACCGTTTGAATAATACATAATACTACCTCCATTCAATTGAAATCATACTTATACTATAATTAATGCCGGTGATAAAATGAATAGACAAAAAAGCCGCCGTGCCTAAAGCTTTGACACAGCGGTGATATTGTTTAAATTTTATACATAATGGCATGTTTGTCTAGTGGCAGCTGTCAGCAGACTCTGTATTTCTCCAATGCCCGCTTTATGTCTCCCTGGATAAGTGTGCTTATGTGCTCTACAATTTTTTCAGGATCATCCTTCATGTCTCTTCTGATCCAGTCAAGCATCAAGCCCACAAAAGCGAACTTGTAAAAATCGGCAATAAATTTTTTATCATTATCACTTACCGTCATCCCGGACGCCTGTTCCTCAACAACTCCTATAAGCAGATTGTACGTGACATCATAAAGATAACGTTCCAATTGATCGCGGCTAATGGAATGATATGTGTTTATAACTAAATCCTTGTTTTCAAGTGCATACTCAAACACCTGCAAAAACCCCTGCTGCCAGGTATCATATGTCTTTTTTCCATTCAGGGCGGCAGCAGCCCCCGTCAGAAACATCCACTCCACCAGATCGTAAATATCCTGAAAATGATAGTAAAAGGTTTGCCTGTTTACTTCACAGTCCTCTACAATATCAATTACCGTGATCTTATCAAGAGGTTTTTGCGAAAGCAGCTTTTTCAAGGAGGCCGCCAGAGCCTTTTTCGTTATTTGTGACATAATGCTCCTCAACTTTTTAATGTAAGTCCATTATATCATTTTGATTCTCTTATACACACTACTTTTATATCATAGAACAAAAACGCAGCCTGTGCCCGGACAAAACAGTCCTCGAGTACATACGCTGCGTTTTTTGAATTCCATGCACCAGTGGTCTATAACATCTAAAGTCATATTCATTGAAACTCGGCTCTGATAATCCTTCCCATTTCCCTGGTTCCAACCACATTAGTTCCGGCTGAAGCAATATCTCCAGTTCTATAGCCTTTATCCAGAACCCTGACCACTGCATATTCAATAGCGTCGGCTTCAGCCGGCAAATCCATAGAATACCTGAGCATCATAGCCAGGGAAAGGATGGTGGCGATAGGATTCGCCTTATCCTGTCCCGCAATATCAGGTGCAGAACCGTGTATGGGTTCATATAGACCAAGCTTGGCAGCGCCAAGGCTTGCGGAAGGCAGCATGCCTATGGAACCGGTAATCATTGAAGCTTCGTCGGATAAAATATCACCGAATATATTACTGGTGAGTATTACATCAAACTGAGCAGGATTTCTGACAAGCTGCATTGCGGCATTATCAACATACATATGGCTTAAGGCCACTTCCGGATAGTCTTTTGCAACCTCTTCCACTACCTGTCTCCATAGTCTTGAGCTTTCAAGCACATTGGCCTTGTCAACAGACATCAGCTTCCTGCCCCGTTTCATGGCTGTCTCGAAACCAACCTTTGCTATCCTTACTATTTCAGCTCTGCTGTACATTTCAGTATCATAAGCAGACTCTCCGCCTTCGGTATCAAGCCTGCCTCTTTTACCAAAGTAGATTCCGCCGGTGAGCTCCCGGATAACCATTATATCAATGCCATTGCTTATTATTTCCGATTTGAGCGGAGATGCCTCTTTAAGAGCACTGTATATAATTGCAGGTCTGAGATTTGCGTAGAGTCCTAATGCTGCTCTGATTCCCAGTAGCCCTGCTTCAGGCCTTAAATGTCCAGGAAGCGTGTCCCACTTGGGCCCGCCTACCGCACCCAGTAAAACCGCATCACTGTTTTTGCAGGCGTCTATGGTGGACTGGGGCAGCGGTACTCCGTGCTTATCTATTGCTACTCCACCCATATCCGCTTCAGTCAGCTGAAAGCTGTGTCCAAATTTTCCGCCTATCAGCTTAAGTACTTCTAAAGCCTCTCCTATAATATCAGGACCTATTCCGTCTCCCGGAAGTACAGTAATTTTATAGTTCATGATTATACCCATGCCCAGCATTCCGCATAAAACATGATGGCAGAAATGGCAGGGGCACGGTACCTCCTTTACTTATTTTTATAATTTTTTTCAACCTTTCATCTCCTTCTGCTAAAACTGTTGCCGAAATTAATCTACCAAGGATTTCTTAATATACTCAACCAGACCGTTTGCAGCAATCAATTCCTGCATGAATTCCGGGAAGGGCTGTCCTTGATAGGTTTTGCCTGTTGTTAGATTTTTGATTATACCTTTATCAAAATCTATCTCAACCTCATCGCCGTCTTTGATGTCCTGAGCTGCCTCAGGACACTCCAGGATGGGAAGTCCGATATTAATGGCGTTTCTGTAAAATATTCTGGCAAAGGTTTCGGCTATGACACAGGATATTCCCGAAGCCTTTATAGCAATAGGAGCATGTTCCCTTGAGGAACCGCAGCCGAAATTTTTGCCGGCAACCATTACGTCTCCTTTTTGCACTTTTGCGGTGAACTTTTCGTCAAGATCCTCCATGCAATGGCTTGCAAGTTCGGCAGGATCTGTTGTATTCAAATACCTTGCAGGTATAATTACATCCGTATCAACATTGTTTCCATACTTAATGACTTTACCTTTAGCGTTCATAAAATCCACTCCATTTCCGGCGTACTGCCCCAGCATATAATATTCTCAATAGAATTTTACTGTATTTTTTAAACTGCCGTTAAAGCTCATCAGGTCCGGCAATTTTACCGGCTACTGCAGATGCAGCTGCAATTGCCGGTCCGGCAAGATATACTTCGCTTTCCGGATGGCCCATACGGCCGACAAAGTTTCTGTTTGTAGTAGCTACCGCCCTTTCACCCTTTGCAAGTATTCCCATATGACCTCCCAGACACGGTCCGCAGGTTGGTGTACTTACAGCTGCACCAGCTTCGATAAATATATCAAACAAGCCTTCATTCATGGCCTGTTTCCAAATCTTCTGAGTTGCAGGGATAATAATGCAGCGTACATCTTCATGCACTTTTTTTCCCTTTAAGACTGCTGCTGCAACCCTCATATCTTCTATACGGCCATTTGTGCAGGAACCGATCACAACCTGGTCTATCCTGACCTCACCTACATTATCAATGGTACGTGCGTTTTCAGGCAGATGCGGGAAGGCAACCGTAGGTTTGATTGATGCCAGGTCAATTTCGTATTCTTCCGAGTAAACTGCATCTTCATCTGCCTTATATACTTCATATGATCTCAAGGAATGTTCCCTGACATATTCAACTGTCTTTTCATCCACCTCGAATATTCCATTCTTGCCGCCGGCTTCTATAGCCATATTTGCCATTGCAAACCGGTCATCCATGGACAATGCGCTGACTCCGTCACCTGTGAATTCCATGGATTTATACAGAGCTCCGTCCACACCAATCATACCGATAATATGCAGAATTACATCTTTACCTCCAACCCACTTTTGAGGTTTTCCCCTGAGTACAAATTTTATCGCCTCAGGCACCTTGAACCAGGCTTCACCGGTGGCCATGCCCGCCGCCATATCAGTGCTTCCGATACCTGTGGAGAAGGCTCCCAGTGCACCGTAGGTACAGGTATGCGAATCAGCTCCTATCACCACGTCACCCGGCACCACCAGACCCTTTTCAGGAAGAAGAGCATGTTCAACTCCCATTTGGCCAACTTCAAAGAAATTTACTATGCCCATTCTCTTTGAAAACTCTCTGCAAACCTTAACCTGTTCGGCTGATTTGATATCCTTGTTGGGAGTAAAATGGTCAGGCACTATAGCGATTTTATTGCCGTCGAATACTTTATCCAGGCCAACCTTTTCAAATTCTTTTATAGCAACAGGTGATGTTATATCATTTCCCAACACCATATCCAGTCTGGCTTTTATCAGCTGTCCTGCCGTTACCGAATCCAGGCCGGCGTGAGCTGCAAGGATCTTTTGTGTCATTGTCATACCCATATTAACCTCCTAAGCCATTTTATGGCTTTGAGCCGCAATAGCGGCTAAAAATAGTAATAAAAATCTTGTTCACTCCTCTACCCGCTATAAGGCGAATGAAGTAGGTTAATCTATATACAAAAATAAAAACACTTTTTAGTCTTAGCTTAAGTTCATTATACAATAAGCCTAAAAAGTGTTCTTCATGATATTTACCGTTATTTTTACTAATTATGAATGTTTTTTGACGAATTACGATACTGCATGGGTGTCATATTTATCTGCTTTTTAAACATATCATTAAATCGCTGCTGATTGGAAAAACCAACGCTGTGAGCTATTTCGCCAACCTTCATGTCGGTCTCCTCCAACAGCTCGCAGGCACGTTTTATTCTGATATTCAAAAGATACTGCATGGGACTCAAACCGGTATCCTCTTTAAAAGCTCTCGTGAAATAGCTTGGACTGAGGAAAACATATTTTGCTATATCGGTTATGGAAATCTCTCTTTCAAAATTATTGTGCACAAACTGAATTGCCGAATGCATAAGCTCCTTTATTTTCGGGCTTTTATTCTTTATGCTGTTTTCCCATTCGGCCTTCAGAGCTCTGGATATGAGAACAAACAGCTCCATCAGCATGAGGTAGTCCAGCAATTCACTTCCCAGCTGGTCGCTTGCTTTTTCCTTAAGTATTCTGTTCAGAAGAATTATTATGTCATTTTTCTGACTCACCTTGAGTTTTATGAAAGCACCGGAATCCCTACCGCTGACAAAGTTTATAAAATCTTCAAGGGAAGCCTCCGACATAGCCAGGTTTGACTGGTTCATAAACTTAAAATACAGGACTATAAAATCACACCCTCCGTCGGAGGTAACCTCCAGCTTGTGATGCTGATGCGGCTTTATGATAACTATATCATTTGATCCTACAGTTACCGTCTGTTCCCCTATTTCAAACTGACCTCCGCCAGATTTGATGTATACCATTTCAAAGGTTTCGTGGATACTAAGCCCTTTCGACCATTCTGCATTCCGATACCGCTCTATGGCCTTTATACTGGTTACAGGAATAAAACTTGCCGCACCCAGGACACCTTCCCATGCTTTTGGAATTGACGTAGATTGCATATTACCCCGCCCCCTTTGGACTTTTATTACACTTTATATTATTTTTCAACCTCTTTTCTACTTCTTTTCCTTCTTCTGAGCCTTCTGGGGCTTACGTTCCCATGGTTTGAGATTCTTGGGGGGCTTTCCCACGAACTTTACCCTGGTCTGCTTTTTATCTTTGCCGAAACCGCCTTCCTTTTTGTCATCCCTCTCAAATTTCTTATCGGGCTTATTGTTGCCAAATTTCTTATGGTCAGCAGGTTTACTGTCCTTGCCGAACCTTTTTTCCCCTCTGTCATCACGGTTGTATCCGGCTGCCGGCTTATTGCTGTCTTTCTTGAACCTCGTAGCCGATCTGTCATCTCTCTTGTATCCAGATGTCGATTTATTACTGTCTTTCTTGAAGCCCGTAGCCGATCTGTCATCCCGGTTGAATTTTGCTTCCGGCTTATCTCCCTCACGCTTGAACCTTGAGCCCTGTCTTTCATCATGGTTATATTTATTATCGGACTTTCCGCCGATCTTAAACTTTGTACCACCGAATGGTGTTTTTTTATTAGTTTTATCTGACCAGCTTCCATCCCTGCCGCCCTTTTTATGATCGTCTCCACCCTTATCCTTGCCAGGCTGCCTGTACTTTCTATCAGGCCGGTCCTTATCAAACTTCTTAACAGGCCTGTCACCCTGCCCATGCTTGAAGGCAGACTTAGGCTTTTCACCGGCTTCGCCGCTCTCGGTTTCACTCTTGCGGTTATAACCTTTACTTGATCTTTGATCATATTCACTGGTTGTATCGAATTTCTTCTTTTCCTTCCTGTATTCCACTATTGCCCCATTGTACATTGACCTGGGGATTATCGAAATCCTTAATTCCTTTTCATATTGTTTTATAAAAGGTATCTCTTCTTCAGCAACAATGGAAATTGCCACACCTTCATTGCCGTTCCTGCCAGTTCTGCCTGCGCGGTGCAAATACTCCATGGATCTTTCGGGAATATTTACATTAAAAATGTGTGTAACACCTTCTATATCAAGTCCTCTGGCAGCGATATCCGAAGCTATCAGCAATTGCAGTCTGCCCGATTTGAAATCATCCATTGTCTTTTTTCTATCGCTCTTTATATTTGAACCATGAAGGCCGTCAGCCCTTAATTTATGGTATTTCAGTTTTTCAGCAGCCTCAGCTATATCTTCGGCATTAGCAAAGAAGGCAATAGCCTTTGGCGGATTTATAATTCTGACCAGCTTGCGGAGCACCTCAATTTTATCTCTCTGCTCTGCCACAAAATATATGTGGTCAATTGTCTCCGGAACTTCAATAGCATTTTTGCTCTTTATAACCTGGGGTTCCTTCATCAGCAGCTTTGCTCTTTCAACTGTGCGCGCCGACATGGAGGCAGAGCACATCATGATCTGTCTTTCCTTAAGCGTGGTCTTGACAACAGCCTTTATCCCCTCTATATTGCTATCATCCAGAAGCCTGTCCGCCTCATCGATGATTATGGTTTTTATTGTGTGCGCCGAAATCTTCTTTTTCTGAATCAGTTCAAGTATTCTTCCTGCAGTACCCACAATAATATGCGGCTTGGTTCTGAGCTTGTCAACCTGCCTTGTTATATTTACATCACCTATTACCGGCGTTGAAGATGCTTTCAGGTCCGAATTAAGTGACAACATTTCTATTACCCTTATAACCTGTATGGCAAGTTCGTGAGTCGGCACAAGAATGATCGCCTGCATTTCCTTTTTTTCAGTATCTATCTTTTCAAAAAGTGGCAGAAGATAAGCAAGAGTTTTACCTGTCCCGGTCTCAGACTGAAAAATCAGGTCATTGCTTTTTTGCGCCTCGGGTATTACCTTTTGCTGTATCTCTGTGGGTACTGTGATATCCGTCAGTTTCAGTGCCTCAACAAGTGACCTGTTCAGGTGCATGCCTTCAAATGTTTGTTCCATTTGTTCTCCTTTATAAAGTTCAATGTATTTATAATCAAATTAATTTTTACCTTTATTTTTTTCAATCTTTTCTGCGAGCTCATATAGATATGTCCAGCGCTCTACAAGATACTCAAGTTCCTCCTCCAGCTTCTGCTGTTTTTCCAGAAGCTCCTGGAGCAGTGTATAATTACTTGAAGCCTGATCTATCTCTATTTTATTTTTCTCAATTTTACTTTCCTTATCAGCTATTTTATCATCAATTTCCTCAAATTCCTTTTGTTCCTTAAAGGTAAATTTCAGAGGCCGTTCCTTCTGACCGTCTCTACTGCTCCCCGTTGACTGATTATTTTTTTCTCCGTCCTGACCTGATTGTTTTTTATTTTCCGGCTTTCCCGAATTCCGATCAGCCTGTTCCTTAAGTGCTGATTCCTGGTTATATGTTTCTCTATATGCCGTATAGTTTCCTGCATACTTATTGATATATCCGTTTCCTTCAAAGGAAAAAATACGCTCGGTAATCCTGTCAAGAAAATATCTGTCATGGGATACGGTAATCACCGCCCCCGGGAACTCGTCCAGGTAGCTTTCCAGTATGGTCAGCGTCTGGATATCCAGATCATTTGTAGGCTCGTCCAACAACAGTATATTTGGCGCACCCATTAAGATGCTGAGCAGATACAGTCTTCTCTTTTCTCCGCCCGACAGTTTTGCTATGGGTGTCCACTGGACACTTGGCGGAAACAGGAAGCGTTCCAGCATCTGCGAAGCACTGAGGCTACCCTTTTTAGTTTCAATATGCTCTGCTATCTGCCTTATATATTCTATAACACGCAGGTTCGGATCCATACCTGTATTTTCCTGTGTAAAGAAACCTATCTTAACAGTTTCGCCAATTTCCACGTTTCCCTTGTCTGGCTTGATTTCCCCAGAAATAATCCTGAGGAGTGTTGATTTCCCAATACCATTGGGGCCAACAATCCCTATCCGGTCATCCCGGAGCAGGATATAACTGAAATCCCTTATGAGTACTTTATTCTCATATGATTTATCTATACTTTCCAGCTCGATTATTTTTCTTCCCAACCTTGAGGAACCAACCTGTATCTCAACATTATCCTCCTGCCTTGGTGCATCTGTTTCCTGGAGTTTTTCAAATCGCTCTATTCTGGCTTTTTGCTTTGTGGATCTGGCCTGTGCACCTCTTCTGATCCATTCCAGCTCACTCCGAAGCAGACTCTGGCGTTTTCTCTCCGAGGCCTGGTCCAGTTCCTCCCGTTCTGCTTTCATTTCAAGAAACCTGCTGTAATTTGCCTGATAACTATAGAGTTTCCCATTATCAAGCTCTATGATTCTATTTGCCACCCTTTCAAGAAAATATCTGTCATGGGTCACCATCAGCAGCGCACCTTTTCTTGCATTTAAATATTTTTCAAGCCAGTCTACAGAATCATTGTCTATATGATTTGTGGGCTCGTCCATTATCAACAATTCTGTAGGATTTATCAGGGCCCCCGCCATGGCAATTCGTTTTCTCTGTCCGCCCGAAAGTGCTGCCACATCAGTATCATAATTGCTTATTCCAAGCCTGGTGAGAATTGTTTTGGCCTCACTTTCCAGGGTCCAGGCACTCATGGTATCCATTTTCTGCATCAGCTCCAGCAGCCTCTTTTCCAATTGCTTGTCTTCAGGGACTTCCTGGCATTTCCTTATTATATACTCATACTCCCTCAGCAGTTCCATTACAGGAGAGTGTCCCGTAAATACCTGTTGAAGGACAGTTGTACCTGCCTCAAAGCTCGGAGTTTGCTCAAGATAACCAATCCTTACATTGTTTGCTTTGATTATCCTGCCCGTATCAGGCTGTTCCAGTCCGGCTACCACCTTCAGCAGCGTACTTTTACCGGTTCCGTTTACGCCTATGAGACCTATTTTGTCCCCTTCTCCTATTCCCAGCCATATATCATTAAAAAGGATTTTTTCACTGTAGCTTTTGGATATGCCTTCTGCGGATAATATGTTCAATTACAGATCTCCTTCATTCTTTTAAGAAATATTTTCTAAGGGATGATTAAATAAAAAACTCGATTCTTGCCTAAAATATTATTATACCATTTATACAGCAAAATTTGCTACGCTCAGTTTTTCCGATTATGCCGTTCAGCATATCCGCATCTTCTGCATAAATCCTCAACCGCTGTGCGGGCAGTAAATCCGTCATATATACCGCACGCTCTCGGGGAGTCAAGTATATCCTTGAGAGACTGCTCAAATATATTGCCTAAGGGTATATTGCCCTCACTGTCCAGACAGCAGGGAACCACAGTGCCGTCAACCAGTATGCCGAACTGGTCCCTTAGGCCATAGCAAAACACAGCCTCAGTTGGATCAGCGCGTTCCAAATCAGGCCACTCAAATTTTTGCGCCAAATGCAGGAATACCCTGTCGGCCAGTTTTGTGTTTTGGCGCAGCACAAGCCCCTTATACAAGTCAGGTTCCAAGTCGGCTTCACTGGTTTCCTCTCCCGAAGTAAACGCCCGGTTTAGTGCCTTAATTATAGTTCCGTTCAAGCTGTTTCCGGCCGTTATACCCTCTCCTCCCGTATTCCAGAGCCGGAACTCACAAATTATTCCCCGGGCACTCGCTTCCTTAGCAAAGCTAACAGCTTCCCTCAGGTATTCCTCCAGAGCAATCCCTTCACGGTTTGCCTCGAAGCTGTGCAAGGATATGCTGACCTTTCTTAACCCCGGAGTATTTAAAAGGATTGGCTTATTCCTTTTCAAAAGAGTTCCGTTTGTTGTCAAATTTACTTTGATATCATTTACAGCACAAATTGAAATAAAGCTTTCAATCTCAGGATTCAGCAGTGGTTCTCCCATTAAATGAAAATAGACATAATCTGTGAAGGGTTTTATTTCTTTAATAACATGCAGGAATTCTTCTTTTTTCATATATTTGGACTGCCTTTTTGTATCAGGGCAAAAAGAGCATTTTAAGTTGCAGATATTGGTTATTTCAATATAAACCTTTTTATATTTTTTCATTACGCACTCCGTATATTATTTTAAAGACTTCTACCCTATTTAATATTAATTTATCTTTTGCAAATATTTAATCTTTATAATCGCTATATATTATTAATCCCGATAAGTTAAAGTCTTATCGGGATATATTCTTTAATTTTATTTGGCAGCCTTTATAACTTTTATCTCTATGTCATGCCTGTCAACCTTTGTTGTTAGAATATCCACCTTGTTCTCAATTACAGTAAGCCTCTGATTGACTTCGCCCCGTGTCTCCAATAGCAGGTCGATTTTTTTATTAGTATCATTTTCAAGTTTCAAGCCCAGCTTTGAAACAGAAGTGTTTAGGTTGGATATATCAAGTTTTATCGCAATACCATCGGATTTTAGTTCCTCGATTTCTCCTTTCATTGCAGCCACATCTGTTTTTAACTCTTTTATATCAGTTTTAACTTCTTTAAACTGATATGTAAAATCAGCATACATTCTGGTCAATAATTCAAATGTGTCATCAGCCATTTTTCATCACACTCCTTTTTACGAGAATATTATATCACAGCAAAATTTCCAAGGTAAACACTAAAACATTATTTATTTTCCTGGTTGACATACAATTTAATATTTTATATAATTTAATTGTATCCAATTTAATTATATAAATTATAAGGTTTGGGAGGATGTATTAATGAGTATTTACGATTTTAACGTTCTGGATGCACAGCATAATCAAATACAAATGGATATGTATAAAGGCAAAGTCCTTCTGATAGTCAACACTGCTACAGGATGTGGTTTTACTCCTCAGTACGAGGGACTGCAAATGTTATATGATAAGTATAAGGATAAAGGCTTTGAAATCCTGGATTTTCCGTGTAATCAGTTTCTTAACCAGGCACCGGGGTCAGATTCCGAGATAGTCAACTTCTGCCAGACAAAATTCGGAGTCACTTTTAAAACTTTTTCCAAAATAGATGTAAACGGAAAAAATGCCGAACCCCTGTATAAATATTTAAAGTCCGTAACCACTGATGAACAGCAAAATAGCAAAAAGTCTGCTGTCAGAAAGAGTATTGCGGTCATAGGGCAAAATCTGCTGGGCACCAATATTAAATGGAATTTTACAAAGTTTCTGGTAGACCGGAACGGCAAGGTTGTTGCAAGGTATTCACCCATGCATAAGCCTGAAGATATTGAATCACAAATTATCACCTTACTTGATGGAGGATGTCAAAATGTCATATGAGTTTTATCCCGAGGGAGTATGTCCCATTCAAATAACTTTTGATCTTGAAGGAGACATTGTAAAGAATGTAGTTTTCATAGGAGGCTGTAACGGAAATCTTAAAGCCATAAGCAGGGTTGTCGAAGGGATGTCGGTAGATAAAATCGAAGAATTTTTCAGGGGAATACAGTGCGGAGGCAAATCAAGTTCCTGCACGGACCAACTTGCCAAAGCTGTCCGGGCGGCGTATGAAGAGGATTAATTGTGAGAGTTTCATTGTCCTATGGAGGTTATATGAATTACGACTTATTAAGATTGGAAAATCAACTGTGCTTTCCGTTGTATGCCTGTTCAAAGGAAATTATCCGGAAATACAAGCCGTTTCTGGATCCTTTGGGCTTGACATATACTCAATATATAACTCTGATGGCATTATGGGAAGAGGATAATCTAACTGTAAAAGCCCTGGGAGAAAAGCTTTATCTGGATTCCGGAACCCTCACTCCTCTGCTGAAAAAAATGGAAGGTCAGAAATTAATTAAGCGCATAAGAAGTGCGGATGATGAAAGAAATGTTTATATCAAGCTGACAGAGGAAGGAATTCTTTTGAAAGATAAAGCTACAGCCGTACCCGAACAAATAGGCAAATGTTTTTCTTTATCAAATGAAGAAGTGTTTTCTTTACACCAAACACTACACAAAATTTTAAAACAGATCTAACGGCTTCTTTCAAGTTTTGCTCCTGCAAAGCTTGAAAGGCTGATTTTTCTTTTTGAAATTAATCCTTTAATTTCTATATCATTTATTACTGCAAATAAATATGTTCCCTTTCCAACCATATTTGTTTTGGGATTTCCGTTGATATAAATGCACGTCTTGCCACTATCAGGCCAGAAACGGGACAGTGCACCGTTTATCACACTTTCCAGGTCAGAAGGTTCTTCAAGTTCTCCAAATTCCAAGAGGCTGCCATTTATCATAATAGTGTATTTCAGACTGTCATTTTCCAAAGATGTGGAGCACAATAACAGGTTATTATCTATATTGATAGTGGAATAGCCAACATTCCTATAAAACATTTCATTGATTGTAGTACTAGCCTTTTCCATATTAATTTCGACACCTTCAAGCAGCTTCTTTCCTGATACATCTGAAAAACCCTTTGAAATCCCATCAATATTTTCATTTATCTTAATTTGTTGTGAAGCGGCTGTAACAGCATAATCCATTGCTTTTGAAACCGCATTGCGCTTGTATGTATAAAGAGTGTAATCGGCCATGTTTATAAAAATAATCAGCAATAGTAATATTATTGATAATCCTATAAATAATATGCCCAGCCCGCCGCCTTCTTCATTTATTGCTATCTTACATATAAATCTACGTATCTTCTCATTCATCGGCTTGTTTTTTTTCAACTCTGCAGATTGCTTTTGCCCTGAAAAACAATTTTCTGTTTTCAACCGCAGAATTTGCTTCTATCTTTGAAGTTAAACTTTCATTTTCCGATTGAACCATAATTCTGAAAACCTCTCCTCTGTCAAGAATCTCACCTGTCGTGTAGGGAAGCAATCCCGATATGGATCCGTTGGAATTTATTGAACCGGCTTCAAGTATAACATTCTCTTCTTCAAAGTCACCTAATTTATTCAAATTTTCAATCAATTCCTCCTTGTCTCCGTCAGTTAAAACACCTGTTATCATTACCTTGTGTGCCGCAGTATCAATAGTATTTTTTATATACCTTTGCTTTGTGTCAAATTCATAGAAGGCCAATGACTTGAAAAAAAGCAGTGCTATGACAGGCATGATTATTAAAAAGGCATATATTTTGCTCAAGATGTCATACCTCCGTTTTTATGCAGAAAGTTTTACTTAATATTTTCACTTAAATCCTGCACTGTTTTATATACTTCTCCGCCTGTATCCGAGATAAGTTCGGTAACCGGAAGCACAGTACCTATAACCAGTGCAACGCAAAGTGCAAACATAATAATGGCAATTAATATATTTTTCATGGTTACCTCGTGATGGCTGTAGACAGTGAACTGACTTTTGTATCCACTGAATCCAGCTGGGTCTCAACCTTCTGTCCGTTTTCTCTGCCATGTTCGGCAAGTGGTAATATTACAGCTATCAGCAATGCCATGGCTATGGCAAACATGGCTATGGATAATATAATCTTTTTCATATTTTTTATCTCCCTTTAATTTTTAACTTATTTTTAATCTCCTGTAATTTGATTGTTTGAATTTGTTTTATACCTTCAGCTTTCTTATCAGGACTACCTGATCACTTCATCTATTCTGGTTATAACTGCTTCTCCCTGCAAAACTGCTTTTTGACCTGCATCGGTTCCGTGTTCAAACAACGGTATTATCACTCCAATAATTAGTGCTAATGCTATAGCCAATAATGCAATAGATATGATTATCTGTTTAATGTCCAATCACCTCCTGAAAGCCAATCCGCTGATAGTTTGTAACATCTGGAAACGTATTTTGTCGTGCTATGAATTTAAATGTTACAGAATATTGTACTATATATAATCAAAAGCCTTATAAACTATATCAAGCATGGGATCCAGCATTAGTCTGGCCAATTCATAAACCAGCGGCACTATACTCAGGAATGCTGCCAGATCAATAAAATCCACAGTCTCATCTGCTGTCATCATAATAGCCTCATCTCTCTCAATAATTTCTCTTTCAAGGATCTGAAGAGCAATACCCTTGTCTGTACGACTGTATATTTCTATAATATTGGCCATTTTTGTCAGGCTTTTTATGTTTCTGATTTTCAAAAAGTTAAAGGCCTTGACTTTATCGTATTTGAACAGATGTGAAAATTCCCTGAAATATTTTGAATATATTTTTGAAGACCTCTCCAGCTGATTGATAATATCCGGAGTTTTAATACCGTCCACTCTTGCAAGAAGTTCAAAAACGTATTCAAGTTTAATTATTTCTCTTTTATATACCGAACCTCGTATAAGCCATCTGATAATAAAAAACATATCCGGCACAAATGAAGAAAGGATTATTACTATGAGGTATTTAAAGTGAAATGTTCCTAGTAATTTTACTTTTTGCCGGACATCCAGAAACCATTTTGTTTTTTCATCCAGAAGACGTTCGTCCGATGTATTTAGTTGTTCTGCAATTATCGCTTCAACCATCTTGTATTTTTCATCATAAGTACTACCGGACAGCTTCTCGGAATCAATCTTATCTAAAATTTGCCTATATAGCTCATATTTAGTACGGTCCACCGGGTCTGAACTGCCTAACATAATTTGATCAAAGTCCGAGGTCTCAATTATGATTTTGGCATGATAAACTGTATTGCTGTACAAAATCGCCAGAAAGAAACCTGTAAAAGATATTAAACAAAGGATTTTCAGAAAATAAAACTGTGAAAGACTTATTCCAGCTTCACTAAGCTCAAGTATTTTTGTCAAATACCTGTTCATCAACATTTTTTTGTCTTTTGAAATAACGTTTAGTGGAACAGATATTATTTTATAATTGGTAATCCGTTCCAATAAAGATAATAAGGGTGCCCCGCCTTCGTTTGCCCTCTCAACACACACGCGGAGTTTTACCGCTTTATATAAAACCCCGGATGCAATCAGAAGAGTTCCCAGTAAAATGGCAAAAATCATCAGACCTTTAGTCATCTGTTTTCCTCCTTATATTCTTCTCAGTATTCTTACCATCAGCAGGGCACCCAGTGAAAATACGACCACTTTAGCGAACGAAGCAGTAACATCATAATAAAGCCCCGTATTTGAACCTAATATGGTTCTATTTAGAAGCAATATAACCGGAAGACTCAAAATACTTGCCCCCACTGTAAAAACCTCATACCATATGAGCCTTTTATTCTTCTTTTTCTCGATATTGTTGTACCTGGTAATGGTCCGGTTCAGCTTGTAAAGCTGGGCTATAAGCTCACCTCCGTTCTCACGGTAATTTACCAGCAGCAAAACAAAAATATTAAACCAGGTATCATTAATCCTATCCCTTATTTTACAAAGACTATTGTTCAAATCACTGCAATCGGAGGCCCTTAATATGATTCTGCCAAATGTCCGGTCCATATTCCTGCCGCACTCCAGAAGTGCCGGTTTGATCCTGTAATGCAGCATAAATGAACTCCTGAAACAATCGATCAAATTAGGTATTTTCATTCTAAGACTATACTTCATATAATCAACTACTAAAGTAAATACATAGTACGGAACCAGCATACACAGAAAAAAGGTCACAAGTTTGGTATACCAAAGATTTAAAACTCCGTTCAAGGTGAGGTACATAATACCTCCAACAACAGGTAGGCCCAGGGTAAAAGCCGCTATCATTCTTCTCTCGGCCAGATCCTCCAATAAAAAGTATGATATGGAATTTGAAAGTTTACAGGATAATATTTTCAGTGGAAGCCTGTTTGTGAAAAGTTCAATTAAAAAAAGATATTTGACTTTCTTTATGTTTTTAATCTTTTTATAATTGAATGGAACAATTTTGTATACTGATATGTATATTCCAGCTAAAATGAGCAGAAGCCCTGCCAGAAATAACGGAAAGAAAAGGCGGAAATCATGCAACATATCTATTACTGAATCCGTCATATTTACTCCCCTCCGGACATTCTTTCCAGATCAGGTCTGAACAAGCCGTTCAGTTCCTCTACGTCCGAATTCGACATTTCATATTCCATACATGACAATATCTGTTCCCTGGACAAACCCTTCTGATTGATCCAATACTGTCCTTTTTCCCTGTCAAATACAAACAGGTCATTTATCTGAAAGGACATGCTTTCTTCATTTGCAATGACCTCAGAGACCTTATATACATATCTTTGTCCGGTTTCCCTGTCAAGTTTGATATGTACAACAAGATCAACGGCATCAGCCACATCAAACTGGGCCTCCCTGTAGTCAGTGTAGTAACCGGTCTGCATTAAAAGCTGCCTGAGATCGTGTATCATTCGCCTTGTACCTGAAGAATGAAAGGTGAACAGGCTTCCTCTGGCCTGTCTCAACATGGCCTTTATCATTTCAAAGGCTTCATAGGAATTCCTTACCTCACCATAAATAACTATATCTCTGTTTAGCCTGAAAAAGATTTCAGTAATATCGGAAGGCTTAAAATCCTTTGTATACTGCAGTTCCACTATGTTTTTCTCCGGATAGTTGGTTGAAATGTTCAGCTCATGTATATTCTCTGCCAGTCCGATGCTTATATCGGGATCCAGCTGCTTGATAATCAACTCATCTGCGGCAGTAGTCTTTCCTGAACCCTGTTCTCCGATGATTGCAACATTCCGTCTGCCTTTTCCCGCCAGCAGTTCTATAATTCTTGCAATCCTGTTCTCTACAAATTTGCTCCGGTATTGCATTAACTGGGCTTTTGAGGCAAAAAGTCTCACATTTACAACATAATATTTGGATAGTGGCGGTCTTAGAGCAGTGACTCTGGAGCCATTTTTCAAAATAGCACTTACAAGTGGATATCCGGCATTTATCTCTTCCTTTGCGGTGGAAGTAAGTCTGTTTTCTATAACTTTGCGGTAGCTCTCCTCATTTTCAAAAACAAAGTTTGAATTGGGGATATGCCTCTTTATTCCATTGTACTGAATCCATATGTAATCCCTTCTGGTACAGGCGATTTCATTCAGCATCGGATCAAATACAAGCTCGTCCAGTATTCCGTAACCATAGATCTCTTGATAAATAATCTGCGTAAGCTTTTGAAGTTTCGTATCAAATTCGTCAAGCTCACTTATGGAGTATTTGCTCAGATAACAGCTTATTTCATTGTCTATGGGCTTGACTGACGCTTTTGTCCCGGTATATATATTTTGATAGTAGTTTATATGATACTCTTGTAATAGTTGATCAATATTGTCGGAGTTTATCAGATCGGATTTCTCGATTAGAATAAAGTAAATGCTGTTTTGGATAAATTCCCGAGCCTGCGCACTTCCATCTATAGCCAAAAGTTTTTGAGTCTGCCTGATCTCTTCAAGATAACCGGCGCCTCCCTCGTGTATCTCTTTTATCCCTGCAAGACCATTGATCCGCAGCTCCTCCTCAATATAATTCATAAGTTCTCGCAAACATAATCTCTGTAGTATTCTCATTTCAAGCTCCATTTCTGCTTTGTACAAAGGGATTTTGATTCCGCTGTGCCAAACCGTCTGAAAAACCGTTCAAATACTTTACTGTCATCAATCATCCTGTCACCGGATTCAATGCTATGGACTTTGCCGTCACCGGTTACACTGTTTTGTGCTGAAAGCCCCAGCTCTTGAAGCATATAACCTGATATTCTTTCAACGGATTTATTGCAGACGGTTTCCCTCTGCAGATACAGGTGAAGGCTGTCTCGGTTTTTCATTTCCTGAAGTGTTTCACAGTACTCATGTGTAAAAACTTTATTTATATTAAATCTGCGCTTTAAATCTGATACTCTTGGATAGATATTGCGGTATTTTGATATCAGATGAACTGTTTCCTTATTTGCAGCGGCCTTCTTTTCTGCCGCTTTTAACCGGTTTATGCATTCAATATCCTGACAGTACAGCTTTAAAATCATATCTGCCTGATGAAGCACTAGTTTAGACAGAATATTCTCACTTTCTGAAACAGTATCCACGATTATCAAATCAAATGAATTTTTTAGCTTCTCAAATAAACCTGCAAATTTTTCAGCATTTTTTACTGCGTAGCTGTTAGTCATTTTATAACTTCCAAGAAAGCGTATATCTCCACACCTTGGTATTATGCCTTGAATTATTTCTTCCTTCATATTCTCAAAAAATTTATAGTTTATCAGATCCTCAAGTCCGGTACCCGATGAGTCAATTCCAAACAATCTATACAGAGAACTGTGCTTTAAATTTAAACAGCAGACCAATACCTTTAATTTTTTATTCCCGGACATTTGGTTTGCAAGCATATATGTAACAACTGATTTGCCTGCTTGTTTAGAGTCCGACCAGACTGCAAGCATTTTTCCCATATTGACCTCCCAAGCCATATTATGGCTTTGAACCGCAATTGCGGCCACAAAACTATAATGAAATTTGTTTACTCCTCCACGCTATAAGGCGAATAAAGGAGGTTGCTTTAACTTCTTTTACTGCTGAGTCTCATCGCAGTACAATTCATATATTAATTTGCCTTCTGTTATTGCAGCATACACTTTTTGGCGTTCGTCTTCTCCAAGTATAAGTTCCATGTAGGCAATCCTTGAATTGATGCCCGTTATTGAATCAATGGAGTTTCCGTTTTCATCAAGCATGTCAGTAACCGTAACTTTTTTCAGAATTGTTTCTATTGCTGTACTTGTATCCTTTTTTAACCGGATATCAATATATGAACCCTTTCTGATTAAATTTGCAAGTCTTTCTTCAATACTGGCAGGAAGAATGATTATTCTCTCGTCCTGTTCATACCACTTGTTTCTATCGAGCAGGTCATAATGTCTGAAGTAGTCACTTTTTGTTACTCCCCGGACAGTCTTCTTACCGATAATATTACCTACTTCAGTCTCCATTGCCTCACTAAGGGCAGATTTCTGAATTTGCTTTGTTTTTACATGTTTGCTCTCAATGACTGTTCCAGGTTCAATATCCGATACTGCTATAACGGCAGGTACATACTGCCCGGTGTCCAGGGGATATTTTTTGAAAATATAAGCTAAAGTTACTGAGTTCAGTATCAGAAATATCCCGAAACAAATCAACGTTGTTTTAATGATGATTCTTTTTCCCATATTAACCGAATTACCCCCTGCCCTTTATTAATTCTTTAAATTTAATATGCGGCCTCGTTTCGGGAGGTTGGACGATTTCTTCAACAATTCCCGAAATCGCTTTTTCCAGTTTGTCTGAAAGCAACCTCCCGAGTTTCAAGGGTTCTCCAAAGCCGCTGTACATCCATTCGAGGTATATCCTTTGATCATACGGAACCTCAAAGTGTTTGGATAGAGATATAAGTTTACGCAGATGTTCTTGATTACCCTTGCCCAGTAAAATGCTCTGAAGAAGCCTGCACGGACTTAATTCTCCTTTATAGAATTTGTTGATTATAAAAGATGCTCCTGAAACGAGGTCTAAAGCCGGAACTTCGACATCAAGCCTCTCTCCGAGCCCTGATATGTTATACGGATTCATATCACATACCAGGAAAATGTGATTTAAGAATTGCTCAATCAACTTGAGAATTGAAAGTTCAGCATCAATAAAAATGAAGGAAAATTGATTCTGAAGCTTTGAGAAATGCTTATAAAGGATTAAAGGATCAGTATGATCATTAGGATACGTTTTTAGTATGGAGTTTGGATTTCCAAGGTTGAGATAATACAGGTTTGGGGTGAGCCTTGCAGGCTCATCAGAATTGGTATAGTCCTTCGCAGCCAGACTTTTTTCCAGTGTTAGGTTTTCACTTAAGTCAACAATGCATACGGATTGTGAACCTCTTGCCGTAAATGCAGCCATAGCTGCTGTTAAAGTGGAAACCCCCATACCTCCAATTCCAGTTAAAGCATAGATTCTGGTAAGCCAGATCTTTCTATTATCATAGACACTGCCGGGTGGCTTGTTAATACTATTCAATGCCAAATCCTGCAATTCATTCATTAATTCAGCTGCTCTTTCATATCTGAGTTCAGGACTGGATTGAATACATTTTTGCAATATCCTGAACAGACTTGGAGACATATATTCTTTATATTCATCATTGTAATAGGCTTGGATGGAGTTGAGGGGATTTATCCCCGAGATCAGTTGTATCAGTGTTATTCCGAGTGAATATATATCTGTGCCGGGGCTGACGCAGGCTCCAAAATACTGCTCAGGAGCTGCATAACCCTTGGTGCCGATAAAGGCGGTCTCAGCAGGCAGTTTCCTGTCCGCCTCCATGTCTGTATCATCATTTTTCATAAATGATGATACCCCAAAGTCTATCAGCTTTACAAAACCATCCTGCGTAAGAATAATATTATGGGGTTTCATATCTCCATATATTATCGGGTCGGGCTTGTGTCCATGCAGGTAAATAAGGACACTGCACAATTGAATCCCAAATTCTATTATTTTACGTTCTTCAAACTTTCCCTTCTGCTCCAGTTCCTGGAGTAAACACACACCTTCAATGTAATCTTCAATAATGTATATTTTTGTTTCGTCTTCATAAACATCACATATTCTTGTTAAAGCAGGGTGGTTTAAACGTTTTAATATCTCGGGCTCAATATACCCGCTAACCGAGGTTATCCTGTCCTTTGGTATCTCCTTGACGGCCCAGTAATTCCCCAGGTTTTTGTTCTCAGCAAGGAATACTTCACCACAGCCGCCCTTCCCCAGGGATTTTATGTATTTATATTTTTGAAAGAATAGATTGTCCTGCATGATAGCTCCTCAATAGAAAATAGCTGAAATGAAATCTTTGAATAGATATTGACTAAACTTATTAGATTGGAATCTTTAGTGTAATGTTTTAAACTTAGTTTTTTAAATACTTACACTGAATTTAAAAAGTTATAAATTTTTATATGGTAAAAAATTTTAAAATTAGGTTTAAGATACTTAATTTTGAGCTTACAAGAAAATGATTTCATGTAAAGGACTGTCAGTAATGTAAATTATAAACCAATATAACTCATAATGCAACAATTATTTGTAATTTTTTTCAAGATTTTTTCAGAAATTGTAAAACATTATACTCCATCAAGGTTAAAATCAGGAATGTACTGCGTGTCCGAGGATTGTCGCTCCTGAACATAGCCTTCCTCCAGCCCCAGTTTATACAGATGATCAACAACCTTTTCATATTCCCTTCTCGTAATTGGTCTGTTGATTTCGGGATGTTTTTCGGCAGCATAAAAAGGTGTATATTGGCTCATCAAGGATACATAAACACTTTTGGGAAGATTCTCACTGATCCAATCCAGTATGCTCATACTTTCTTTTGTGTGCCCGGGCAGAATGAGGTGTCTGATAATCAAACCCTTACGGATTATCCCGTAAGAATCCAGAACCGGACTTCCCACCTGCCGGTACATTTCAAAAACAGCCGTTTTACAGACATCGGGATAATCCTTTGCTATGGAATATTTGAAAGAGGAAGCTTCAGTCGAATATTTTATATCAGGAAGATAAACATCAACCAGGCCTTCCATGGTCTTCAGTGTTTCAACACTTTCGTAGCCGTTGGAATTATATACCACGGGAACTGTAAGATCACCCGATTTTTTTAATGAATTCAGCGCCTGCTTTATAGGACCGGTATAATGAGACGGATTTACTAAATTAATATTATGTGCGCCTTTATTTATGAGCTCTTTAATTATCTCCTGAAGCCTTTCAACAGTTATCTCTTTTCCAAAGTTATCCTGGCTTATCCGGTAATTTTGACAATATACACATTTGAGGTTGCAGCCTGAGAAAAAAATAGTGCCTGAACCTCGGGTTCCACTGATGCATGGCTCCTCCCACATATGTAAAAATGCCCTTGCCACTTTGGGCTGTACAGGCACTCCGCAGTAGCCGGTTCCGGTTTTTCTGTCCATATTGCATTTTCTTGGGCATTGACTGCAAAATTGATTCATAATAGTTTCTCCATTAAACACATATTGCCAAATTTCTTGATATTGGCGCAGCACATGGCCTTTAGACATTATCAATAAATTTACGTAAGATATACTGTATTTACATTCGTAATAAATAAAAATATAATAAAACTTGAATAAACATTAGTCAATAGTAATTTGCCGGAGGATTTGAACAATGCAACTTAAACCCGTTGCTTTCGCAGAAAGAAAGAGTGTATTACCCAAAAATATTTTTCTCGCTATTTTATATATATTAGTACTTATATGTCTGGCAACAGGTGTCATTTCCTTCCTGTCGGCCTGGAAAATAACTCATCCGGCAAAACTGAATACGCCGCAGATTTCTTCTAATATCGCACCTGATTATAAGAATGTGAGTTTTTATTGCAGTGAAACCAAGGAGAAGCTCAACGGCTGGTTTTTCCCCTCCATCGGCTCAAAGACCACAGTGCTTATGATTCACGGCTATGGCCGGAACAGACTTCAGTTTGACGAAGAAACCTTTAAATTGATAACAAGGTTTAACAATGAAGGCTTAAACGTGCTCACTTTTGATTTAAGAGGGTCAGGCAACTCATCCGGTTCTATTTCCACCTTTGGGAAAAATGAAACTACCGATGTATTAACATCAATTAAATATTTGAAGCAGCAGGATACTGAAAAGATAATACTTATGGGCTTTTCAACAGGCGCCTCCTCCTGTCTATCCGCCATTACCCAAACCCCGTACAGAGACAGTATTCTTGGCATTATAGCAGACAGTCCTTATGCAAAAATTGATGATTACATAGCATTTGCAACAGCAGAGGAAAGCTGGCTGCCCAAATATCCGTTTAAATATACCATTAGCTTTTTCGTCAAGAAGTTGTCCAAGGTCAGAGATGATATGGACATAATCCCACAAATTCCTGAAATTATCCCAACACCGCTGCTTCTGATCGACGGTGCCCAAAAGGAATTGAACACTTCCTATAATTCGAAGCTGCTTTATGAGCTGTATTTCAGGAAAAGCCCTGTGCCGGTGCATTACTGGAACTCAGGAGCAACGCAATACGGACAGAGCTTTACAACGGCACCTGACCGGTACATGGAAACTGTGGTTGAGTTTATAAAGAGGTGCGTGGAGGATGGGAAGAAGTAATTGGAATTTACTTCTTTTTGTCAAAATAATACGACTGCTGCGGCAATTTAGCTCCAATATTATATCCGTTATTGACCGCCTGTCCCTGCTTTATTTGACGTATTTCACCGCTAAGCCTGTTAAGAATATCTCTGACTTTTTTGTTGTTCACACCTTCCAGGCCCTGTATCTGCTTTGTTATATCATATATGGTTGTAATTATTTGTTTAAGCTCAGCCGCACCATTAAGCTCGGACATCCTGATCTCTTCAAGGCTTTTAACTCCGAGTACGGATTTAACTCTGGAGTAGTAAACCTCAAACGCCTGATCAAGTTCATCGATAATATCCATCTGCTGCTGCTTCAGATCTATTATCTTCTGAAGTTCATCAACATTATCTTCGGTTATTACATTGCTCTGTTCTTGTGTAAGCTTCAATATTTGTCTTAACCCGTTAAGCTTTTTCTCTGACAATTCTAAAAGCTTCTGTATATATTGATCAGCGTTCATAGTTACCTCCATTTAAATTAGTATTTCATTGAAAATATAATAAAATTTACGTTCACAGAAAGTAAATTTACCATTTTATGTAATCCATTTTCCCATTGGGCCAAAACACCTCGCATCCCTGAAAGGGCATACGAGGCGCTTAATTTACATTAAATATTACATATTAATTCATTACTTAGCTATTACTTCCTGCATGGGTACAGGGTGTTTTGATAGCTTCATAGCCTGGGACCATGTATCTCTAAGTTCTTTTGCCATCCCCAGCACTTCCTCTACTATGGCATTATCTTTTTTAAGGTTAGCCTGAGTAAGCTGTCTGTACATGTAATCATATAATAATTCCAGGTTTTGTGAAACCTCATAGTTCATATCCAAAGTTGACATAAATTCAACTATTATGGCTTGTGCTTTAATAATACCGTTATTGGCCTTCTCAATGTTTTTTGTTTCAATTGCAGACTGCGCCTGCATCAAAAACTTAACCAATCCATTATACAGCATCAGCGTAAGTTCCTCTGGAGTTGCCGTATTTATAGAATTGGATTTATACTGGTCGTAACCATTATTTGTTAACATTAGCTAGCAGCCTCCTACTTTTTATATTGTTTATATTTATAACAAATACATTTTACTTATGATCCGCCGCCGAACTGTTGCGTCAACCAGCTTTGCTGAGAATTCATTTTCTCCATTGCCGATTCCATTTTGGCAAATTTCTGATACAATGCATTTTCTTTTTCAAGGAGCCTTTTATTCATTTCAGCGATCTGGCTGTCAAATTCCATAATCTCTTTATAGAGCAGGTTGGTACTTTCGGAACGGTCGCCTTCCATGCCTGCTTTTTCAAGCAATGATCCTTTTACTCCGTTGTTGTTAGTGCTGGTCCTTATTGCATCTTGAATAATATCCGAGAACCTTTGGGCTATACCCGATTCCTTGTACCTCTGACTTTTAAGAGTAGAATTATTTATACTGTCAAAGTATGAAACCGTCGAGCTATTGGTAAATAGCTTTGATATATCTTCAGATCTATTAGTCAGGGCTTCCTTTAACTTTGATTCGGATATAACCAATTTGCCTTTATCCTCATAATTTGATGAGGTGGTTATACCTATTGAGGACAAACTTACACCTGCTCCTTCTACCGCTGCATATAGAGCCGATCTGAACTGAGTAACAATTCCTGACAAAATGCTATCATTTTTTAATAATCCTGACTTAGCCTTTTCTTCCCACTTCTTGATTTGATCCTCGGACAGTGACTCCTTTTGTTCATCTGTCAATGGAGAATAATCACGATTTACTTTTTCACCTAGTTGATCATTAAATTTATCAATCAGCTCATTATATTTATCAACAAAGGTCTTAATGTAGTCGAAAGTCTTAGTTGGATCACTTACAACAGTCGCTTTAATAGGTTCAACCGTACCCCCGGATGTAAAATCCGCCTTAATGTCAAAAGTCAGCCCATCATAGGTAAATGAATTACCGGATCTGACTATTGTTACCGGTTCATCTGAAATTCCTTTAACTGTTATGCTGGCATCGGTTCCCTGAACAGAATCAGCAGGTATATTGATTTTTAGTGCAGCCATCAGATTACCGCTAACATCTTTTATAGCCAGTTTATTGGTGACACCTGTACTCCTCGATTCTATTTTAAAAGTATTTGTGGTCAAGTCGTACTTCATGGTAGCATTAATGGTTGTATCCGCATTAACCGCTTTCATAATATCGTTCATGGAAGTAGTTTTTGAATTGAACCTGAAATACTTACCATTTATAGAGAAGGTTATATCCTCAGGTGTACCGTCAACATCCAATGGAGATCCTGCACCGAATTGACCAACACTGTCAAATATTTTGGCAGTCAGATCCATTTTGTTTCCCATAGGTGTTTTTGAAATTTCAAATCCCAATACGGAATTGGCATCAATCTCAAGTTTACTTATAGAGACTCCACCTGGATCTGTTGACGAATAGGTTACTTTCCCACTTGCTCCCGAAAAAATTATATTATGAGCCCCTCCAACTGCAGAATCAGTCGCCTCCTGAACCATGGCCGCCAAAGCACCGGCACTCTTATATGTTCCATTTGCTATTGTCACAGTATAAACATCAGTTCCAATTTTTAAAGCAAATTTGTTATTATCAGGTCCTATGGTCAATGGATCATCCTCTGTCGGTTTAGCACTAAATATGTCGTATGCTCCGGTGTTATATGCCTTATCAATACTGAATGAATCTGTACCTCTTGCTGTAAAAATTTTAAGTGACTTTCCGGTCTCAGTTGTAATATTACCGGAAGCATCCTTCGTTGTTCCCAGTATAATCTTTCCTGCTCCAAAGGCGTCATCTATGGCTTTCTGCATTTTATCTACATATGTGGAATCCAATGAAGTTCCATTCTCAAGGGTTATCTGCTTTGAAACATTATTTAGAGTTAACACAAATACGTTGTTGTTATTAGCACTGCTGATTTCCTTAGCAAAAGTTTCATCTACATTTATACCAAGAACATCTCCTGTAACGCTCCCGGTTGAAGACAAAGACGCTGCCGTGGCCTTAGTCATTGATGTTATTGTATAAGTTCCAGCCCTGGCACTTGCTCCTGCCGTAACTGTTACGTAATCAGTTGATGTTGTTGCAGCATATGAGGTAGAAAAGCTGGCAAAGTTATTGGCAGATTTTAAATTTTTGCTGGAGAGAGTATCGAAATATTCATTATAAAAACTCTGAAGTGATGAAGTTATCTCTCTGTATGCATCTGTCTTCCACAAATCTATCTGCTGTTTCTGCTTTATCTTGTCCAACTTGGCTTGTTCCCTGGCCATCATTTGCTTTACCAGTGTTTCCGTATCCAGACCTGATGCCAAACCTGACAGTCTCATTCTGGTATTAAGCGCATTTGTTATTCCGTTTGTAGCCATATACCCTACCTTCTTTCATCCACAAATAAACCTGCCATCTCGCAGATTTTCGCTACCATGTCCAATATCTTTTCATTCGGTATCTCTCTGACTAATTCATCGGTCTCTGAATTATATACTTTTACAACTATTTCATTTGTTTGTTCATGAATGGAGAATTCAAATCTTCTGTTGCCGCCCAAGATTGCTTTGTTCGCTTTCTGTATTGCTTCTATTACAACTCGTTCCGATACAGGCATATTATCCTTATCATACTCGTTTAATTGTGATATAGGCTTATTGCTTGACCGGTCTTTATTTAAATCATTGGCACCGGCTTTTTTGTCCGCAACAGATGAATTACCAGTGTTATTATTCAGGCTTATATTTGAGCGAATAGGTTCGCTGCTGTCAATCTTCATGACGACACCTCCAAAAACTTTTCTAATAAGTTTATCGGTGACTTATTGAAAAGTGTTTAGGGGTTTTTAGTGAATTAAACAAGGTATAGTAAACTAAGGTATCAATCCCATAACTTCCATGGTGCTTGTGCTGAGTTCCAGAGTCCCTCCAATTTCTCTCTGTCTCTAAGGGTGTCCATACATTGCCAAAAACCTTCATGTTTGTATGCTACTAATTGTTTATCGCTGGCTAAAGCTGCCATAGGTTCAATTTCCAATACACAATTTTCCTGCTCTGACAAATAATCAAATATACCGGGCTCAAATACCATGAATCCACCGTTTATCCACCCATCATCCTCAACTGCCTTTCCAGCAAACTTATTCACCCTATTGTTATCAGAAAGTTCGAGCACACCAAATCTTCCACCCGGTTGAATAGCGGTTATAGTTGTAATTGATTTACTATGATTATGAAATTCTATCAAGCTCGGGATATCAACATTTGATACTCCTTCTCTGGATGTAAGCATAAAAGGCTGACTTCCAATATATTTACGAACCTTTGCTACACGACTTCCGTTTTGTGAGTTTAACAAAGTTTTTTAAATAAAATTTCAGGATACGACTTTTCCAATCTGAGATTGTATTTCTATTAAAGTATCATCTATTTTTTTACGAAAAGAGTTGTGTGCTTCCAATTTTATAAAATCCCCTTAAAGAGTAGTCATAGTTATAAAAATAGTAAATTACTTGGATAACAAGTATTTCATTGTTTATAATACAACAAACGGCAAATTATAACAATATCTATTAGTGTAAACAAATTAGCGTCAATATAGAAAAAATAACTCCGGAAAAATCTTAGTTAATATAAAATATTTTGAAATATAATAAAACCCGTTCCCACATTTTGCCAGGCAGGTTTTTAGAATATTTTGCTCCTGAAGAACATTTCAAAATTATGTATTTCCTGTTCCGTCAATATATAAAAAGCTTTATCATATATCTTCTCGCATTCTTCCCTATATTGTATCGAGCTTTTCTCTATCATTTTACCTCCAAGATACGCTTCAATTATACCTCTCTGGACCGAACTAAAGTTTACCCTATATTTCTCATACAGCACTTTACTCTTACTGTACAGAACAGAAATTACTGCATAATCCATATTCCAGTTATCACAGATGGCAACATTGGTCTCATCAACCAACTTTTCCCTTGCATTTTTCCTGGCTGCTATCGCGGTTTCTATTGCCTGTTCTACCTGTCCCGTTAATATCATAGCTATGTATGTAGTTTCGTCCTGTCCATCAAACTCCTGATTATACTTTAAAGCATAGTATACAAAGGCTTTGTGAAGCCGGGTCATTTTTAACGCAGCCAGTACAGCCTCAACGGACTCTTTCTTCTTCATGTCCAGCAGGCCGTTCAAAAACAAAATAATATCTTCCTCTGGCTCGGCTTCTATTATATTTACAAGCTTTTGTAAAATGACTTCCAATTCTATGTTACTTGAACCTTTCACAGCTTGCATACAATATGATAATGCCTGTTCCGGGTTTCCCTGAACCTGGCTTATACACCCCATCTTATAATAGGTATCACTTAAAAAGGCCACAAATGAGTTGGTGAAAGGCTCTAAATATTGATTATTAAGTTTTATTGCATTATTAAACCACTCAAAACTTTCACCAAATTTATTTGCTTTAAGCTGTTCACAGCCAAGCAGGTAGCTGTGCATTGGTAGCTTAGGGTACTTTTTATAAGCAGTCTCTAATAAAATGTCTATATTATTTTTTGTAAAATCTTTTGGATTCTGCTCCATTATCCTGTACATAAATTCATATATACAAATAATCCCAGAATCATTTTTAACTATATAATCAGCATCCTCCTGCTTAAAAAAAAGCTCATAAAATTTAACCGCTTCCTCTTTATAACCTAAAATATAGTTCTCTCGGAAAAGGTAATAATATAAAGCGGTAGTTTTGTTTCCTTTATTATATGAGCTGTAAAGAATATCAATATTTCTTTTTGACTTCTTTTCAACCAAACCGTTTGAATAGCCGGAATGAAATATCTCCAAGTCCGGGCAGTGTGCCTGGGTTATTTCAGAACCATTATTTTTAAGCCTTTCATGAATGCTTCCAATAAACCAAATTTGTTTCGAATTTCTAAAAATTCTGGTAGTTACCTCTCTGGCGAATACTTTATCTGTTTTGTAATTGTACTCGCACATTGTAGTCATCAGACCATCTGCAACCAAATCAATCTGCTTTAATACGTCAGTTATTACCTTCCTGCTAAGTTTTGGTACAAACCATTCATCAGCATCCAAAAAAATAATCCAATCACCATTAGCACTTTCGAGTGCAAAATTTTTCGCGGCAGAAAAATCATTATTCCATTCATAAAATAGCATTTTTGCCCCATATGATTTACATATATCCACAGTATTATCTGTTGATCCTGTATCGACTATTATTATCTCATCAACAGCAGTTTTATAGCTTTCTATTGACCTTACAATATTGTGCGCTTCGTTTTTAACGATAGAGCATGCTGTAATTTTCAATGTATTATACCCTCTTGCCTTTGTTAGTTTTCAGTGTTATATACGAATAATCACTTTGCAAAAATTTCGATCTATTCCGCCCTATTCTTAGCTGCAATATTCTTTACCGCATTAATGACATACTCTACTTCTGTTTGATCCATTTTAGGGAACAGAGGCAATGTAATAATGCCTTCATATAGCGCCTCTGCCTTTGGACATAAGCCTTTTTTATATCCTAATTGCTGATAATACGGGTGATAGTAGACCGGAATGTAATGTACATTTGGCGAAACACTACTCTTTTGAAGTTCAGTAAAAAAATCTTTTCTAGTTATGCTTAGTTTGTCTAAATCTAACTGTAATACATAGAGGTGCCAGGCAGAGTTTCCATAAGCCTCCTGGTAAGGCACTATCAGCCCCTCAATGTTTTCAAATGCATCCCTGTACTGTTTTGCGATATCTCTTCGAATACTTACAAACTTCTCAAGCTTTTTTAGTTGGCTAATACCTAGCGCAGCCTGAATATCTGCCATTCTATAGTTGTATCCTAAAAACTGCTGTTCGTAAAACCACGGGCCCTCTCCGCTATTTATAAGCCTGTCGTTTGCCCGGGTTATTCCATGCGTTCTAAATGTAAGTAATTTTTCATATATTTCCTTACTGTTTGTTGTTACAGCTCCACCTTCTCCTGTGGTTATAGTTTTTACCGGATGGAAACTGAACGTAGTCATATCAGCAATACTGCCTATTTTTCGTCCCTTATAAGTAGCTCCTATTGAATGGGAAGCATCCTCTATTACGACCAAATTATTTTTTTTTGCTATTTGCATTATTTCGTCCAAATCGCAAGGTTGACCTGTAAAATCTACAGGGATAATAGCCTTAGTCTTTGAAGTAATTTTTCTTTCAATCTCTATCGGATCTATATTGTAAGTATCAGTGCAAATGTCTGCAAAAACAGGCTTAGCTCCCACATACAGTGCACAGTTTGCAGATGCGGCGAATGTAATTGGAGTAGTTATTATCTCATCTCCTTCACCTATTCCTGCAGCGAAGCACGCTCCATGAAGAGCTGCAGTGCCGTTTGAAAAAGCAACTGCATATTTTGCTCCTGTACATTCTGCTAATTTATCCTCAAATTCATAAATTTTAGGACCTGTTGTCAGAAAGTCTCCTTTTAAGACATCAACTACACTTTGTATGTCATCATCGTCTATCCACTGCTTACCATACGGAATTGGTTTATTCATATCATATCCTCCCTAGGGTTAAGCCTGCCCATTTATTCAAATTTATTAATTTTTAATTATATCTATTATCTCTTGAGCTATTCGTTCTGCTCCATTCCCATCAATCAATCTTTGCATATTACTTGAATAGTTTTTTCGAAGTTTAAAATTATTAACCAATTGAACAACTTTCTGAGTTATTTGTGAACTTTCTATTTGGTTATACCATCCCAACGACTGAATGTATTCGTCTTCAGCCAATGTTTCCACAATACCATTTTGATTATCTGCCATTACAAATGCCAATGTGGGCGTCCCGCAACAGCATAACTCATATAGTGTACTTCCTCCTGATGAGATTGCCAAATCAGACCTGAGCATTATCTCCGAAATACAATTAATATTAACATAAAGGTTAACATTAGAATTCTTTTCTGCAATTACTTGAATTTTATCTCTGTGAATAAAACCAGACGTAATAACTACATTGTATATCATCCCAGCTGTTCTTTGGTGTCCAAGTAGTATCTCAAGAAATTTGCCTGTGCAATTATATGGGTCTGCACCACCGGTTGTAATCATTATTTCCGGAACAGGATAGCTCTTTTCATTACTCTGATGTTTAATTTCAGTTGTCATATCTTCACCATTTGCTAATTTCCGTACTTCTCTTTTTGAAACCATTCTGAACTCATTACGAAGTAAAGTAAAAGCTGTTCCTAAAAAAAGCCGCTGATCTTGAAATAGTTTACGATATCCTAACGATGTAGCATTTATATTGCCATTTATAATAACATCGGCTGAACAATCCATACTATTTAAATCGTCTATGAAGGCTACCTTACTAACAAAGTCTTTCAAACTATCAAAATACTCCGATGTTAAATTGTATTTATCTACCAACAGTAATTGACAACCCTGTTCTCTTATGATCGAATATGTTTTGTCCAGATCATCTGCCAATTCTGCCTCAGTTCCATAATTAAAGTCTTGGGCAGCCGTGATAATTTCATTACTTTCCTTGGATATCCCAAATGCCTCAAAACCCATGCATCTTATTTTCTCAATACCTTGTTGGTATTTACTTATAAAATAAACTCTACAGCCCAGGTTAACCAGTTCTTCTGCAACTGCAAGGCACCTCATTATGTGCCCCATGCCAACAGCCGGGCCGCCATCCGCTCGGATTGCTATGTTATACATACCCTTTCCCTTCCAACACCTGGCTCCTTGTATATTCTTAATATCAAATTTTATATTATACTCAGTAATTATAATACTCTATCTTTTACTTATATTTATCAAGTCATTAACACAGTCAAATATGCAATAAAGATGATCATACTTAGATTTTTATTTACGACTTTCAATACACTATTCTCTATTTATTATTAGTCTGTACTTCATCTCGGCTATAGCCCAATCTTCAAGGTTATCGATATCTTGAACTTCGGTTTCTTGAATTATATACGGTATTGTATTATCAGTGATAAGCTTTTTACTTTTATAAAATGAATCTGCTTTCAAAATATAAAACTGTCCGCAATCATGATAATATTCTTCTAAATCCTGCGAACGAGTATTTATATACTCAGGCCATTTCATAACAATTTTTCCGTTCTTGATTACAGTTGCCCTTTGGGGCGGGAATGAAAACTTTACAACCGGCAACAAAGATTCCGCCTTGCTGGAGGTAAGTAAACTCATTGCATCTATTAACTTTTCAGTTGTTATGAATGGGGCAGTCGGATATATGCAGCAAATATAGTCAAACTCTTTACCCAGCTTTTTGTATTGCAATAGTACTTCCTCTATTACATCAGCAGTTACCGAGTGATCACCGGAGGTTTCCACACTTCTAAAAAAAGGCACATTCGCACCGTTTTTTAAGCTTATCTCTGCAATTTCTTCATCATCGGTAGAAACCATAACTTCATCAAATATTCCGCTATTTTTTGCTACTTCAATAGAATATACTATGATTGGCTTCCCGCAAAACTCTTTTATATTCTTCCGAGGTATCCTCTTACTTCCACCTCTGGCTGTAATTATAGCTATATTCCCCATCTTATCCCACCCAATCAAGTTTCTAAGCTTATTTCTAATAGGTATTTATTAAATATTCATTTTACTAATTCTATCTTTTAGATCTTCAGAAGATAACCAGCAACTATTTGTACCGGAATTGTACTCAAAACCGTCAGCAATAAGTTCCCCACCTTCTGTGAAATGGCGTTTTGTTTTCCACCAGTCAAACTGAGGATAAATTATATAATGTCTATCATACTTATAAGTAGATCTTGAATCATCCTTCGTAATCATTACCTCATCAAGTTTTTCCCCTTCACGTATTCCAACTACCTTTATGCCTATACTATCTCCGCCCATAGCTCTTGCAAGATCCACTATTTTGAAGGATGGTATTTTTGAAATATAAGTTTCTCCACCCTTTGATTCACCAATAGCCTTCAATACCAATGCTACACCCTCGTCCAATGTGATCCAGAACCTTGTCATACGGCTATCTGTTACGGGCAATTCTGTTGCACCCTGATCCAGTAAATTTTTAAAAAACGGGATAACCGACCCCCTGCTTCCTGCAACATTTCCATACCTAACCACAGAGAAAACGGTCCCATTGTCACCGGAATATGCGCCCGCCGAAATAAATAGCTTATCCGATACAAGTTTTGTTCCACCGTATAGATTTATAGGATTTACCGCCTTATCAGTCGATAGTGCCACTACCTTTTTTACTCCTCTGTCGAGAGCGGCATCTACAATGTTCTGCGCTCCATGTATATTTGTCTTTATTGCCTCAAACGGATTATATTCACATGCAGGAACCTGCTTCATAGCAGCAGCATGCACAACATAGTCCACGCCTTTGAATGCTCTATATAGCCTATCTTTGTCACGTACATCACCAATAAAAAATCTGAGCTTTGATGTCTTATTCTTACCAAATTTTGATTCAAAGTCCTTTTGCATTATAAATTGCTTGTACTCATCTCTGGAATAAATAATTAATCTTTCGACATCATAATTCTCAAGAACAGTCTTTGCAAAGGTTTTCCCAAAGGAGCCTGTTCCACCTGTAACTAAAATAGTCTTACCCGTAAACAAATTATTCACCTCTATTAGTAGTTTGTTATAACAATGATTTTGAAAAGTATATAATACTAGTTTTATTTTTGATAAGCAACATTATTATATTAATCCTCTGTATCAACAAGAATAGGCTTTACTGTGTAAAGAAGGGCATCAGCCATCTTAATATAGTCATTACTTTGCAAAATTCTAAAAAGGTATTCTAATAGCTCATTGCATTGTTTTATTATGTCAACATTCGTACTAAAATTTTCATTAAAAAAGGCACCAATATGCTCACATATCTTTATGTAATCTTTTTCTAACTCGCTTGGGAACTTGTAATATATGTCAACAGCAAATGAATCAATACTATCAATTATGTTCATTTCCGGTACCTTCTCCCTTATATTTATTTAAATAGTACTCTAGTACTTTTTTATATACCTTCAAATCTTCACTTATTCTATCACTAACCTTTTTTATTGTATCATAATAATTAAGATTTCTATCAAGCATTTTTTGTTCATCCTCTGAACTTAAATACATAGGGAAGGAATGTATGTCTCTATGGTAGCTTATAGTTATCGATTGGAGTATAAACCTTATCACTTTGTTTTTATCAAAAATAGCCTCCATTTTACCTCTATGACTTTCCATTAAACTGACCAAACCAACTTTTCCATATGTTTTTAGCTTTTCATAGTAGCTACTGGAGGTTTTGGAAACCTTTTTAAAACCTTTGTCCATTTCCGTAATAAAATCCATAGCCTTTTGAGTTATATTAACCTTATCAGGATTGTAGTTATTCATTAAGTTATCATATATATCGCTGAATTTTGGAATTTTATCATTACAGTAGTCAAAGATAACATCTTTAAGTGCTATATTTTGAGTACCCTCAATCAAAGCTCCTCCCTCTGTTGAGTTTATAAATTTACGTTGAGAGAATTCATTAATATTCATTTCAATCCAGTTCTTGGCATACATAAAAAATTCTGAGGTCTCCAATAGTTCCCCTCTTTGTCCTCTAACATAAACTGTATTTTCCTTATAAGAGCCCATTGCATTTTCACCAAGATCCTTAGACACTCTTTCTGTATGAGTCTTTCCTCCTGTATATGCAAGATCAAGGCCAACAAAAACAATCGGATTACAACCAATATATTCTGCAAAAGCCAAAAGAACATTAGAAATATTTCCTCCGATATTTAAGTTGTTAAAACCAATATAATCGTTAAACTCCCGTATAAGTACATCTCCGGTCCTTCCGGTAAAAATAATTCTTTCAAATCTCTCAAGAATTGATTCTTTCACTATACTTGGTCCGACAAAGACAATTTCCGCGGGTATTTGCTGCCGCTTGTAAAATTTCGATGTCAGTTCAATCCTTTCAATAGACCCAACAACATCTGGAATTATACCTGCATCAATCAGTGTGTTCAATGCAGCATCTACACATAATATCAGGGCTTTACCCTTTATATCTTTCAATAAATGAAGATTTATATCCAAGGACGGCCCTGCACCCACAATAATAGCCGGCTTATTTGCATATGAATTAATAAAGCTTTTGTTATCTATTCCTCTGAATACATGCCCCCAGTTACTGATATAGTTATCCATTCCTTCTAATATATCTTCAACTGAATTTCCATAACTCACAACAAACGTACGAAGTCTTTCAAGTATAATTTTTGATATATTTTCGATCTGAAGAGGATAAAGAGATTTCAAGTAAGGCATAGACATAATCTCAACATTTCTCAAATTATACAACTTTAACATCTCACCTAATACACTATCAAGTTGTTTGATTATTTCATTGCTATCACCAATTACCAGATTAACTCTAGACTTATCAGTTAAAAATTCCAAGTCTTCTTTACTGCTATTAATATATAAACTATTTTGGTTACTTTCACAGATTTCTATTATCACTATTGTACTGAACGGTGTTTTCCTTTTATATATTTCCTTTAACAATTCAATATTTTTTAGGCCAAAGATTATAAAGTTCTTATGGAAATTAAAATCTATTTTACTTAATAACATATTTTGCTCATTATCTCTATTTACCTCGCTGTACAAAAGATACTCTGGTTCTTGTATCTTTTCAAAGCATTCGTCTACCTGCCATACCTTTTCATCAACTTTCTGAAATTTGTAAATTTCCATAAAACCTCCGCATTAGCATTTATACTTTTTATAGAAAAAAGAGGCTAGGCCTTACGCCATCGCCTCTTTCTATACACTTTTTAATTATTGTAATAATTGGAGAACACTTTGTGGCTGTTGATTTGCCTGAGCAAGCATTGCCTGAGCAGCTTGAGTGAGTATATTATTCTTTGTAAACTCAGTCATTTCCTTAGCCATATCTACATCACGAATACGTGATTCTGAAGCCTGGAGGTTTTCAGAAGCTGTATCCAAGTTATTGATAGTGTGTTCAAGTCTGTTCTGAATAGCACCAAGAGATGATCTCTGGTGTGATACCTGAGAGATAGCATTATTTACAGTTTCTATTGCATTAGCTGCACCAAGCTTGGATGATATATTTATTTTGTCAACACCAATTGCCTTTGATCTCATATCTCCCATGGATATGAACATAGTTTGACCGGAATTTGCGCCAATCTGACCCATGATAGAATTATTCAGATCACTGCTTGCAGACTTAGCCTCTCCAAATACAAGAGTAATGCTTTCACCTACTGCTATTGCACTGATACCCTTTGCAGAGATTATACCATTAGCATTAGCTACTGAGTAGACAGCACCAGCAGCAGTAAACTTGATTTGGTTTGAAGTTATTGTCCAACCACTTGATATTTCTTTTCCGTCCTTACCGATTATCTTGAAGTCACTTGCATTCCAAGTAGCGCTTGTGCCAGCAACTCTTACAATAGTAACAGCTCCATTGTAATTTGAAGTTGCAGCAGCAGCAGATAAAGCATTTTTATTTACAGTACTTGTCAAATCAATGATACAATTTGAATTGTTATTAACAGTTAATGATCCATCAATTTTTTCAGAAACGCCCTTTGCACTGCCATCAAGCAATTTCTTAGTGTTGAACTCTGTTGTGTTACCAATTCTGTCAAGTTCTGATACCAGCTGCTTAACTTCAGCCTGAAGTTCTTTTCTATCAGCATCTGTATTAGTATCATTTGCTGACTGAACTGAAAGTTCTCTCATTCTTTGAAGAATTGAGTGAGTTTCATTCAATGCACCTTCAGCTGTCTGAATAAGTGATATACTGTCTGATGAATTTCTTGAAGCCTGGTCCAAACCTCTGATCTGACCTCTCATTTTTTCAGATATAGCCAAACCTGCAGCATCATCTCCAGCTCTGTTTATTCTGAGACCAGATGATAATTTCTCCAGTGACTTCTGAGTGTTTCCTCTGTTAACACCCAATGCTCTGTTAGTGTTCATGCTCATAAGATTGTGATTAATTCTCATGATAAAATCCTCCTTGAAATTTTAAATGTGGTTTAGTGTGAACTTCCTTTTTCACACTATAATTGATAATTTATATAATAAGCTTGCAGCTCCCGGGAACTGCGACACCTATAATATTGTGGGTAAAATAGAAATGAGCACTTGTTTATTCTAATTGCTCTTCGATATGTACAAGTTTTATTCAGCTGCCTTCAGCTGTTCATTCTCATATATCTCACCTCGGACAATTCTGATGTCTCTGGGAGCATGTATGGCAAGTCTCAGATCTCCTTCTTCACTCTTTATAACTTTAACCATGATGTTGTTGTTTATCATTACATATTCTCCCGGCTTCCTGCCAATTACCAACATAGGTATTTCCTCCTTGAACTGGTATGTAAAATCAAATGTATACCAATTGTCAAATCTTAATTGCCCATAAAAATGACGTCCAATTAACCCGGCTTTGACTGCGTCCTGCAGGCAAAACAGATAAAATCGGCTCATCCATGACCCAATTAGATTATATTTTATTGATTACTCACATTATTTATCGGAAAAATTTTGTCAAACTTAATAGTTTTTTTAGTAAAAAATGATTTTTTTCTAAACTTTTTCTGGGCTGCACATTTTCGGCCTCGATTGTTATATTATACATGCTCTTTTCCGCCAGCCTTTAATATATTTTTTTCTTGAATATTATGTTGCTCACCCATTATCTCATACTCTGTAATCAGCAAATTCTTATTTTTTGCTTTTACAAGTAAATGATTGGTATCCACTTTCAGTATACACCCGTTAGGTAAGGATTTTTGAAGCTCAGTCTGGTCAATAAGCTCAGTTCTCCAAATTACAACTCTGCTATTATCGCCAATATAGCTGAACGCTCCCGGATAAGGTCTTGATACCGCTCTGATAAGATTGAATATCTGCCGAGCATCCTTAGTCCAATCAATCTCACCATCGGAAGCAGTTCTCTTTCCGAAGTAGCTTCCCTTACTTATGTCTTGCTTTTTTCCAATGACTTTGTCTTCTACTATTAAATCCACCGCATTATTTACAACGTCAGGGTAAATAGATGTTACTTTCATTAAAACATTTTCTATATAATCGTCTTCTTCAACTACCACCGGCGCCTGTATTATAATGTCTCCGGTATCAATACCTGTCTCAATATAGTGTACTGTAACGCCCACTCGTTTTTCACCATTTATAATGGCCCAATTTAGAGGCGCTCTTCCCCTGTAATCAGGTAATAATGAGGCATGTGTATTAATACAGCCTTTTTTTGGTATCCCAATTATTTGCTGTTTTAATATTTGACTGAAGTTGACTACAACGATTAAATCCGGATTTAGTTGTTCTACGCTTTTTATAAATTCTGCACTATTTATATTTACATTTTCAAATAGTAGCAAACCATTTTCACGGGCAATCTCATCAACACCTCTATACCACTCATCTTCAGTATTTGTTACAACTGCAACAATATTTTTACCCTTGTCAATAAGTTTTTGGAGCGTTTGTTTTCCCAGGTTATGCCCACCCATAAAAATAATCCTCATATTTTGTACCCCCTAACATCATTTTCTTTTAGAGGTTCACCTCTTTTTAAGTCAAAAGCTGCAAACTTTCCAATTATATTTTCATAATGCTTTGGCTTTAACCCCCAGCCTGGCCTTATAACCCTGATATTCTTATCAGTAAAAGCCTCTCCTGCTTTTATATTCTCAACAACAAATATTGATTTTCTGAATACCTTATTGCCTGCTTCCTGATCTGAGACTCCATATGCTACATTCCCGATTGCTTTTTCTGCTTCACGTATATCTTTTACCATATCAGTAAACTCACCTTTGTCCATTGAAAAGGATGAATCAGGGTTTTCTATATCTCTACTGATACAAAAGTGTTTTTCTATTATTTTTGCACCCAAAGCCACCGCTGTTACGGCAGCGACCGAACCCAAACTATGGTCTGACAGGCCGGTCACTACATTAAATCTATTTTTCATATCTATAATTGTGGACAAATTCATATCTTTCGGAATAGCGGGATAAGCGCTGGAACACTTAAGCAGGCCTATATCATCACAGCCGGCGTTTTCAGCAGTCTCTATTGCCGCATTGATCTCCTCTAAAGATGCCATACCTGTTGATATTATCATTGGCTTCCTTTTTGAAGCTACATATTTTATAAGAGGAATATCAATAATTTCAAAGGAAGCAATCTTATAAAAATCTACACCGATATTCTCAAGAAAATCAACAGAAGTTTTATCAAACGGAGTTGATAAAAAATCGATTCCTGCCTTATCAGCTTCCTGCTTTAGTATCGGCTGCCATTCCCATGGTGTATAAGCCTTCCCGTATAGGCTGTATAACGTCTCTCCTCCCCATGTCCCGGTATTAATTTTAAAATATTTGTTATCACAATTAATAGTAATAGTATCAGGTGTATATGTCTGAATTTTAATGCAATCGGCTCCAGCCTCTTTAGCCGCATGTATAATTTCAACGGCTCTGTTTATATCCCCTGCGTGATTTGCAGACATCTCGGCTATTATATAACAGGAGTGGTTTTCGCCAATTTTTTTGTTTTTTATGGAAATAGACTTCATCAAGCTAAATCCTCCTACGAAAAAATAGTTTCTCTTATAAACAATTAACTATATTTATAGATTATCAAAAATAAGTGTTAAGTGTCAAAGAAATTACTTATTTTTTTTGATATTTATACTTGAGTTCCGCTATAGCCCAATCCTCAACCGTATCAATATCCTGAACCTCCAGCTCAGGTATTAAAAATTCAGTGATTAAAGCATTACTCTTAAAAAAGCATCCGACTTCATCATAATAAACTGTCCGCAATCATGATAATAGGGTTCCAGATTCTAGAATATTGTATTTAAATAATCAGGCCATTTCATCATTGCCTTTGCACCATTTATAACTATGCAACGCTGTGACGGAAAAGAAAATTTTACAACAGGCAATAATGAATCTGCTTGAGCATTTATTAGTGTTTCCATTGCTTCCTGTAATCTTAAAGCTGTGCTAAACGGTGCGTGGGATATATACAGCAAAAATATTCAAAGTGTTTGCACTCTTTTTGCTAATTTAAAAGTACTTCTCTTATTACATCCGCTGTTACTGCGAAATCATTTGAAGTCTCATTGCTTCTTAAAAACGGCAACATTTCCCCAATCCGTTGTTTTAAATCATCAACAGAAAGCCAATCCACATTTGTTCCGGAATTATACTTAAACCCTTCAGTAATAAGCTTTCCCCCTCGGTAAAATGACGCTTTGTCTTCCACCAGTCAAATTGAGGATAAATGATATAATGTTTGCCGTATTCAAAGGTTGATCTAGAGTCATTTTTCGTAATCATGACTTCATCCAGCTTTTCGCCTTCTCTGATACCTACTTCCGTTATGTCTATCTCATTACCTCCCATTGCAAAAACCAGGTCGGTAATCTTAAACGAAGGAATTTTAGAAATATAGGTTTTGCCGCCCTTTGATTCATTAATTGCTTTTATTCCAATTCTACTCCCTCATTCAGGGTAATCCAAAATCTTGTCATACGCCTGTCTGTTACAGAAGTACTTTAAACCACTGCCCAATAAATTCTTAAAAAACGGAAAAACAGCTCCTCTACTGCCAGCAACATTTCCATATCTTACTACAGAAAATATTGTTCCATTTTCACCCGAGTATGCACCAGCTGAAATAAAGAGTTTATCAGACACTAATTTTATTCCTCCATACAGATTAATGGGGTTTACCGCCTTGTCTGTCGATAATGCCACAACCTTCTTTACCCCTCTGTCTAAAGTCTCATCTATAATGTTTTGGGCCTCATGAATATTAGTTTTTATAGCCTCAAACGGATTGTATTCACATGCCGGTACCTGCTTCATAGCAGCAGCATGGATTACAAAGTCAACATCCTTAAAAGCCCTGTATAGTCTGTCCTTATCCCTAACATCTCCTATAAAAAATCTGAGTCTGGAGGTCTTGTTTTTATCAAAATCTGTTTCCAGTTCCTTTTGCAATACCTGTCTATATCATATCTCTCCAGAATAGTTTTTGTAAAAGTTTTGCCGAAAGAGCCTGTCCGCCTGTTATTAAAACAGTTTTGTCAGTAAGCAAGTTATTCACCGATATTTGCATTCCATGTTGTATGTGCTAAATTATTCTTGTCCATTGAGGACCCTCCTTTGTTTTTATAATGTAGTTTGCAAACCTACACTATCTAACATTGGAGGCTTTTTTTTTTTTCACTTGAAGCTAAAGCCCTGTGGCTCAGTCCGGCTTAGCTGGGGGTTTATTTTTGTTGACAAATAAAAGGGGCTGTAGCAAAACAAAAAATTGCTACAGCCTTTTCTTGTGCCCTGATATTGCAACTTTACGTAATATAAAAAGAAGTTTTTACCAAAAAAGAGACAACATAACAAGAGGATTGACCTACAAGCCTGTCCCTGAGTAGTAAGATATTCCGTTTTTATCACCGTTAAGCCGTAAGTTTTTCAAACAATTGTCTGCCGGTACGGTTTTGTTGGATCTTGTTATGCAGTTTATTGATGTTGTAGCCCATCGCTACCAAAAGTATCTCGGTCAGGACCTTCTTGTTTCCGCGAAGCAGAAATTGTCTGAACCCGTAGTCCTGCTTCATGACCCCAAAGGCTCCTTCCGCCTGGATGGAACGGTTCATCCGCAGCAGGATACCTTTTTCGCTGGTGATACGCTCCAGCGACTGCTTGCGCTGTTCAATGAATTTCTTCGAAACTTGAAGCTTTCGGTTACCCTTTGACCGGGTACATGACTTTTTATGCGGGCAGCCTTCACAGCTCTCACACTCGTAGTAGGTAATCTCACTTTCAAATCCAGACTTGCTCTTCCTTTTGCCTACATAAACCGACCTGAGATTTTTCCCGGCTTGACACCTATACTCATCCAGATCCGGATCATATCCCATGTTTTCTCTCAGTGCCATGTTACTTTTATATTTTTTCGTTTTGGACCGTTCATAATTCTGAGGCTTAATGTAGCACTCGATTGCCCTGTTCTCAAAGTATGTATAGTTTTCTTCGCTCTCATAGCCTGCGTCTGCCGTCACATCGTTATAGCCTTTTCCCAGATGCGCCTCCATATTTTTGAAGCAGCGGAATGAGCGCAAGCTGATCACTACGTTCACTGGATACGTGTACACCGGTAATATATTCACCCTCCACCCCGAACTGGATGTTGTAACCCGGTTTCAGCTGCGCGTTGCGCATATGGTCATCCTTCATGTGCATAAACGTTGCATCCGGATCGGTTTTTGAGAAGCTATTACGCCCTTGGAAGGTCTCCTGATATCTGGTGTACTTGTCTTTCCTGAAAAGCAGTCCCCGCAAAAGCTCAATATCCCTTTGCAGCTCACTTTTACGTTTGCCTCTGCCATGTACAAAGGTCGTTGTTATCCGACTTTCAAGCCCACTGAGCAATTCTTCCGGCGTGTCCGCCAAAATATCGTATCTGGTGCAAAGCTCCGGCTGCAGATTCTCCAGCTTCGCAAGCAGGCGCGCCTCATACTTCGTCGTACTCTTTTTCCAGATAAAGCTGTATTTGTTTGCATTCGCCTCAATCTTTGTTCCATCCACAAACAGGTGCTCGTATTTAATTTCACCGAGCACGGACAGCTTTTTAACCAGTTGATAAAAGAACTCTTCGCTACATTCTATTAGCCGTTTACTCCGAAACCTTGCGATCTCGCTGTGATTGGGTGCTTTTTCTCCATTTAAGAGCCAGATGTAATTGATGTCCCGACTGCAGGACGATGCAATCCCACGGCTCGCATAATTGCCCTCCATACTGGCGTACACCAGGATCTTCATCATTGTGATGGGATTTGTTGCAGGGGGACGGCCTGTGCGTTTGTATGCTCTAAAAAGCGCGGTATGATCCATCTCCTCCATAATTTCATCTAAGAGCCGCACACTGTCGTCCGCTGGAATTACTTTCTCAGCAAAAGCCTCATCAATTTTCAGTTGCACATTACGTTTTCCTGTGCCATAATTTTTATGGTATATTGTGTTCTTCATCAATTCAAGTATACCAAAAAACAGAGCCAAATTGCCTGCTTTTGCAGTCATTTTGGCTCTGTTTTTTGGACTGTTTTGCTACAGCCTCTTAGTTAAATGTTATTCATTTTTTATACTGTTCAATTTTATTATTTGATATTTAACATAAAAAAATTTCTGCTAATAGTGCTTATATTTACTATTCAGTATTTGTTTGATAATATTCATTGTAAATTACATTAACCTTTATTTATATTATTGTCGCAACTATTTTTAATTATATCTTCAAGCTTCACAACACCGGTGCTTGCAGCCTTTTTGTTCTCATTCTGAATTTCCAGGAAGATTTCCTTACGATAGATGGAAACGTTTCTAGGTGCCTTGATTCCGATTCTCACCTGATCACCCTGTATTTCAATAATTGTCAGTTCAATATTTTCACCAATGATTATTCCTTGATCCTTTTTGCGGGAAAGTACCAGCATTGTTATACCTCCTGTTTCTGGAGTTCATCCAATATTAAATGTCTTACTGTGTACTTATCAGTATCAAGAATTATCTGAGCAGCTTTATTATTTGACTTATTTATGATTAATGGCGCTTTAAGGTTCATACTGATTTTTTTTATATCCTCGGGAACCACAACAATGGAGAACACCATTACTTCAGAGGCATCCTTGACCCCAAGATACTCAACCTCCTCATCCGTTAAGTCAAAATCGTAATCCTTCTTTATTTTAAAGGGGTCTACCAATGCAAAAGCCAGCTCAGGCTTATCAACTGCCTGTATCCACTTGAAAGGCGACTCAGGGTCCTCACTGTCTATTATTCCGAATTTCTTAACATCCTCAAAGCCTATTATTCCCTCTTCAAAATTCAATATATCAGCTTGGTTTATCTCTATTGTTCCAAAATGGGTTGTTTCAATAAACATAATACTCCTCCGTCAACAAATGTACTTTTTATATTAATATTATAACGCTTTTGCTGTTCAAGTACACCAGAAACTCTATCTTTTTAGACATATATTTACATTTTTATATATATGTATTTACTTTATTGCCAGTATATTTAACATCTATCGAACCATATGATAACATCCGCATATCAACATTCCAGGGGATATACCTGAAATTAATATCGCCCGCTGTATAATTACCCGATACTCCGTTAATTTCACCCGGGTTGTTCCGCTCCTCAGCCTCAAGCTTCAAACTGCCCCTTATAAGCTCCACTTTAGGTCTGGACGTGGGCATTGAGCCCAGGCCAAACTCATGCATATTTCTGGAGTCCTGTCGGATGATATTCAGCATTATGTTTGCCTTATGACCTATTTGGGCCATGGCATCCCCGTCCCGGGCTTCCTTTGCTATATATTTCATAAGATTTGCATACCCTTTTTTAGCACTATCCCTTGCCTGATCTATATTGTTCTTAAGGCCCTCTTCCGCAAAACACTGGTACTGGTCAATCTTAAGCAAAGGCTGCTCGGTATCGATTTTTATCAGCGGGGGTTTTTGAGTTATCCTCAGATCGGCATTCCTGGTTTTCCACTCCAGCCTTGCCGGAGTTACTTTTATTTCATATCTGGCCGGAGTTGTGTTGATTGCAAGCCCCATATTAACCTCCATGAGCCGCTTAGCGGCCACAAAACTGTAATGAAATTTGTTCTCCTCATCCGCTATATGGCGAATAAAGGAGGTTAATTGGCCATGTGCGCTTTCAAAGTATTGTGAAATACTTTGAATATTTCGCACGGCCATAAATTCACAGGTTGGCTTCAAACATCAACGCAAGTGAAGTCTTAAAAGCCAACCTCCATGAGCCATATTATGGCTTTGAGCCACATTTGTGGCCGCAAAATGTTATGTAATCTAAATAATTATCCTTTATCGCAATGCAGCGAATAAAGGAGTTTTAATTGGCCAACCTCTTCCTTCTATAATACAAGACAGGCTGAGTATTCCACCTGTCTTATGTTAATATCTCCTTGTGTTACCGTCTTCCATTTTCTACATTTAACACGCAATATTTTCGTATTTAACTTGAAATAACTACCTTAAAAAGTCTACCAACGTCTGCTGAATTATTCTTGCACCGCCCGCCAATGAAGCCTGGTATACATTTTCTTCATTTTTCAGATTCATTATAGTTTCAGCAACATCAACATCTTCATTTTTACTCATCATATCAGTATAATTGACCAGATCAATGTCCATTCTGTCAATGGACAGATCCACTCTGTTTTGTCTTGCTCCCACATCGGCTCTGCATCTTAAAACATTTGATATCTGCTGGTCAAAAACGTCAAGAAAATCACTTATCTGCTTATAGTTTCCTGCATCCATATCTGCGATGACATTGTCAAACAGCTTTACCATATCAGGTGCATCACCGGTGTCTCCAGTTGTAGTCACAGGAGCTTTAGTTCCAATACTTGCCAGGAAGCTGCCGGTTTCATCAAAAGTAACTGCCGCTGTATCGGATTTGATTTGAGTCTTAATTTCTATCATATTATTGCCAATAGAAACCTCAATGCCCTGATCAGCTGGCAGCGTTGGATCCGGATCTGGAACTATAGCTGCATTTATAGCTGTTTTTATTGCCTGCGCAAGCTGCACAGATGTATTATATTCAACTGCAGGTGGATTGGAAACCGGAATAGCCGCCGTTACAGTCTGAGGTGTACCGAAATTGTTAATAGTAACAGTAATGGAATTATTCGCAGCAGTAATATTTAAAGGATATTTAATATCCCCTGTATCTGCCACAGCAACACCACTTCCCGGATTTGCAGCGTTTCCTCCGCTGTCGAAGAGATCTCCGCCTGCAATATTGATATTTATGCTGTCGCCCACACCGATTTCATAATATATTTTTTCCCTGGTAGAATTGACATTTATCATAAATTTTCCGAAATTAGGATCGGATTCATCATCATTAATCAATTTTTGATCGGTTTTATAACCTGAGAAGATATATCTTCCTGCATAAGTTGAATTGGAAAGGTGAACTATTTGGGTCCTCAGCTGTTTCAGCTCCAGACCGATCTTCTGAGTTTCTTCAGGAGTATTTGTTCCGTTTGCCGCCTGCTCGGAAAGTTCTCTGGCCTTTTGAAGAACATCTCCTATTTTGCCCAGCGTTACATCTGTGGCATCGAGCCAGGATCCCGCATCCCCAAGGTTTTTCTGGTACTGCTCAACCTTTGATACATCCGTTCTCAGCTTCAGGGCTCTTGCAGCAACCACCGGGTCATCCGAGGGCACCTGTATTTTCTTGCCTGTATCAAGCTGGTTCTGGTAATTATTCAATCTGGTAAGATTATTGCCAAGGTTCCTTGTCATATTGGCAATCATCATATTATTTGTAATTCTCATTGCAGCCTCCATATATCTTTGACTTGGTCAATCCTTAGTGTTTAGCCTACTCCCAATCTATTTATAAGCGTATCATATACCTCAGACATTGTTGTTATCATCTTTGCAGCGGCATTGTATGCCTGCTGGAACCTTACCATATTTGTCATTTCCTCATTCAGTTCTACTCCGGAAATCGACATCCTTCTGTTGTCCACCTGCTGTACAATGGCAGTCTGTCCCTTGGACAATCTCTCGGCCTGCTGGGTGTCAATACCAAGACCAGCTACCAGGGATTTCATAAAGTCCTCGGGTGCACCCTCCTTAAACAGGCTTTGATTTGATCTTATGCCCATTATCTTATTCAACACATTAATATTTCCGTTTTCGCCCGGCGTATCGGAGGTAGCAATTTTATTAGTATCGTCCATTACATCACTGCCTACGGTAAAGTTTTTGGCTGTAATCCTGTTATATCTCTCCACTATCTGATCGTTTTCTGTTGCTGTGGGTACTGCCGGCGGTGTTGACAATGTCAATCCATCCACAAGCTTGTCACTGGATATTGGTCTGTCACCGTCTCCAAACATGGTGAAGAACCTGATGTTCTGGGATGGCGGGACACTATCCTTCAACTCTGTGTCAAGCCCATAACCTTCGACGTGCCCTGTGCCATTAACCCAGTTTCCTGTTTCATCCCTGGTCAGGCCCTCATTGAAGGCCAGAGCAAAGGTGCGTACAAACTCGTTTAATTTATTCTGATAATACGGTATCCCCTTATATATAGGTGTGGTAGACAAACCATCCTCCGATGGTGCTCCGTCCTTGCCGTCTCTTACATCCAGCAGTCCTCTGAGCTCTCCGCCGGTAACTTTTAATGTATTACCGTCCTCCCATTTTACCTCATACAAGTTTCCTACATCTTCTGCATTGAGCTTGTCTGTTCTCTGTTCAACCTTCATCTTGCTTATATTGTAATGATCCACCAGCGGTTTGCCGCTCACGGTTATAAGAAAATGAATGTCATTTTGTCCGTTAGGCAGTTTACCGTAGGAAACTTCGGTAGCCTGTATATTTACCAGCTTGGACAGCTGATCTACCAAAAGTGTCCGGGAGTCCCTTAAATCATTTGCCGACTGCCCCTGAATCTCAAAACTATATATCTGCTTATTGAGCTGCTGAATCTGGGATGCCAGTGAATTTACCTGGTCAACCGTTATTTTTATCTGATCGTTTATATCTTCCTGCATTTTTTCAAAATGCGTTGCTGTACTGTTGATATACTTGGCAAGGGTTACACCCTTTTCTCTGACCAGTGCCCTGACGGCCGAACTTGAGGGATCTTTTGAAAGTTCCTGATATGCATTAAAGAAATCATTCATTATCTTAACAAACCCGCTGTCCGACGGTTCATTAAACGTGCCTTCTAGCTCCGAAAGCTTTTCCAGTTTCTTGCTCCATTCCCCGCCGGCAGTATTTTCACTCCAATATTTAAAGTCCAGATAGGTATCCCTGATTCTGTTTACCCCTGTGACCTCAGAGCCAGTGCCAGCCATACCGGTACCATCCATAAGCGAAAGCGGTCTGGAGGCAATTTGTACGTTCTGCTGCCTGGAATATCCGGGAGTTGTTGCATTGGATATGTTATGACTTACAGTATTCAAATTTTTCTGAGCGGTATAAAGACCACTTAATGCAATATTCAAACCGAAAAAGCTCTGTCTCATCTTTTCACCTGTTTTCTGTAAATACTTATTATTTAAACTTTAATGAATAATACTCTTCAAATGGTTAATATGCTGCTTATCTTCCAACCTTACCCATGGACATTATAACGTTTTCCACCATTGAATCTATTATGTTAAGGACTCTTGAAGAAGCGTCATATGCGAATTTGAACTTCATCATATTGGCCATTTCCTCATCCATGGAAACCCCTGAAATAGAACTGCGCTGCTGATCTACCGACTGCACTATGGTCGTCTGGTTCTCAGCAGTTTTCATGGCCTCCGAGCCTCCGTTGCCTATATCAAGGATGACCGCCCTGTAGTATTCGTCAGCACTGACAACCCCTGTAACATCGGTCATTATGTCCTGATCTCTGAGGTTGGCAATCAGTCTGGCTATGGTATTTCCGCCTTTTGCATCCTTGTCGTCGGATGCCACGATATTGTTCAAACCGTTATCACTCAGCAATGCATCACTGAGCCTTATATTGCCCATCTGGATAGGAAAGAGATCATCTATAGGTTCAAAAAAATTGACTCCCGGCTGGCCGTCAAGAGTAAATCCCGACTTTTGAAGGTAATTTATTTCCTTGCACAATCCGCTGAGCATTGCGTTAAGTTTTATCTTCACATCCGACACAATATTCTTTGAAATTGGAATATTTCCGCTGTTGGCATTAGCAGCTCTCCTGGTATCGGCATTGATAAATTCCACTACATTATTGAAATCATCGGTTCCGATATCAAACACGGTTCCGCCGGTACCGGCTGCTATGGTATTCCAGCCTATTTCGGCTTTACCGGGTGTTGCGTCTCCCAAGCCAAAACTGAAATAATCCTTGCTGGTTATTACCGATGTCCTCATTCCAATATCTTTTAATTTGTTTATATAGCCGGCCGCTTCTGCCGGAGTTCCGTCATCACCGTCCACACTTTCATTGGTAAGTACAAATGTTACTTTTGCGGCGTCCTCTCTGAAATTTCCGCCGGCATTCAAAGTCTCAAGAGTTGCCACCAATCCGCCGAAGCTTGCGTCGCTATCGCCGGTCTCGGCACACAACGTATCCAATCCCCCGGTGTCACTTATGAAGGCATCTATATTGCTCTTGTCATACATCGTACCATTGAAGACAGTTGAACCTGTTCCCATAGTCACAAACCGTATATTAAAATCAACACCGGAATTTTTTAAGCCTGTAACATATTTGCCAATCGTGTCCCTCAGCTTGGAAAGATATTCATCGGCACCTGTGCCCGAGCCATAGGATGTATCAATGGCAAAGGTTATATCTACCTTTTCTTTTGGAGTTCCGTTTTCATAACTTCCCTTGATTCCGGGCACCTCTCCTCTGGACTCAAGTAAGCCCTTGAGGATACCGCCTTTTATATTGACTTCGGTTTTTGTTCCCTGCAGCATGGGATAAAAATATTCGCCATGCTCTGGATTGGCTTCAACGTATAAATTGGTTGAAGCTCCCTTGGATACCAGGTAATAGCCTCCAAGTGTAACATCCACCTGTCCGTCCTGCATTTCGAGAACATCTGCATCACAGAGTTTTGAAAGTCTGTCCAGCAGCACATTTCTCTGGTCTCTGTAATCGTTTGCGGCGTCCCCGCCTATTTCTTCGGTTGCTATTTTATAATTAAGCTTTGCCAGCTGACCTGTAACATCGTTTACTTCATCAACCCGCACCTTTATTTCCGAATTCAGATCTCCCTGCAGCTTGTCGAGCTGTGTTCCTATATGATTAAAATAATAGGTGAGCGCCTGGCCTCTCTGTCTTACCAACGCTCTTGTGGTTAAGCTTTCAGGTGTCTTGGTAAGCTCCTGCCAGGAATCCCAGAACTGGTTCATTACTTGCTGAAGGCCGTCTCCCATGGGATCATTTAATATGGCCTCCACGTCCTGAAAGGTTTTGCTTCTGGTTTCCCAGTAACCCAGTGAGGTGTTTTCCTGTCTGTATATATTATCCAAAAATGTATGTCTGATCTGTCTTGTTTCCTGGATATCCGCTCCAAGTCCATATTGAAACATTTTGCCGTTCTTGCCGTAGTCAGTGATATAGTGACTTGTTTCAATCATGGCCTGCTGCCTTGTATATCCGACTGTATCAACATTGGAAAGGTTATGTCCTGTAACTGCAAGACCTCTTTCACTGACATATAATCCTGAACGTGCTATGTCATAACTTGAAAAACCCACTGCCATGTCTGATGGTCCCCCTATTAGAAAGATTGCTTTGAAAATATATCATTTGAAATATTTAAGATCTTATAAATTAAAGTTTTACATCGAAAAGATTTCTCTTTTTGGTATCTCCCGAATGTCCCGTACTGCCATAATTATTTGTTACAGCATCAATACTTGTCATCATATTTATTGAAAAATCAATGTACTCAAGCGAAGTTTTTATAAGCTTTGAGTTCAGTTCATTATTATCCTTGAGTGCACTGATGCTTTTAAGCATTTTTTCCTGACATACCTTTAGCTGGGATGCTTCCATTTCCCCAAGTCTTGCAGTCAGCCACGAAATTGTAATATCTTCAGGTTTTTGACCTAATAACCCGCACAATTCTCCAACGATATTCTCTCTCTTATCTTCCAGTTTTGAGATCTTTATAACGAGAGATTGCTCTATTTTCACTATGTTCTCCAGCTCAGCAACTTTTCCGCCAATAATCAATTCCTTTTTATTGTTGGAAATCTTGTAAAGCGTATCATATATATCATTTTCCTGGCTCAGTATATTGATCAACTGTCTGACTAATTCTGTTTCCATATCTGATTTTACACCTCCGAACATTTATGCATCTCATTAGGTCAAAAATTTTTATCTTTAGCTTTTTGATTTAAGAATTCTGCAAAAGCTTTTTGTATAATTACGCTTTCTGATCAATAATGGATTTTCCAAGCTTTTCTACTATTTCTCTGCCGCTTACATCATAGCTTCCCGATTTGTATGCCTCGGCAAATTCGTCAACCTTGTTCTGCCTGACATCAGGAACTTCTTTGAGAGCCTTTGTAACGGTCTGATAATCCATAGCATTGCTGGATATTGATACTACATCCTTTTTTGGAGCCACAGAACTGGTTTTCTCAATTTTTCCAACTGGCTTCTTAGAGTCATAAACCTTGGAAACATTGTAAACATCACCTGTGATTTTCATTTTTCACACCTGCCTTCTAAATTACAATAATAGAAAATAAATTCTACTATATTTATTATCGTCAATTTAAAAAATTTATTTAGTACTGCTTTTCAATTAATAATTGGAAATGTCAAAAAGCACATTAGACACAGCTTTACCATCCCGGAAATAAAGAGACAACAAAAAAACAGGGGTATTATCCCCTGTTAGATTATTCATAAATTTATAGTCCGGCTTTCAACAACCAGCTAAAAGTTTTTATTAAGGTACCTCATACCTACTCCAGGCTTCTTAAGATCCTTTTCGTCCTTATCAGGTTTTACATATGATCCGGAAATATCATTGTGAAGCTGATTCTGGCATTCATTGCAGAATCTGCCGGTTTTAATGGACTTACCGCATCTTTCACACTCAAGAATAATATTTGCACCATCTGTAATTTCCAGACGTCCCTCTCTCAGGAACATCTTGATTTTTTCCACACTTACGTCACAGTCCAAAGCAACCTGAGACAATGTGGCTCCAGGAAATTGATACAAGTATTCCTTTATCCTTTTAAAAACTTCTTCATCGGCATTTTTACAATCCAGACAAATAGGTGGCCCTCCTATATAGTTGTACATTCGCCCGCAACGTCTGCAATTTCTTAAATCTGGCATATGCTTCTCCCCCTAACACTAAATACTATATATAGGTTAAATCTCAGTATCCATTCTTGTTGTGGCTATAACTCCTGCAATGACCCTGCCTGCCCCCGCATATTTTAAAGCCTTGCTGCACTGGTTGACAGTATTTCCCGTAGTGATAATATCGTCTACCAACAAAATATTTTTGCCGGCAACCCGTCCAGGAGAAACTACCCTGAAAACTCCCTCCAGATTGGCCAGCCGCTCTGTCTTGCTTAACAAGCTTTGGTTCCTGGTCTCCCTGGTTTTAATAAGCAAATTGTTTTCAAACCTTATACCCAACTGTCGGGCTGCATACCCGGCTATCAAAGCTGCCTGGTTGTATCCCCTCTGTTTCTGCCTGTTCTTATGCATTGGAACAGGAATTATAATATCTATCTTCCCCAGCTGTTCGGTATTTTGAACTTTTAATGCAATCAGCTTACCAAATGCGCGATAATATGAAGGTTTATTTCCAAACTTGTATCTTCTCAAGGAATGTTTCAGAGAATCACAGTATTTGCCTACACATATCATTCCATCACAATAGGGTTCATGGTTTTCAGGCAAATTCAGCAAATTAACCCGGTTATTAAAATAATCCATATCCAGGGCGCAAGGCTCACATATACAGACAGGACTTCCCGGTGATAATATACTGTTGCAGATACTGCACCTTGGAGGAAATAAAATCTCTAGCAGGCAGATAAATACCCTCCTCCTACTTATGTAACGCCATTATTCTTAACTTCATTTTACATCAGTTTGTTATGTTATGCAATATTACATTATTCCCATATTTATACTATAATGTACCCGTTTCTTACATATGACTATATTTTCAACAGTTCACAAAACATAGAATTTCTTTCATTTATTTTTACATTGGACACCATTACTCTTACCGCTTTCTTCTGTCCTATTATGCAAGCCATTTTTTTTGCTCTGGTTACGGCAGTATAGCCCAGATTGCGGTTAAGCATGATATAATTCCTCATATGACAAAGAATGATGGCAGCTTCGCACTGGGAACCCTGCATCTTGTGAACGGTTAGACTGTAGGCAAGATCTATCTCTTCCAGTTCATTTATCTGATAAATTATAATAAAGTCATCATATTGAACCGCAACTCTTTTTTCAGATGCAATTGTACTGTTCACGTCGTCATCACCGGAAGCATCGTTGGTTTCGCTGATTTGGGATATCTCTATGATTCTTCCGATATCTCCGTTGAAAACACCGCAGTTTTCTTCAGCAACATACCTTCCGGTAAGCGGCTCTTTATGATAATGAGGTGATTCGTAGTTATTGCTAAGATGGATAACTTTATCACCTTCTCTGAATATGCTGTTGCCTCTTTTTATTTCGGCCTTACCTTCGCCTTCCGGATTTATAAGCTCCTGGATGGCTTTGTTCAATTCGTAGGTCCCGATTTCAGAAGTCTTTTGCGGACAAATCACCTGTACATCGTCAATTGTATAGTTGTAGCCGGTCATCAGCCTGGTCAATGCCTCGAGAGTCTTTTTTATAACCCGGTTTTTATCCTCTTCCTCTATTATGAAGAAATCTTTGTTTTCATTTATATTTTCCGGCATTTCGCCGTTAATAATCCTGTTTGCATTGGATATAATGCCTGATCCGTCAGCCTGGCGCTTTATAACATTCAGCTTTACCGTTCTGATGATTCCGCTCCTGATCATGTCGTCCAGCACATTGCCCGCGCCCACTGACGGGAGCTGCTGTGTATCCCCGATCATAACCACCGTGGTGCCGGGCGAAATGGCAGTAAACAGTGCATGTGCAAGGTCCACGCTTAACATCGAGCTTTCATCAACTACAATCAAATCATAAGGCAGTTCATTTCCCTGCCTGTAAAAAAAGCCTTTGTTTTCATATGAAAACTGCAGCAGGCGGTGAAGAGTCATAGCCTCAAAACCCGTTATCTCTGTGAGCCTTTTTGCGGCTTTTCCTGTGGGTGCCGCCAGCATGAAGCTCATCTCCTCCTGATTTTCAAAATATCTCTGAAGAACATATATCATACATTCAACAGTTGTAGTTTTACCGCTTCCTGCCGAACCGGTCAGTATGAGCATATTTGTATCAAAAACCGCCTTAACGGCTTCCTTCTGCATACTCTCAAGTTCAAAGCCACGGATGGCTTCAAATTCTTCAATCAGCTTATCAACATGACACATTCGTACATCGGGCTGGCAGCGCGCTATCTCCTTGATGGCAACGGCAGTTTCATACTCCATTTTATACATTTCCCTGGTATACACAGCTTCGAAGTTTTCCTGGTTTTCCGAGTAGGTTATGCTTATGAAGTTGCCGGTCTTAACCATTCTGACATAAGCTTCTTCCAGCTCGGCTGCCGATATGGTATCTTTTTCATCGCTTAATGCCTTTGCTGTCATCTCCAACAGCCTGTCCTTGAAAAGATAGCAGTGCCCATCGGCTTCTGCGGCTTCAAGTACACTTTTAAGCGCCGACTCAAGTCTGAATATGGAGTGAGGATCAATACCCAGTTTTTTCGCGATTTCATCACAGCTCTTGAAGCCAAAGCCCCTGATATTTGCAAACATATAGGGATTCTGTTCAGCTATGGCAATGGATGTGCCTTTGAAGGTATTATATATTTTCATGGCTTTGGCAGAAGATACTCCAAACTTCTGAAAAAATATCATGATATTTTGATATTCCATGTTTTCCATATAGGAATCATGAATTATTCTGGCTTTATCGGGTGAAATTCCTCTTATCCTGGTCAGAGCCAGAGGCTCGTCTTTTATTATCTCAAGGGTTCTGCTTCCAAAGCCCTCAACATAGCCCGAACCGGACTTATAGCCTGATACTATGTTTCTTGCGGTCTTTTCGCCCACTCCCTTTATTATTCCGCAGGAAAGAAAGGATATTATCCCTTCATCGGTAGCAGGCTCGATGAATTCCACAGTATCAGCCTTAAGCTGTTTTTCTCCTCTATAGGCAGCCACCGTACCCGTTACCTTGCTGGGCAGTACAGCACAGTGCTCATTGACTTCATAATAACCCGTTACACTTATCTGATCGGCAGCTTCGTGTTCAAAACCGTCTTCATCTATTATTCTCTCAATGTCAAAGGTATAGATTTTATAACCGTTTTCCGAGTTTTCATATATTTTATAATCAAATCTTCCGATTATGCTTATGTTCGTACCTACGGCATAACTGTCAAAAGACCATCTTTGCTGTTGAAACTGCCCTATTGCCATAACATCTCCATCTGTGTGCTCAATAGCCGAACCACGTACACACTGTAAAATTGTAGCAATTAAATAAAACCACCTTACTTTTCACTATAAATAATATCGTATTTTGACTGCACCATCAAGAATTAGTCCAAATATAAAGATATAAATTCCCCTCAGCCAAAGAAATCCCTCAGCGGTGATTTATACACCGTTGAGGGATTTCTGATTTTTATGTAGGGCCCATATTTATTAATTTTTGTTTTTATAGAATATGCAATCCCTATCCTCAAAGGAACAAACCTCCAAAAGCGGGAATTGATTTTCGAGCTTTTTCAATAACTTTAAGGTTTCGTCCTTTGAGTTCATATCTAGCACTATAAAATTGCCGTTTATGGCTATATTTCGTACAAACTTGCTTTCCATCGCATCTCTGACCAGTCCTTCTATGTTCTGCTCCTGGTCGTTAACCAGGAGAACAAGATTTGCTTTTTCTACAAAGTATTTTTTCCTGCCCATTAATTTAAAGATATCCAAAAACAGACTAATAAGTCCAAATATGGCCAGAAGTGAAAGCATTGCGTAGTCTATACCCATATTTATCACTCCCCAAAATATGTCGTACCATATTTTATGAAGTGTAGCGGGTATGTGTTACAGAGCCCGGCAGACTTTTACCTTTGACACCTTTTTTTCCTCCACCTCTTCCACTTTGAATACCAGCTCATTAAACTCTATGGTGGGTTCGTCTCCTTTTTCAGGAATTCTGCCTATTTGCCCGATAATAAATCCGCTCAGAGTTTCATAGTCATCAACCGGCAGAGTTGCTCCAAGAATCTCCTGAGCCTCATCAAGGCTGATTGACCCTTTTATAATAAATGTGTTGTCGTCGATTTTTTCCAATTCCTTTTCTTCATCATCATCTTCATCAAATATATTACCTACTATCTCTTCAATTAAATCTTCAAGTGTAACAATCCCCGCCGAGCCGCCATACTCGTCAATGATTATTGCCATATGTGTCTTGTTTTGCTGAAGCTCTTTAAAAAGCTCATCAGTCCTTTTGGATTCGGGCACAAAGTAAGGCTGCCTGATCAATTCTTTTAAGCTGAAGTTTGTTGTATCATCATTGGTAACAAATTTAAAAACGTATTTTGAATGCATTACTCCTACTATATTATCTATGTTATCCTGATATACCGGTATTCTGGAGTACTTTTCGTTATTGATAAAATCAATAACTTCCCTCAAACCTGCATCTATAGGCAATGCTGCAATATCCGTCCTGTGCGTCATTATATCGGAAACTGTCTTATTATTGAATTCAAAGATATTGTTTATCATCTCTTTTTCGCTGACATGTATGGCACCTTTTTCTTCTCCTACATCAACCATCATCCTGATTTCTTCTTCAGTAACCTGATCTTCTTCGGCATTGGGATCAACCCCGAAAAGTCTGACAAAAAAATTGGTTGAGACAGTCAGCATCTTTACGAACGGTGCAGTTATAACGGAAAGAAGTTGCAGCGGACTGGCTACGAATCTGGCGATAGGCTCAGCTTTTTTCATAGCCAGCCTTTTTGGTACAAGCTCACCCAATACCAGTGTAAAATATGATAATATCATGGTTATTACCAGCATTGATGCAGTTTTAAGCCAAACTTCAGGTATTGGTACCCCAACTGATACCAGGAACTTAACCAGCGGTTCGGCAAAGGTTTCCGATGCAAATGCACTGGCTAAAAACCCTGCCAGAGTGATTCCTATCTGAATTGTAGCCAAAAATTTGCTTGGCTCGGTCAAAAGATTCTGTAAAATTTTTGCTTTTTTGTCTCCATCTTCAGCCTGCAAACGTATCTTGTTATCATTTAAAGATATCAATGCAATCTCTGAAGCTGCAAAAAAAGCATTCATTATTACAAGTATTATTAATATAAAAATTTCGGTAAACAAATTATTCAATCCTCCATCTGAATAAACTTAATAGAATTAATAAAAAATATGATTTTCAAGGTAATAAAAAAAGACACACCAATCCAAGGTAAGGACTGTCAGGGTCTTCTAAAATAGCTCTTTTTATTAATTATTTTCTTATTAAATAATATCCAGCGGAACACAGTACTATAATTACACGTACCCTCAGGATTATCGTCCATACTATTATTAACCCCCCCTGTTACATTTTTATTAATAATTTACAATATTTTTATTAAGGTGTCAAACCGCACAAAGTAAAATACCGCTGAATTTGATCAAAATGCTAAAATCTACATCGCTTATCCGCTCCCATTCTTTATTTTAGTATTTTTCTCGTCGGTTATTTTATAAAAATAAGTTATAATATTATTTTTCAATAATATTATATGCTGCACCCTGCCATAATATTTTAGTATTAATGAACAGGAAAGAGAAAATATGCAGAAATAAATTTTTGTCAATCATACATAATATGATCATGAAAAGAGAGTGTTTTTCCTGCCTTCCGGCTGAAAATACACTCTCCAAGAAATTTGCTTCTTTCAGTTTTTAGTGCTCACCGGTATTGCTGATTTTACAATCCGGCTTCTTTTTTAAGTATTTCGGCAACATCTGTTTTCTCCCAGGTAAAATCTGCGTCATTTCTTCCGAAATGCCCGTAAGCAGCAGTCTTTTTAAATATCGGCCTTCTCAAATCGAGAGTTTTGATTATTCCGGCCGGCCTGAGGTCAAAGTGCTTGTTAACAAGCTGGGAAATCTTTTCTTCCGGAATCACTGCCGTACCAAAGGTATCAACTAAAACTGATACCGGCTTTGCAACACCGATGGCATATGCAAGCTGAACCTCACATTTTTTTGCTATGCCCGCGGCAACTATATTCTTGGCAACATATCTTGCAGCATATGCCGCAGAACGATCAACTTTGGTCGGATCCTTTCCAGAGAAAGCACCGCCGCCATGTCTGGCGTATCCACCGTAGGTATCAACTATTATTTTTCTTCCGGTTAATCCGGAGTCACCCTGAGGGCCTCCGACTACAAATCTGCCTGTAGGATTGATAAAGTACTTGGTATTGGCATCAAGCAGATCAGCAGGAATAACAGGCTTTATTACGAACTCCAGCATGTCTCTTTCTATGATTTCATGGCTTACATCAGGGCCATGCTGTGTTGAAATAACTATTGTATCCACTCTTACAGGCCTGTCTCCATCATATTCAACAGTCACCTGGGACTTTCCGTCAGGTCTTAGGTAATCCAGCGTTCCATTCTTTCGAACCTCGCTCAGCTTTTTGGAAAGCTTGTGTGCCAATGTTATTGGCATTGGCATCAATTCAGGTGTTTCATCGCATGCAAAACCGAACATCATACCCTGGTCACCTGCTCCAATTGCCTGGATCTGAGCTTCGCTGATTTCTCCTGTCTTGGCTTCCAGCGCCTTGTCAACTCCCATAGCTATATCGGCCGACTGTTCATCAATTGAAGTAAGCACTGAACAGGTCTCACTGTCAAAGCCATACTTTGCTCTATCATATCCTATTTCCTTGATTGTATTTCTTACAACCTTGGGGATATCAACATAACACTGAGTTGAAATTTCGCCCATAACCAGCACCATACCGGTTGTTACAGCTGTCTCACAAGCCACTCTGGCCTGGGGATCCTGTTCATATATTGCATCCAGTACCGCGTCTGAAATCTGGTCGCAGATTTTATCAGGATGCCCTTCCGTTACTGATTCCGATGTAAATAGTCTCTTTGACATTTTTGGATACCTCCATTTTATAATATTTAGCATGAGGTCAGTTTTTATCCATTTCAAGGCAATAAAAAAACCTCTTTCGAGGTTTGTCATTTATCTTATATAATATAATGATCACCCCTCATCTTCCAGGCAGTATGCCTGCAGGAATTGGCACCGTACATGGTTAAATGTGGTTGCCGGGTTTCATAGGGCCCATTCCCTCCACCTCTCTTGATAAGGATAAAAATATTGACTTTGAGTTTATTAAACCATAAATCCAAAAACCAGTCAACAGCTTTTACTATATTTTTCCGTTGGTTTTTGCCATAAAACGCTCTATATTAATAATAAATCTTTCATGACGGCCTTCGCCGATTTTGTCCTTTTCATCAAAGGCTTCGACTGTAAAAACCAAACGTTTTCCGTCAACCTCTGTCAGTACAGCTTTTGCTGTTACCTTTACCCCCATTGGTGTGGCCGCTGAGTGTTTGACATTTATCATTGTTCCCACCGAAGAACTGTCTGCCGGCATGAGTTCCTTAAGAGCATTGGTAGCTGCCTTTTCCATAAGTGCTATCATGGAGGGTGTAGCAAAAACCTCCAGCGCCCCGCTGCCCATTGTCTTGGCAGAATTACTGCTGTCTGCCATAACTGATGCTTCACCTGTTAATCCGATTGTAAATTCCATAGTTTTCTTCTCCTTCAATAATTCCGTTTCAGTAAAATAAAGCATAGCCAACAGTAAAATAATCACCTATTAGACTATGCTTTATTATACTAGCAGGTTCAGCATATTAAAAGTAATAAATTTTTCTTTTGTTATACTATTTTTCAATTTCCCAGCCCGGCAGGTATGCTTCAGTATTTGCCAGCATTCTTTCAAACAATTTTCTGGCATCTCTGATGCCTGTATTTACCAGGGGATCATTTGCAAAGGCTTTAAAAGCCAGGTCTTTATCTTTGGAGAAGGCAGCCTTTATAACAGTTTCCTGATTGATAACGTGTCTTATAACAAGACTGTATATTTCATCGGGCAGCCGGCCTGCACTTACCGGCCTTATGCTGTTCCGGGAAAATACGGCATTGGTTTCCACTACTGCTCCTGCAGGCAGGCCCTGTATCTGACCCATATTGGGAAGGTTTACATTAGTTACGAGATCACCCAAACCTAGCAATGCTTTAATTTGTTTTATTCCTTCTTCACCGGAGTGCCTGAGCTCCATTTGCTCTTCACCCTTTAGCAGGCGACGGCTTTTTTCCATCTTGTCCTTTAAATCTTTAACTCTCCAGCTTACGGGAGTCAGGCCAAAGCCCCATTCTGCCGCTGTCTCCGGATTCTTCAGATACCATGGCGGGCAAAATTCCGCCAGATGTCTGTCGCCTGCGGCAGCAACAAGTCCATATCTCCTGAAGAGATCAAATTTTACTTTGTTAACACTGTTAAAATAGCCGTTGCGTACCGTATCAGCTTCCACCTCGATTGCAAAACCTTCTTCGGCATATTTTCCGGTAAATTGCCTGTACAGCGGCTGCAGGTTCTCTCCTTTACAGGATACACTGTTGAGCCATGTAAAATGGTTGATGCCTATGACATTTACCTTTATTTCCTCTCTGCCGATGCCTTCTATTCCCCTAATATCTTTCAGCATTGCCGCCATAAGCTTTTGTGTTGAAAATACTTCGTGACAGCAGCCGAATGCCTTTATTTCCGGAAATACCTTATAGAGGGTTTTTGTGCAAAGGGTCATGGGATTTGTGTAGTTAATAACCCAGGCCTCGGGAGAATATGTTTTTATGGCTTCCGCAATTTCAACGAACATTGGGATTGTCCTTAATGCCCTTACAAGACCTCCGGGTCCGACAGTATCGCCAACTGACTGATATATTCCATATTCCTCGGGTAAATGGACATCTGACATCATTTCCTCAAAAGTACCGGGAAGAATGGATATTATAATGAAATCCGCACCGGCAAGTGCCTCTTTCAGAGTTTCCGCCGCCTTATACTGCCACTTTCCGGGTACATCTTCACGGGCTGAAAGCATGTTTCCTATTTTTTCGTTTGCTTTTGCCGCTTCCATATCAATATCATACAGCCTCACCGAACCTGATATTTCCCTATCCACCGCGAGGTCCTTCATCAGGTTCCATGCCCAGCCTCTTGAACCGCCTCCGATATAGGCAATGTTTAGATTATTCTTATCATATTTCATTTACGCAACTCCTCCTATTATCTTTAAGACTAAATATATTTCAGCAAGCCCTCTGCCTCAACACACCAGCTGCCATCGTCCGGGAAGCCCGGCAGAGGTTTTCCTCCGTCACCCTCCCAACCTGCTGCCATCATGGCCACGGCCAGCAGCAGACTGCCGTTGCCGGGCAGGTAAAGCGGGAGATCCTCCCTGTCGGCCTGGGAGTTATGACCGTTTAAAGCATAGGTGTTTTTAGGTTTATCCGCCAGCAGCAGATCTACTGCAAATGATGCCATACCAAGTCTGGCACAGCACATGGCCATCATTGCAAAATCCCAGCCCCACATGGAATCAAAATCCCAGCATTCCAGAACTCTCTTTAACGTGTTCGCCATTATCTCCCTGTCCACTGTCTCTCCGGGAAGAACTCCCAATGCCGCGAGCATGGAGGGATGATCCTGGTTAAAGGGTGCTTTGGTGAAGGTTTCCGGACAGTTCTCATGGGCCAGATACACACCATCCCTTACAGGAAGTGCAGACAACCTGGCTGCTGCATCAAGATACCGGGGGTTTGGTGTCTCCCCGAGACGCCGCTGCCATTCCACTGCTGTTTTAAGTCCCCAGCGGAAATATTCCAGCTCATAGGCCGGGTTCATGGTATCCTCGGGTGCATGTGTCTCCTGCGCAGGTATGAGAGGGGGGCCCATAACATATCTGCCGGTTCCGGTGTCAAAATGCAGAAAGGAAACCATGAAATCAGCACTCTCCATCACAAGGCTGCGGTACTTTTTCAATGTTTCGGTATCCGGACAGGCCCTGTAGCAAAGCTCCGAAAGCATAATCGGATGCGGCTGCTGCCATACCAGAAGGACTCCTATACTCGAAGGCGCATTAAGTCCGCCGGAATCACTCATCTTTGTCCATCTGGCGCCCTCATATCCTTGATTTTCAGCATCCTTCCTTGCCTGGGGCAATATGCCCAGATACCAGTCAAGGCTCCTTTCCAGCAGCTGAGGCCTTCCCCAAAGCGTAAACTGTGCCGCATGCCAGTAGTGCATTTCCAGATGGAATTTCCCGTACCAGCTGTTGCAGGCAAGTCCTGTCTCAGCCGGTGGAGTAGTTCCGCTGCACTGAACTGCTGTCAGGTATTGTGAAAGAACTATTCTCCTTTCCAGTTCGGCTGCTCTGCTGTCGGAAGAGTTGTCCAGCTGAACGGCTCCGCCCCTGCTCCAGAAAATTCCCCAGTGGGTTGAGGAGCGGATTTTGGTTTCATAAAAATTCTTTGGCACATTTGCTGGAAATTGAGCAGTAAAGCCCGCTGTAAAGGAAATTTCGCTTGAATTATCCACTGATGAAAGGGTGAACTGGTGGCGGCCTGTTTGCTCTATTCTTGCATGTGGACCAAATACAATGTCAATATAATACACGTCCCGGTCCAAAGTTCTTTTGATAATAACCCGGTCGGAGCAGGAAAGAACCATCTCGCTTTTATGCGCTTCTTCCCGCCCCCAATCCGATGCTTTTTTTTCGGGACTCCCGTATGGGAAGGCAAATACCACCTCCAGCCTTCCTGATGAAGCCAGCTCCGAGCCGATTTTGGCACTTACCGCATCAAAATCCGGGTCGGCGCAGGTCTCCACCCTGACGGCCTCATCAAATACCGTAAATTCTGATTGCAGCATACCCTTCCATAAATCCAGTTTCTGCCTTGCATTCTTTAAGTCTGACAGGACTGCCGTCCTGTTGTTTTCTTTCAGGTTCAGTTTAATATTACACAGGTTAAGGCGGTGCGGATTTTCTCTCAGATTTTTGTATAATTGTTCCTGACCCTTGTCATCTGCGGCATAGCCCACCAGCCTGCCATAGGTTTCATATTGTTTAAGCATCAGTTTTGAATAATCTCTCTCAACAGGAAAGGAGTGCCACCCCCACTGTGTCATTGTACATAAGGGAAAATAGCAGTATTGGCCGTGAAAGGTTTGCAGTCCTGTAATATCTGCAGTAAAAGCAAATTCGCCGTTCCCCACCGTTAAGGGAGCTTTTGTATCCGGTGCTTCAAGTACCGGATTATTGCGAGTAACCAATGCATACCGGTTTATTTTATTTGAGCTCTTTTTGAAGTCGGTCTTTTGCATAATGTCCCCTTACCCTCTATTGACAATGTATAACACGCCTCACGCCGGCTATTTTGCCACTTTTCTTTGTCGTCGTCCTTGCCTTGCGGCAAGGCAAACGGCGTGCAGTAAGGCTTTGTGCCTTTCAAGCGGCTTTAACGCAGCCGCAGGGCAAATTGACCACTCAAAAACGTATTGTACATTGTCAAATAGGGGGTACCTTTTTAATAAAAGGATGCGGCTGAATCAGCCGCACCCTCCACCTTATACATATTAATTATAAGTACATACTATTACTTAACCTGTGCATACCATTCGTTAACTTCTTTTGTAATCTGGTCTCCGCCGAGTTTCTTCCAGTCTGAAACAAATTTATCAAAGGAATCGATTGATTCGCCCATAATAATTTTTGTAAATACTTCATCTTCCATAGCTTCAAGGGTTGCCTGCTTTTCAACCATAGTATCGGTTGGAGCACCATAGAAGAGATTTGTCAACAGGTTGTTGCTGTCAACATATTTACCTATAACATCACTGCTGGAAGGTGTGCCGAATATTCTCTCATCACCCCAGAATTGTCTGTCTCCGGCCTGAGATTTCTGAATTTTTTCATAGTAACCCATTTCCTCGGAATTTAATTTTGAAGTATCCTTACTCTGGATAGCTTCTATTACGTTATTGTGAGCGTTAAGGTTTTTAAGAGCCGGCTCAACCGATACCAATTGGTATTGCCATACGGCTATACCATCCGGAGTTACACCAAATTTATCATTTCTTGCCTTTAATTCCGGCGAATTGCCTGGTTGGTATCCTATACAAGTATCTTCAAGGAATTTCATAATTGCTTCAGGATTTTTGCAGTTCTTATTAACTGCAAAGTACCTTGAAACCGGCATTGAGGTAACAGGCATTGCCGGCTTGCCGTCTGTTGACACCAGCTCGATTGCCTGCCAATCTGCTTTAGGATCATTGATTGCATTATCCTTCAGGAAGGCGCCTGGTGAGGATAATCCGCCATAGGTAATACCAACCTTACCGGCTGATACTGTTTCTGTAACTTTAGCCCTGTCTTTTACACCAAATTCCTTGTCCAAAAGACCGGCCTTATACATATTCTGCAACTCCTGCAATGCTGTCTTAACTTCGGGCTGGATTGAACCATATGCTGCATTTCCCGACACATCCTTTACCCATCTCCTCGGATAGGCATGGTAACCTGCAAACAGACCTGCTGCAGATGCATGCTTGTTATTTACATCAAGGAAGTTTTTAACCAGTGCAAGACCGATGGTATCATTTTTACCGTTCTTGTCAGGATCGTTCTTTGTAAATGCCTCTGCTACAGCGTACAATTCCTGTAAGGTTTTGGGCACCTGGAGACCAAGGTTTTTCAGCCAGTCAGCTCTCATATAGAGAATCTGCAGATTGTCGACTGATGATGCCGTGCTTGGTATTGCCATGAGTTTACCGTCTATTTTTGCAGAATCAAAGCTTGCCTTGTCCTGCCCTAATATACCTTTTACAAAGTCTGAGGTGTTGTTCTTATATAAATCTGTCAAATCATAGAGCATGTCGTTTTCAGCCAACTCAATCAACTGTTTGTTTCTAAGCCACATAATATCGGGTAGGTCTCCTGAAGCAACAGATATATTCAACTTTTGATCAAACTGTTCTTCCGGAACAGTCCAAGCATACTTAAGATTAATACCGTAGTCTTCTTTGTAATGTTTTATCCAGACATTGTTGTCAATAGTATCACCGGGTGCAAATTCAATACCGTTATTGAGATATCTCCATGCTGTTAAATCGATTTCAGGTGTGTATTTTGCTAAAGGATCTACGGGTTTTTGATCGGCTGCTGCAGTTGAGGAAGCGGCTGAAAAACCGCTTGAAGTTGCTTCGCCGGTTTTGCTGTCATTACTGCCGCAGGCTGCCATTGAAACTGTCATCACAGCTGCTAATGAAAGAGCTGCTAGTCGGGTTAAAGAAATTCTTTTCATAAGTTCCCTCCGATTTTATTTGTTTACTGAGGCCTCAACTTTATTATAGGACCCCTAAGTTCTTCAAACAATATTCATATTTTTACTTTCAATTCATCTCTTTACTTTGATTAGCATTTTGAAACAAAAATTGATATCTCTTACTTAAATACATCATAGTGGAAATAGTCAAAATCTGCTCTACCGGCCCCATCATCGGTGTTATAGCTGAAGATGCCTGCTCTTGCGCCCTTCCAGAAGCCCTCTTTAAGCACACATTTCCCGCCCAGCTGATAGAAATCACATCCGTTAATGCTGAAATAGAACTCCGTTTTACCGTCCAGATCTAATATGGTTTTGAACCATACTTCCCCGGCCTTAACATTAGGTCCATAATAGCTAATGCCCCCTGTTACAGCTTTAATCCGGCAGGAATTATTTGCAGCTGCGGCTCCTATCCAGTTTTCCTCTTTTCCCCCCAGATAGCATAAGCCGGCCGTTTGTCCGGCCTGCATATGCCGGGTGTCCATTTTTACGGTTATAGCTCCAAAGTTCCCCATCAGCTTTTGAGTAAGTGTATTTCTTGCCTTATAAATATTGTCCGCCTTCATAGCGGTCAATGACAGGTATCCGGGTCTCAGGGCAAGAGACCACTTTCCCCGGACGGAATTGTGATTCCACTGCCATTGGAGCCCAAGTTCGGGCGTATCGAACTCATCAGAGGCCTGGGGTAATGTCATGGGATAAAATTTACCTACATTTGGTTTGTTATATATAGTGACCGGTTCACCTTCATTCCCCATCAACGGCCAATCCTCCACCCACGTCACCGGCTGCAGATGGCACACACGACCTAACGCACCTGCGCTCTGAAAATGCATGAACCAGCTTTCCCCGGATTCCAGCTCCACCAGACCTCCCTGATGAGGTCCGTTTATATCCGTCTTGCCGGTCTCCAGGACAACTTTCCTCTCGTATGGACCGTATATGTTCCGGGATCTTAAAACAGCCTGCCAGCCTTTTTCAACTCCTCCTTCAGGAATAACAAGGTAGTAATAGTTATTTCTTTTATAAATTTTAGTTCCTTCTGCTATTTTTCCGATGTAGACTATAACTCCTTCATCCAGAAGCTGCTTACCGTCTGCGCTCATTCTGTGAATTATAATGGGTCCCGCTCCCACCGTACTGTGTCCAAGATAGGCATTACCGTCATCGTCCCAGAAAGGGCACGGGTCTTCCCAGCCGGCAGTCCTTTTCACCTCATGCAAGGCAGTCCATGGGCCTTGCGGCTGCTCCGCACTGCTCATATACAAACCTTCATCAGGAGTACAGAAGTAGACATAAAAACGTCCGTCATGATACCTGAGAGCAGGCGCCCAGCTTCCCTTGCCGTAGCCATCCATCTCATCATATCTGCTGTGAATATTCAGCTGCTTATACACCTGACCGACAATTGTCCAGTTTACCAGATCCTTTGAGTGCAGTACCGGTATTCCCATGTAGTGAAAATCCGAGCAGACCATGTAAAAATCACTGCCTACCCTGATTACATCCGGGTCTGAATAGTCGGCATTGAGAACGGGATTCTTGTATAAATTATTTCCAATATCTCCCCACACATTATTATGAAATTCCCCAGTGAAAGTCATATTAACTATCATTCCTTTCTCTGTGCTCAAGGCACAAAAAGTGATGAAAATTTATATCCTTTACCGCTATAAGGCGAATACAGGAGGTTAACCTTTAACGCTTCCCATTACGAGACCTTTCATAAAGTACTTCTGCAGGAACGGATACACCGCAAGTACCGGAACTGCCGCCAGGAACACCTGGGCTGCATTAAAGGTTCTGTTGGATACATTCCTCATTGTTGCAATTTCGTCACTGGCGCTCATCATAGTGTCGGCATTTATGATAATTGATCTCAAATAACTCTGGAGCGGCCATTTGGAGGTTGAATTCATATAGATGAGACCATCAAACCATCCGTTCCAGTGTCCAACCAGTACAAACAGTGACAAAGTAGCTATGGAAGGCAGTGAAAGCGGCAATATAATTTTGAAAAGAGTTCTCCAGTAGTCACAGCCGTCTATGAATGCAGCTTCTTCAATTTCCTTCGGCAATCCCCTGAAGAAATTCATCAACAGGATAACATTGAATACAGGTACTGCATTAGGTATAACCAGCGCCCATATGGAGTCCATCAGGCCGGTATATCTTACAATCATATAAGTTGGTATGAGACCGCCGCTGAAAAGCATTGTGACAATAAAGAACCAGGCATATATATTTCTTGCGGAAAACTCCGACTTTTCCTTGGCTAACGGGTAGGCAATAAATATGGTCAAAACCATATTTACAATGTAGCCCAGGCCTACTCTTTTAAGAGAAACCAAAAAGGCTGCCAGGAATTCCTGTTTTTTAAGAGCAAAAGCATAAGAATCCAGTGTGAAATCAACGGGCCAAAGTTTAACAAAACCTGCTGCCGCAGCTGATTTGGAACTGAATGAAACTGCCAGGACATTAATTAACGGTAAAAGACATCCGAAAGCTACCAGACTAAGAAATACATAGTTAAATATATTAAATGCTCTAGAGCCTAAAGTTGAATAATTCTTCATATTACCCCATCCTCCCTAGAATATTCTATATCCGGCATACGTATTGGCCAGCTTGTTAGAAATTAATATAAGTACAAATGATATTACCGATTTAAACAGACCCACAGCAGTTGCCACACTGTACTGTGCATCAACAAGACCTAATCTATAAACCAGGGTATCAAGAATATCTCCCGAGCTGTAAACCTGAGGGCTATAGAGGTTAAACACCTGGTCGAAACCGGCATTTAATATGTTTCCGAGTGCAAGCACAGTCATAAGTGTAACTATTGGAAGTATTCCAGGTATGGTAACGTGCAGGGTTTGTTTCCACCGTCCCGCACCATCCACATATGCGGCTTCATACAAAGCCATGTCAATGCTTGTAAGAGCGGCAAGATAAACAATGGTATCATATCCAAAACTCTTCCAGGTGTTTGTTAAAACCAGTGTATACGGGAACCATTTGGCGTCCCCCAGGAAAAAGACAGGCTCTATTCCAAACAGGCCGAGTATTTGATTGACAATGCCGTTTGAAGGTGAAAGTACGTCAATCAATATTCCTCCAAGGATTACCCACGATAGAAAATAAGGAAAATAGATGATTGTCTGTAAAGTTCGCTTGTAACGTTCTCTTCTCATTTCATTGAGAAGCAATGCAAACACTACGGGAACTATAAGACCGACGATGATTTTCATGAAAGATATGAATACCGTATTAAATATTACTGACTTGATATTCGGCAAATTCAGCATGTACTGGAAATTGTCCAGTCCCACCCATTTTGACCTGAAAAATCCTCTGGCAGGAACAAATTTCTGGAAAGCCATAATAATCCCCAGCATAGGAATATAGTGATAAATTAATGTTATGATGACCCCTGGTATAACCATGATATGCAGAGGTAGTTGCCTCAGCTTTTTTGCGCTGATCATAATTGCCTCCTCCTTTATGTAGAGCTTATGTTTTTAATAAATCAGTATCTACATTTAAATTATAAGGGCGGCAATATCACCGAACAATATTCATATCTTTACTTTCAAATCATCTCTTTACTTGATGAGTTTTGAATCTCTATACTCCTGAGGAGTCATGGATGTAACTTTTTTAAAGAAGCGTGCAAAATTTGTCGCACTCAAATAACCCACTGCTTCGGAAATCTCATGAATCTTGAAATCAGGGTTTTCCAGCAGTTTTTTCGCTTTTCTTATCCTGCAGTCACTGATGTAGTCGGACAGGTTTGTCCCCGTTACCTGCTTAAATAAACGGGAGAGATAGGATGGGTTGAAATATACTATTTCAGCAAGCCTTATAAGAGATACTTCATCCTGCAGATGGAGGTTGTCATTAATATGCTTCTGGACAATTCCGATAACATCCTGTGCTCTTTTTTCTTCTTCACCTTCCTGTATTTCAAACAAAATGGTTCCAAGCTGTTTGAGGTACTCAACTGCATACTTCCATGATTCATGGTATTCCAGATTCATCAGCTGATACATGCTTATTTTGAATGCAATTTTTTCTGTCAGATTCCACTTGTTGATATAGGACAGAATTGCCAGGGCAATGGAAAAATATTGTTCCACAGCTGCAATATCATGTATGCTCTGTGATTTCAAAAGCTTCTCTGTCAATTTATCCAGACATGCAAGGAAATCCTCTTTTGTCCCATTTTCCAGTAATTCAGCCAAATCATCGGTTCTGTGCCGGTTTGGCAGTTCTCTTCCCATTACCGAGGAATTCTGTAGATCCTTCTCAAGTAAAGTAGTATCGGAAAACAGCCTGCCTTCTCCCTTGCCTATTTTATAGTTTAAGAGCATCTTTAGAGTAAAATAGCGGTTTTGCAGCTCTTTCCAGCCCACATGGGTATCATCGAGAACAAAGGATATGGATTTCCCTGTGGAATTCCAAAAGGACTCCTGCATTAATTCTGCAACACCTTTTATAAAGGTGAGCATATCATTCCAGGCCCCTTCACCGGGCTGGCCCTCTTCTGTCGCAGGCTGGATGAACCATACAAGAGTGGAATTGTCATGGTTTAAATATGCAAAACGTGTTTTTGAGGACAAATACTTATCAGCAATGTACTTTATATTTAAGAACCATCCGGATTTTACAGAGTAGGGAGTCCCTTTCGGTATATCGTCAATCCTGCCGGCCAACATTACAACCGGCCGCTTTACCAACAAAGGAATCTCCAGTTCGTCAAACTGCTGCTGCCTTATTTCCGTCAGGCTTAATTCGTCATTGAGCATTGCTCTTAAGTATATTGTCTGCAAAAGTCCCTTTGTGGTTATAATCTGTTCCTGAGCCTGCTTTACCAGGGCGGATTTCTTCAGGTCCTCCTCAATTTTTCCGGCTGTGTTAATAACAGTTTCAATTATTTTATTATACCCTTCGGTTTTAAGGATATAACTTACACCTTCGTTTTGAATGGCGGTATAAACATATTCAAATTCGCTGTGTCCCGTCAGGAATATAACCCTGCATTCAGGCCATTTGCTGCGGATGGTTTCCAAAAGCTGAAGGCCTGTTATTTCAGGCATACAAATATCGGTGAGTACAATATCAATTCTTGTCCGATTGAGTAAATTTAAGGCTTCCTGGCCTGAATATGCCTTGTAGACATCCAGCTCAACCTCTCTGATATTCCCTAAAACCTCACAAAGACCATCTGCAATAATTGCTTCGTCATCTACTATAAGCAGTCTATACATTCGGCTCCTCCTTTTCAATAAAAATTGCAATTGTAGCCCTGAGACCTCCAAGCTCTCCTTTTTCCAGCAGCAAGCCGCTGGAGGGACCAAATTTCAGTTTCAACCTTTGATTTATATTTTGCAGTGCAGTGACCTCCGCACTTTCCGAATTTTCCTTCAGGGAACTCCTCAGAGAGTTGAGTATTTGTTCATCTATATTGCTTCCGTTGTCTTCAACAATAATTTTGTATTGGTTTTCATTATTCTCAAAACTTATTACCAGCAGCCCCTGACCGTTAGACATTGTCAAACCGTGCTCGAATGCATTCTCAATGACAGGCTGCAGTATAAGCCTGGGAACAACCAGGTCTTTGAATTCATCCGGGAGCTGGTCAAATCTGACTTTTATCTGATTTGAGAAGCGCATGGCCTGAATTTCAGAGTAAACTCTTGCATGATTAATTTCTTTTTCAATAGGAACTTCATCGGCAGCGTTTCTCGTAATAAATTGAAAATACTGACCCAGCTGCTCTGTAAATACCTCCAGATTGTCATAATCACCTACCCGGGCCATGGTATTCAATATAAAAAAGCTGTTATAAAGAAAGTGTGGCCTGATTTGTGATTGAAGCTGCTTCATTTCAGCCCTCTGAACCAATATTTTTTGCTTGTAAACCTGGTCCACGAGAGCTTTTATATTTTCAATCATCACATTGAATCGGTGATAAATATATCTGAATTCATCGTTGTGCCTATGCTCAATGTTTATTTCAAAATCTCCCTTTTCAACCTTTTTAAAGGATTCGGCCAGCTTGCTTATGGGCTTGTGGATGAAGTTATACATGTATATTGAGAAAAGGACTATTATTACAACAGCAGATACCGTCAGCAGCAGAAACCAGCTGCTGTACTTTTTCAAGGCATAAAATACAGAATCCTCCGGAAGGTATTTGCACAGTGTGGAATTGAATACATTGGAAGTCAGGGATACTGCCAGGTACCTGTTTTTATTGACAACGATCTCCTCCGCATTATTTTTTTTGGTTATTTTACTGAACACCAGTTGATTTAAATCATTATTATTAGCAGCTATTATTGATTTATTTGAATTGTTTACAAACATGACTCCTTCGGCAGGATTTTGTATCATTGACTGCAAAGCTTCAATTACTCTGCTCTTCGATATCTCGATGACAATAATAAAAAGCTTTTCCCTCTTATTGGTCATATAGGCATAAGGATATGAAACGGTCATATACTTAATAACGGTTTCATCCAGTTCTGCTTCAGGGTGTGAATCCATATATTTCATTTTGTTGTACAAATCACCGTCAAATTCTGATACCGACGTGGTGGACACAGTCCGTTCCAGTGCCGGAATCATAACATACATATCCCCTATATATTTACTGCTGCTCTTAATTGCATACAGCCTTTGCTGAACCCGGAGTATTCTCTCCATCTGCTCGATCCGGCCCATTGCTTGGGGGATGGCTGCCAACCGGTTAAGATCTTTATCGTTGACCAGTTCAACCTCAAGATTTCTTACTCTGTTTATATCATTCTCAAGGCTGTCTTTGTAGAAGGTAAGTTGTGAGACCATGGAATTTGAAATCTCATTTCTCAGAGTACTGATACCCAGATCGTATATGATTATGCTGAGAATATATATAGGCATCAGAATTAAAATAAATGATATGATCAACCTCTTCAGAACGGATTTCCGCCACAATTCCTTTTTCATATTTCAACCTCCATCCCCAATATTGAGTTTCGATTTCATATTTCCACATTATATTCTAAAAAAAAACATCTTTCAACAGGATTAAACTCTATCAAAACCGTGTAGGGAATGAAGAACCAAGGCGCTTGCTCCAGGACGATGAAAAAATAAAGGGTCTGCTCTGATTAAGAGCAAACCCTTTTGTGTTGGATAAAATATTAATTAGCCTTCCAATTGAGGTGCAGGAGCTGCTCCTTCCAGAACCGCGCCTTCAAATATTGTCTCAAATTCCGCACCTTCAACCTTTTCTTTTTCAAGAAGAATCTCTGCAAGCCTGTTCAGTTTGTCGATATTTTCGGTCAGAAGTTTAAGAGTTCTTTCGTACGCATTGTCGATGATACTCTTTACCTCATTATCGATAATTGCAGCTATCTCATCGCTGTAATCCCTGGAATGAGCCAGATCTCTTCCGATAAACACCTCGTCGTTCTCATTTCCGAAAATCATATTTCCAAGCTTGTCACTCATACCGTACTTTGTAACCATATTCTTTGCAATCTGGTTTACCTTCTTCAAATCGCTTGAGGCTCCGGTACTGACTTCATTAAGTATGATCTGCTCGGCAGCTCTGCCTCCCAGGGCAATAATGATTTCTTCTATCAGCTGAGACTTGGTGTGGTAACTCTTATCCTCCTGAGGTCTGCTTGCAGTATAACCGCCGGCCATACCTGCAGGAATAATGGATACTCTGTCAACCTTCTGGCTTGTAGAAACAAGCTTTATGGCAATAGCGTGGCCTGCCTCATGGAAAGCCGTAAACTTTTTGTCTCTTTCGCTCATAACGCGGCTCTTCTTTTCAGGGCCCATCATAACCTTGAAAGCCGCTTCCTTTATTTCTTCATTTCCGATTTTCTTTTTATTTGCTCTGGCTGAAAGCAAAGCCGCTTCATTTAGCAGATTTTCCAGATCGGCACCTGTAAAGCCGGGTGTTATTCTTGCCAGATCGTCAAGTTTTACATCCTCGGCCAAAGGCTTTCCTCTGGAATGAACCTTTAATATCTGTTCTCTTCCCTTAATATCCGGAAGTCCTACTACAACTCTTCTGTCGAAACGTCCAGGTCTCAATAAGGCAGGGTCCAGGATGTCAGGTCTGTTGGTTGCTGCAAGGATAATTACTCCTTCATTAATACCGAATCCATCCATTTCAACAAGCAGCTGGTTGAGAGTCTGTTCTCTTTCGTCATGTCCTCCGCCCAGACCGGCTCCCCTGTGTCTGCCCACAGCATCAATTTCATCAATGAATACTATACAGGGTGCGTTTTTCTTTGCCTGTTCAAAAAGGTCACGAACACGGGAAGCACCCACACCGACAAACATCTCAACGAAGTCGGAACCACTTATGCTGAAGAAGGGCACTCCGGCTTCACCGGATACAGCCTTTGCAAGCAAGGTTTTACCTGTACCGGGAGGTCCTACCAGAAGTACACCCTTTGGTATTCTGGCACCCAATTCAACAAATTTCTTTGGAGCTTTAAGAAATTCAACTATTTCAGCCAGTTCTTCCTTCTCTTCATCCGCTCCTGCCACATTATCAAAGGTAATCTTCTTTTTATCATCAACAGTCATTTTTGCACGGCTTTTTCCGAAGGACATTACTCTATTTCCGCCTCCGCCGCCCTGGGACTGCTGGATAAAGAAGAACCAGATCAAAATAACTATAACGATAAATCCGATAGTCGGAAGAATTGATACCCACCACGGTGGCTGCGGCGGAGTTGTAACACTGTATTTTTCTATTTTCTTTTCAACATATGCCTCTGTAAACCTTTCAGATGCCGAAGTAACGTCAGGTGGAACGGTTACCACGTATTTGGTTGCCTTGCTTTTTTCATCCACAGGCTTTCTAAGTTCTACCGTGGCTGTGTCAGTCTGTAGCCCGATACTTTTTACATTTCCTGCATCCATCTGGGTCAACAGCGCGGAATAATCCATTTTGGGCGGATTATCAGATGCAGTGTAGAATGTAATTATTACTAAAATTATTATAAAGATAATAATATAAAAACTGATACCCTTAAAATATTTCAAATATCTCCCTCCTTATGCTAACCAAGGTATCAAACCTAGTTCATAGGCTGATTACAACCAAGCCCACCTACGTTTGTCATATATAATTTAATACCAATTTGCTACTTAATTCAAACAACATAATCCATGTACATTAGCTTTTTTTTCCTGATTCGTACAGTATATATTATATTAGCATATACACATATAAAACACAACAAAGTCAATTACCTGCCAACATTTTTTATTTTTTTGAGTATACATCCTTTTTAAGGATACATACTTCAGGAAGATTCCTGTATTTTCCGGCATAATCCAGGCCATAGCCTATAACAAATTCATCCGGTATTTCAATCCCCTTATATTCAACATGCACTTCTGCCTTCCTTCTGGATGGCTTATCCAATGCAGCGCATATTTTAACGCTGAGAGGACCCCTTGTTTTAAGCAGTTCAACGAGATGATTCAATGTAAGCCCGGTATCAATAATATCCTCAACTATTAGCACATGTTTTCCTGATATATTTATATCAACATCCTTGATTATTTTTACAACTCCTGATGATTTTGACGAATCTCCATAGCTGGAAACTGATATGAAATCAAGATCTACAGGTATGGTTATTTTTCTTGCAAGATCTGCCAGAAATATAAAACCACCCTTTAATACTCCGATTATGACCAGTTCTTTTCCCTCATAATCCTTTGATATACGGCTGCCCAACTCTTCTACCTGTCTATCGAGCTCCTCCTTTGAAATTAAAACGCGCTCAATTACATCCATTGCCACTTATCCCCCTTGTTAAGTTTTAGCATCATATTATAATAATCTATTCTATAATTAAGTTATTAATCTATAGTCGGCAATTCATCCTGCTGTATCTGAATATTTCCATAAAAGCCTTATCAATCCAGTTGTTGATAAGTAATCATCAATACAGATTTAGTATTATCAGTTACTTTATAATTATCACTTGTTTTATTTCCTATAATCCAAATAATCTCCTTATTTATTGCAATTAATGGAAAACTGTCACGCCGGTTCTTTGGAATTTTTACATCAATAAAGTATTCTTTCAGTTTTTTTGTACCATTCGCTTTAAGTGGCTTGAAAATATCACCATCACGTCTGTTTCTTACCACCAGTTGAAAATCCTTGTTTATGTCAAGTTTATATTTAATCTTTTCAAAGTCGAAAAATTCTTTGTGAATTCTCTTTTGCTGGCCAATGAAGGTTTTACACTGTTCAGTGGTATTAAAATACAGTATTTCACTGTTAATTGTACTGTTAAATATATTAATTTCAGTATGGCCGGGCAGGTTCAGGCAGTACTCAAATTTTTCAGTCTTTTCATCGGTCTGCTTTTGTATGACTATGGAGTTATAGGATCTAACAGCCCTATAGCCCAGCGGCAAATCCAAACCGGCACCTGTACGCCCGTTTGTGACAAGCTGTAGCAGCTTTTCCACATGTACATACTCAAGTCCTGTTACAATTCCGCTGACATCAATAAATGCCTGTCTTAAAACCCGGCTGGCGACGGCCCTGTGTAGTTGGACAAGTTCTTTCAAATCCAGTTCTATGAAAGACTCCCTTTTAACCAGCAATGCTTTTTCATAGTATAATTCAGAATTATATCGTAAAAAATCCTCGTCTGCCACTATAATTTTTGATAAACGCAATAAATTCTCAGTTATGTCGGCTCCCACAGCCTTATTTATTTCGGGTAAAACATTCAGCCGTATACGGTTTCTGAAATAATCGGTGTGGAGATTTGAGCTATCAGTAATCGCTTTAAGGCCATTACTTGTGACATATTCTTCGATCTGCGCTCTGTCGGCGTCCAGCAGAGGCCTGATAATATTATCCCTTTTGTGTTCAATCCCTTTAAGGCCTTCGGGACCCGTTCCACGGAATATTCTCATAAGCAGAGTTTCTGCCTGATCATTTCTGGAATGGGCTACGGCTATTTTATCTGCCGATTTTTCGGCGGCTATCCTGTTAAAGGTTTCATACCTGGCATTTCTGCCTGCTTCCTCCAGGGAAATTTTTTCATTCCGGGCCTTTTGGGCAATATCAATTCTGACTGCTGTTGCAGCAAGGCCCAGTCCGGCGCAAAAAGCCAGAACAAAGTCCTCGTCACGCATGGCCTCCATGCCCCGCAGCATGTGGTTTATATGAACAGGATAAAGTTTCAGAGAGAATTCCTCCGATATGCAATACAGAATATGGAGAAGGCATACTGAGTCATATCCCCCGGATATGCCCACCACAATACCATCTCCATAGTTAATAAGTTCATTCTTTTTAATTGTATCTAAAACCTGTTGTTTCAGCATTATTAATCCTCTTGCAAGAAAATTTGCTACGCTTAATTGTTTTAGTGCTCATTTCTGTGGCGAGATAGCGAGCAATTTTTCTCGTTCGCTAGGTGGGACTACTCCCCCCTTCGACGGAGCTTGCGCTCCTGAGCATCCCCTCTAAACCTGGAAGGGGAACTCCCCTTTCCAAACCCCACGTATAGGAATTTAGTATTTGGATTTTCTAGTGTATCAATTCTAATTATGCAATATTAATCCTTACAGCCATGTCAAAAAAGATATAAATTCCTATACTCTTAAGGAATTTACTATTAAAATCTATCAACCAAGTGATAAAGTGCAGTTACTACCTGAATTTCTCCAGATTTGCAAATTTGGTGTACTGCCCAAGCCATACCAGTTCCACCGTGCCGGTTGAACCACTTCTGTGCTTGGCGAGAATAACCTCCGCAATGTTTTTCTTTTCGGTATCGGGATTATAATAGTCATCCCTGTACAAAAACATAACGATATCCGCATCCTGCTCTATTGCTCCCGATTCTCTCAAATCACTGAGAATAGGTCTGTGATCTGTTCTGGTCTCGGCAGCACGGCTCAGCTGTGACAAACATATGACCGGGATATTTATTTCTTTTGCAAGAATTTTCAATGAACGGGATATTTCGGATATTTCCTGCTGCCTGTTCTCACTCCTTGATTTGCTTCCCGACATAAGCTGCAGATAGTCTATCACTACAAGGCCCAAATTATGCTCAAGCTTCATTCTTCTGCATTTCGCCCTTATTTCTGTTATTGAAATACCTGGAGTATCATCGATAAATATTGGTGCCTCGGACAGCGGCCCCAGAGCTTTGGCAACCTTCTGCCAGTCATTGTCCTCAAGCTGCCCAGTCTTCATTTTATTACTGTCCACCATAGCCTCACTGCAGAGCATTCTGTTTACCAGCTGCTCCTTGGACATTTCCAGGCTGAATAATGCAACCGGAACCCCGCTGTGGACTGCTGCATTCTGAGCCAGATTCAAGGCAAAAGCAGTCTTCCCCATGGCAGGTCTGGCCGCTATAAGAACCAGGTCTGAGTTGTGCATCCCCGAGGTTTTAAAATCCAGATCAACAAAGCCTGTAGGAATCCCGGTTATATGGCCCTTGTTATTATACAATTCCTCCAGCTTGTTAAAGGTATCAACAAGAACATCCTTAATGGGCACAAACCCCTGGGAGCTTCTTTTCTGAAGAATATCAAATATGTTTTGTTCGGCCTTGTCCAGTATGAAAGAGACCTCTTCCGATGCATTAAACCCCAGATCCACTATGTCGGAAGATGCCTTTATAAGCTTTCTAAGGAGAGACTTCTCTTCAACAATTTTTGCGTAATGTTTGACATTTGCCGTTGTGGGCACATCCGTTGCAATGTTTGTCAGATATTCCAGCCCGCCCACCAGCTCCAGCTTGCCATGAAGCCTTAGACGTTCGGAAACGGTTATGAGATCTATGGGCTGAGCCTTGTCAAACAGTTCTATAATTACATCATATATTTCCTTGTGGTCTGGTCTGTAGAAATCCTCCGGCTTAAGAACTTCCATTACGACAGGAATTACTTCCTTGTCTATCAGCATAGATCCTATAACTGACTGTTCAGCCTCTATGCTCTGAGGAGGAATTCTGCCAAGAGCTCCTAAATCCATGTCATTTCCCCATTCTTCCCTGGCATTTTTACAGGCTTTCTATTTTTACCGTAAACTTTGAGCTTATTTCAGGATACAACTTTACTTCAGCTTCAAAAGTTCCTATGGATTTTATTGCATCAGGCATGACCAGCTTTTTCTTATCAATGTCAAGCTTGTGCTGTGTCTTCAAGGTTTCGGCAACATCCTTGCTGGTGATTGATCCGAATAATTTTCCGTTTTCACCGGCCTTGACCTTTATAGTTACAGTGATATTCTTTATCTTATTAGCCAGCTCTTTGGCCTGGGCTATTTCCTTTTCTTTTTTGTGGGCTTCAGCTTCCTTTTTGGTCTTCATTATATTCATGTTTGCGGCAGTTGCTTCCACTGCCAGTCCCTTCGGAAACAGGAAATTTCTCGCATATCCGTCGCTGGCTTCCACCATCTGTTCCTTTTTACCCAGACCCTTAACATCTTCTTTTAAGATAACCTTCATATTAACCTCCCAATGGCTTTGAGCCGCAAGAGCGGCTACAAAATTGTAATGAACTCTTCACTCTTCATCCGCTATAAGGCGAATAAAGGAATTGACAGCTACTCCTTGTTCAAACTGTCAATGTATTCATAAATTGCTGCTTTCAGACTTTCCTTGGCCTCCTGGATCGACACATTTTCGATCTGGGCCCCTGCAACGGTCATATGACCGCCTCCGCCCAGCTTTTCAAGAATCATCTGAACATTGATCTCACCGAGCGATCTTCCGCTGATGATTACCTCTCCCTCATGATAACTGAGAACAAAGGCGGCAACAAGTCCTGAAAGGCTCAATAGCTGATCCGCCGCCTGCGCTGCTATCAACTGTGCATTTTTTATATTGTTCGGACAAGTTGAGATCGCAATATTATCATACACTACTTCTGCATCTTTTACTATATTTGATATTGTAATATACGTTTTTAAATCGTTCTGGAAGAGCTGCTTGACCGAGACAGTATCGACTCCCTGTCTTCTCAGGTAGGAAGCTGCTTCAAAAGTTCTGACCCCTGTTTTGAATATAAAGTTTTTAGTGTCTACCACTATTCCTGCATACAGAGCCTCTGTTTCAATATTTGTAAGCCTGATTTTCTCTTCAAGGTACTGCAGCAGTTCGGTAACCAGCTCGCAGGTTGAAGATGCATAGGTTTCCTGGTAGGAAAGCACCGCGTCCTGTATAAAGTCGGCCCCTCGCCTGTGATGGTCTATTATCACTATCTGATCGGTCATCCTGAGAAGCTCGGGTGTTTCGGTAAAGCTTGGCCTGTGTGTGTCAACGACTATAAGCAGGGTTTTCTTTGTTATAATATCAAGAGCTTCATTTCTGCCGACAAAAACATTACTGTATTCAGGCTCCTTTGCAAGCTTGTTTAATACTGAATCAATATTGGCGTTTGAATGATTGAGCACTATATTTACGCGTTTGTCGCGGCTTTTAACTATTCTGTATATCCCCAATGCAGCACCCAGGCTGTCAATATCCGCATTTTCATGTCCCATTATCAATACCGACGGCGCCTGGTCGATCAAGCCCCTCAATGCGTAAGCAATGACTCTCGCCTTGACCCTCGTCCGCTTCTCAAGCTCTCTGTTGCGGCCGCCGAAGAATCTGAAATTGTCACCGTCCTTTATTACTACGTGGTCACCGCCCCGTCCCTGCGCAATGTCTATGCCGGCGTAGGCATTCTGAAGATTTTCAACAGTTGTGGGAGCATTTATGCCCATACCTATACTCAAAGTCACAGGTATTTTGTTTCCCAGATTGATCTCTTTTACGGTCTCAAGAATTTCAAATTTCTTTTCTTCCAGTTCCTTTAAATACTTAAAGGCATGGATGCACAAATATTTATCTCTTTCAAACTTCTTCAGGATACCACCGGTATGGCTTATCCAGCTGGTAATCTTCTTTTCTATCTCAGCCAGCATCTGAGGTCTTTTTGAGTCTTCAAGGCTCTGCATCAAATCGTCGTAGTTATCAATAACAATAACACCTACCGTATTTTTGTTGTCCTCAAACTTTTGCTTTTCATTTACAAGCTCAGTATTATCTACAAAATAGAGCATCACAATAACGCTCTCCTTGTCGTTGTTGTCATCAACCTTCACAAGATTGCCCAATACGGAATAGCAGCGGTTGTTAATGGTTGCATCCTTGGAAATATTTATACTGTCTCCCTCTGTGAGCTCTGGCCTTATTTCACTAATAAGATTGGACACCGTTTTCTGGAGAAAGTTATCATCTTCAAAAATGCCCTTGAAGGAGGAATTGTACCAGACAGTCGTCCCGTCAAGCTCAGCCAGCACCAGAGGCATGGGAATGTTGAGCAGGGTATCTTTTGTGGCACAGTCGATGTTAAATGTGAGAGTTTCTATGTATTTGGTTATTTCCCTGTTCCTGATATGGTTTGATTTATAATTGTAAATAACAAGAAAAATAAACAAAACAAATCCAGGTATAGCTACTAATGGATTTAATATAGTAATTATAACAATCAAAAATAAAATTACCCAAAGATAAAAACCTGCCTTTGGAATAAAAATACGTGATAGTTTTTTGTTATCCATTCAAAAATCTCCTCTTGCCGAACACACTTTTAGTGGTCTGTAACATCTAAATTCATACATTGCCGGACAGTATACGTTTTGATTTACAAACCCACTAGGCCCCTTGTCTTCTCCCTCTCGAGCTGTTCAAATGCCTTGACAGCTCGGACAGGTCCCCATAATATTTCTCCACATCATGGTTTTCGACAAGGCCAAGCCTTATCTTATTTTCAATCTTAGTTTCTATTGCTCTATAATTAATTCCAAATCTTTTTCCAAGAAGATAACAAATTAAAATTATATTGGCAAGAGTGTCTGAAATAGTGTCCGAAACCTCTTCTCCGACTCCATTCACCAGAGCCTTGAACAAGTTGGCCACATCCGTCAGAAGCTCACTTTTCAGCCAATCAATAATTTTAATATTTCTCGTAATATCCAGTTGATTATCAAATAAAGCCATATTAACCTCCCAAGCCATATTTATGGCTTTGAGCCACATCTGTGGCCACAAAATGTTATGCAAGTAACTATCCTTTATCGCAATGTGGCGAATAAAGGAGGTTAATTGGCCATGTGCGCTTTCAAAGTATTACTAAATGTTTTGAATATTTCGCACGGCCATAAAAAGTAAGATAACTTTTTTTGCAGTACAAGTTAAACAATAGGTTTTGCATTAATAAAAGGTACTACTTTTGCATTTTATTATTTAACCGTTCCTAAATTATACCACTTCTAAGGTCATTTGACTTCATTTCCCGACTATAACCCATAGTTTCAACTGAAATTTTTTCGGTTTTGGAAAAACTATTGTTATATTTTACCCCCAAAGGCAGGATAAGAACCAATAAATTTGTAAAATGAGGTTTTCCTCTTCACCATTGTCAGGGCATCGTGTACATCCTGATCTTCAATATGCCCGTCAATATCAATAAAAAATATGTATTGACCCAGAGCATTTTTTGAGGGTCTGGACTCAATCCTTGTCATATTTATATCCCACAGGCTGAAAATGTCCAGTATCCTGTATAAGCTCCCCGGCTTGTTGTCGGTTGAAAACACAATAGACGTTTTATCGGTACCGGTCTTTGCTTTTAAGGATCTGGCTATTATAACAAACCTGGTGTGGTTATTTTCATTGTCCTGTATTTTTTTCTCCAGTACCTCAAGTCCATAGATTTTTGCTGCAATTTTTGAGGTAATGGCTGCACAGGTCCCATCGCCGTCAACAACCCTCTGCGCTGCCCTCGAAGTGCTGTTTTCCTCCAGCTGGACAGCTCCCGGAAATTTTGTGTTCAGATAGTTTCTGCACTGACCGAGTGGCTGCGGGTGGGACATTATAACCTTGATATCCTCCGGCTTTGTACTCCGCTTTGCCACAAGATTAAGGTTCACAGGTATGATATATTCATCAACGATGAACATGTCCTCTTCCTTTGCAAGTACATCCAAAGTCACATTAACAGCGCCTTCAAGAGAATTTTCTATAGGAACTATCGCCTCGTCAACCTCTCCGTTCTTAAGCGCGTAAAGGACATCCCTTATGGATGAGTACTCCTTCACTTCATATGATTTATTGTGCTTGGACCTGTATCCCTCAACAGCCTCGTGGGAAAAAGTTCCCTCAGGCCCTAAAAACCCTATGCTTTTATTCATGTATTGCAAATATCCATCCTTTACTTCAATTCCTTCAAATCCCTACTGTAATATATCACCTTATACAAAAACAGGCAAGCAAGAAATTTGCTTCGCAAATCCGCTTTGCGTCCACTCAAGTACTCTGCCATGCTTCGCAAATCCGCTCCGCTCAGTTTTTAGTGCTTATTTTTATATAGCGGGGGTAAAAATATCATATCACTCTTTACCTGTTTTTCCAACAGAAATCCGGTAAACTCCAATAGGTTTGAAAAGCAGTTCCGGTTACTTGCTATTGCTTTATGCTATAATTTCTGTCAAAATATAAAACATAAAGGAAGAACAGACGTTTGCTTTACTACCGAAATAACAGGAGGATAGTTATGAGTTTTAACGGCATTACCGGAGATGCACTCAGGTTTTTATTTGAAAATAGAATGAACAACAGCAAGGAATGGTATGACACTCATAAAGACGGTTATAAAAAATATGTATACAACCCGTTTAGCGAACTGATAAACGAGCTTGCCCCAACAATGCTGGAAATAGACAGTCAGCTTATAACCGTTCCCTCCAAGCTTATATCCAGAGTCCGCAGGGACACCCGCTTTACCAAGGATAAAACCCTTTACAGAGATAATGTCTGGCTGGTGTTTCTCAGAGATAAATCCCAGATGTCCACTGCCCCCTGCTTCTGGTTTGGAGTAGATCAGAAGGGTTCCAGCTACGGAATAGGCTATTACGGTGCAGAACCTGCTTCAATGGCCAATATGCGTGATATGATAGTCAACAGGCATCCTGCTTTTGTCATGGCACAAAAATACTATGAAGCACAGGACAAATTCATACTGGGCGGGGAAATGTATAAAAGAACCAGGTTTCCAGACCAGCCGGAAAACTTAAGAACATGGCTGGACAGGAAAAATATATATTTCGAGATTGTGCAGAATAACTTTGAGCTGGCCTTTTCAAAAGAGCTTCCTGAAGTATTGAAAAATGGCTTCAAGGAGTTGAAGCCCATCTATGATTTTTTATGTGTTGTTGAATCGAGAATATAAATCCAAACCGGAGACTTTTTTATAAATGAATATCTTTTTTAGTGCGCGGAGTGCAGCTTCAATAAATGCTAAGCTCAATTAAAAGTTCAGCCTGAAATTGTAGGCGAAACACAAGTGTTTTAGCTGTCAAATCGGAAGGAAGCCGATTTGAGCAGCACTCCGAGGCAGGATGTCGAGTGTGCTGCCACAGCAAAAACATTTGTGGTGAGCTGTACAAATTTCAGGTATGTACTTTGTGAGCAAGCCATTTATTGATGCTTGTACGGGAGCACTATTGCATTTGTTTGTAACAGCTCTTTAACCTAGTCTTCCACCAATATATTCAACACCTGGCTTTTCAGGTCTTTATCTTCTATCCACAACCTGCTAAGCCTCATGGTCTCACTGTATATGCCTGCTTTTTTTATGCCATTGACAAAGTAGGTTCTGGGACCCTTGCCGGAATTTTTATATTGTACCTTCAATCTGCAGCCTTTTATGTTTATATTAAAAGTAAACCCTTCAAAGGGAACTCCTTCTGCCGGCTGCAGCCATATGCCTTCAAAATCCGGCTCAATCCCCATTACAAAACGTATGAGGGTCTTCAATATGACATTGGAACTCCCTGTCTGCCAGTCCAGCATTGACTCTCCGTCTATTCCTTTTTCTTCATTAAATCCGTATGAGTTTGGCATTACGTACGGTGAGCAGGATATGGTCCGGTGTGTGAAGGGAAATAGCTTGATCAGCTGCTCCCAGGCTTCTTTTGGCCGGCCCAGCTGAAATAGTGCCATAACCGCAAAAGCTGCCGCATGCACATAGACCGCCCCATTTTCCGCAGTGCCCGCCGGCAGCTTGGGTATTCTACCCACCCCGGGTGTATTGGGGCTGAAGGCATGATCAAAGGTTTTGAAACCATATTTGGTATCCAACGCCTGGAATGAATCCAGAATGGTATTTTCCATATACCTGTCGGTTGAATTAAGGCCGCTCAGTACCCAGAAAGCATTGGAGGTCAGTCCGGTTCTCGAAACATGGTCGGGATCGTCAAAGCTGCCTACAAAATAGGATCTCTTGTCTCCCCAGCCGTGAACTATTCTTTTTTGTCCGCAGTCATTACTTACTACTGCATATTCTTGCAGGTTCAAACGCAATTCCTCTGCCGCTTCTTTATAATACCGTATTTCTTCCATGTACTTATCGTTATTCAGATGCAAAAGCAGTCCAGCCATCTCATTCAGATTCTGATATACCTGAAGTGAAGCCATTACCGACACACCACTGCCATATTCCCTGTGTGGCTCAAGACTTACACCCAATCCGTCAAGCGCATCGTTCCAGTCACCGTATAACACTTTTATACAGCCGGTTTGATCTACATCACGGTTTGAAAGCAAAAAATCCATTATTTTTAAAAGATGTTTCAAAATACTATCTCTGCATTTACTTTTCCTTACCAGACTTTTTTTCTCATCAACTATCTCATAATAACCGCATACCTGGGAAAGAATGCCGGTGTCGCCGGTAATCTTTATATATGCGCTCATTGCCGATATAACCCAGACACCCTGGTCAATAAACAGTCTCAGGTCCATAACAGGAGGAACCTCCGGACTTGCGGGAAGTGTATACTGTCTGGGACAGCGTCCGTCTTCAAGTACAAATTCCATGGCCTCCAGCATTTTTTTGCGGACCTGCCCCGGCTGCCAGTAAACCAACCCTTCCAGCGCCTGGAATATGTCCCTTATCCCAATCAATGAGCCCGCCGAGAGCTGCACATATCCCTTTATAAGCGAACAGAACTCTACCTGGGTTTTTAAGTGTTCGAAGAAAGAATTAAATATGCCCTCCCGGAGCAAAACCGTATTTGATCTATCTACCTTCAAAGTAAGATCTTCTCCATCTATAACCGATTGTCTGTGGAACTCACTCTCTGCCAAATCAATCCCGGCAGGTGTATATTGTCCGGACAGCAGGTGGTCGGCCTCATTCTCATTATGACAATGAACCTTGTAGCTCAGTACCGCATCGTATCTTATGCTCCCGTTTCCCTGAATCCGCAAATGAATAATATCTGCTGCCGCCCCGACCTCAGTGAAAGCGCAGATATGCTTTTTATTCCGGAAGCAGCCCTCAGCAAGAGCAGCCGGGGCATGGAGGCTGCTCCTGGAGCCTCCCGTATATTCATATCTGGAGGCTGTTTCCTCGTGTCTCATTAAGGCACTGTTCTCTGAAATATTTATGAATCTGCGGATAATACCGATATTTGCAACCGAGGTTGTTCTGCTTATATCCTCATTGACCTTTATTTTAAAGGAACCCAGGTCATTATTCCGGCTGCTGCCTTTAACATAACTTACTTCCCTGAACCAGCGGCTTTCGCCGTTCTCACTCAGGCTGTGGCTCAGGAAGGGGTTTATAAAACTCGATATATAGAACTCCTTATTTTCAGCTTCCGGATTCTCAATATATAAAGTAAAATATAATTTCCTGTCCTTATCCGGAAAAATTCTCAAGGTAAATCTCATACCATGAGTTTCAGTAATGTAATATACACTGCTTCTGGAGAAAACCGTAAACTGTTCAAATTCACCCTCCTGAGGGGTAATGCAGCCGGATACGGGCACAGATAAAAGAGATACGGGTTCATATGTTCCACTGCCGTTTGGAAAACCTGCAAAAAAAGCAATTTTGGGTTCCTGACCTTCATTGGCTCTCAGGAATACCGAAAACAGCCCTTCATTGCAGTGCATGTAACCCGAAGCATAGGCCCAGAAATTAAAGCCATCCTTGCCGTAAGGATAACGGCAGTCACCGTCGTCCCTCGGAAGGGATAAAATGTCATTATCATCTATTATATATGTATTTCCGGGAAGGGAATGACTTTCCTGCAATTTTGCATTGTTTTTCAAGTCCCTGTTCCATTTTGATAATTCCTGTATTTTCTCCTTGAAAGTACGCATATGGCCCTCGCATTTTTATTATATTCTAAAGTTGCAGAAAATCCTTCATCCTTCTGCTTACATCAGCGGCGTCCTCTTCGGCATTCATCTCGCAGAAAACTCTGAGCAGCGGTTCGGTTCCCGAGAACCTGACTATTATCCAGCCGCTGTTATCAAAATAAATTTTAACTCCGTCACTATAGCTTATTTTTTTTATTTTTATATTAAAATCAGGAATTCTTTTTTCCTCATATAAAATCCTGACAAGTCTTTCTCTGTCCTTATCCATATATCTGAAGTCCGCTTCGGTAAAATAAAAATTTCCGAATTGCCCATGTATTTCGTCCAGGAGGTCCGAAAGCTTCATGCCTGTGATACTTAGCAGTTCAATAAGGAGGCTTGCTGCAAAGATTCCGTCCTTGCCCTTGATATGTCCGCGGATGGTTAAGCCGCCGCTGCTTTCGCCACCAAGCAAAGCCGACTTTTCCTCCATCATGGAGCTGATATTTTTAAAGCCCACAGGCACCTCGTAGCATTCCTCTCCAAAGGCTTGAGCTATCTTATCCAGCAGATGTGTCGTGGCAACATTTCTGACTACACCGCCCTTCCAGCCTTTATACTTCAGCAGATAATAATACAGCATGGCCAGTATACTGTTCGGATGAATGAAGTCACCCTTCTCATCGATTATTCCCAGCCTGTCGGCATCCCCGTCGGTTCCAATGCCTATGTCATAACCCTGTTCAACCACCATGTCCCTGAGCCTCTGCAGTGTATGTGAGCTTGGCGAGGGCAATCTTCCCCCGAACAGTGTATCATGCCTGTCATTGATAATATCCACCTCACAGCGTGCCGTGACAAGTATGGTCTGAAGCGAGGTTATTGACACCCCGAACATGGGGTCCAGAAGCACCTTCAACCTTCTTTCCTTTATGGCTTGAGTATCTATCATGGAAATGATTGTATCTATATAATTGTTCATGGGATCAATTATTTTTATCAAGCCCTTTTTTACTCCGTCCTCAAAGGTCACGGATTTTATATTTTCCTTTGCAATTTTTCCGATGTATGCTTCTATCTTCTCTGTTACTGTTTCTGTCGCATCGCGCCCGCCGGCGGTAAAAATTTTTATACCGTTGTAGTCGGCAGGATTGTGGCTGGCTGTGACGGCGGCTCCATAGCAGGTATTGAAGGTTTTTACCGCGTACATTACCAGCGGTGTAGGTGCAACCCTGTCTATAAAGAAAACAGTTATCCCGTTTGCTGCAAGTATTTCGGAAAACCATCCGGCGGCCTTATCGGACAGAAACCTTCTGTCGTATCCGATAACAAATCCTGAATGGCTTGTTTTTTCATCCTGTATTAAATTTGCTATGGCCTGGGCGAGTATCACCAGGTTTTCTTTGGTAAATTCTTCTCCAATTATTGCCCTCCAGCCGCCTGTGCCGAATTTTATCATATAGACCTCCTGAGTTTCCCGCAGCTCTTCATTATATATACTATTAAAACACCATATTTAACGGGGCTGCTGCAAAACCATGGTTTTACAGCAACCCCTGATAAATCGGTTTATTTTAGTTCAGACCCATTTCCTTGGCTTTTGAATTGACTTCATCAATCATCTTGCTTAAGCCTTTGGCTTCATATTCCTTCAGAACATCCGCCCACATTTTCTCGACAGGTTCTTTTCCTGCCATGATCTTGAGCATGAATTCATGGTCAAGAATCGAGAACTTATCCTTTGTCGGAGTTGAAACATCTGTCAGCTTTACTTCATAGTCCGGCTGTTTGGCAACCTGCCTTGAATGTTCAAGGTCTTTTATGGCAGCTTCACGTATTGCCGGATCGATTGTTGAATTGTTGGGATCATACAGGTACGCGTTGTCGAATTCGACCAAGGCCTGGATATTCGCCGATGAAGGCTGTTTCTTGTCAAGATCTACCTGGCTTGTGATTTTTGTGATCTTGTCTCCTTCTTTCCTGTAATCTACATCTTTAACGCCATATCTGTAGAATTCCTTTGTTTCGGGCTGAAGCAAGTAATCATACAGCATCATGATTCTATCCATTTTTTTGTCATCCATTTTGTTGCTGAAGTAGCTCTCAGACCAATAAGTCTTAAAGGTACAGTGATATTTGTTTCCGTCTGTAGCGGGGAAGTAATCCGCTTTCTTTACGGCGTCAAAAAGAGGTACTTCGGGATGAAGCTTTTTCCATCTTTCATTGACCTGATTGTTGACATTGCCGTAACCGACCAGCAGTAATGCCGCAGATGTTCCCGATACAAACTTGTCATAGGATTGGGTACCCTTCATATTTGCAATATCCCTGTCAATCATTCTCTGATCATACATGGTTCTCATGTTTTGGAGAGAAGGAAGTGATAAATCTGTTGTGAGAACAGCAGGAACATATTTGCCGTCCTTTTTTACCCATTTAAAATCGCTGCCGCTGCCATCACTGGTTGCCGCAGGGTTGCTGAACAACCAGAAGAATCCGCTGATCTGCTTGACATTATTGGCAGTGAGTCCGCTGATTTTCTTTCCTTCAGGGTCCTTGTCAACGATAGCCTTGAGCATTGCATTGAATTCATCCCAGGTTTCGGGCTCCTTGGTTATACCTGCTTTTTGAGCCAGATCCCAGCGGTATAAAACTATTCTGTCATGTGCGCAATAATCCAGAGAATCGTACAAACTCCTGGGCACTGTATATATTTTTCCGTCAGGCTGCTTGAGGGCTTGAATATCCGGCTTGTTCATATACTCCTTGAGAGTCGGATATTTTGATAAATCTTCAGGCAATGGTTTAATAACACCTTGATTTATCCAGTTTCTGTAATAGGTTGTTCCTATAGCGTCAATGGACATTATGTCTGGCATGTCACCGGAAGCCGACCACATCTGGGCCTTTTGAGTATAGTCGTCCCAGGTAATCTGCCGGGGCTTTAGTGTGATATTCAGCTTTTTGTACATTGCCTGCAAAAACTGGTCATTATCGGCATTTGCCAGTGCTTCGTCTATACCCCAGAGCGCTACCGAAATATCCATCTTTTCACTTACATCCGATGCGGCATTTGTGCTCTCGGAGCTTGCAGAGGATCCGGCAGCAGCTGATGTCTGACTGTCTCCGGCATTCCCCGATGCTCCTCCGCATGCGGTGATACCTGAAACAAGTAAAGCCAACATTAACATAATTACCAAACTGCGTTTTAACTTACCCATGTAATTTGTTCCCCCTTTGATTTTATATTTAGAAATTATTAAATAATAAACTTATTTAACAACTTCCTGGAGTCATTACCGAACCAGTAAATAAATCCTGATTCAACTACTCTTTTATGGATCCGACCATTATTCCCCTCACAAAGTGTTTTTGCAGGAATGGATATACACACATTATGGGAATTGCGGATATAACGATGGATGCCATCTGCGTAGCCTGTATTCCCACCCCCGCCTTGCTTTCCACAACAGCTGCCGCCGAAGAGCTCAGCTGGACATTCATGTTTATCAAAAGCTCTCTCAGATATATCTGTAAAGGC
>JAEWJR010000004.1:0-7069 GCA_023386445.1 Bacillota bacterium | reverse complement strand
CGCGTACGCAAATAGTAATGAAAAGCCGCTATGCGGGTTTTTGCTGCGTGAAATGCACAAATGAATGCTCAAATATATTTTTCACGCTATGACCTCTCCTATCAAATCATAATCTTCTGAATTTAATATTTTTATTTCTACAAAACACCCGGTTTCCAATGGTTCAGGACTTGTAAAATACACTGTCCCATCGATTTCAGGAGCTTCCGCATAAGTTCGTCCATAATAGAATATACCATCATCGGCAATCCCGTCAACAATGGCTTTGTATACTTTTCCAATTCTTTTGGCATTTATTTCTGCACTGATTGAATTTTGTAGTTCTAATATTGTTTTTTGCCGTTTTACCTTTATATTTTTTCTTATTTGCTCTTTCATCTTTGCGGCAGGTGTTCCCTCTTCCTTGGAATAGGTGAATACACCCAGCCTGTCGAATTGAAATTTCCGGACAAAATCAGCCAATTGCTGAAAATCCTCTTCTGTTTCCCCCGGAAAGCCGACTATCAGTGAAGTTCTGATTGTGATTCCCTCTACCCCTTTACGGAGCCTGGTAAGAGCATTGCTTATTTCGGTAATTGTTCCCCTTCTCCCCATCAGTTTTAATATTCTGTCAGAGGCATGCTGAACAGGAATATCCATGTATTTGCATACCTTCGGATTTAAAGAGATTTCTTTTATTAATTCATCGTCAATTTCCTCCGGATAACAGTATAGCAGTCTTATCCATTCAATGCCCTCGAGTTTTGATATTTCCCGTATCAGCTCGGGAAGCATTTTTTTACCATATATATCAATACCATACCGCGTTGTATCCTGAGCCACAAGTATTATTTCCCTTGCCCCATTTTCTGCCAGTGATTTTGCTTCTTTAACAAGAGCTTCAATTTTTCTGCTTCTGTAAGCTCCCCTTAAATATGGTATGATACAGTAAGTACAACGGTTGTCACAGCCCTCGGATATTTTTAGATAGACCGAATGCCCGGAAGATGAAATAATTCTCTCCTCATCCAGATAGTCTGTTTCATTGAGTTTTCCGTATGCAACGACTTTTTCACCCTGATATGCCCTGTTTATTACCTCCGCTATTTCCTTATAATTACCTGTTCCCAGAACAGCGTCCACTTCCGGTATCAGGTCAAAGATCTTTTCCCTGTACCTTTCAGCCATACAGCCTGTGACTATCAGCACTTCACAGCTGCGTTTCTTTTCCTCTGCCATTTCAAGGATTGTATTTATTGATTCCTGCTGGGCAGATTCTATGAAGCCGCAGGTGTTAACTATAAGCACATCTGCATTCTCCTTATGGTTAACGATTTCGTAATCCGCATGTTTCAGCATGCCCAGCATAATCTCGCTGTCTACCAGATTTTTAGGGCATCCCAAAGACACTATACCTATTTTTTTATTCACCAATTACACTCCTCAATTTTGTTGTTTTACAATATCTGCATCATAGTTTTAAAACGAATTCAGCCATATAGCACAAAGTCAGCAAAACTCTAATAAAAATTATTTAATAATATTAATAACTTGTCAATGTTTATAGAAAAAATTTATTTTTTTAAAATTGCTTCCTTAACAGCTTATGGTACAATGGGATTGTAATTAATTTTACATATTTAGTAGTATATGATCACAATTCCAGGATATGAGTCATGTGGTGAAATGTGCACAACCGCGATTTATATCCAAAAATACAATATCAGTGAGGTAAAAAGTGGCAAGTATTTTAATTGTCGAAGATGACAGAAATATAAATGATCTAATAAAGAGGAATTTACAATTAATCGGTCATAATTGCAAGTCGGTATTCAGAGGGGATACGGCTTTATCCTGTATCTCAGCTGAAAAATTTGATTTGATAATACTTGATATTATGCTGCCGGTGTATTCAGGATTTGATATTATAAAGTATTGCGAAAATATTCCTGTAATCTTTTTAACAGCCAGAGGGGCCATGGAGGATAAGCTGAAAGGCCTGACTTCCGGTGCTGAAGATTATATTGTCAAGCCCTTTGAAATCATGGAATTATTAGCAAGAGTCAATATTATTTTAAGGCGTAATAACAGAAATGACGATTTTGTATCAGGGTTGTTAAGAGTGAACTTTAAATGCAGAAAGGTTTACTACAATGGTGCAGAAATTGAGATAACTCCTCAGGAGTATGCTTTACTTGAAGTTTTGATCTTCAATCGGAATATAGCCATGTCCAGGGAAAAACTGTTGGAAACGGCCTGGGGCTTTGAATATGAAGGGGATACGCGTACGGTGGATGTACATATTCAAAAGTTAAGAAAAAAGTTAAGACTTGAAAATGAAATCAAGACTGTCTATAAATTGGGATATCGTTTGGAGGCATAGATGTATGAAGTTTTGGGTGAAAACATATTTCTGTGTACTTGTACTATTTATATTTATACTTAACAGCAGCATTTGTTTAATCGTGTATACCACATATCAATCCATGCTGTCCAGTGAAAAAGACAAGGCCCGGGTGGAAAATAATTATATACGGGAGTCGTTGTCGGATGATATTTTATCGCTGAACAGCAATAAAAAACTGTCTGAACAAGCAATTAAAAATTTAATGGAATATTACAGTAGCTATTACCAAAAACAGGGCTTATCTTTTAGATTATCCCATAATAAGTCAATTATTTTTTCAAACCTGCCTTTTGAAATCAAAAACCCCAACATTAACAGCCTTTATAACAATGCGATAGTATCTGACCGGGAAAAGGACAGATATATTTTAATATCCAATTCCCTTAATAATTCAAATAATCAGTATACTTTTGTATACTGCAGCAAATTGGATAGGATGATGGATGTCTGGAGAAAAATAGAAAAAACAATAATTCTCTTTAGTTTTGTCTCTTCACTTTTATTATCAGCCTTGCTTGCCTGGCTGCTTAACAGACGTTCCAAACCATTAACGCAGCTTATAAACCATGTGAATAATGTAAAGAATGGCATTTATGACACCAGAGTTGAAATACGCGGGAAAGACGAATTTTCAATTCTCGGTAATAACTTCAATGAAATGTCCGGTAAAATAAGGGCTAACATGGAACAGTTAAACAATGATATGAAAAATAAGCAGCAATTTATTGATAATTTATCACATGAATTAAGAACGCCGTTAACTTCAATACACGGTTATGCGGAATATATTCAAAAAGCTGCTATTACTGAAGAGGACAAGTACGAAGCTACATTATGCATTATGGAAGAGAGTAAAAGATTGCAGTATATGGCAGCCAGAATGCTTGACATATCGTTGCTCAGGCAGGCAAGCATCAGTAAGACGGAGATTAATGCGGATGAACTTTTCAGAAAAATATTAAAAACCATATTACCCATTTTAAATGAAAAATCCATAAAAATAAATGTCAGCAATGAGTTAAAACATATTATGGGTGAACAGCCGCTTATTGAAAGCTTGCTTATTAACCTGCTGGATAATGCAATCAAGGCTTCCGATATGCATCAGTCCATTCTTCTGGCAGGATTCATCAAAAACGGAGATGCAGTAATTCAAATCACAGATAATGGAAAAGGAGTATCAACTGAACACTTAGCCCACTTAACAGAGCCTTTTTACAGAGCTGATAAGTCAAGATCCAAATCAGAAGGTGGAACAGGGTTGGGCCTTACAATCTGCAAACAAATCATGGATTTACATAAAGGCAGGCTGGAATTTGCCTCTGTATTGAATAAAGGGACAACTGTATCCTTAACTTTTACATTTTCATAATAATTTTTATAACTCTCTAACAACTATAGTATAAAATTATTAAAAAATATGAAAGCGAGAAAAATCAAATGAAAAAATGGATTAAAAAAAGTTATGTGATACTGGTTATTTCAACGCTAATTTTGGTATTTGCCAGCACTTTTTTACTCAGGCGGGGAATCTCTTTTGTGGGTGATTCCGGGTTAGATAAACCGTCTGTATTAACTGTTCCGGGGCAGTCCTCCTCAGAAAACAACAAAATTTCTGATAAGGGACAGAAAGAGCTGACTAAACAAGAAATACTGACCCAGTCCCAATACGGCGTCACAGTACCACCGCCAACCATAGATGATGTTAATCATATAATACGCCGGTTTGAAGGATCTATAAGTGATTGGCGGGCTGAGAAAAAAAAAGAATACATGATAGAGCAGCAAAAAACATACCTGTCTGTTAAAGAAAAAATCAATATAGAAAAAAAGGATGCAGTGAGTATCTTTTTAAAATATAATAACTCTTTATTTAATGAAACCCCGGATACTTCGGATATTGAAATCATTTTCAGTGATTTTTTTGCTCCAGAAAAATATATCTGGCAACTATCCCTGTCGTTGGAAAACAATAAAAAATATTACTATTGCCAGATCGATGCCGTCACAGGCCAGCTCTCCTCATTGACAAGAGCAGATTATTCAGGTATTCAAAAACCTGAGTATTCTACACTTTTAACTAAATACAGAGCCGGAACTCTAATGAACAAAAAACTTGACTTTTATAAAAGCAGGATCCGGGAAGTAATTTCAAATAATCCGTTTAATGTAAAAGAAATTATGATAAAAGATATTAACCTGAAAGATACACACTACATAGGTTTTAGACCAATAGCTGTAATCAGGGCCGACCTGTCTGACGGCAAAGCATACGAGATATCTTTTTATACCGACACCGATGAAATAACATCCATAGATTGTATTTGATTTAACACGTTGTGTTAGTTAATTTACTATGCATTTAAGGGATACTTTCCTGGTTAAAATCTGGATCCGCCAATGGATCGCCTCCGAAGTTGTTTCCGGTGGGGCGGTAGCTTTTTATTCCGGAAAGTACCTGCGCTTTTAAACTAGCACAACAGGTTAATTTATTCATCAGGTAAGAACTCTGATACAGCCTTTGATATCTGTCCATAGCTGAATCCCCTGCCCGCTAAAAAATTCTTCATTTTTTGAATCAGCTTTTCGTCAAAAGCGGTGTACTTTGAATATCTTTTCCTCAGTAATTGAAGGGCGACCTCCCCTTCATCAAGTTCAAACTCTTCAAGGGCACTGCTTATAATATCGTCCCTGATACCTTTCTGACTCAACTCCATTGCCAGCAGTTTAACTGATTTCGGTTTTAGTTTTGCTTTTTCAGAAATGTATTTACAGGCGTAATTAAAATCGTCTATATAGTTTATTTCCTTTAGGTTATCAATGACTTTTTCAATTGCGGCCTCTTCATACCCCATATCTGACAGTTTTTGAGCTACCTCGTATGATGTACGCAGTTTCATGGCAAGAAAGCTTACCGCAGCACTCCTGGCGGCAGCATAAACTTCAGTGTCCAATAAATAATTTAAAGTTTCTTCTGTAATACTCTTTCCTTCCTTCAGCTCAAGCAGCTCAATGCGCTTTTTCGGCAAACAGAAAGTAATATCGTTGTCGAGAATTACGGTAGCCATTGAAGAAACCTTTTCATTCTTTTCTACAGCGGTTATTCTCATAAAAACCTCTACCATTCTGAAAAGGCATACCGGACAAACAAAGCCTGATAAGCGGGCTCTAGTACGGTATGCCAAATAATTTGTGATTTTTTTAAATTTTGCTTTACCTGTATAATTTTTTATATCAAATGGTAACTTCCGCCCTAATTTCATGAAATAAAACCCACCCAAAAATAATTGCGAAAATTGTATCGCCTCATTTAAAGCGCTTTTGCCGTCGCTCAAACTCGACATCCTTTCTCGTTTTGAAGCTCAAAGCAGCGTCCTGCTGCTTTGCCGGCAAAATCGCTTTACCTTTGGCAAAAATTTTTTGCAACTGTTTTTTAACCGTGCTTCTTATTTCATGAAGTTGTCCTCGCGTACTATTTGATTTCAATTAGATCTATTTGTAAAGCTAAACAAAACTCCAATTAGCACAATAGGTTAATTATATTATCTGTAATGTCTTTTTTATTTAAATGGTCAGTCCAAGTCTTCCTCTTCAACTTCCTCCACAGCCTCTGTTACCACAGGTGCCACTGTCATATTGCTTCTGACAAGCTTTTCTATTTCCATACACATTGCTGGATTTTCCTTCAAATACTGCTTGGCATTTTCTCTTCCCTGCCCGATACGCTGTCCGTTGTAGGAGAACCATGCACCGCTCTTGTTTACGATCTCACTGTTTACAGCTATGTCAAGTATACTGCCTTCCCTGGAAATACCTTCACCATAAACTATATCAAACTCTGCTTCTTTGAAGGGAGGTGCAATCTTATTTTTGACAACTTTGACCCTGGTCCTGTTCCCTACCACTTCATTTGCCTGCTTAATGGCTTCTATTCTTCTTACATCAAGTCGCACCGAAGAGTAGAATTTTAAAGCTCGTCCGCCAGGAGTAGTCTCAGGGTTTCCAAACATAATACCAACCTTTTCACGAAGCTGATTTATAAATATGGTTGTTGTTTTGGATTTACTGATAACACCGGCCAGTTTTCTGAGGGCCTGTGACATAAGCCTGGCCTGCAAACCTACGTGTGAATCACCCATCTCACCGTCGATTTCCGCTTTCGGCACAAGGGCTGCTACCGAGTCTACCACTATAACATCTATCGCTCCGCTTCGTACAAGAGCTTCTGTTATTTCCAGAGCCTGTTCTCCTGTATCGGGCTGTGAAACTATCAAATTATCTATATCAACCCCAAGTTTTTTTGCATAAACAGGATCAAGAGCATGTTCTGCATCAATAAATGCAGCTTCACCGCCTGCCTTTTGCGCTTCGGCAATTATATGCAAAGCTACCGTTGTCTTACCTGAAGATTCCGGTCCATATATCTCAACAATTCTTCCTCTGGGTACTCCTCCAACGCCGAGAGCTATATCAAGGCTTAATGATCCTGTAGGAATAACTTCTACATGCATGTGTGCGTTCTCGCCCAATTTCATAACGGCGCCTTTGCCAAATTGCTTTTCTATCTGGCCAAGAGCCATTTCAAGTGCTTTTTTCTTTTCTAACATGGGGTGACCTCCTCACAATTATAGAACATTTGTTCTGTTTTTATTATATAGATTTTTATTAATTAAGTCAACTTAA
>JAEWJR010000140.1:0-26594 GCA_023386445.1 Bacillota bacterium | reverse complement strand
ACCTGACTCAAGAATAGATAAAGAGACATTTTCCATCAGGTGGTCTGGACAAATTCAACCACTGTATTCAGAAACATATACATTTTACACAACATCAGACGACGGCGTCAGATTATGGGTTAATGGTGTAAAACTTATCGACAATTGGAATGACCATAGCGAAACAGAGAATAATGGAAATATTAATCTGACTGCAGGACAGAAGTATGACATAAAACTGGAGTACTATAATAATTGTGATATAGGAAAAATTAATCTCAAATGGTCAAGCACCAGTCAATCAAAACAAATCGTTCCTAAAACCCAGCTTTATTCTTCAGGAACAAATTCCGGCACAGACACACAGGCGCCGACAGTTCCTGAAAGGCTCAGGGCATCAGCTGTTTCGGCAAATCAAATCTCTTTAAGCTGGAATGCATCATCCGACAATACTGGTGTTGCCGGATACAGGATTTACAGAAACGGTGTTCTGGCAGGAACAGTAAATAGCACTACAACTTTTTCAGACACAGGTCTGGCAGCAAATACAACATACACGTACCAGGTTGCAGCCTTTGATGCTGCAGGCAACAGCTCAAATAAAAGTTCAAGTGCAACAGCAACTACCCGCACTTCCACCCCTCAAGTCCCGCAGGGTACCGGCAACGGACTGAAAGGTGAGTACTATGATAATATAGATTTCACCAGCCTGGTAAAAGAAAGGGTGGATGAAAATATAAACTTTAACTGGTGGAAAAATGCCCCAATAGCATCAATGGGTGCAGACGAATTTTCTATCCGCTGGACCGGACAGATACAACCGCTGTTTTCTGAAACATATACCTTCAGTACGGTTTCGGATGACGGTGCAAGACTTTGGATAAACGGAACCAAGATAATTGACGACTGGAATGAACACAGTTCTGCTGAAAACAGCGGTACTATTACACTTACAGCCGGACAGAAATATGATATAAAATATGAATATTTTGATAAGACCAATGAAGCAGAGGCAAAACTATTCTGGTCAAGTCCAAGCCAGCCGAAGCAAATCGTTCCAAAGAGTCAGTTGTATTGTGCCGATATAGATACACAGGCTCCTTCTATTCCTGACACCGTACGTGCTGCAGCCGTTTCCTCCAGCCAGATAGTGCTAAACTGGAGAGCGGCTACAGATAATATAGGCGTAACCGGCTACAGAATATACCGAAATGGCAATCAGCTTCAAACCATAAGCTCAGGTACAACTTATACCGATACGGGTCTTGCTGCAAATACCGCATATACCTATACAGTATCGGCATACGATGCTGCCGGAAACAATTCACCTCAATCCTTACCTGTAACAACATCCACACATCCGTTAAATAGTAATTTAGCTCAGGGTAAGAGTGTTACTACAGATAGTGAGGAAAACGGCAACCCCGCTCAAAACGGAAATGACGGAAAAATTGATACCAGGTGGTGTGCAGCCGATGGAAATGCTAATCACTGGTGGCAGGTCGACCTTGGAAGCAATATGGATTTAACAGGTACTGAAATCATCTGGGAAAAGAACAAGATATACAAATACCGGATTGAAGTTTCGGCCGACGGCACAAACTGGACAGCAGCCGTAGATAATACAGGAAACAGCACAGCTGTTCAGACTCAAAAAGACAGTTTTAACTTAAATAATATAAGATATGTAAAGGTAACTGTGACAGGTCTGGAAGCTGATTGCTGGGTCAGCTTCTCAGAATTCAAGGTCTTTTAGTTCAGATTCAATTGATTTAAAAACCCCCCTTTTAGATCAATTATAGCTTAAACATTTAATAAGTATAATTTTGTAAATACAGAATTATACTTATTTTTTTATTTATAAAATCCAAACAAATAGGTTGTATAACTCCTGTTTAATATTACTTACTATGTGAATGTGTAAATTAACCTCCTTTATTCGCCACATTGCGATAAAGGAGGTAGGTTTTCATTACATTTTATGGCCACAAATGTGGCTCAAAGCCATATTATGGCTTGGGAGGTTAATATGTTTACAAGCTTACAGTCCAAACAGAATGATCAAACTCCAACGACAGGAGCCAGTAAGCTGCCCCAAAGGACTGCTTCCTCCAATAAAACAATTGTAAAGCAGTCTAACCCGTTTGAAATCATGCAGCGGCTTCGCACAAATCCGGCCTCACTCACATACAACGATATAAATCAACTGCAGAAGACTATCGGCAACAGCGCAACTAGCCAGTTTATAAAGGAGCTTCAAGACAGCCAAAGTTTATACATTGTAAAGAGCGGTGACACGCTTGGCGAAATAGCTGAAAATTATCATACGACTGTTGAGGCTATTAAGAATCTGAATAATATTAAAGATATAAACATGATATATACCGGTCAAAAACTGAAAATACCTGCAGCAACCTCAAAAATTCCGGTTAATTCCGCTCCTTCCAATACATCCGGCGGTTCCAATACTGCAAGGGATAATACACCCAAACCTGATAAAAGTACACCGCAGCCCGGTAAAGTTCAAGAAAAAGCTCAGGACAAAAACAGCGATACCGGAGCAATAAATATAGATGTGTTAAAAGATAAGATCAGCAGTTATGTTGACTTTAGATATACCGACAAGTCGGGTAAGGAAAGCGAGAAAATACAATTGCCCTATCAGTGGGGTGGAGAATCCGGCAAGGGAAAATGGTCGTTGGAAGAAATGAATAAAAATATGCAAAAACTTGGATTGACCGCCGACGATCCAAAACTTCAGGAAAAAGTATCTGCAAATTCCCAGGTGACCGGTATTGATTGTTCATGCTTTGTACTGCAGGTAATAAATGCAGCTACCAATGGACTGGCAGTACAATATTATAAAAAGGTGTTTAAAATCCCTACCGATAATGTTCTTCACTGGGGAGTCAGCGCTGAAAACCTGACTTCATCTCAATGCAGTAAAAAAATAACAACCTTTTCAGAAGTTCGTCCGGGTGATTACATTTGCTTTGATAAAGGGAAACATATCGGTATAGTGTATGAAGTTTCCGGCGACACCATCCTCTATGCTCATTCCAGTAGCAGCAAGGGACCTCACAAAGCCTCAGTCAAGGTCAGCCAGGCCGGCAAGAGCGGTTTGAACCTCTCCAGCGAAGGTACGTTCAGTGACTGGGACAATGGATATTCCGAAGCTATAAAAAAATTATTCAACTACATATGCAGACCTGATTTTGCTGCATACAAACAGGATGGGGCTTTGCAATGTCTGATATTTGCAGCGAAAAAAAACCTTTATTGAACATAACATATAAAAAGATGGTACAATTATTCGGACTTCCCGGCAATGCACGAACCTTCAAAATAAATCCGCCTGCTGCCGGCGAGGATACATTTGAATATTATTATGTGGCAGAATATCCTGGTGTGGAATTTGAATTCTATCTGGGTTACCAACCTAAAAAGCAGCCTACGGAAACCGACACAACTTTTAGATTTGATCTGGCAGATAACGGCCCTGTGCTAGACTGCGGCCTGAAAGCTGGAATGACAGTCAGTGAAGTAACGGACATTTTCGGAAACCGCAAGATCTATAGCCTTGAGCCTGAACAAAAGGAAACTGAAGAAATGATTGAAGATGCTTATGAATTAAATGATATAAAACACGTTTTGACCAGCCATAAACCGGCGGATATTTATAATGATTATCAAAAAGCAATGATAATTTACGCAGACCCGGATAAATTCGGTGAATCAATAAAAGCGCAGGCTTTGGTTTTGCTGATAAAAGAAAATAAAATTGACAGGGTTGTATTCGGCTATCCCACAGCTGATTGAGTTTCAGGTCATATGTTTTTTTATTGTAAATCATCAAATCCTCCTTGTTCATCAGTAGAAATCCACTAACCACCATCACCATACCACATTTTGTGCAAGACTAAAATCATCAAACACGAATTTACCCTTGCAATCAAAAATTTAACTTTTCATTTTACGGGACCCCTTAAATTTTTTCTTGACTTGGAGTTAACTCCAGGTGCTATCATTCAGATAACAACATTTAATTTATCAAAATTTAAAGGTTAACCCGGGAAATTAATTGATATGTGTGTTAGAAAACATGACAGGAAAAGGGGGAATTGCAAAATGAAAAATATCCTTGTTACATTCTTTTCACATTCCGGAAATACAAAATCAATTGCAGAAAAAATTAGCGATGATACAGGCGGAGATCTGTTTGAAATTAAGACTGTTGAGCCTTATCCCACAGATTATAACACAGTAGTGGCTCTGGCAAAAAAGGAGCTGAATGCCGCTTACAGACCTAAACTTGCATCAAAGGTCGGGAATATGGATATCTATGATGTGGTTTTTATCGGTTACCCGAACTGGTGGTCGACAATGCCAACAGGAGTACTTACTTTTCTCGAAGAATATGATTTTTCAGGAAAAACCATTATCCCTTTTTGTACACATGAAGGCAGTGGATTGGGCCGAAGTGAAAGGGATTTAGTCAAGCTTTGTCCAAACTCAAAGCTGTTGGAGGGGCTTGCTGTCAGGGGCAGCAGCGTTGACAGGTCTCATGGCAGTGTGACGTCCTGGTTGGACAAATTGGGTTTTACTAAACAAGATATTACCAAATAAATTGGATTTTAATAATATATTTTATAAAAAATATTGGAGGTTTTGCATTTTGGAGCAAAAAAAATTAGGATTTGGATTTATGCGTTTGCCTTTAAAGGATGACGATGCCGGAAATATAGATTTTGAAAGCGTAAATAAAATGGTTGATATATTTTTGGATAAGGGCTTTACCTATTTTGATACGGCATATATGTATCATATGGGCAGGAGTGAGCTTGCAATCAGAGAATGTCTGGTAAAACGTCATAAAAGAGACAGCTTTACACTGGCAACAAAATTGCCGACTATGTTTTTAAAATCAGAGGAGGACCAGGAACGTATTTTTAATGAACAGCTGGAAAAATGCGGTGTAGATTATTTTGATTACTATTTGATCCATAATCTTGGCGTCTCACATTATGAAATTGCAAAAAAATTTGACAGCTTTGCATTTGTACAGCAAAAGAAAAACGAAGGAAAAGTCAGACAGTTTGGATTTTCCTTTCATGACGAAGCTGACTTGTTGGAGGAAATATTAATACAGCATCCCGAAGTGGATTTCGTTCAGCTTCAGATCAATTATCTGGATTGGGACAGTGAAAGCATTCAGTCAAGAAAGTGTTACGAAGTGGCCAGAAGGCATAATAAGCCCGTCATTGTTATGGAGCCTGTCAAAGGAGGAATGCTTGCAAAAGTGCCGGAAAAAGCTGAAAGACTCCTGAAGGAATATAATCCTCATATGTCGGTACCTACATGGGCAATACGTTTTGCTGCAAGCCTTGAGGGTGTTAAGATGGTACTCAGCGGAATGTCCGACATGGATCAGCTTCTGGATAATACCGGCTACATGGGTGAATTTAAATCTTTTTCAGCAGAAGAATATAATCTCGTTAAAAATGCAGTGGCCGTTATCAATGAGACCATAGCAATTCCATGCACGGCCTGTCTGTATTGTGTGGAGAGCTGTCCGAAAAACATAGCCATTCCCAGGTATTTTGCCTTATACAATGCAGAGAAGCTGATAAATCCCACCGGAATCTCTCTTCAAAAGCTTTATTACAACAATTACACAAAAACAAACGGCAAGGCGTCCGATTGTATTCACTGCAAACAATGTGAAAAAAATTGTCCGCAGCATATTGAAATAACAAAATTTTTAAAGGATGTAGCCGGCGCATTTGAAGTATAATATTAACTGTCAGGTAACAGGGAGGTGTAATAAGTGACGATTGCAGAAATAAGCAAAAAATATAATCTTTCACAGGATACATTGCGATATTATGAACGCATCGGATTAATCCCTGTTATAAACCGCAATAAAAGCGGAATAAGAGATTACACTGAAGAAGACTGCAGATGGATCGAATTTATTAAATGCATGAGAAGTGCAGGTCTTCCACTGGAAGTTTTGATTGAATATGTCATATTGGTCGCTCAGGGTGATGAGACCATTCCGGCAAGAAAAGAACTATTGAACCATCAGCGTGAGCAGTTGACTGCCAGACTGGAAGATATGAAGAAAACGCTTGAACGCCTGGATTATAAAATTGAAAGCTATGAACGTACAATTATAAAAAAAGAAAAAGAACTTTTAGACCTGAAGACTAATAATAATTAAAAATTTTTGGATTTACAAAAAATATATTGTATGCTAATATTAACATATTAAATATATATGCATAATATATTTTTAAGTTTAAGCATTATAAAAACCTCATAATAAGTTGACTGAATTCATCAGAGACTGTTTTAAGTATCTCAAGTACTTATAAACAGTCTTTTTTATTTGACTGGGAAAGTATAAATATTTGGTGCTATAGTGGCTTTACCGAACAACAAAACTCAAAAAGTGTAAGGGGAGTGAAATTTAGTGAAAAGAATCAATTTGGTAACAACTGCAGTAGAAAGCCGTGAACAGCGGCTGGGCACTATCATAGGCTGGGATGGCAATGCAGACAGTCTCGCGGAAGAATCCGGGTATGCCAGAAAGTGTACCGGAAGAAAAGGGAAAGCCTGTGAGCTGTGTGAGGTGAGAGGACCTTTTACACAAGGCTCGGTCTGCAGTGAGCAGATGGTTGAATGTCAGGCCGGAAACGTTCGTGATGCGGTGCTTATACAACATTCGCCGATTGGTTGTGCTGTCAGTCAGACCATATATAATTCTATTTATAGAAACGGTCTTGCCATAAGGAATCTGCCTGTTGAAAATCTGAAAATAGTATCAACGAATCTGCTTGAAAAGGATATGGTCTTTGGTGGGATTGAAAAGCTCAAACAGACGTTGGATGATGTAATTGAACGTTACCGTCCAAAAGCGGTTTTTATCGGGACTTCCTGTTCCACAGGCATTATAGGTGATGACGTAGACAGTATAGCCACCGAATACGCCCAGCAGTACGGGATTCCTGTTGTGCCGCTTCATTGTGAGGGTTTCCGGTCAAAGCACTGGAGTACCGGATTTGATTCCACACAGCATGGAATTTTAAGGGATATCGTTAGGAAAACCCCTAAAAAGCAGGAAGATCTGGTCAATGTGATCAATCTCTGGGGATCGGATGTTTTTACCCCCATGCTGAAGGAATTAAATTTGCGTGTAAATTATGTGATCGACATGGCGACGGTGGAGGACCTGGCACAAATGTCAGAAGCGGCTGCCACAGTTGGCTTTTGCAACACATTATCGTCCTATCTTGCCCAGGGGCTGGAACAGAATTTCGGTGTACCCGAGTTAAAGGCTCCCCAGCCATATGGAATTGCAGGCACCGATGCATGGCTCCGGGGACTTGCAAAGCTGACACACCGTGAAGAGCTGGCCGAAAGATATATTGAAAAGGAACATGCACGAATCAAGCCCCTCATAGCCAATCTCAAAACCAAACTGCAGGGTAAAAAAGGCTATGTAGCCACCGGTTCGGCTTATTCCCACGGTCTGATTGCCGTTATGAGAGAACTTGGAATTCAGGTAAACGGCTCACTGGTATTTCATCATGATCCCGTCTATGACAGTGAAGACCCGGCTCAGGACTCCCTGACCTTTTTGGTAGATCATTACGGGGATGTGGAAAATTTCAGTGTCAGCAACAGACAGCAGCATCAATTTTATGCTCTGCTAAAAAGGGTAAATCCGGACTTTATTCTCATACGGCACAATGGGCTTGCCCCCCTTGCTTCAAGGCTGGGAATTCCTGCTGCTCCGCTGGGTGATGAGCATATTGCCGTAGGTTATGACGGGATAGTGAATCTTGGCAACGCCATTTTGGGAATCCTGCAGCGCAGAAAATTTCATGAGGATCTATCCAGGCACGTAAAGCTGCCATATACCAAATGGTGGCTGGAGCAGACAGATCCTTATATTATCGCGAAAAACCCTGAGCTGATCTATCAGGATTGATTATATTAAAACAATTTCATCATGTGAACAGGATTTATTTATGAAATGGAGGAAATAAGATGTCTTATCTTGAAGATACAAAAACAAATTCCATAAGCCGGCCGCGCTACGGCTGCGCAATAGGGGCCATGTATACGGCAGCTGCAATACCCGGAGTGATACCAATAACACATTGCGGACCCGGCTGTGCCGATAAGCAGTATGTAAGTCTTGCATTTTATAACGGCTTTCAGGGAGGAGGCTACAGCGGCGGAGCAGTACCCCCAAGCGCAAATATTTCTGAAAACGAGGTGGTATTTGGCGGAGACAACCGTCTGAGAGAACTTATACAGGCTTCCACCAAAATCATGGATGCGGACCTCTTTGTTGTACTTACAGGCTGTATACCCGACATAGTAGGGGATGATATACCATCCGTCGTAAGTGAATTCCAGCAGAAAGGCGTGCCCATTGTATATGCCGAGACCGGCGGTTTTCACGGCAACAATCTGGTAGGTCATGAAACTGTAGTACGTGCTATTGTAGATCAATTTATAGGTGACTACTCCGGAGATAAAATTAAAAACACAGTGAATGTCTGGACTGAGGTTCCATATCAAAATACATACTGGCGCGGCGATCTGGCTGAGATCAAACGAGTTCTGGAAGGAATCGGCCTGGAGGTAAATATTTTATTTGGGCACAACTCAAGGGGTGTCAGGGAGTGGCTGGATATTCCAAAAGCTGCTTTCAATCTGATTATATCGCCCTGGGTGGGACTTGGAATAGCAGAACATCTGCAGACTAAGTATAATCAGCCGTACCTGCATATTCCTGCAATTCCCATAGGCGCTCTGGAAACCACAGAATTTTTGCGCACGGTATCAAAGTTTGCAGGCCTGAATTCCAGATTTACAGAAGAATTCATCAATAAAGAGGAAGAGAGCTATTATAAATATATTGAGGACTTTTCAGACTTTTATTCCGAATACTGGTGGGGTGTACCCGCCAGGTTTGCCGTCGTCAGCGACAGTATCTATAATTTATCCATCACAAAATTTCTCGTAAAACAACTGGGGCTTATTTCAGTGAAACAAATTATCACCGAAAATACTCCAGAGGAATATAAGGAACAAATCCGTGAAGAGTTCAGGCACATTGACCACGATGTGAATCTGGAGGTTGAATTTCTGGAAGATGGCTATCTGATTGAAGAATCACTGCGTACCGCAGCGGAAATACCAGCTATTATTTTTGGGACTACCTGGGACAGAGATATCGCAAAGGAATTAAAGGGGAATATAGTAGAAATAGGCTTTCCATCTTCATATGAGGTAGTCCTGTCGAGGTCGTATGTAGGTTATAAAGGTGCACTGTCCCTGATTGAAAAAATCTTTACAGCAGCAATCAGTGCCAGCGCATAAGATCACAGCACAAGACGGAGCTGTCTCATCCTTCATCTTTTAAACGTTTAAGCAGAACTGAATATTTTTCTATTAATTTCAAGTATGCTGCAAATAATATTACTTAAAATAATAGTTATAATTCATTAAATATATTGATAAGTGGGTGAAGGAAATGAAAAAACGATTGGTGACTGCTTTTCTGGCTGTTTTCTTTATGATAAACATGTATTCCAGCATCACATTTGCAGAGAAAAGGGATATATGCAGTGCTGAAAACATTTTTCAGGCCGGAAAGCAAAGCAAAGGAGATGATGAATCCTTTTCAATGGTGTGGTTTACCGACACGCAATATTACGCCGAATCCTATCACGAAATATTCGATTTTTTAGGAGATTGGCTTGTTGGTGAATATAAAAAAGGAGCTTTTGGTTACGTAATTAATACCGGCGACCTTGTAAATGTTGCAAGTGATATAGGGCAATGGGAGGTGGCAGACCGTAATTTTAAAAAGCTTGATGACGCAAATGTTCCTTACGGTGTCCTGGCAGGAAATCATGATGTGTCAATTAATGGTTTAAATTATGAAATGTATAAAAAATATTTTGGAAAATCACGCTTTAAAGACAAATCATGGTATGGAGGAAACATGAATAACAACCTCAACCATTATGATTTAATAACCCTTGGTTGCCATGATTTTATAATTCTATATCTTGACTACAGTACAAATCTTTCAGAAGAAACAATCAAATGGTCTAATAAAGTTCTGAAAAAGTATTCTCACAGAAATGCCATAATAGCCATGCATGAATATCTCAATTCCAATTCATCCCTGACTTATATGGCTCACACCGTATTTAACCGGATAGTAGTAAAAAACACCAATGTTTTTATGGTTCTGTGCGGGCATAACCATGGTTCTGTCAGAAGAACAAAAACCATTGTTAATGCTGACGGAAGTACCAGAAAAGTAATAGAAATGCTGTCGGATTATCAAAAAGCACCAAATGGTGGAGACGGGTACTTAAGATATCTCAATTTTCATCCTGAATCCGGATTGCTGTATGTGGCCACATATTCGCCATACAAGAATAAGTATAATTATTTTGAAGAAACGAAAGACAGTTTCACTGAAAAAATAAAGCTGATTGATTGAGACAAGTTAATCAATCAGCTTTATTTTCAAGGTTTTTTAATATTTCATGGTAACGCTCGGTCCCCAGATCACTCGGTTCCCCTTTTTTACAAAAGGCAAAGCCTGCCAGTTTCTGACCAGGGCGTTCCACTACAATCCTGCCGCTTTTTAAGCTGGATTGCAAAGCTCCCAGTGCCTCAAGATATCTTTTGTCTTTCCTTGCCCTGTTATAAAAAGATAGAACATAAACATAGAAAAAAAGGTTATAATTGTGAAATGGGTAGGCTACCTGCATAAAAAGCGTACCAATTCCATAGTGGCAAGGGCCCAGCGGCATACGGGTTTTCCAATGCTCAAGCAGGAATTCTACAGCTTTATCAAGAGCTTCGTTTGAGTTTAAATAATGTGTAAATCTAAAAGCATCCAGTGCCGTCAAAGTCGGACCCGGATTTGAAAACTCTGTCTCGGAGCCTCTCCCGAAGCTGAACTTATTACACCGCCAGCCGCCGTCGTCATACTGAATTTCCAAAAGATGATCAAAGGTTTTTATGAGCCTTCTGTCAGAGGTATATCCTAAATAACAAAGGGTTCTGGCTGCATTTATAGTATGGCAGGGGTATATTGCACCTTGAGGGGTCAATTTGAATCGTCCGTCTTCCCGCCACGAATTTAAGATCAGTTTGGCTGTCTCTTTCAATACGGGCTCCGAACCATCCATTCCCAGTTCCGACAGCATATATGCACAACCAAGAGTAGAAAACGGACTTCCTTTTATCAGCCGTCTGTCGGAAGTGGTCCAATAATCACCGCCATTGTCATAACGCTTGGCCATGATTGTATCAATATCCGATTGATACTGTTTTCTTATTGCCATTATAATATCCACCCCTCAGCTTTCTTATCCATAAAGCTCTGCAATCAATCATAGCTCTATGGTAACCGAAACCAAAATTGAAAGCAATAGTATTTTATATATTCGCTTTTAAACTATTGTAATTTGTCATGTTGACAACGTTTTTGAAAAGAAATATAATAAAGGCACTTTATAAATGCCGTTTATAAAGTGCCTTTATTATATTTATAGAGGAGATCATACATGACTCAAAAAGGTAACATTATAAAAGAACTCAATTTAAATAAAGTTCGCAGCGCCCTGAAAGATGCAGGTACTGCCACAAAGCCTCAGCTGGCTGAAATTACGGGTCTCAGTGTGGTAACCATCAACTCCCTGGTAAATACCTTGTTGGATGCAGGTGAACTGCTTACCGACACAATATTGAATTCCGACGGTGGGCGTCCGGCGGCATCATTCAGGTATAACAGTAAATTCCGCCTGGCTCTGACAATTTTTATGCACGAATACAAGGGACAGGATACGGCATTTTATTGTGTTGCAGATTTGAGGGGAGAGGTTATAGAAAGAACAGAGCAAAATTTATCCATCGTCAATGTTGATAGTTTCGACTCTGTTATAGAGAATCTTCTTTGTAAATATCCTCAAATCAAAGCAATTTGTTTTGGTATTCCCGGTGAGGAAGTGAATCAAAGGCTTGTTATAAGCGATTATGAAAAGTTGAAGGAACAATCTCTTTCCGGACATATACTTGAAAAATTTCATTTGCCTGTTCATATAGAAAATGATATAAATGCGGCTGTAATGGGCTACTGTTATCACAATAATATCCCGACCAATAAATGTATCATTGGACTCTACTTTCCCGGCAAATATCCACCGGGAGCCGGAATCTACCTGAATGGTCATATTTACAAGGGGAGAGACGGGTTGGCCGGAGAAATAAAATATCTCCCTTTTGGCATAGACTGGGAATCCTTTGATTACAACCCTGCAGATATGGAAAATATAAAGCTGAGGACCATACAGGCAATTCAGTGTATGTTCAATCCCGATGCGATTGTTCTTTATGGAGAAAAAACAAAAGAATCAATATCAAGAATCATCCAGGAAAAAAGTCTGTCGACCGTAGAAAAAATCATGCTTCCGGAAATCATTACATCGACAGATTTAAATACTGATTTCGAAGCCGGAATCAGGCAGATAGCACTTAAAATAATTGATACGTGCTCCTGATGTTTGAGAAGCTTTTACGGAATTTTACTATACTGCTATGCTTTGGACCAAATATCTCCCCATAGTTTATATGAAAGGAAGTAACTTATATGAATCAAAAAGACAGAATGCTTGCGGGGCTGCCCTACAAAGCCTGGCTGGATGGATTGTGCGAAGAAAGAATGCAGAACAAGCTCAAAATGCATGAGTATAATTTATTACCACCGGATCAAACAGAAAGAATGTACAGGTTAATCATGAGTATTCTTGGAAAGGCAGGTAAAAATGTTCATATTGAGCCCCCTTTCCATTGTGACTATGGAAAAAACATAGAGGTTGGAGAGAATTTTTTTGCAAATTATAACTGTACGATTCTGGATGTGGGTAAGGTGAGGATTGGTGATAATGTTATGTTTGCTCCCAATGTATCTGTATATACTGCCGGTCATCCCATTCATCCTCAATCAAGAAATTCAGGGTATGAATATGGAATAGCAATTGACATTGGAGATAATGTATGGATAGGCGGCAACGTGATAATCAACCCCGGCGTGACCATAGGCAGCAATGTGGTTATAGGAGCAGGCAGTGTTGTCACTAAAAATATACCGGATAATGTGATTGCCGTGGGAAGTCCCTGCAAAGTTATCCGTGAAATCACTGAAGATGATAAAAGATACTACTATAAGGATAAAGAGTTTGATGTGCAGGATTACCTGTGAAATAATGAAAGGAGGGGCTGTTTTGCTGAAAAGTAAGATTGATTTGCATTTGCACTCCTGCTATAGTGATGATGGGGAAATCGGACCTGAAGAACTGGTACAAAAATGCAAACATAGCGGTATCAGAATTATGGCAATTGCCGATCACAATTGTGTAAGAGCAAATGAGGCGGCACAAAGCCTGGCGTTGGCAGCAGGAATAATTTATATTTCCGCTGTTGAGATCGACTGTACTTTTAACGGTACCAATCTTCATGTATTAGGCTATGGAATCGATTATAACAGTCCTGATTTTGAAATAATTGAGAATGATATAACAAAACAAGGTTCTGAAGCTTCTTACAAAATGCTGCTTGCCACTCAAAAGCTCGGGTTTGATATAAGCAAAGACGATATGTCCTCTTTGACTGGATGGACCGGGGAAATGTTTGCGGAAGTACTGCTGAATAAACAGGAATATAAAAATCATAAATTGCTTCAGCCTTATCGTCCTGGTGAGTCCAGAAGTGATAATCCGTATGTGAATTTTTACTGGGATTTTTATTCCCAGGGGAAACCCTGCCATGTGAAAATGGTCTATCCAACTCTGGAGCATATTCTTGAAATAATTCATAATAACGGGGGAAAAGCCGTTCTTGCGCATCCGGGTCTTCAGCTTAAAGACAATAGTATAATGTTGAATGACATTATTTCAAAAGGAATTGATGGTATAGAGGCCTTCAGCAGCTATCATTCTCCATCGGAAGCCTTTAAATTCTATAAAGAAGCAATAAATAATCATATACTTGTTACTTGCGGCAGTGACTATCATGGTAAAACCAAGCCGGCAATTTCAATTGGACAGCATGGCTGCTTAATTTCAGATAAGGAAATGCAAGTCATCTTATCCGGTTTATTTAAATAAACAATGTAAATGTCCAGTATGCAATTCTCTTATTCCTTTTCTGAGACCCAAACAGGTATCTTAATGAAACTATCATGATAAATATTTTAGATTAACCCCATCGTTTTCGTAAAATTAACCAGATAATTGTTGTCAATTATGAATGGCACAATAATCTGGTTATATCTTTGTAAAAAAAATATATGTAAAATATTAATATATATACAGTCATATGCAAAGTGCCTGTCACCAAGATTTCACAGAACTTCATCATATGGAAAGCATTTGTTGGTCATAATTTGAAGTCCTATTTATATGCACCATAAAACTTTGCAATTAATAGATAAAGTCATTAAAAATTAGGCGCTAGAAACAAATTATAATCATATTATAGGTAATATCCTGTTCAAATATGATGAGGAGGCATTAAACCTATGTTGCCTATTGAAAGATATTTTGGTAAATTTGAATTAGTTTATGAATTTTATGGGGCTATGCCCACTGGTGTTACTGTTTCAGAAACAGGTCGTATTTTCGTTTGCTTACCGAAATGGGGAGACGATGTTAAATTTACGGTAGCGGAAATAGTAGGGGATCAATTGCTGCCTTACCCTAATTTAGAAACCAATTTAGCTAACCCTCAGAATATAGCAAATTCTTTCATTAGTGTCCAAAGTGTAGTTGCTGATGGAAGGGGAACTCTTTGGGTATTAGATACAGCTGCACCAAATTTTTCTCAACCTATCAAAGAAGGGGCTAAATTAGTCGCTGTTGATTTAAAAACCAATAAACTAAGAAAAGTATATAAATTTACAGAAGATGTTGTCCTGCCAACAACTTATCTGAATGATGTCCGCTTTGATTTCCGTGTTGGGAAAGCAGGTTATGCATATATAACGGATTCTTCTTCCATAGGGCCAGGAGCTATTATAGTGGTAGATTTAGAAAATGGAAATGCGTTCAGACGGTTAAATGGAGCAAATTCAACTTCACCCGATCCCTATTTTTTACCGAAAGTAGAAGGCGAAATTTGGATGAATCGAAACAAAGATGGATCAACTTCTCCATATAGGTCAGCGTCTGATGGAATAGCAATTTCTCCCGATGGAAAGCTTTTGTTTTTTTGTCCACTAACCAGTCGTCATCTGTTCTCGATTTCAACTGAAACCCTAAAAGACAGAACGATATCGGACATGGATTTACTTTACCATGTGAAGTATTGGGGAGAAAAAGGTGCATCCGATGGAATGATTACCGATGCAAAAGGAACCATTTATATTGGAGACTATGAAAACGACAGTATTCGAAGAGTATTTCCAAATGGAACAATTGAGACCATTGCACATGATCCAAGAATTTTATGGCCGGATACTTTTTCAATTGGTCTGGATCAGTACTTATATTTCATTGTAAACCAGTTACATCGGCAGGCAAGATTTCATTATGGAAAAGACCTACGACAAAAGCCTTATAGTTTACTTCGTATGAAAATTGGTGAATTACCTGCTCCTACCTTTTAATGCTAATGTTCTACCGACAGAAGGAATCTGCTTGTTCTTCAACTAAATCTATTACTCTTAAACAATTGGTTGTTGGTCTTTGGACGTAACTTGGTATTCATATTAAAAATTATATATGGGGGATATTATGAACAGAGATATACTAAGTATAAAAAAATCTGTAGGGGACACTTAATTTCTAAGAAAAACCATCAATTAGATAATACAATTCGTATATTCCTATTATGGGCATAATCTATAGATGCTGTCACATTCTTTATATTATGTGATGCAAAAAGCAGCTTTAATCTAACATAAACGCCGATATTTCTACCAAATATAACCTAAATATGGCATAATTAGGTTATATTTGGTGATTGGGGCAGAGTAGATGAATAGATACAAAAGAGTAGAAAACAGGGATCAATTGAATTTAATTCCATCGTGTATAGATGATATGATAGCCCCTGTTAATGAAGTAAGGGCACTTTATGCAATAGTAGATAGCATTGATATTCAGTCACTAGGTTTTACGCATAGTGAAACAGCATCTACTGGCAGAAACCCATATAATCCAGTTGATTTGTTTAAACTCTATACATATAGCTACTTTAACGGGATTAGATCATCTCGAAAAATAGAACGTGAATGCTCCAGAAATATTGAAGTTCAATGGCTAATAAACGGATTAAAACCTGATTTCAAGACAATAAAAAGCAGATAAAATTGGATTTTGGCAAATTTAGCGTAATATGTGATGAATTAGGTCTGATAGGAAAAGAAATGATAGCTATAGATGGTAGCAAATTTAGAGCTAATAATAGTCGCATGGCATATTACAGTGAAAACAAAATCCAGAAAAAGATCGAACACTATAATAAAAGAGCAGAGGAGTACCTGCTCTTGCTTGACAGTTATGATACTTAGGAAAGTACATATGGAGTTAATAAACTCAATATAAATTAAATTGAATTTAAAATACAAGACATTAATAAACGCTTAGCAGAACTTGAAATATTGAAACAGCAGGTAAAGGATACCGGTACGATCTATACAACTGACCCGGATTCAAGGATGATGAAAATGAATAATAATGGATGTGACATCTGCCATAATGTATAGTTTAACTTCCCATTTGGCTAATAATATGAACTTATTGTTTATACTGGACAAGGGTACTTCAAAGTAATATTTTTAATTACACATCTATTGTAATAACGAAGCTATCAAGAATTGCTGATAGTCTTATAGAATTATTCGATATCTGTAGTAATTTCTCAAGTAAAGAAATTGTTCTGAGAGTGGTGGAATTAGGTGAAATAACGTCTAAGAACAATTTTATTTCTAATGAGAACTGGATAACTGCATTACGTGCATTTGATGAAGATATCAAATATGAGAAAATATGTAAGGGCCATTTGATCTCACGTAAAAATCATCAATCTAATAGTACAATTCACAGTGGAAATATCTAAATGAAATTATAGAAAATTAGATAAAGTTTAGTTATGAAATTGTATAATTATTAAAAAAAGTCGTATTTTGTACTGACCCCAAAAAGTTAGATGTTTTTAATTGTTAGAAAATTAACTTGACTTGACAGTATCTGAATAGTATTGGGTAATATCTCCTCTGGACATTAATTAAATTATAGAGAGGATATTTTTTTATGACAGTACAAATCGTATAATTAAAAATAAATGGGCCTAATTGAATTGCCCGAATACCTTCAGAATGTAAATGAAGCATGTAAAATTCACAGGGTTAGCCGTCAGCATTTCTACGATATTAAGAAGGCATATAAAGATATAAAGAACAAGGATTAGAAGGCTTAAAAGATAAAACACGTAAAAAACCTTGCGTAAAAATAGAGTTTCTCCGGAGATTGAAGAGGCTGTAATCAACATGGTCTGCGAGAAGCCAGCATATGGACAAATCATGGCAAGCTAAAGGAATATATCCGAATCAATAGGTACGAAATATGGTAAAAGGTATTTAAATATACAAAATTGTAAAATTATGGTTGACATAAGCGAATTTTTATCTTATAATTCTATTTGTTGTAATATTTAAACCAAAAATGTAAATACGTACATTATTATATTTATATTTTAAAATTTTACTTAACATGTAACATGAGATAAGTTGGTGCTAATGTGATAATTGCTAAAGAAAATAAAGACTTGTACATAAGAGTATTTAAGCTTTTAAAGCCATATTTGAAAAAAATCAGTATAATATTTTTTTGTATATTTGTTTCTGCTGGGATTAATATGCTTTTGCCGTTGCTTAGCAAACAGATTATGGATAATGGGCTACTTGAAAAAAATTATCTATAGTAGTTAAATTTTCAGTATTTACTTTTGCACTTATTTTACTAGAACAAGCTATCGGTTTGATTGAAACGAAATATTATTCTTATGTTTACTCTATCTTTCAATATTCTCTTACAAAAATGGCTTTTAAACATATTCAAAAGATAAAACTTCAATATTTTAATAATATAAATTTTTCTGAGATTATGAGCAATGTTGCAATGGATGTTGGGAATATATCAAGGATATGCGACAAAGGAACATTTATTATATTATCGCAAATATTTAGAATTATTGGTGGGCTAATTGGACTTATAATGATCGACTGGAGATTGACACTGGTTGTGTTATTTGTTGTTCCTATAAGATATTTTACAGTTAGGTTCTTGGCAAAAAAAAGGAAAGCAATGTTTAATAGATTTATGGAATATAACCGTGAATATGCATCGTGGTATGGTGATGCAATAAGCGGAATAAAAGATATCAAGCTTTGGGGAATTGACAGAATAAAAACAGGTGAATTTATAAAAAAGCAAAGAAATATAGTAAAAATGAATATTAAGATGGCTTTTTTAGATAAATTTAATGAATACTCAGAAATTATTGTGTTTCAGGGAATTAATTGTGCTTTGTATATTCTTGGGGCATACATAGCATTTAGAAATGGACTTACAATAGGTGGATTATTTGCTTTTCTTACATACAGTACATATGTTATAGCGCCTATATCAGCAATATTAAATATTGGATATAGCTTTACCAATGTAATTCCGTCTGCAAAAAGATTTTTTCAATTTCTTGATATGGAAACAGAGATTGATGCAAATCAAAAAGATCTATTGAGGATAGAGAGGAAGGATATTAGTGCAAGTATCAAATTTGAGAATGTAAGCTTTTCCTACAAGGAGGGAGAGGGTATTCTTGGTAATGTCAATCTAAGTATAAATTATGGTGAAAAAATAGCTATTGTTGGGGCAAATGGTTCTGGAAAGAGTACACTTATTAATCTGTTGCTTAGGTTTTATAAGCCTCAGAAGGGCAGAATCTTAATTGATGGAATTAATATTAATGACATAAAACTGAGGGACTATAGAAGCTTGATTTCTGTGGTAAATCAGGACTTATACCTCTTTAACACAACTATTGAGAATAACATTTCTATTGGCATAAAAAATGATAGCTCAATAGTCAACAAAGCGGCTATAAAGAGTGGTGCATATGATTTCATTAAAGATATGCCTTTAAAATATAAAAGCGAAGTGGGTAGAGACGGCTCAAAGCTGTCGGGTGGACAAAGGCAGAAAATAGCGATGGCAAGAGCATTTGCAAGAAAATCAAAAATTCTTATACTTGATGAGGCTACAGCAAATTACGATGCTAAGTCTGAGGCATATGTAAATCAAATACTGACTACTGATTTTATAGATAGTACAGTTATTGTCATAAGTCATAAGCCTGATATTTTATCGAAAGTAGATAAGATTTGGTTTATGAATAACGGTAGCATAAACCAATTTGAAAATTATAAAGATTTTGAAAACAGCTATAAAGAGTATAAAGACTTCCATGTTGTGAAAGATATAGTTTAAATTGAATTTGAACTCAAAAGGTTTATCCGCGGTAAAGCTCAATGAGTTTGGATATAGTCAGACATGTTTCATTATGAATATACAAAAGGGGGTGAAAACATGAAAAAACTAGGTAAAAAATTACATAATAGTGAGAATACTATAGAGGCTTACAAAGAATGGATGCTTTGTGGTTGTAGTTATGAATGGCCGGTCTGTAGCCATGACACTACGCTTATGGCAAGTATTTATCTAAGTAACTCACGAAGTATTAATAGCTAATTTGTTGGTAGATCATGCAAAAAAATAACCGGAATACAGTCAGCTATATTCCGGTTAATTTATTTAATAAGGAAGTGATAGTTTTGAATTCTTTTATACACCTGTTTAAAACTCCTGGGGGACATTATTTGTATGACGTCAACAAGAACGTGATTCTTGGCTTATCTGAAGAAGAATATAAGATACTTGAATATAGAAATATTGATGATACCAGTAAAGGCACCTCTGAATTTAGTGCACAAGCTGTAGAGTCAATTGAACATTTGCGTGATTTAGGTTTCTTGTCGGAAAAAAGGCCAAAGGAAATGTACCATTCTTTAAATGATACAATTTTAAGCCACCTTAATACGAAAGTCAATATGATTACACTGCAGATAACAAAGCAATGTAATCTTAGGTGCAAATACTGCGTTTACTCCGGAAATTATGAAGATAGGGTTCATTCAAATGAGAAAATGACTCTTGACACAGCCAGAAAAGGAATGGATTTTTATATTGAGCATTCAAAAGATAATGAGAATAGCTTCTTGGCATTCTATGGAGGTGAGCCACTACTTGAATTTGAACTCATAAAAAATTGTGTTGAGTACTTTGAAGAAAAAGCAGAGGGAAAAAATATTCTGTTTTCATTGACAACAAATGCAACCCTTTTAACTGAAGAGATGGTAGATTATTTTCAAAAACATAATGTACATTTGACAATAAGTCTTGACGGATCTTCTGAGATACATAACAGAAATAGGGTATATAGAGATGATAAAGGGACATTTGAAAAAGTAATGGAAAACTTACAGATGATTAAAACAAAGTTTCCAGATTTTTTAAGTAATAATATTGCTTTTAATGCTGTGTTAGACCCTCAGAATGAGTTTAGCTGTGTAAATAATTTTTTTAATGATTTTGAATTAGTAAAAGAAACAAGTGTTATGGCATCAGAAATATCTGATTATTACAGAAAAGATACTATAAAAGCATCAGATAATTATATTTCTGAAACTCACTATGAATATTTTAAGATATTTTTATCAAAGCTTGGTTATCTAGATGAAAAGTACACATCAAAACTACTTTTGAATCAATATAATGAAATACAGAGTAGATATAGTCTATTAAAAATGAGACAGGAGATACCTGATAAAATTCATCATGGAGGGCCGTGTATTGCAGGGGTTCAAAGGCTGTTTATAGATGTTGATGGTAATTTCTACCCCTGTGAAAAGGTTAGTGAAGCGTCGCCGCATATGAAAATAGGAAATTTAGATACTGGTTTTGATATTAATAAAATAAGAACTCTGCTTAATGTTGGAAAAATAAGTGAAAATAAGTGTATAAACTGTTGGGCACTTAATTTTTGCAATTTATGTGCGGTAGCAGCAGATGGATACAATGGTATGTCAACAGAAAGAAAAATTTCAAGATGCGGTGATGTAATCCACTCAGTTGATAGTCTATTTAAGGATATTTGTACTTTAAATGAATTTGGAGCTAATTTAGGCCAAGAAATTTATTCTGTATATACTGCGGAGCAGAAGCAGTAATACTGGAGGTGTGGTTAATATGAAAAAAAAAGAGAGACTTTTGATTTATCCGTACAATATGGAATTTACTCCGATATTAAGGCATAGATCTTTGCTTACAGAATATTATATTTCATGCCTTGTATCTCCAAATGGATGGGGCTTTACAGGAAAAGATGCAGGTGTTGCAGATCATGGATCAGATATAGGAATTTTAGTATCGGCGGATTTTGAAAAATCACTGGATTTATGCGATACTGTAATGATTGTTGAATCGCATCTACCGTTTGATTTTGAAAAGTATATATTTAATAAAATTAAAATGGCCGTAAAATCGAAAAAAAACATAATATGCTCGTTAAAATTGAATAAAGAGGCTATTAATGAAATATCATCTATGTGTAATTGTGAGGGAGTGTATTTCAAGTACTTTGCTGAAACTCTGAATGTTCTTCCGGAGGAGATAGTCATTGAGAATGAAAGTATTGAAGTAATAGACACACCTATTATTTTAGTAACGGGACTAGCTGAAAGAACAAATAAATTTGAAATCCAGCTTGCACTTAGGGAAAAAATTCAGAAATCAGGATATAAAATAAGTCAGATAGGTACCAGGTCGTACTGTGAGATGATGGGGTTTCATTCTTTTCCTTCATTTATGTACGGAAATGCTATTTCTGATGTCAATAAAGTATTGATGTTCAATAGGTTTATTAAAGAAATTGAAGAGACCGAAGAGCCTGATATTATAATTATTGGAGTACCCGGGGGTATAATGCCGTTTAATAGGAAGATTACCAACAAATTCGGTTTGCTTGCCTACGAAATCTCGCAGGCCATAACTCCGGACGTTGTAATAGCCAGCTTGTTGTATGAAGATTATAAGCCTGAGAATTTTGATGAGTATACGGATTTGATTAGATATAAGCTTGGATTTGAGGTTAATTTCTTCAATATTGCAAACCTGCAATTCGATTGGATAAGAGCAAATCAGCAACATGTTAAATCTTATATATCATTGGATTACAGGTTTATAGATGAGAAGAAAATTAAATACAGCAGTAATAAAATACCTGTATTTAATATACTTAATAAAAACGATTCTGACCTTATGGTAGACAAAGCTATTGAAAAGCTTGTTGGGTATGCTGATGTACAAATAATTTAGAAAATATATTTTACGTCGGGAAAAGCTGTATTCACTCGAAAAAAGTGACTCTTGCTTTTACCGATTGCAATTGACTTTTGAGACTCTAAACAGGAGGAAAGTTACAATGGAAGATTTATTATCAATTAGAATAAAGGAAGACCTTATAAAGATTTTTATAAATAGATTTGATATCGACTTCAACAAATTGGGGAAGGATTCCTTTTCCGAAAATCTTTTAGGAAAAGAATTGAAGCTATCTGCTAGAGATTTGCTCTATGTTTACTAAACAAAAATTCTGACAGGAATATGTACCTTTTTCATGAAGGAATGAATAACCCTGGCAGCCTGGAGTATATTAGGCTTCTTGAAAGCAGTATTTGTAAAAGCCAAAGTATTGATATACCTGTTATCAAAATTATATTTGATGTCAGTTGCAGGAATGAAGACAGTCTTTACCTACTTGATAATTTAAACAAGCTATTCAGACAGGATGGATACTATTCAATAGGTGTATCTGACTTGTATGTAAAAACTTTTGATAGTCTGGAATATTTTCCTTACTGTGAAATTAAAGAGAAGAGATTTTTATCGTACATTTACAAAAAATATAACTGCGATGTAATCTTATTGGGATATTCCTGGAGAAATGCAGCTCAATGCAGTATAGATTCTGTAGAAGAGTGTCATGAGTGCGATATTCTGATATTCATATCTATAGATGAAAGAATGTTAAACAGAATAAAAACAGTTAATATCAAAATAGTAGGGTTCTGTATTTATGTAACTTTAAGTCCGGAAGTATTAACTCAGGATTTAAAACACCTCTATAACACAATTATTGGGCTGTTTTCACAGGAAGAACAGAAGAAGTAAGTCCATAAGGCAAGACTTGGACTTGGACTCAGGCACATGGTCCTTATACACTTAAATACTGAGTTGGCGCATAGATGGAGTACAGTTTAAGCGGTTTAATACCTGTATTGATTAGATTGTGCCATTAACCGAATTATAGTTTACTTGCCCCTCTAATTACGCGAAATAATAATTTCGCGTAATTAGAGGGTAATTTCTCCAAATACTTCTGCAATTTATCTAATGCATTTTTGTCCGATGACATAAAAGTATTTAGGTAACAAAAATGATTGGTTATGAGGATCCCTTGTATTTTAGCAGAGTATTCAAATCAGTTACCGGAAAAAGCTCTTCTGAATACAGAGAAAATCGTTAAGTGAGGTGCTCATTTTGTGCGTTAAAAAAAGCGACTTAAATCTCTTAAAAACAAATCATTGTCTATCTGATCCCGTTTCTTAATAAGAGATCTCTTTTTGCAGGAAAGTCCCGTGCTTCAGCTCGTCAAACGCCTTCTGCAATTCGTCCTTTGTGTTCATGACAATCGGCCCACCCCAGGCAACGGGTTCTTCTAACGCCACTGAACTGATAAATAGCACCTGGACATTTTTATCCGTAGCTTTTATCGCCGCATGGCTTCCCGTGGTAAGCTTTGCCGCCATCTTTTCTTTTATCAGTTCGCCGCCAATGTAAGCGTCGCCTGATAATGTGAAGATCATGACGGAACGCTCTGTTTCTGTGTTTATCATGACACAAGCGCCGGCATTCAAGTGTATATCAAAATAGTCCAACGGAAGATACTTGCTCGCATATCCCTTTTTGCCTCCAAATTCGCCTGCGAGCAGTCTTAACTTGCCGTTCTCCAACTCAATTTCTTCAATTTCAGAATTCTTGATGCTATGATAGGCTGGCGGAACCATCTTATCCTTTGCCGGAAGATTAAGCCAAAGTTGCACGCCCAGCAACCTTTCGGATGCCGGTAGCTTCTCTTCATGTAGAATACCTGAGCCTGCCGTCATCCATTGAACTTCTCCGTTTCCAATGGTATCCGTATTGCCCAAACTGTCCCTGTGGGTCATTTGCCCACGATACACATAGCTGATCGTTTCAATGCCTCTGTGCGGATGCATGGGAAATCCGGCTGTATAATCATCGGGATTTGTGCTGTCAAAGGAATCAAGCATCAAAATCGGGTCGTATTCCTGAACTGTCCCATGCCCTAGGACGCGCACCAAGTTTACCCCGGCTCCATCCTGCGTTCTAAATCCCTGAACTTTTTGTTTGATTTTTCTTTCCATATGTTTCTCCTCCTCGCGTGTTATTTATAGGATTACTCTATTCTTGACGTTACTTAATTTTTGCCATAATAATTATTATATAGTAGCTAGTTTGACAACAAAATAATTAAATAATTGATTAAACTCTCTAAATGAAAAATCTCTTTTAAATATCTTATCAATTAGTGATTTGTTCCCCATATAATACCACAGCAGCTCTCAATTTCTTCGATGCCTCAGTTAAAACTTTATCACAGTATTAAAACCATCAACAAGTTCTGCGTTAATTCTTGTCTTATACTCATCCCTATTTGATTAAAGTAACATCAACATTTATATTGGTATAATCAGACTTAAACTTATTCATTGCATTAGTCCATGTTTAGAAATCACTTTCAGTATAAGTTTCAAAGAGTTATTATTTATAAATGTTGTGTTATTAAATGCAATTAGTATATCCTATATTTATCAACTTGGAAATTAAATGCGAGTACTTTTTTCGTTTTAATATGTATAAATTTACAAACATATATATCATTCTATAATTTCATCCTTAATAATTTGTAAAATATTATTGAATGTGTTAAACTTTCCTTCTATTATATAATTCTCAGGAATTGCTATTTTAAATTCTTCTTCGATATCTACAAATACGTAAAGCAAGTCTCTAGGAGCAAGTTTAATATTTGAACCCAGTAAATAATGATTCTTAACCTCAATGTTCATTTCTGTAAAATCAAGCTTAAATCTTTTTAAAAATATATTTTCAAGTTCTTTCTCAATATTTCTTTTACATGTTATCACACTAATCCCCCCTTTAAAACATGCATTTTCTGACTGCTGGATACAATAAGTCTATATAGCAGGTACAACATCCGCATATCCCGTCAGTTTTTTTATTACATTGTCTGTAAGAGCTTTTGCATCCTCTTGATTCAGTATATTTGTAACAGATATATTATTTTTTTTGAAGTTTTGCTTTTTTACATCAACTAATTCAGAATCTACAGTAAGATACTGCATAGACTTTAAAAATTGTGAACCATTAAAGTCAAAACTATTGTTAGATAAATTTAAAAAGTCTGCCTCAAAGCCAAGTCTATAACGAATAGATAAAGATATCTTCTCAAAATAAATTGGTAGGTAGTCTCCATATAGAGTACTAAATATAGCAATATCTGGGAATATAGCTTGAGAAATCTCAAATGCAAATATACCAAAGATATTATTAAATTCTTTATTAAACGGCATTAACCCTCCAGGAATACCTATAACTATTATATCTGGCTTTTCTTCAATCTCAATCTTTTTTATATAATTATTAAATAAAATAATTTTTTTCGTTTCTGGTAAACATGTACTATACATAAAATCAGGAAAAGAATGTATCCCTAGCATCTCGCAATAGTGCCTTGACCCAACCTGTGAAACTTTATAACCCGCCTCTATAAGATTTTCTTGAAGAGATAGTTGTATTTCAAATTTGTGGGTTCTCTCAGCTTCCCCCAAAACAAAAACTACAGGTACAGTAATTTCCAAAAGACTATCTAAGTTGCACATATCTGAACCCTTATTTAATCCCTTAGAAGGACTAAAGTATTTAAAATACTTACCCTTACTCATACACTTTTTATTTATCTCTTTAAAAAGTTCATCTTCAAGCTTTAATGTACAAATGATATTTTTACCTTTATCTGCTGCTACTTGTATTTTAGAATAAACTAATTTTTTAAGGTCTAATTTGTTATATGACTCCATAAAAAGCACAGTATCTACTGAGTCAATCAATTCATTAAAACTACTATTCACATTTATACCAATATCTTCTCCACCATCTACACGTCCTGCATCCTTAGAGCTAAATCCCCACCCATTAGGAGATACAATCCCTGTAAGTTCGTAATTGCCCATTAAATTAGCATGTCTGACAATAGGGCTAGATTGAATATCAAATGGATAAATCAATAGT
>JAEWJR010000030.1:0-26326 GCA_023386445.1 Bacillota bacterium | reverse complement strand
ACTTCCGTAGAGGTATTACTTCCTGCATCGGCTTTGCTTAAAACAGTCCCGGTGTTGCTGTTTGCAGCGGACTTATCCAGAGAAGTTTCAGGCCTTGACTTTTCTGCCGTTACCGGAGCCGCCTTTTGCTTTGCTTCCTGTTTTTCAGCCTTTTGTTCAGCCTGCTTTGGTGCCTCCGTCTTATTGTCCGGGCTACCGAATTTATTTTGTTCTCCGGCATTTTCCACGGTCTTACTGCCGGTATATGACTGCTGCGTTTCAGAATCCGGCTGCTTATCCTGTGTGCCAGGAGTTGTCTCTTTGTCCTGGCCGGGTTGGTTATTTTTTTGAGGTATCTTTTTTATCTCGGTAAGCAGTTTAATAACCGCCTAGTAGTCTGTAACATCTAAAACGTATATTGTCCGGCGAGGAAAATTTTTTCAGGACAAGGCGGAGGAGGGCGGAATAATTGCTTTATTCCAACTGACGACAACGCAGTTCTGGGGAAATTTAACCGTCGGCAATGTATGAATTTAGATGTTACAGACTACTATTTTCCGATGGTTTTCTGGAGAATGTTATAATCCTCTTGAGACAGGGAGTTAGGCTGCCTTCTGAGACGCAGGATTATTTCCATGTAGTTGGGCTGCTTGACAGGTGGACTTGGCCTTTTAGATGTGCCGCGGAGGTTTTTGTTCTGTGAGTCGGGCGTTTTAAGGGGTACTCTGTTGTACATGTGTTCAACTCCTCAAATTTAATCCTATATTGATTAGTAAATTTTGAAGTTGATTTAACACCCGAATTTTAAAATTATTTCTATAAAAAGATTAAAAATTCAGAATCTTTATTAAAAGACGAGAAAAAGGGACAAACTGTACACTTTGTTAAGGACACAATAAAAGATGGCGCAGCCTCTTTTTCTGTGTCTTACTATCAGTGTACAGTTTATCCCTTTAGAAAAACTGCTTGTGGGTCAAACACTAAGGCCCACATTTATACTCATTCTACCTTAATATGAATGTAAAACTATCTTCATATCATGCTCTTACCAAATTCCCCGTTTTCCTGGTTACAACAATGTTCTCTCCGTCCATGTCCACTTTAATGCTGTCTCCGGCTTTAACCTTGCCTTCCAGCATCTCTTCGGCAAGTTTATCCTCAACCATGCTTTGAATAGCGCGTCTTAGAGGTCTTGCCCCGAATATGGGATCATATCCTTTTTTCGCCAGATGCAGCAGAAGTTCTTCACTTATTTCAAGATCTATTTCATTGGCCTTAAGCCGCTTGACAAGGACAGCTGTCATCAATCTTACAATTTCTCTGATATTCTCTTCTGTCAACGGGTGGAATACAATGATATCATCAATTCTGTTCAGGAATTCCGGTCTGAACATTTTTTTCAGCTCACCCATTACATTGCTTTTCATATCCTCATAGTTCTTTGCACTCTCGTCCTTTACTGCTGAGAATCCGAGGCGCTTTGGTTCTGTAATTGTCCTGGCACCTACATTGGAGGTCATGATAATAATTGTATTCCTGAAATCTACTACTCTGCCCTGGGAATCTGTCAATCTGCCGTCTTCAAGAATTTGGAGCAGGATATTGAATATATCCGGATGCGCCTTTTCAATTTCATCAAAGAGCAGCACCGAGTATGGTCTTCTTCTCACTTTCTCGGTAAGCTGGCCACCTTCATCATATCCCACATATCCGGGAGGTGATCCCACCAGTTTTGATACGCTATGCTTCTCCATAAACTCCGACATATCAACTCTTATCATGGATTTTTCATCTCCGAACATTGCTTCGGCCAGGGCTTTACACAACTCTGTCTTACCTACACCCGTGGGGCCGAGGAATATAAACGAACCAACCGGACGTTTAGGATCCTTTAATCCTACTCTTCCTCTTCTGATAGCTCTGGAAATTGATTTAACCGCTTCATCCTGACCTATTACCCGGTTGTGAAGCGTATCTTCCATCTTCAGCAGCCGCTCGGACTCCTCTTCGGCCAGCTTTTTCACCGGTATGCCGGTCCAGCTGGCTACTATATCCGCTATATCGTCGGCAGTTACCGTATCTGTTTTGGTTTGATTTTTTTGATGCCATTGATCCTTTATTTTTTCAAGTTCATTTTTCAGTTTTTGTTCTTCATCTCTGATTCTGGCTGCCTTCTCAAACTCCTGGCAGCGTATGGAATCTTCCTTTTCCTTGCTCAGCTTATCCACTTTTTCCTCCATAGCCTTTATATCAGGTGGAGCGGTAAAGGTTTTCAGTCTGATTCTTGAAGCTGCCTCGTCTACAAGATCGATAGCCTTGTCGGGCAGAAATCTGTCTGTGATATATCTGTCTGAAAGCTTAACCGAAGCTTCCAATGCATCATCTGTGATTTTAACTCTGTGATGCGCCTCATACTTGTCTCTGACACCTTTAAGGATTTCCACCGCTTCTTCCTTTGAAGGCTCTCCCACAGTAATTGGCTGGAATCTTCTTTCAAGAGCTGCATCCTTTTCGATATGCTTTCTGTATTCATTTAATGTGGTGGCGCCGATGACTTGTATTTCACCTCTTGCCAGCGAGGGCTTGAGGATGTTGGAAGCATCGATGGCACCTTCTGCGGCGCCTGCACCTACAATTGTGTGAAGCTCGTCGATAAACAGGATAACGTTTCCGGCCTTGCGGATTTCCTCCATGGCCTTCTTCAGCCTGTCTTCGAACTCACCCCTGTATTTTGCACCTGCTACCATTGAGGACAGGTCTAAAGTAACAACTCTCTTGTCGCTCAGGATTTCAGGAATATTTCCTTCTACTATTTTTTGAGCAAGGCCTTCTGCTATTGCCGTCTTACCCACACCCGGCTCACCAATGAGACACGGATTGTTCTTTGTTCTTCTGCTGAGTATCTGAATTACTCTCTCAATCTCCTTGTCTCTCCCTATAACAGGGTCAATTTTCCCGTCTCTGGCCATATCGGTAAGATCCCTGCCAAACTGATTAAGTGTGGGGGTAGAAGAATTTGAGCTGCTGCTCTTGGGTGAACCGTTTGATCCCGGAGTCTCTTCATTCAATATCTTTACCAGTTCATTCAAAAGCTTTTGAGGATCAACGCCCAGATCCATCATAATTCTGACCGCTACGCTTTCGCCTTCCTTCATTATTCCCAGAAGAAGATGTTCCGTTCCGATATAACCCTGCCCCATCCTCCTTGCCTCTTTAAAAGCAAGTTCCAATACACGTTTTGTTCTTGGAGTAAATCCTACGGGTGTTTCACCGGCAGTTTCCCCTCTTCCAATAAGTTCGTCTATTTCCTTTAAAATTTTTTCTTCTGTTATTCCCTGTGCCTGAAGAACCCTGGCAGCTACGCCGGTTCCTTCTTTTACGAGACCTAACAGTATATGTTCCGTTCCGACATAGTTATGTCCCAGTTCAACAGCGCTTTGCTGTGAAAACGAAATTGCTCTTTCTGCTTTTTCAGTAAATCTTTGATACATAATATCCTCCCTTCAGCCGCATCTCCAATATAGTAATTAACTATTTTTCGGTTTTTTGCATTTTTATTCTAATAAGCTCAGCCCTCTTTACATCTCTCTCCTCCTGGTTCAGCTGCTTTCCGGCAATTTTCTGGAGAGTGGCAGGCTGTGAAAGCACCAGTATTTCATTCAACGTCAATATATTAATATCTTTTATTATTCCCATACTTACGCCAAGTCTAACATCAGAGAGTAATTTAAAGCACTCCTGTGTGGAAAGAATCCTTGCATTTCCCAGAAGCCCGTAAGATCTGAAAATCCTATCCTCAAATTTATATATATTCTGCTTATACAGTTGAAATCTCAAAGCCTTTTCCCTGTCGATAATCTGCTTGCAAATGGCATCTATGGCAGTTATGGTTTCATCATCCTTACGGCCCAGAGTAATCTGATTGGAAACCTGAAACATATCCCCAACGGCATCACTGTTCTCGCCATAGATCCCGCGTACCGCCACACCCAGCTTTGTGCAGCTCTCCAGAATGGATTTCATAAAACCCGACATCATCAGAGCCGGCAAATGAAGCATAACCGAAGCTCTCATTCCGGAGCCGATGTTTGTAGGACAGCTTGTAAGATAGCCATATTTATTATCAAAGGCGTAATCGGTCTGTTCTGCAATAATTGAATCAATTTCATCACATACCCTGTATGCCTTTTCCAGCAGTATCCCCGAAAAAATCGCCTGAATCCTGATGTGATCCTCTTCATTTACCATAATGCTGACATTTTCGTTTTCATTTATGAAAGCTCCGCTGTTTCCCTTGGACTCTGCCAGCTCAGGGCTTATAAGATGCCTTTCCATCAAAGCTACCCTGTCAACTGGATGCATTGAAGTTATATCAGCATACATTAATTTTCCGTAATTTGAATATTCTGAAATAATGCCCTGCATTCTTTTTATAAGAGCAGCCTGATGCTTTGCAGTCATTTTTGCAGAAAAGGGTATATCTGCAAAATTTCTTGCAAGCCTTATCCTGCTGGAAACAGCAACATCAAGTTCAGGGCCTTTTTCTACAGGCATTCCGTTCATTCTCCCACCTCCAGAGCACGTATTCTGTCACGGATTTTAGCAGCCTCCTCATATTCCTCTCTTAGAACCGATTGATTAAGCAGCTGTTTCAGTTTCTCTATTTCGTCAGGAATATTTACCTTGCTGCTGACCCTTACAGGCACTTTTCCATGATGCTCCGCATTTCCGTGAAGCCTCTTTATGATGGGATCCAGTTTGTGCTGAAAGGCCTGATAACATTGTGCGCAGCCTACTCTTGAACTTTTAAGAAACTCTTCATATTCCATTCCGCAGTTTTTACATTTAAGTGTCTCAGGTGCTTCCTGCTTTAGTTGAGTACTAAACAAGCCATTGATAAGATCGTTAAACCCAAAGGGAGAAACAAATTCGGCATGGCTTATTTCATTTGCACATTGTTCACAAAGGTAAATATCTACCTTTGAATTGTTCATTATTTGGGTAAAATGCACATTTGCAGGTTTCTGCTGGCAATTTTGACAGAGCATAATGATCACCTCTACACTTTATACTAATAAACTAAGAATCATGTTCTTAAGCAGCGTTGCCCTGATAATATCTCTATCAGGCATTGAAATAACACCAATTATTTTATCACTGACAGCAGCCTTCATAATGTAACCTTCTCTTTCACTGATCACATCATAATCAATAAAATTATTTATGAAAACTTCAGCCGATTGCTGAGAAATACTGGTTCCCATTGAAGAGACAATATGCATCAGATAGTTGCCCGGTCTTGTAATGTTAATTCTCTTAATCCTCACATGACCGCCGCCGCCTCTTCTGCTTTCAACATAATAGCCCCTGTCTGTAGTAAATCTTGTGGATATTACATAATTAATCTGCGAAGGCACACAATTAAATTGATTTGCCAGTTCGTTCCTCTGTATCTCAATAGCTCCATTGGTATCTGAAATCATCTGTTTTATAAAGGTTTCTATAATATCACTTAAGCTTGCCACAGCACCACCTCCAATAAGCAAAGTTGATTTTGACTATCTTTGACCTTAACTAAAGTATATTATATTTTTTAATTGCTTGCAATCCTTTTTTATATTTTTTTCCGGATAAAGGTAGACCTGTGTCCATTTTATTGTTTATTCCTATTATCGGGATTGGTAATCTCATTCAGCCTGTTTGCAATTTTGACCTGATCCTGTGGTAATTTCCATTCCCAGTTAGAGGGTACAAATTCAGGATATGGGGTATTGACCTCTGCTGGATTTTCCATATTTACAACAGTTTTTACATCGGGATTATCTCTGGTTACCTTGTAATATCTCATAATTTACCTCCCAAGTTAATATAACTATTTACTATAATTATTTTATTAAAATAAATGTATTTTGATGATATAGTTATAATCCCTCTTAAAATAACTAATATACGATGTAAAGGTCAATTGGCAAAATGAAATGATTACCTGATACAATGGAAAAATGAGCTTGCAAAAAATTTTTGCAAGCTCATTTTTAACCGAAACTATTGGTCTGGATTTATTTTATTTTGCACCGACTTTTGCTTTGTTCTCAGCAACTTTTGTTCTCTGATAATCAAGAGCCTTCTGGTAATCTATTGAAGTCTTATAGTCTTCATAGTCTTTCCAGAGTTTGTCAAATTCTTGATCCGACTTGGCCATCAACAGTTTAGGAAGAATTTCTCCCCATTTATTTTCCGCCTTTGCAAGGATTTCTCCTTCATCACTGTCTGCAACAGGTCTGTTGTTTTCATACACGCCATAGTGTGAGCTCTTTCCTTTTGCCCATTCACGGTATTGGTTGAAAGGTTGGCCGGGATCCGGTTCCCATAGATTCATCATTGAAGAATTAAACATCCAGATTTCTCCGTAGGTGTTGTACTTCTTTTTGAAAGTAGCCATGTCAGAGTTTTTCATGGTGTTTATTTCAGGCTTTATAATAGGCTTATTGTCAACCATATCATAAGTCTCGCCTTCTCTTCCAAGGTAAAGAGCCTTCTGCCCGTCTTCACTCATGCCCCATGACATGAACTTGATAGCTGTGTCCGGATTCTTGCAATTCTTTGTAATCATAGTGAGCTCCCAGCCTGAATAACCGGTTGTGCTGAGCATGGGAGGATCCAGCTTGCTGTTTGCAGGCCCGTCAACTGAAATATAAGTTTCCTCAGGCTTGTTGGTATACAGCTGTCCCAGAGGTATCATGGCGTCCTTCCACTGATAGAACAGTGCAAAGTATCTGCCCTGTTGGATTTTTTCTTCGATTTTTGTTCTGTCATCTACAAATACATCTGTGGGCATCATACCTATTTCATGTGCTTTTCTGAAAGTTTTAAGCCAGTTGACGTAATCAGGATGAGGATTACCGCATCTGGTATCATAGAACTTCCCATCTATCTCTCTGGGAATGGCAAGATATTCAAGAAGTATATCTTCATAGGAATTGTTACCTATTGATGTAAAGAAAGTTCCGCTGAACGGTATCAAAGCTTGACCGTTATCAGCCTTCGGGAACTTCTCTTTAGCAGCCTTGAGTGCATTGAGGAATCCGTCCGGAGTTCTCATATCCGGCTTGCCTATTGCTTCATAGATATCCTTTCTGACGAGGAAGGATCTATTTGAAATTACATTATATTTTGTATTATCATCAGGCGTATTGCCATTGCAGGGATATCCGAAAAGCTTTCCGTCCTTGTCCTTATACCAGTTAACAATATCAGGAGCCGCAACCTTCCAGAAATACGGATCGTATTTGTCTGCAAGCTCATTTAACGGGTATGCATACGCATCGGTGGATAACTGGGGAACCTGCTGTTCATACCATCCCAGTGTTACCATATCAGGCAGTGAATTTGATGCTATCATGGTGTTTAATTTCTGTCCTGCATTTCCAACAGGAACTATGAAATTGATATCAATACCTGTCTGCTCCTTTATAAGTTCATGGGCAAGATTTCCTTTTGGATTGTCAAACCAGGTTTCATTAATATACCAATCCAATTGCATCGGTGAAGTATCCTTTTTCCAGCCCGGTTCTTCGACTGCTGCTGTTGTGCTCTCAGCCGCACCGGAAGATACCGCTGACGTATCCGGAGCCTTTGCAGCTTCGCTGCCGCTTGCAGGTTCGCTGCCTCCGCATGCTGCCAGCAATGTAACTGCCATAGTTAATGCCAATACAAGGCACAGCAACTTAGCAATTTTAATCTTTTTCATATTATTCCCTCCTGTTAAATATATGTTTTATATAATCCTTAAGCAGCGCTTAAGCATCTATAACCGGTAGAAAATTAAAGATTAACTATTCTTTGACGGAGCCTATCAGCATACCCTTTACAAAGTGCTTTTGCAGGAAAGGATATACACAGACAATCGGAATAGTAGTGATAATCATTGTAGCCATTTGAAGCGACGTCGAGGTAAAGTTTGTCTGACTTACCGAGCCTGCCATAAGTGATGTCTTGGCAGAATCGGAAGTCATAATTATCTTGTACAGATAGGTTTGTATGGGATGAAGAGACTGCTTGTTTGTGTATATGATTCCCATGAAATAATCGTTCCAGTTAAATACCCCGTTAAACAAAATGATTGTTGCTATTACAGCTTTTGACAGCGGAAGAATTACTCTGGTAAAAATAGTAAAGTAATTTGCTCCATCTATTTTTGCCGATTCCTCCAATGCTTCAGGGATGGTTCTGAAGAAGGCCTGGAAAATTATCAGGTCAAAAAAGCTGAACATTACAGGAATTATATATACTATAAAATTGTCAAACATGCCAAGAGTCTTTATAACTATAAAGGTAGGAATAAGTCCACCTGAGAAAAACATTGTTACAAGCCCCATATTCATATATACTTTTCTTCCGATCAGTTCCTTTTTCAGGAATGAATATGCCACCATTGCCGTAAAAAATACATGCGTAGCTGTTCCTATCAGAGTTCTGGCAATGGTAACGAAAAAGGCAGTAATAATTTCATTATTTCTGAAAACTTCCTTGTAATTATCCCATGTAAACTTGCGGGGCCACCAGTATAACCCTCCCTGTGCAGAATCAAACCCGTTATTCAACGAATGTATCAAAACATACCAGATGGGATAAAGGGCACAGAAACAAATTAATAACATAAATAATATATTTATCGTGTCAAATGCTTTAGATCCGATGGACGTTTTCATCTTGCTCATATCGTGTCCCTCCTGTTAAACCAAAGATGTGTCAGTAAGCTTCTTTGATGCATTATTTGCAGTGTATAGAAGGATAAATGCAAATACCGATCTGAATAAACCCACTGCTGTTGCATATGATAATCTGCCGTTTTCTATACCAAGACGATAGGCATAAATATCGATAACATCTATAACATCGTATAAGACAGGCTTATAGAAGACAAACAACTGTTCAAAATTGGATCCCAGAAGGTTTCCTATATTTAATACAAGCAGAACTGCTATAGTTCCTTTTATTGATGGGAGAATAACATTCCATACCCTTCGTAATCTTCCGGCACCGTCAATAACCGCTGCTTCAAACAGGCTTGGATCTATGCTTGATATGGCCGCTATGTAAATAATTGCATTCCAGCCGATTTCCTTCCAGGTCTCGGAGGTTATCAGTATCCCCCAGAAGTACTGCGGCGTTCCGATAAGATGTATCGGCTCCTTTAATAATCCCACATGGACTAAAAGTGTGGTTATCAGACCAGAATCCGATAACCAGTTGTACATTATGCCGCCGACAATTATCCAGGATAAAAAGTGAGGGAGATATGAAACTGTCTGAACAAATCTTTTGAACCTGGAAGATACCAGTTCATTTAACAGGATGGCAAATATTATTGGTATCGGAAATCCAATAATCAATCTTAAAATATTCAACCCGAAGGTATCCTTCATAACCAACCAGAAACGGTCATCTGCAAAAAACTCGGTAAAATTATTAAATCCTACCCATTTGGAATTTAAAACCCCTTTTGCAACATTGTACCGCATAAAAGCAATAATTATAAAATACATTGGAATAAAATTAAAAATTATCATCCATATTACGCCAGGTATAGCCATGGCCTGTAAATCTCTTTGTGCCCACATTTTGGAGATCAGACCGAAAACACCAGTTTTCTTTGTTCCCAGGTTTCTTTTTTGTGCAACAGGCAAATTGGACAAGATAAACACACACCTTCCTCAGTTATTGAGAGTATTAGTACAGTAAATGAACAGTATTTGTGTGGCAAACGATCATAAAGTCGATAGTAAATGACTTTGTAATTTTATTATAGTGTAGGCATAAGAATATAAACAGGTAAGTGGTTTTAGATTTGGTTCGTTTTTTTTGGTTGTTTTATACAAAAAAGCTGTACCTTTTTCAACGGTATTTGTCGATTACTACCACAACAATAACACACTGGTACAACTTTAATGTTTAATTTTGCGCCAATCCCGGCAATCTGATTGTTAGCTTTGTGAATGAGCTCTTAATACTTGTTATTTCTATGCCATATTTGTTTCCATAAAACAACCTGATTCTTTCATTTACATTTTTTAGTCCTATTCCGTTCCCTTTTTTCTCCAGACGCATGTCGACGGGAGTATCTGAAGCCAGAGTCTGCCTTACTTTTTCAAGAGTCTCTCCATCCATACCGATACCGTTGTCTATTATTTCTATTAAAGTATTTTCTCCATCGGAATATCCCAGTATAGTTATTTCACCATTTTGTCCAAGTGGTTCGATACCATAATATATTGCATTTTCAACTGCCGGCTGAAGCATCATTTTCAGCACCTCATATTCCATAAGTTCCGGAGGTACCTGAATATTCAGCTTTATTTCATAGTCATACCTTATATTCATCAGAAGTATATAATTCCCGATGTATTCTATTTCCTCCTTGAGTCTTACATATTCCTTTGTCCATTTCATGCTGTAACGGAGCAGCTTTCCAAGAGAATTTATGGCATCCGCCAGTTCATATTTGCTGTCGATTTCAGCCATCATACTGATATTCTGCAGGGTATTGATTATGAAATGTGAATTGATTTGCGTAAACAGTGCATGTATTTCAGCATTTTTTTTAGCCTCCTGCTTCTTTACCACCTCAGATATCAAATCTCCGATTTTGGAGATCATTCTATTGAAATGAAAAGCCAGTTCACTCATTTCATCCTGACCGGAAACATTTACACGGACATCGAGTTTTCCGTCCTCGACTTTGCGCATTGAAGCAATTATCTGCTTTATTTTCACCAGAAGAAGGTTTGTCAGAATGTAGATTATGACACTCATTAAAATCATAGCCAGAATACTTTCAGCAATAATAAGGGTTCTGGCATTGTTCAGATTTTTTCTGATTGTGTCATTTGTTACTACATAGCATATTGTGGCGTCCAGGGTTTCTATATAATCAGATATAAGAGTCATGGGTACACTGCCCTTGCTGATATGTATTTCCGTGTTTTTACTCTTCAGGTCATGGCCTTTATACAGCTCCATCAGGCCGTTTCTGTCCAGATTATACTTTTTGGCAAAAGCACTTTTGCTGTCGTAAATAACATTACCTTTGTAATCTATAACAAACGCGATTAAATTCTTATTTTCCGACTGTGAGAACATATGTCTGAAAAAAGTATCGGTATACATTGAAGTTTCAATAAACCCCAATTCCTTGTAATTGGAGTATCTTAACGGAACGAAAAGAGACACTACGTTTTTTCTTTCAAGAGTGCCGGGATTAAAGTTTACCTCGGGATGGTCAAACTGCCAGTATCCGCGTGTATATTTCATTGTCTCTTTTACTATTGTATTTTTATTTTTAAGACGTGAATCGCTGTAAATGATTGAGCCTATTTCAGGAAATTCAGGATTACTGACATAAATTCTTACTTGATATATATCAGGACTCAGATTTCTCATCAGTAATATCCTTTTTGTCAAATCCATACTAAATTCTACAACTTCGGATTGATCCTCCCTGTCCCAGCCTTTTATGTAGGCCATGGTATCGTAATCACCGGATATGGCACTGATAATCCTGTAGCAGGTATCAACTTCCCTTTCAATACTATATTTCGTTTCTTTTAACAACTCCCTGGAATCTCTTATAAGATCCAGTTCTGTAGATTTATTGGTCTCATTTATAAGCTGACCGGCAAAGACAATTATAGTTATACCGATAACTACTGAATAGATTATCATGAGCTTATGGGCAAGTTTTAATCCGCTGAAGAACATGAATAATGAAATAAGCAACTTTTTTGCTCTCATGGCTACCCCCGCAACGGCAGTTAATTAATATACAGCTTTTCTCTATATTCCTTTGGAGATATTCCTGTGAGTGCACGAAAAGTGGTGGTAAAATGTTTTGTATTGTTATATCCTACCATCTCTGATACTTCATATATTTTATATATGGAATTCTGCAATAATTCCTTGGCTTTTTCAATTCTGACCATTCTCAGGTAATCGACGAAGTTCATACCTGTCTTTTCCTTGAAAAGTATGGAAAAATAGGAATAATTAAGACTGATATGATTGGCAACCTCCGCCATGGTCAGATCAGTCCGGTAATTGTCCTGGACATATTTGACAGCCATTTCAATGGTCTTGTCGGTATTGCATATACTCTTGAACTGTAATAACACTTCGTTGATACTTAATACGAATTTCTTTATGTATCTTACAAAATCATTAATATTATGAAATTCAAATAAGCTTTTAAAGCTGTCTTCCTGCTCTTTGATAAATTCTATTTTATGAGGTATATGTTCCGAGAGGTACCCGATTATCTCTATTTTTAAACAGGCCGACAGCTTTTCCAGATATTCCAGATGATATTTCCTTATGGCATTGTCGTCAAAAATTTGATTTATTACTTTGCCCAACTCATCCTTGCGTTCGGTGTCCAGCATGCCGGTGAGATTCTTTACCAGTCTTACCGGCATGACAAAATTGCTGTCCGGTTCAGCTATTCCGCTATAATATATTACCGAACTGTCAGGCACCAAAAGTTTGTATTTCAAAGCATAATCAGACTGATTGTAAGATCGGCGCATTTCAGAAACATTTTTAAAGGTGCCCCCTACTCCGGCCGTACACCTGGTGCCAAACATACGGTCAACTGCTTCAAGCAAATTCTTTATATCTGTCCTGGCGTTTAGTATGAGGACTGCATTATCCTTATTATCCAGAAAACAAAATCCATAGGTGCAGGTATCATTCAAACAGTTCTTAAGATTTGCCGCCAAAGACATGTTGTTTTCAAGCTTATCCTCGGCTTCATATGCATCGCAGGAATTAACCGTTACTACCCGGTAAGCCTCACTCCCAAAGTCCATACCACAGGTTTGCAGCAGTTTTTCCTCTTCTTCCCTGGTGGTATTATCACTTAACAGCATAAGTTTGAACTGATTTGAAAAAAATTCTGCTTTATCGCCTATATTCATTGTAACATCAGTATTTTGTCTCTTTATGTACTCTTCTTCAGCTTTTTTTACAATATTTAAAAGTTCATTTCTGTCCACAGGTTTAAGGAGGTATGCCTTAACACCGTATTTAATAGCCTTCTGTGCATATTTGAAATCATCATATCCGCTTAATACTACCGTATATGGCTTGTATTCCATTCCATCAATTTTTGAGACAAGCTCTATCCCATCAATTTGAGGCATAATCAGGTCGGTGATAACAAGATCATATCTATTTTCGGATAACTTGTTTAAAGCCTCGATGCCATTAACACATTCGTCAATTTCCGTGAATATGGAATCGGCTCTGGATATGATAGCCCTTATTCCATTCCTGATATACTTTTCGTCATCAACCAATAATGCTTTAGCCAATACAATTCCCTCCAGGATAACAGATTATTAGTTCTGATCAGAAGCATTTCACTTCCATTATATACTAAAAAATGTTACCGATTCAAGCGTTAACATAATTCTCACAATACATCCTAAACCTGTAAAACCACTTGATTATTTCAGGCAGACATCGATACTTTCCACCTTTTTATTGCGTATATCCTCGGCCACCCGGCCTTCAATTATTTCTCCCGCTATTTCCCTCTTTGTTTTATCCATATAGGTCAATATATATTTTTCCGGCTTTACAGAGTCTGCTCCATACGTATTTCTTCTTCCCGGATTAATATAGTTAACCATAACACTGCCCAGGAACTTAAAGCTGACCCTTCCATCTGCATCAAACATCCAGCCAGGCAGAACTGGCCTCAATGCCAGCCTTAGTTCGCCATTCTTAAAGGTGAACACCTCCCTGCCCGCCATCATCAGAAACCACATACTCAGCATTTCAGCCGTGGAACCGCTCATTCTGGCAACAAAACCTCTTCCGTGAACACTTTCATCCGGATTCACAGAGCTGGCTATAAAAGAGGAATTCTCCAATGTACTTCTGCCATATACCTCTGGCTTCATAAACGGAACGAGCATGGTACGGATATCGTTAAAGAACTGCTGGTACAGGCCTGCTTGCAGCATTGCATACAGATACTTGTATTCCATATGGAGAAATATAGCCTCCCTTTCCAGCCATCCGGGAGTAAAAGCCCTCAGCCGGCCGATTTCTGCGCTGCTTTCCTCCAGGGAAACCGATGTTTTATACATCTCAAGTTTAGCATCAAAAATATCACTGGACCGTATTGCGTTATATAATTCAAGTGCCTTGTCCCTTTCCCCGATGGTTTTTAGAATACGTGCAGGCCCTTCCAGGAACAGCGGAAGGGGACAGCACTCAAATTCAGCAACGGTAACATTCCTGTATCCGTTGACAGGATTCTTTTTGCTGTCGGCCATCTCATATTTTGCGGCCTTATAGGTAAAGTAAGTCGGGTAGATTCCGTCTCCAAAAGTCAAGGACTTATCCATTGCCTTCTGAAGTTTTGCTCTGAACCTGTTAAATATTTTCAGTATGTCCCCGGTGTCTGCCTCAACCTCTTTTCCGGTTATCCCCATGCGGATTCCGCTTCTGTACTTTTCTTTTGCAGCTGCTGTTCTATCCCAGTATTCAAAGTCATTCAGCCGGGCTGCAAGGTTCTCTGTCAAAAGGCCGTCCGCAGCGTACATCAAGGTACTGAATTCTTCCGGCAGGTTGACTTTTTTATGGTATTCCTTACTGCAATCAATAATGAAGTCCACTATTCTCAGCAGTTCAGCCGTTTCACACATACTTGAGCCAAACAATCCTGATAAGCCGTTTAAAGCATCATTCCAGCCCGGTTTTCCGGCTTCTATTTCAACACCCATTCCCTCCGGATCCAGACTTACAAACTTTATCAGTGCCAATGCCAGAAGCTTTATATATAAATTTGTATAATAAACCTCGCCTTGACCCCGCTTCGTCCTCAGCCAGCAGCCAGCAGCTCCCTCGTGCAGGGTTTCCTTTTCCTCCAGAACAGCCCCGTATTGTCTGACATTGCCGTTTGCCAGCACATATTTGTCAGCCCTTGGCAGAACAAATACAGGACTTTTATAAAAACAGTACTCATTTTCTGCAAATACAAAGCTTTCCTTCATATCGGGATAAATCGTCAGAAAAGTTTCAACCAAATCCATATTATAAGTCCAATGATCACTCCAGTAACCTTCTCCGAATTCGGCCTCAAAATTCTGCCAGGACTTCTCAAGCACCTTTTCCAGGAACTCTTCTTTTGATACTGTAAGCCCGGTATTGTGTTCAACAATATAAGTTATCAGCTTGCCGGGAGTATATTTTCCCGTCACCAGCTTTCTTATTTCAGACCTGTGACTGACCATCAATCCCTCAATCCCGCTCCAGTGATCTTCATTCAGGGTGAAGGTACAGCCCTTTACCGACAGAGGATTGTAACCGTCTGCCTGTATCAGATTCATAAAGTGTCTTACATTAAAATCCTTTACCTCGGGCCTTACAAGCACATCATTCCTTCTGTTCTGGCTTACATCCCTGAAATTTCCGTTTCCCTGGGAATATAAAGCCGGTTCAAGCGAAAAGAAATTGTACTCACGTTCCAGATCTCCGTGTTTTCTGGAAAAAACGTGATACACATGATTCCTGCTGTCTGCCTTAAAAACCAGGGGATATCCTCCTCTGAGCAGATTGTCAAGGTAGCACTGGTCAATGTATTTGTCGAAAAGACAGGCCGATGTCTTTGTATATGTATCACTCACCAGCTTTTCCACCAATTCTGCGGCCTGCCTCTCCTTGCGATCTATAAACTCGAGGCTGAACTCGTCTTTCTTTGCATTTATCATGGCCATACTTGATATATGCCCTATCACAGTACATAGATTGAATGCCTTATTAACCGTTGCCTTTACTCCTGTAAAGCCGCCTGAAACTTTGTTTTGTGCTGTCTGCTTCCGTCTCAGCAGTTCCTCAATGGGACAGTCCCACCCGTCGGGCTTGGATAAGGAACTGTTATATCCGAAAATCAAGTCCATATCATAAATCGGAGTCAGCAGCCCTTGGCTTTCCGAAGAAAAAGAGAGATAGAAATTCCCTTCTTCATACTCACTTACCTCTACAGTATCGGCGGTTGAGGCTCTTACCTTGTAATAAGCTATTCTGTTTTCGGTATTATATACCTCGTACCAGGATTTCATAAGGTTTGACATTTCCTGATAACCGGCATTTGTGGCACCTACAGGCAAAAGCTGCGGCATGCCGTCCAACACCTCAATCTCCCTGTCCGCCCCGTCAAGGCTTTCGATACACACCTTTCTGACTATGGCTGCGTAGCTTTCCCCGGGCATTGTAAAATAAGTTACGGTAATCCTTAATCCAAGCGTCAGGTTTTCTTCAACAATCTTAACCGAATTTTTTTGAATAACCAGCTTACGGTTATAATGATCTTCCGATATGGATGAAAAGATTTCATGAATCTTGCCATTGAGTTTAATAAAGGTACGAAAGCCTTTTCTTTCAACGTTTTGATACATGGTATGAGCAGGAAAAAACTCCATTATGGTACTGTCTCTGTCCTTGACTCCAAAACTCCCCAGCACCTGTCCCCTGTTGACATAAAATGCCCACATGGGAATCCCGTCAATTCCGGCAATGCCGGGCAGAAAGCTGGCAAAGGTCTTTGCCTTATCATAGTTCTCTATAATAAATTCATTCTTATCATTAAATAAATAGTCAGGTTTCATGCTTATCCCCCCACCGGCATGCACCGGATTGTGGTCTGTAACATCTGAAACGTATAATTTAACCACCGGCAATGTATGGATTTAGATGTTACAGACTACTAAGTGCATGCATACAAATAGTTACAAAACATAGTGGATTCTATCAAACAAATTTTATGCAAGCTCAACTACAATAGTATTTTCAATATGCAGGTCAAGTTCCAAAATGACGGCTCTGTCAATTACTGCAGCCCCGTCAGTCACGCAGTAGTTAATTTTGTCGTCGCCAGCGGTGATATTTGTAATTTTATACTGCCCAAAATCCAGGTGCCGGCTGTTGTTGTAAACAAGCTTAATAGCCCGGCCGGCAAAAACAGTTCTTGCTCCGGCAGTTCCCGTTTTATCGAACTGCTCCTTTTTCAGCTTTGGCTGGATCAGAAGATTTCCCGAAGCTCCGCGGATGCCGTACACTTCGGTAAGCAGGAGAAGCATAAGCCAGCTTGCCGAACCGGTGAGGTAATGATACATTCCCCTTCCCCTCTCATTGACATACTCGGGAATCCCCGGATATATCCTGGCTTTGTCAAAATCAGCACTTATATTGTAAAGTGACTTCAGCACCTCATAGCCTTCGTCAACAAAGCCCTGTTTATATAGTGCAAAGGAGTACATTACGGCCATATGACTAAAGACAGCACCGTTCTCCTTGTGGCCGAATGCAAAGCCAAAACACCTTCCAAGGTCAAGCTTGAGCTCGTTAAAATTGTTGTTCAGCCTGTAACTGCCAAGGCTGCTGTCGTACAAATAGCGGTTGACCGCTTTTACGGCATTGTTTACCTGCTCTGTTGAGGCAACCCCCATCATTATGGGGAAAACCTGACCGGTAAGCGTCATTCTGGCTCCTGACGCCTTTTGCCCCTCAACCTGCAGGCCAGCATTGTCATAATAACCGTTAAACCACCGGTATCCCTCTTCCGACCTGACCTGTTCGTTTTCTGAAATATGCTTTGCAAGCCATTGTCCCTTGGTCTTTAAGTCCTCCGAAACCTCCAGTATATCAAGGCTGATTTTTTTACCGCTGATGTTGTGGGCACACGTTTCATAATATTGTTTCAGCAGTTTGTTTTTAGCTATTGGATCATCATAGTCCATACCGCCGGCCAAGGTATCAAAAAGCACCGCCATTTCGGCCGCAACCTCCAGCTTGTCAATTCCCTTTATCTTCTTTATCTTGAGCAGCAGTTTGCTCAATTCTGCCAGATTGCCGGCGTAAAAAGCCGTAAATGCAACAGTTTCACCTTTTTGGGCCGCCATGTCAAAGGCATCATTCCAGTCGGCATTTTCAATGCGTATATTGTTATGTTCTCCCGAGTTGAAGAAGGCGGCCAGGTTCTGTATCAAAATATGTTCAAGGATAGTGCCGGTATAAATATTTTCATCTTCACACTTCTGCTTGCTGCCATACCGGGGAGTCCACTCCGTATCGATATTTGAAGATCTCATAACAAGTCTGTCTTTAAAATATGTCTGCTTTTCAAATAGAAAATCAAAATCTCCGCTCTGGTTCAGGTAAAGAAGAGTTGTAAAGAAAGGCCATGCTCCGTGGTCCGACCATACTCTGCTGATGTTATTCCTGTCTGCAACAAACTCACCGGGACCTTTGCCAATAATAGTTGCATTTGTTCCGTCAAGGCGCACCCCCCCAAAATTGTTGAGAAGCTGGTTTCTTACGGTATCGGTTTCCATCAGCAGTAAAGCCAGACAATCCTGCCACAGGTCTCTCCAGCCGCGTCCCCCTTTTCCGTAATCGTGATGGGGCATGAAAGAGCAGCCGTAAATTTTCCGCAGAATTGGCTGAAGTGACACCCATTTCATCCAGGCATCAAACTGCTCATCCCGGCTTTTAAAGCTGATTTTTCCCAGCTTCTCCTCCCAATACTCCCGTGTCTTTTGGAGGAGCTTTTCAAAGCCGCCCGCATTAACGTATTCCAGGATGCCTGCTTTCTCAGAAGTTCTGTCTTCAGTTACCGACATTGCAATTATATATGTTTTGCTGTCTCCGGGTGTAAGTTCGCAGTCCTTGAATCTTAAGGCACCAACCGACTCGTATCCGTCTACGGTATGACCCTCCATGCAGTAATTCCGCTTGTTGGAAACCACTGTTTCAGGCCATTCAAAGCTTCCGCCTTCTCCGATATATTCCTCCGCAAGGGGAAATGCACCCAGCGGAAAGTTTCCGTTCTCATCTATACCATAAACGTTATATGATATTTTATTTACTTTATGCCCCCGCTCATCAAAGGTCATGGCAGGCTGGAGCTCTATTCCCTCCCTGACAACATAAACCCTGTGAAGAAGGCTGGTCACATTGCGGTGGTCCCTCACACTTTCCGCGGAACGTCCGTATACCGGGACAGCTGCGGTAGGTGTGAATTTTAAAGTCCTGTCACCGATATTGGTAATTGTGATCCGCATTAATTCAACCTTATGTTGATTGGCAGGAACAAAACTGGTTATTTCGGATTTAATACCCAGCCTGCCGTTCTCACGAATCACCTTATGCCACAGGAAACCCGCCTGAAGTGCAGCCTTTTCCTCCGTATCCTTATCAAATAACCGGGCATGTTGTATTGACGATGCACCCGTTGCAGACCAGGCACCGCTGCCTTCAATGCATATCCAGAAATTACGGTTTGATTTTATGTTATGCAAATCCTCCGATGATACAGGAAGATTGAAAAAAGTGTTTTGCCCGGTTTTTATATCACCATTGAGCGTAGGTGTAACAGAAGACATTATTCCCGCTTCATTAGCCAGCGGAAAGTAGAGGAAACTGCTTTTTTGGGGAGCTTCCAGCTCAAAGGTTCCCTTCCTGTCAATAAATTTCCAGCCTTTAGCCATTATTTATCCCATCCTGTTCAAAATTAATAAAAGAATTCATATCTCCGTGTCCACATTGCTGTCTGTCCCGGAGCAAGTTCCAGCTTTATGAAGGTTTCCGGGCTAATTACATGTTTACTGCCCCATAATGCAAATTTTTCAACCTTGAAATCCACTGCTTCACGAAGGCCGGCACCGGTATTGCGGTTAAACAGTTCCCAGGTATATTCCGGAGTATTTTTATAACGCATAGATTCAGATACCTCGTTATAGTCTTTGAGAATACAATAGAATTCCTGCTTCAATCCGTTTGAAGGCCAGGTTATCACGCCATCCCGCAGGACTATATCCCCTACAGTTTTTTCGAGGGTTATTTGCCCGGGAATTTTTAATTCATAACCGTCCGACACAAATTCATTGTTTATTCCCACAAAATTGTGACAGTACTCGGTAGTTTCAAATTTTTTTGTGCCGGTATTTTTCAGCATATAAGAGATGATCAGAAAATTTTGGTCGATTTTTATGTCCTTATTGTATGTATAGGAATATCCGTCATTACTTCCGGATTTCGCATTAAAGCACACCCTGCCGGTATTTGAAGTTACACTGCTTGCAAGCGGAATAACAGGGTAGCTCCTGAAAAAATCATATGGTTTGTTATCAATTTTTTTTAATTTTCCAACGCCGATTTTTATAAAATAATTATTAATGTAAGTTTCGTTATACCCTATGGCTTCTTCAATTCCAAATTCCCCGCAAAATCCCTGTCCATCCGAGCCCGCACCGGGAATCAAGGATTCCGGGACACAGAAAGTATATTTGTTATCAAGTGTGACCTGCGTTATAAAGCCGTTCCAATCAAAACGGGAGCCTTTGTACACCTCTCCCGGATATGAAATCCGGACTGAAAGTCTGCCGTTGTTCAGATCAATAGCCCCATTGCCGCCATGTGCCATAGCCAAACCTCCACATTATATTAAATTCACAGTTTAGTGCTAAAGACAAACATTAGCGAAGTCTTTAAAGCCAGCCTCCAATCCGCTCATAGTTCTGGGGAGAACCTGTTCAGCGGATGGAGCCGGATAGCTTATTTATAAAATATCAGTGTTGCTATTGAATGTGCAGGCAGTGCATGCCAAAGGTATTCGCCTCCAAGTTTTGCATTGAGATTCTGCACATTATCCGATTCATTCATAACAATAAGTACAAAAGAACCGTCTTCATTCTTGAATGCCACATGCTGAACAGCTGACTCTCCGTCGGCTGAAACGTCTATTCTCAACGCTCCAGGCCTGACAAATTTGCTGAACTGTCCGATATAGTAATAGGAGCTGTTGTAATGTATCTCCTGGGTAGCAGTGTCTGCTATTACGGGAGCATCACAGAAATTCCCCACGTGATTCGGCCCGCCGTTTTCATCAAGAATCAGGTTCCAGTCCAACCAGCCCTCCTGCCAGTTGTTAAAGTCACCTATCATATTTCTGCCGTATCTCTCACCTGTTATCCATGAACCAAGGTGCACTCCGCCCTCCTGGCAGCCTTCGGAAAACAGGATATGCTTGTCTGGATATAATTCATGTACTTTTGATAAATTTTCAAAAGCTTCAGATACATACCAGTGATTTGCCACACCGTATACATACTTTGCAGTTTCAGGATCAGACAGTGCACCTGTTGCTCTTTCAACTATAATGTCCCTGTTATGGTCCCAAATGTATATCTTTATATCACCAAACCCTTCCTTTTCAAGGATCGGTCCCAGATAGTCCCTTACAAAAGCACCTTCCTCTTCAGCAGAGTAAATACAGGAATCCCAGGTCTGAACAGCAGCCGGTTCATTTTGCACGGTAATTGCGCTGACATCAAGGCCTTTTGCTCTGGCAGCCTTAATATATTTTACAAAATAATTTGCCCAGGCTTCTCTGAATTCGGGAAGCAGCTGACCGCCATGGTTCATATCCTTATTGGTCTTCATCCAGGCCGGAGGGCTCCATGGAGATGCAAGCAGGCTAATATCACCCTTTCTGGCCCTTACCGCCTCCTTTATCATAGGTATTGTCCATTTATCCTCACGGGAGATGTCAAAGGTTTTCAGTTCCCTGTCATTTTCCTCTACATATGTATAATTCTCCAGAGCAAAATCGCAGCTGTGTATATGGACCCTTCCTATGGAATAGCCGATGCCTGACTGCGGATCAAAGTATTTCATTATAATTTCGTCTCTTTTTGCAGGATTCATCCTGTAGAAGGTGTATGCGGCAGCTTCTGTGAATGCGCCTCCAAAACCCACTATCTTCTGATAGCTTTTATCCGGGTCAATCGATAGCACAACACCTGTTGACTTGTTTTTTTCAAGGTTGTATACGCCCTTTTCAGTTAATCTGTCGTCAGTATTTTTAGCTGTTTGAATGATTTTTACAGTGTTCATGATTGTCTCTCCGATCATAATTTTATAGATATTTGAATTTGTATTACTTATGCCTTTTATGTTAGCGCTAACATTTATTCGCAAAAAAATTAATCCGGATGAATATTGGTATTCAGAGTTTAACCGGTTTGATACCTGTTTGGTCCTACAGATTTTCTCCATTTCATTTCAGGTTCAAGATATTTCTTTTCATAAGGCAGATCAGGATTTTTCAACCTTTCCAAAAGTCTCGCGGCAAGCGCCCTGCCTGTCTCGTAAACAGGCTGCCTTACGGTAGTAAGCGGCACTTTGGGAATCAGGTCGAAAATAAGTCCGTCAAAACCTGCAATAGATATATCCCGCGGTATCTTCAGCCTCAGCTTTTCCGCTGCTCTGAACGCACCGATAGCCAAAAGGTCAACACAGCAAAAAACAGCGGTGGGTTTTTCCCTGGTCATAAGATCATACGCATTGGTATAACCCTCCTGCTCGGAGTTTTCAGCATACCTGACCAGCTTCTCATCAAAGGGGATATTATTCTTTTCCAGTGCCTTTTTATAACCCTCCAGACGTTCATGTGCATAACGCTGGCTTGTATCTCTCATAATAAAACCAATCCTTTTGTGTCCATTGGCTATTATTTTATCTGTCATCATCACCGCACCCGCTTCGTTATCTACGTCGACACAGTCAATATCCAGATCATTCTTTCCAAAAAGAACAAAAGGCACCTTTATTTTTGCGGTGAAAGCATTTTCCTCACTTAAATCCAGTCCCATTACAATTACACCGTCACATCTATGGTTAAATTCCAAATCGCGCTTAACCAGGAACAGGTAATTTGCATTACTCAATTCCTCTGCCACACCCGCAATTAGATGCATGTTAAAAGGGTCTGAAATTCCTATATTTCGGGGTATATACAGATATATGGTTCGTGTATTGTTCTGTGCCAACGCTTTTGCAGCGAAATTCGGCATAAAATCCAGTGCTTCCATGGCCTGTTCAACCTTGAGCCTTGTTGGATCCGACACGATTTCAGGAGAGTTGATAACTCTCGAGACAGTGATAAGGGATACTCCGGCCGCCTGAGCCACATCCTTCATAGTAGCCATTAATTATTATCCTTTTCGTAAACTTTAAAATCCAGTATAAAATAATAATACATTAAAATTAATACTGTAAGTTAAATAATATTATTTTACATTCATATTGGCATTAAGAATTTGTACGATTTGTATAATTAACCATTTATGTTAGCGCTAACATTTATATATAAATTCTATAACCTTTCATTCCGGAAGTCAATAATATAAAAAATAATTTTTTATATTAAATTAACGCGTTGTGCTAATTAATTTAATTTATATTTTACCTGTGTTTTTTATGTCAACTGGTAACTTCCGTACGAACTTCATAAAATAAGAACGCACCCAAAACAAAACTTCAATTAGCGCAACAGGTTAATTTAACCTGTACAATGCATTAAATCTAATATTTCTTTAATGCTGTGGATAACATAATCGTATTCTTCCACACTCCCAAAACCATACTTTGCGTATATAAATGGAATTCCCGCAGCCCTTGCCGACTCTGCATCTCCAATGGTATCTCCCACATAAACCGGACTTTTCAAATAATTTCTGTTTATAATGAGCTTATTGTTTTCTCCCTTGGTTAAACCGGTTGCTCCCATACACTCAATATCTGTAAAGAATTTTTCCAGCTTATGCGCCTTAAAAAAGCATTGGATATAGCCATCCTGACAATTGCTCACTATGAATAATTTATACTTTTGTGATAGCTTGTTCAGTGTTTCCTCCAGTTCAGGATATAAATCGCCACCATGTTCTGCCAGATATTCACACTCAGCATCACCGCATTGTTTCATCAGCCTCATTTGAGACTCCTCATCCAGCTCCGGGAACAGCCTTTTCCCTATATCACTTGTGGAAAGCCCCATACAGCCCTGTATGTCCTCAGTAGTAATTGTCTTGCTAATGCCCGGATAATTTTCCAGTACAGTTTTCCATGTACCGCAAACTCCTTCTACAGAATCCCAAAGAGTACCATCCAAATCAAAAATTATGCTATCAAATTCCATGTTATGATTATCACCTTTCAAAAAAATATATTCTATCATGTATTACTACTCTAAATGCAGCTAATAACCATTGTACCATTTTTTCTGATCCGGAATGCAAATAAAATAGCTGCTGCACACCGAATAATTTATTCCATGTACAGCAGCCTGGTTAATTCAACTTTTTTTAGATCTGCCCAATTATTATTATATTATTCTTCATCCTCTTCCACCATGGTCTTCTTAGCCTCTTCTATAATTTTGTTTGCAACTATGGCAGGAGCTTCTTCGTATCTATCAAACCAGAGCTTGAAATATCCGCGGCCATGAGTCATTGATCTCAGGTCGGTGGCATACTTGAACATTTCGGATTGAGGCACCTCGGCTTCGACCTGCTGCAGTCCATTGTCCTGAGGATTCATCCCCAGTATACGTCCGCGTCTCTTGTTCAGATCACCGATAACGTCTCCCATATAATTATCAGGTACGTATACCTCAACATGGGCAATCGGTTCAAGAAGCGCAGGTCCGGCCATTGGCAGGCCTTTTTTGTAGGCAAGTCTTGCTGCAATCTTAAAAGCCATTTCCGAGGAGTCAACATCATGGTAGGAGCCATCCACAAGGGTTGCCTTCAGGTTAACTACCGGATATCCTGCCAGAACACCTTTTACGATAGCTTCTCTCAAGCCTTTTTCAACAGCAGGATGATAAGACTTTGGTACTGAACCTCCGAATATTTTCTCCTCAAATATCAAGTCTTCCTTATCTCCATGTTCAAATTCAACCCAGACATGACCATACTGTCCATGCCCGCCGGATTGCTTCTTGTGCTTGCCTTCAACCTTTACCTTCTTCTTTATGGTTTCTCTGTACGGCACCCTGGGATCAACCAGATTGACCGCAACCCCGAATTTTGCCTTCAATTTGCTCACTATAACATCCAGGTGCTGTTCGCCCACACCTGATATGAGTGTCTGATGTGTTTCAACGTTGGTGGATACCTTGAAGGTCGGGTCTTCATCCTGCAGCTTGTGCAGCCCCGAACTGATTTTTTCCTCATCGCCTTTTGCTTTTGGCTCAACAGCCATTGAAAGTGCAGGTTCAGGGAATACTATCCTATCCAGCATAACCTTGTTTGACTGATCGCACAGTGTGTCATTGGTATTTGTAGCCGCCAGTTTGGCAACTCCGCCAATATCTCCGGCAATAAGCCTGTCGGTGGGAAGCTGTTTTTTACCGCGCAATACAAATATCTGACCAATCTTCTCAACCTTTTCTGTTGTAGTATTGTATACTGCCGAGTCGGCTTTAAAGGTCCCCGAATACACCCTGAACATTGAAATTTTTCCCACAAAGGGATCGGCAATTGTCTTGAATACCAGCGCAGCCAGAGGACCGGCGGGATTTGCTTTTATTTCAACCTTCTCGTCAGTGCCAGCTTTTACAGCTTTGGTACTGATATTTTCCGGGGAAGGCATATACTCGACAATTGCATTCATCAACTCCTGCACACCTATATTTTGAAGTGCGGAACCGCAGAACACCGGTGCTATTGAGCCGTCATAAATTCCGGCCTTAATACCTTTTTGGACCTCTTCCCTGGTGTACTCCTCGCCTCCAAAGTACTTCTCCATGAGAGCCTCATCAGTTTCGGCGATGAGTTCATTTAATGAATCCTTTATTTTTGAGATTTTATCAGTTAAATCGGAAGGAATATCAGTATCTACGACTTTATCCTTCTGGAACTTTTTCGCAGTCATATTGATTATATCTACATAACCAACATATTTATCAGCTTCATAGATTGGAAGCTGGAAAGGAATAACTCCGTTCCCGAATGTACCTGTCATTTTTTCCAATGCGGCATTGAAATTGGCATTTTCCTCATCCATCTTGTTTATGAAGAATATTTTTGCTGCATTGTGCTCTTTTGCATATGCCCATGACTTTTCCGTACCTACCGAAACACCACTTTTTGCTGAAACTATGATAACCGCGCCTTCTGCAGCACGGATACCCTGCATAACTTCACCTACAAAATCAAAATAACCGGGAGTGTCTATCACATTAATCTTGTGGTCCAACCATTCACATGGAGCCATGGCAGTACTAACGGATATCTTTCGTTTGATCTCCTCAGGATCATAGTCTGTTGTGGTTGTGCCTTCAGCCACTTTGCCAAATCTGTCCAATACACCTGTATTAAACAGCATAGCCTCCGCCAGGGTGGTTTTACCTCCATTACCGTGAGCCAAGAGGCAAATATTCCGTAGTTTTTGTACGGCATAGTCCTTCATAATCATTCCCCCTTATTAATTTTAATCG
>JAEWJR010000154.1:0-6853 GCA_023386445.1 Bacillota bacterium | reverse complement strand
CTTTTACTCCAATCCCCTTCGCCGCTTGCAGAATTGCCAGGCCTATGGTTCCTGCTCCAATGATGACCATATTTTCTCCGGCCTTTGCACCTGCTCTCTCCAAAATATTAGCTGCGATGGAAAAAGGCTCTCCCAAAGCGGCCACACTGAAATCTACTGACTTATCGCAGGCATATACGTTTTCTTCCTCAACAACTATATACTCCTGAAACCCGCCATCCATCTGTACTCCAAAGCATTTTACACTGCTGCAGACATTCTTATGCCCTTTTAAACAAATTTTACAGGTATTACACGCTATAACGGGATCAAAAACAACATGATCGTTTAATCCGACTTTTTTTACATCCGCACCCAGCTCAACGACTTCTCCTGATAGCTCATGCCCCATAACTCTAGGAAATTGCACATCCGTCCGTGTTCCCTTAAAAATATGTAAATCGGTCCCGCAAATTCCCACAGCTTTTACGCGTATCATCACTTCGCTCGGCTTCATAATCCTGGGCATTTCTTTTTCGAGTATTTCAATTTTATTAGCTGCAGTTAATACACCGGCTTTCATTTTCACACCTCCTAGAAAAATTCAATAGCTTCAATGCAACCCATTTTTTTCAACAGCTTGAAATCCGGAGATACACAAATCCCAGGCTCGGAAGGAAGATAAAATTTCCCGTCTTTTTCTTCTGGACGGAGCTCCATGATATCATAGAAAGTTCTCATAAGAGGTACCAGATATTCCACCATATCCTCCTCATCCGCAGTTGCTATAAAAGATGCGGTTATATGTGAGAATCCACCTGAGGTAAGCTCCAGGTTATATTTTCTGGCCTGGTTTTTTACCAGCATCCAATCCCGTACTCCGCTAAGATTGCTGGGGATGGGCTGCAATTGCTTAACACCGGCCTTTATGTATGCGTACATAACTTTGCCGCATCTTGGGGATTCTCCCATAGCTATTGGAATGGGAGAGATTTCAGTTAATTTCTCAAGTTCTTCAAAATCATATGAATGGACGGGTTCTTCAAGCCACGCAATATTATAATTTTCCACACGCCTTGCGAACTCTTATGCCTCCTTGGCATTCCACAGCTGATTTGCATCAATGGCTAACTTACCTTGAGGCCCAATCAATTCTCGAACAATCCTGACGCGCTCAATATCTCTGTCCAAATTGGCTCCGAAATCTGTTGCTACTTTCATTTTAAAGGTAGTATAGCCTTCCTTAATAAACTGTTCAACTTCGGTAACCATTTGCTGCCCTGTAAGATGTGTCCCGCATCCGCTGGCATATACCTTCACCCAATCCCTTTTTGCCCCAAGGAATTTATGCAGCGGAAGCCCCTTCCTTTTTGCCATTATGTCATGGAGCGCCAGATCGAATCTCCCGACTTCGACAGCAGCTTCTCCTGAAAACCCATTATTTCTTATAGCCCAATATACTTTTTGATACCATTGCTCATAGGTTTTTGTTTCACCCGTCATAATTAATGGAATTATGATATCTTTCATATTTTGCGAACAGGGAGCCTGTCCGCAAATCCCGTTTTCATCGTACAGTTCCAGCCATGCATCCAGAGGAACCTTATCAAAAGGCCCCCCTGTAGAGTCCCAAAAAGGTATCGGGATTTTTATAGGTTTGAATTTATAAAATACCGCACGCTCAAATCGAATATTTTCTTCATATGCCTGGTTATATATATCCACCGTTACCCTCCGTTTATTTATTGGAATTCAAGTATTCTTTCTGCAGTTTTGTCAAATATGCAGCCCAGCTTTTCAGCACTTCTTTTGATGTCTTGTCCTTTAGAATAACAGCCTGTAAATCCGGTTCCTGATATTTTGCTTTAAAATCTCCCCATCCCGATAACCAAACCGGATGTGTAATAAACTTCACATGATCCGAGTTTAATAATTCCGTATAAACTTTCATATATTTATCATTCTGATACCAGTCTTTATTGTATACCTTTTCATTAGCCGGAACCCTGCCCTCTTTTTCACATAGATAGGATTGGTTTTCCGAATTGGCTAAAGACTTTACAAATTCAATAGCACCATCTGGATTTTGAGCCTTCTTTGTAACAGCAAAGCCTGTAAAGGTGAGGTTCTTTGTAACAACATTGCCATTTTTATTAGCCGGTCCGAATACATTTATAAAATTACCTTCACCCAGGTTTTTCTTATGCTCTGCCAGAGAGGATGAATTATGTGATATATACATGCTTGTTCCTGAACCGAACTCTGCGACCATTTCTTTAAAACCGTTTGTAACACTGTCTTTTGATGTCCAGCCATTCCAGTAAATGCTTGCATATGCATCCAGGGCTTCAGTAAAAATCGGCTGATCTAATACGCAGTTTCCATCTTTGTCAAATAAGCTGTCCTGATCCGCATATGTGAACAAAAAGTCCAGGAGGTTTTCCATAGACCCAGTGCCTCCTCTCAGCGAATAAAAATATTTTCCATTAGCCGGGTCTGCATATTTCTTGCAGGCAGCCATAAATTCATCAATGGTTTTGGGAACCTCTACACCTTTTTCTTTCATTAGCGACGTATTTGCCCATGAAATATCACATGTAAAATATTCAGGAAAAGCGTACAGTTTACCGTCAATTGAGCAATTTCTTACTGCTTTAAGTACAGCTTTATTAAGGCTGTCCTTTTCATCAAAACTATTAATAGCGTCTTCCAGATCCAATAACGCCTCCTGATTCACTATTGCCGAAATATCCTGATCCCGGACGCTCATGGTATCCGGTACCGAGTTTGTTGCAATAGCGGTATTGTATTTCTGGAGATAGGAATCCGAGGGCAGGCCTACATAATTAACCTTATATTGGGGGTACTTGTTTTGAAATCTTGAAATTAGTTCGGCAAATATTTCATTAGAGGTTTCATTTCCGTCATGATACCAAAATTCAATTGCCGACTGCTGTACATCATTTGACTTTTCATCGTTTTTTGCTGTTCCGCAGCCTGCTAAAGCACTTGTTGCTATTGTTGCAGAAAGTAATGCTGCTAGAATTCTCTTTTTCATGTTTTTTTCCTCTTTTCATCTTTTAATTTTTTACGTTAATTGGACTTTATTTGTTTTTACTAAATGCAGTAATGGTAATCACATCCTATATATTTCTGCAGCAATTTATAGGATGTATTTATCTGCGCGACCTCATGTGTCGTACCTAACCTTTTACTGCACCGGATGCCAATCCTTTTACCAAATATTTTTGGATATAACAGAAAATCAGCAATACCGGGACAAGCGAAATTATGGTTCCAGCTGCAAGTCCCCCGTAATTCACAGTGAATTCTCCCTTCATCATACTTAATCCAATGGGTAGAGTGAATTTACTGGATTGATTTAAGAAATTTAATGAAAATATGAATTCATTCCACGCATTTACAAAAGCAAATGCACCGCTTGATACAACGCCGGGCATTATTGCCGGTACAATAATTGTAAAAATAGCTCTCAGCCTTGAACATCCGTCAATCATTGCAGCCTCTTCCAATGTGGGAGGAAGGCTGGAGAAAAAACCGCTCATCATAATGAGGCAAAACGGAAGATTTATAGCGGTATAGGTAATAACCAACGACCCCAGGTTGTTAATAAGCCCCATCTTGTTAAATATACTGAACAAGGGAATTAAAATAACAACTCCCGGTAACATCTGGGTCAGCAATAACAGAAGCATAAACCCCTTTTTTCCCCGAAACTTGTACCTTGATACTGCATATCCCCCCATTATGGCAATGATTATAATAAAGAAAGTTGTCGTAATGGATACGAACAGGCTGTTAATAAAATAATGAGAAAACCCAAAATTATTTGTAATTTTTACATAGTTCTCTCCGGTGATTTGGCTTGGAAAATATTCCAGCGGTAATTTCATTATTGATTTCTCGGGCTTTAATGAAGTACACAAAAACCAATAGAATGGGAATAATGTGAAGATCGAGCAAAAAATAACAGGAATATAAATAGTAATTATTTTTTTTATCTTATTTGATGTCATTAATAATATTCCTCCTCACCATATTTCCCTACTTTTAAATAAACAGCTGAAAAAATCATCAGAATTATTATCATAACTACTGCCACTGCCGAGGCATATCCCATATTTAATGATTCATTAAACAGCTTCATGATATAAACTGGAATAGTTAATGTTGAAAAATTCGGACCCCCGTTTGTCATACCATATATCAGGTCTACAACATTTAAGGTCCAATTTGTCCTGAGTAAGGTTGTCAATATAAGTGTATCCTTTATCATCGGCATTGTAATTTTTGAAAACTTCACCCAGCTATTGGCACCATCCACATCGGCAGATTCATAAACTTCAAGCGGAATAGTTTGCAAGCTGGAAAGAATGCTGACAGTAAAAAACGGTACACCTCTCCAGGTGTTTGCAATTATAATTGCAATAATTGATGAATTTCCGGACGAAAACCAGGATACTTTCTGTTTTACAAGTCCCAACTTCATTAATAAATCTCCAATAACACCGATGCTTTCATTAAACATGAACCCAAAAATTAATGCCACCAAAATACCGCCTACTGCCCATGGTGTAAACATTAATGCTCTGAAAAACCCCCTGCCTTTGAAATCCATATTCAACAAAAGAGCGGTAATTAATCCCAAAACAACTTGTATGCCAACATTTGCAAAGGTCCATATTATTGAATTAAAAGCTGATTTCCAGAATACCTCATCAGCTAATAGAGTTTTAAAATTCTCCAGTCCAATAAATCCGGAATCTTTCAGGCTTGTCAATATATGATTTTGCGTGCTCAAGTAGAATGTATTACCAATGGGATACAGCAAAAAAATAAAAATTATCGACAGTGTTGGTAAAATCATTATATATGGGAAAGCAACTCCCGCATTGATTGATTTGTTTTTCTTCATCCTTATATCCCCCTTCAACAAGAGTTTAGCACATATAGCCAAGAATCCTGTTCAATTCCTTACAATTTTTGTACAATTTTTTAAGGTCTTTTGTTTAAGAAATACTTTCCCCTGCCGTAAATTTTTAACGACAAGCTTTATATATGCCGGACAAAATATAAGAGAGACTCAGCAATCGCCAAATCTCTCTGCAGCTTAAGTTTTTCCTGTTATTTCCTGCTCAAACCATAAGCTTTTCAGTATCACACACTTATTTGTTACACAAGAAACCGCTGCAAAACCCGTTCGAGTTTTGCAGCGGCCACTTTTAAAAGACTACCATTCTCTTGAATATATCTTGTAGAGTATTGCAGCTGCTTCTGCTCTGGTAGTGGCTCCTGTCGGATTCAGAGTTGTCTTGCTGTTTCCGGTGATAAAGCCCATCCTGACCATTGTAGCCATGTTCTCTACGGCATATTTTGCAATCCTGCCGGCATCGGTATATTTCCTGATATCCTGTACAGTGCCATTTTCCAATGCCTTTTCTGCCTTCTTTAGCGCATTTACGGTCATTGTTACCAGTTCCTGTCTTGATATTTCCCTGCCGGGGCTGAATTTACCTTCAAAACCGGCTGTTATGCCAAGTGCTTTTGCTATGCCTATTTCCCTGTAATATTTGTCCGTTTCCTTCATATCACTGAAGTTATCCTGTATATCCGCAGTAAGTCCAAGCGTTCTTACAAGCCATGCTGCATATTCCGCTCTTGTGATTTTTTGAGCCGGACTGAATGCCGTATCCGAGGTACCCTCCAATATTCCCTTTTCTGCAAGGGCTTTTACCGCTTCTGCTGCCCAGGAGTGCTTCTGCATATCGCTGAAGTTCACCTTGGTATACACTACGGCATATTTACTTAAGTGATCAGTGGTAAATACCATCGCTTTTTCAGCCGGAACATATTTGGCATCCTTCATCTGTATTGCCCTGCCATTTGCATCTATGTACCATACTGTCAGATACTCGCTGTTTGCAAGTTCGGCTGAAGTAGGAGCATAAGGTATTTTAATGGTTAATTTTGCTCCTGTATTGCTCCATGCCTTTTCTTTTCCATTTACCATAAGTTTCACATCAAACACAGGTTTGGCTCCGATTGCTGCCTGCTTGGCAGAATCCAATCCTGCCGTGCCGGTTTTTTCAATCAAAAGCTCAACCCTGTCGGCTCCTGCCAAATCTGTTGCAGAGAGCATGTTTAAAGGCAGAGTCACTGCTGTTGCTTCGGTTACAATCTGAATTGCCTTTGCAGCGTCGCCCGAGGTCAGAGCTGCTGACGGCAGGCTTACAGCATATGTATTGGTTCCGGCAGTCTTTGGAATTTCAACCGTAGCCACCTTTGCCGCAGCCAGAGCTTTTCCAAGTGCGCTTGCCTCAACTGTAACCTTTGCAATACCCTTTTCTGCATCCACCACAGGTGCCGGCGTTTTTACCGTGCCTGGAACTGTTGTTTCGGCAGGTGTCGGCGTACTTCCACCGCCTCCGCCTTTGCCGCCGCTGCTGCTTGCCTCAGTTGCTGCGTAGACCAACGGTCCGTCACTGCTCCAGTTTCCTGCGGAATCTCCCGCCTCCACACTAAACCGGTATGTGGTTCCGGAAAGCAATCCGCTGACAATATGGCTGTTTGTATTTCCATCAACTGCTGCAATTAATGTGGAATCTTTGTATACCTTGTATTTCGTTACTTTTACATTATCCTGTGCCCCCGTCCAGGAAAGCGTAAGTCCTGTCTGAGATATTCCAGATGCTGAAAGCGTTCCTTCGTGCCATACCGGTGCAGAGGTATCCTGCGGTTCTTCCGGTCTGGTGGTTTCTGTTACCGAGAGACCTGGTTCACTCCAGTTCATAGCCGCATCTTTGGCCTTTATGGTAAAGGTATACTGTGTTGCAGCCTTTAAGCCTGACACCGT
>JAEWJR010000021.1:0-11003 GCA_023386445.1 Bacillota bacterium | reverse complement strand
AAAACAATAGGGGGTGCCTTGCTTGATAGATATACTATTTTCAGCAATCTTTGATGGGCTAAATAACTTATTCCTCATGCTGGGCTACGTTTCAAATGTTAATTCCTTCCCTCAGCCTTTAAACTCCGAGGAGGAACAGCACTACGTCGAGGCATACAGAAAAGGAAATGAGGAAGCAAGAAATATTTTAATTGAGAGAAACTTAAGGCTTGTTGCGCATATCGTTAAAAAATACGGCTCGTGCGGAAGTGACAGCGATGACCTTATCTCAATAGGTACTATCGGTTTGATTAAAGCAATATCTACATTCAACATGGACAAAGGAACAAGACTGGCTACTTATGCAGCCAGGTGTATAGAAAATGCAATTACCCCGTTACGGAAACAAAACACTGTTCCAATAACAAGTAATTGCACTATTCTAAGCCATATTGGCGTTCTCAGGGCTTTTATTATCAAATGTAAAATTCGGTGTTATCCTTTTGCTTCATTTCAAATTCTGTAAATATTCTATCTCTTATCTTTAGGAAGTCCTCACTGGTTCTGTCTCTTTTTCTTGCAAGGGGAACGGGTACGATACTTTTTATTTTACCGGGATTAGGAGTCATGATTACAACCCTGTCAGCCAGGAATACAGCTTCATCTATGTCGTGGGTAACAAAGATAATGGTTTTTTTCTGTTCCAGCCATATGCTTGAGATCTCATCCTGCATTTTCATGCGTGTCAGCGCGTCTAAAGCTCCAAAGGGCTCATCCATAAAAATTATTTCAGGATCTACCGCCAGGGCACGGGCTATTGCCACGCGCTGCTGCATACCGCCTGAAAGCTGGCTGGGATGACTTCTGCTGAATTCGGAAAGTCCGACCAGAGCTATATACCTATCGGCAATTTCCTCGCGTTCCTTTTTAGCCAGCTTTTTGCTTTCCAAACCCAACTCAACATTTTTTTGCACCGTTCTCCAGGGCAGTAACCCATAATTCTGAAAAATTGTAACATTCTTTGTAGAGGGAGCGGTTACTTCGTTTCCTGCAATCGATATCTTTCCTTCTGAAATTTTATCAAAGCCTGCGATGGAATTAAGCAAAGTTGTTTTTCCACAGCCGCTGGGGCCAAGCAGACAAATAAATTCACCTTTTTCAATTTGAAGTGAAACATGTTCCATTGCGCAGAAGGTTTTTTTGTTCTGAATATAATTTTTTGACACATCTTCAATATTTATATACAAACTTAAGCCCCCCTTTCATTTGGAACAAAACCGGATATCTTAAGAAGCTTTTTCTCTGCCAGCCCAATCAGACTGTCAAGAATAAGTCCGATGACTCCTATACTCAATATGCTTGCCAGGAGCATGTCGGCACGCAGATTATTTCTTGCGTCAATTATCATAAATCCAAGGCCGGTCTGCGAACCTACCATTTCTCCGGCAACCAGGAACACCCACGCCGTACCCAAAGCTAAATGCAGTCCGGTGGCTATAAAGGGGAAGGCAGAGGGCAGAACTATTTTGAACAGTGTTTGAAACTGGTTAAGTCCGAAATTTTTAGCAACCTTGATGTAGGTCTGATCCACTTTACCGACTGCAGAAATAGTTGTAAGTAATATGGGAAAGAATGCTGCGATAAAAATGATAACCATAGCCGGAAGATCTCCGATACCGAACCACAATACTACAAATGGAAGCCAGGCTATAGGTGAAATAGGCCTGATAAGCTGTACAACAGGATTTACGAAGTTCCATAGTTTCCGGAACCATCCCAGAAACATACCAATAATGATTCCTGAAACAGCTGCAATGCTGTAGCCGATTGCAAACCTGTACAGGCTATCCTTGATGCCAGCTGCCAAAGTACCCGATTCTATCAGCTCTTTAAATCCCTGCATCACTTTCAGCGGAGACGGAAAAAGTGACTCGTTCCAGCTACCAAAGGACACAGCCAGCTGCCATATGGAAATAAGTACGATAAAGGATGCTATTATATGAAATACTTTTTTCACATTTACCTCCAGACCCGGGTACCTGCTGCAAGCAGGATACCGGAAGCTTTATGTTAATTAAAGTTAGAGTTGTTAAAATACCAACGGAACATCATGTAAATAAGATAGGTTCTTATTACTTCAGCAGGGAGGGATCAACAAAATCCTCAAAGGATGGAGGTGTTTCGGAGATGCCAAACTCAACCACCTTTTTACTTAAATCACCATAGGCTGCTTTGGTTATAGCCAGATCATCATAGGATATCCATTTCATTGACAGATCCAATACTTTGTCATCAAGCTTCAAGTACTTTTTAGCGATTTCATCTGTTTTTTCCTTGTTTGATCCGATAAACTTTCCAGCTTCACTGTAATTTGCAGCAACCTTCCTGGCAACCTCATTATTGTTGTTTATAAAATTATCTGTAAATACCAGGGAGCAGCAGATTGAATCCTCCCAGAGTTCATTTGATTCAAACAGAACTTTTCCGGAATTGATTGCGACAGATTTGGCTCCAAAGGGTTCTGCCACAGAATAGCCGTCAATTTGTCCTGAAGCCAGTGCAGCAGGCATTTCGGGAGGAGCAAGCTCAATGACCTTGACATCGCTGACACTCATACCTGCATTTTTTAGCATCTGATTCAGCAGAATATTATGAGAAGATTGTCTGTGGGGGATAGCAAAGGTTTTACCTTTTAGATCCTTAACATCATTGATTTTATTTGATACAACAACAACATTTCCGTCCTTATGGCCGAGGGCGACAGCTTTAAGGCCGATCCCCTGTTCACGGGCTTTCATTGCAAGCTCGATCAAAACAGATGCACCGTCAACATGCCCCGTGTTTAAAGCATCCATTAATTCAGGCCAGGAGCCGTATTTTACAAGCTCGATTTCATAATCGTTTCCGGCTTTATCCTGAAGTTCATTTTCAACAAAGACGGGCAAAGCGTGTGTTATGGGCAAATATGCAATTTTAACTGCTTTTTTTCCAGGTTTGTTGTCATTATCTTTACCGGAAGCTGCACTGGAATTGGAGGAAACAGTTCCGGTGCTGGTTTGAGCGGAGGGTGTTGGTGTACTGGTTGAGTTTCCGCAGGCGGCTGTTCCCCCGATAATACCCAGTATCAATGCGGCAGTAATTATTTTTTTTAATATTTTCATAAATTATCTCTCCTGTGATTCTTATAATAATCGGCTGTTTCTTTTAATAATTGATTAATCCCAGCCAAGAGCTTTCCTCTGTTCCTTCAGGTCGGCAACGATCTGATTTGCCAGTTCTATATGGTTTACATCAACGACCATACTTGACCCTAATATTTCTTTTGTTCCGTTTTTCATAAATTCGGTTACGTTATCTGAGCCCTGTGTAGGAGTATGAACACAATGATAAGAGTTCACGCCCAGCAGCCGGAAGCTCAGTGCTGCACAAATACCTTTTTCATTTGACCATTCGGGGCTGGCAAAAGCATAAGGCATATCCTTCATGTCAGCATCAACCGCTTCGGCTACTGCTTTGAAAAGGGCGGAGGCTCTGGCGTTATCAAGACACTCTCCCATATGCCAGACTGGAGGCAGATCCTGAAGGAAGCTCCGCAGTTTTTCACCTGTTTGCTCCAATGCCCTGACTGAGCAGTATCCCAGTATCATCAAGGGAAAAGAGGCGCAACCGTTAGTCAATATGAGAACATTGTTTTTCAGCAATACTTCTGCCAGCTCAACTACGGCTTTTTCATATACTATTCTTGGATTGTTACAACCCACAAGGTTGACAATACCAAGTATCTTTCCGCTCTTTAAGGCTTCTGCAACGGGTTTGACACCACCGAAATGCTTGTTGATATATTCAACCGAGAAGCCTACCTCAGCCTCAATCTCATACTGTGGTATATGAACCGGTACTTCACGTCTGTTTGTAAAGCTTTCTATTGCCCGGTTCAGGATTTTTTTTGCAAGCTCCGAGGCTTGATCCAGATTTGAGTGATCATGGTCAAAACCATAGTGCTCGGCGCCGGGTAATCTTGCCGAATCATTTGTGGTGACGACCACTGTCTTGAAGCAATTTGCTACTTCCATGATTGTCGGGAACACATCCTGGACGTCTGCCACCCACAGGTCCAATGCTCCAGTTCCGACTACAAGCTCGGCGCCGATAGCATTTGACAGTGGAATTACACCCCCGTATCTGTACATCGACGACAGCCCTGAACAGCAAATGCCGTAGAATTTAATCCCAAGGGCACCGTTAGCTTTTGCCAGCCTGTCAAACTCCTCGGTTTTTCCAAACTTGACTATTTCGTTTATCAGAATTGGAGAGTGCCCATGCAAAGCGATGTTCACATAGCCTTTTTCCAATGCACCTGCATTTACTCTGGAAGTACTTCTGTTTGGGAGCCCGAAAAGACTGTCCATTGCTATGGAGGAACCCAGCACACTTGACCAGGCAAAAGCTACTCCGCTGCGGAGCATCTGTTTCATCAGATTCTTCCAATCGCCGTCATTACCAGTGCTGGTTCTGTGAAGGCTTTCAAATACCTCGTGGTAAGGGCTTATGGGAAGAATGTCAAGTTCAGCCCAGGTTTTGATTCTCTCTTTGGCTGCAAAGGAGTGAAGAGTTTTATGGGGGCCGGGGATGGTCCTGGATAAATCCTCAAGGAGGATATCGGCAACTTCTCCTGCAAGTTTTTTTACCGTTTTGTTTTCGGTATCAAGTCCAAAGGTTTTGGCAACTGCCAGAATTTTTGACTCACCTTCAATAGGAATATTAATTTTTCCTTCAGAAGCATATTTCAAAGCCAGCATGCTTTCCCTTCCTCTGGCACCGTGGGCTGATATGCCTGCAACTACACTTCTGAGCAGATTACGGGCTACGATAACATCAGCATCGGCTCCGCAAACTCCCCTCGGACTTTTTTGTGTTATTTTACAGGGTCCCATGGTACAGTTCCGGCAGCACACACCGGCCAATCCGAAGCTGCATTGAGGTTTTTGTGCATCAAACCTGTCAAAGGTAGTTTCTATTCCCAACTGCTCCAGGTGTATAAGCAGATCTCTCACAGCCGGATCCGGAGTCTGTTCCAGGACATCTTTCTTGGAGGCAAAGGTTTTTCTGTATTCTGAGACTGCCGCCGCATAATCATTGACGGCATTGTGGTGGTGTTCATGAGTATCATGACCGAATTTAGTGTGATGAAGTCGTACATGGCTATTTATTCCATAGATATCCAAAAGCAGCACTCACCTTTCATAGTATAGTAATCTTATAATTTTAGTATGTTTTAGATTATAAAGTCTGCAGCTTGAATTGTCAACTAATTTTATTAGTTTTCATATATAATTACTATGATTTAATTGTGTGCCGGTAAAATCGGTATTAGATATTAACTGCAAGTTGAAGTCAAACCGGCACTCGGATTAAATTAACAACTGTATTCGAGTTTGTAGAATTTGTACTAGCCGCATTTTCATATATATTATGCAGGCAGGTAATATAACTTTGATTTGCAGCATGCGGCTCAAAGCCATAAATGGCTTAGGAGGTTAGTTTGAAAGACTTCGCTGATGCTCGTCTTCCAAACTAACCTGTGAACTTATGGCCGTGCGAAATATTCAAAGTATTGCAATACTTTGAAAGCGCACATGGCCAATTAACCTCCTTTATTTGCCACATTGCGATAAAGGATATAAGTTTTCATTACATTTTGTGGCCACAAATGTGGCTCATGGAGGTTAAAAAAATGAAAAAAATATATACTTTACATGTTAATTATCCCAACTCCACTGAAGATACATATTCGTTCAGGTGTTTACTGGGAACGGAATACCTGAAACTTATAAAGGATTACCTTAACGGTTTGGATTTGAGCATAAGTAAAAAGAGAAAAATTATTGCATTGCTGAGTGCCCGGATCAAAACCGAATGATCAATATATTATATAATTTGATAAAAATATCACTATAATTATAATATAATTAGATAAGAATTATATAGATTTTAACTTGCATAACCAGTTAAACTAATTATTTTAATTAGTTTTGGATAGTTTGTTTTTCTGTTAATTTGATTCTCATAAGGAAAGCGTGGTGCCGGAATGGACAAACAGTCAGAAGCAAAAATAGTATGGTTGACAGCCTCTGATGAGCACAAAATAAGTTTATATTGCTGGGAAACAGTGGAAAAGCCTGCGGCTGTCCTGCTGATATTTCACGGGATGGCGGAACATGCCGGAAGATATGGAAGGCTTGCAGCATTCCTCAATACCCATGGAATTGTTGTATTTGGAAATGATCTCAGAGGGCATGGGAAAACAGCGCTGCTAAACGGTAAACCGGGGGTGACCGGTGAAAACGGATTTTATAAGATCGTTGAAGATCAATACCTGCTGACAAAAGAGCTGAAACAAAGATATCCTGAGATTCCGGTATTTGTCCTGGCACACAGTTTTGGTTCTTTTGTTGGACAGGAATATATAACCCGTTACGGAAACGAAATAAACGGAATTATTCTCTCGGGTTCTGCTGCTCAAACAGGCGTAGAAATCAGATTGGGAAAGCTTTTGTCCTGGATACAGGCCAGGACATCCGGGGCGGACAAACCTGCCAGACTTATTGAGAAATTGAGCTTTGGGACCTACAATAAAAAAATAAAAAAGCCAAAAAACAGCTTTGACTGGTTAAGCCGTGATGAAGCCGAGGTCCGCAAATATATGGAGGATAAGGACTGCGGGTTCACCTGCTCGGCGGGATTTTATTACTATTTCATGAGCGCAATGCTCAAACTGTATGATGAAAAGAAGCTTGGCAATATTCCCAGAAACCTTCCGGTATATCTGCTTGCAGGGCAGGAAGACCCTGTTGGGAATTACGGCAGGAAGGTGGAAAAGCTGTACGGAATATTTAACAGCCTTGGTCTGCATGATTTGAAAATGAAGCTGTATGAGGATTCCCGCCATGAAATACTCAATGAAATTAACAGAGATGAGGTAAGCGAGGATATTCTGAACTGGATAAACAGCCATTTATAAAATGATAATTAGAAGAAATTAAAAATAAATTATTGTAATAATAAGTGCAAAATCCCAATATTACTAAAGTATAGGCTTGGTAAAACGGGGTTTTTTTATGAAGGTTGCAGTTTATTCACGCAAAAGCAAATTTACCGGTAAGGGAGAAAGTGTTGAAAACCAGATACATATGTGCAGGGAATACGCAGTTAAATCACTTAACTGTGATGAGGACGACTTTATTATTTATGAAGATGAGGGATTTTCAGGAGGAAATACAGACCGGCCCAGGTTTCAGCAAATGCTGAAGGATGCACGGAATAAGAAGTTTGATACCATTGTTTGCTATAGACTTGACAGGGTAAGCAGAAATGTCTCCGACTTCTCGCAATTAATTGATAAACTTGAGAAGTGGGGAATTAACTTTGTGTCTGTCAAGGAGCAGTTTGATACCACAAAGCCCATGCGATGGTCAATGATGTATATAGCCTCGGTTTTATCGCAGCTGGATAGAGAGACCATTGCCGAAAGAATCAGGGATAACATGCTTCAGCTGTCCAAAACGGGCAGGTGGCTCGGAGGCACAACACCAACCGGTTACAGGTCTGAAATGGTATGCAGCCGTGAAGCAAACGGGCGTGAAGTCAGAAGCTGCAAGCTGGAAGTTGTACCAGAAGAAGCTGAGCTGGTACAGTTGATATACAATAAGTACATAACATTGAAATCAATTACCAAGGTCGAGAAGTATTTGGCTCAAAACAGGATAAATACCAAGAATGGAGCAGTTTTTGGCAGGTTTTCCATAAGGTTTATTCTCTCCAATCCGGTATATGCCGTTGCAGATGAAAAGCTGTATCAATATCTGTCCACGAATAATTATGAAGTGTACTCCGGAAAAGAGGAGTTTAACGGCACAAATGGACTTATGGGGTATAATAAAACCAGGCAGAATGCCGGCAGTTGCAATGAGAGATACCGCAAAAGCGATGAATGGATTCTGGCTGTGGGCCTGCACAGCGGGATAGTACCGGGTGAGGTATGGATAGAGGTGCAGGAATTGCTGTCCAGGAACAAATCCAAGTCTTACAGGAAGGTTAAAAGCAATACTGCGCTGCTGTCGGGTGTCATAAGGTGTGCAGGCTGCGGGAGTTTTATGCGGCCAAAAGCCGGAAAGAGGCTTGGACTAAATGGTGAACCGGCATTTTACTATATATGCGAGCTGAAGGAAAAAAGCCGGAAAGTACAATGTGATATGGCAAATGCCAATGGGAATGTTGTGGACGGCATAGCAGTGGGTGAGCTGAAACAGTTGTTTTCAGCCTACCCGCCCGTATTTGGTGAAAACGACTTGTCTGAAATGAAGACATGGTTTAACAGGGACACCAAAAAGGATGAACTTCACATATTGGAGGAGAAGCTTTTCAATACCGATTTTGAGGTAAAAAACCTTATCCGGGTATTGGCAAAAGAAAAAAGTTCAGACCTTGAAACGGCAATCCTGGAACAGCTGAAGAGTTTAAACAGTCAAAAACAGGTATACATAAGTGCAATAGAAAACCTTTTGCTGAAAAGCCCTGAAGGTGTGAATTGCACCGAAACCGCAGAAACATATACCGGTAAGATATTTCCGCCGGGATGTATCGATTGGGAGCAATTAAGCATAGATATTAAACGCGGAATGCTCAGAAACATAATAAAGCGTTTGGAATGGGACGGAACAGGACTTGAAATGCATTTAAATACAAGCAATCAGACTTGATAATTTGTTTCCGCCATGAAAGTATAGCAAATGAGATTCTAATGCAAATCAGAGCATCGAAAAAAATACAAAATGAAGTTTCACTGCAGGATCCGATTGGAATCGATAAGGAAGGCAATGAGATAACATTAATCGATCTTATCAGCAATGATTCTGAATCCGTAGTGGATGAAGTAGAACTGAAAATGCAGGTAAAGCGGTTGTACAGTAAAATGAAGGGTACTCTTAAAAACAGGGAGAAGGTAGTATTGGAGTTAAGATACGGTTTACTTAACGGAACGAGCAAAACTCAGCGTGAAATAGCTAAAATGCTTGGAATTTCAAGATCCTATGTCTCAAGGATAGAGAAAAAAGCAATAAAAAAATTAAGCAAAGAATTAAAACCTGAAGGCTGCCATTAATGGCAGCCTTTTCGGCGTGTTGCCGGCGGGCGAATTTCCCCGGGACAATACATGCTTCAGATGTTACAGGCCGCTGGTCCATTTACTGTCAGGGTCAATTCTTTGCCATGGAAAATTTGTATTGCTTCGGGATACCAATAGTAGTACAATTGGTGTATGCTATCAGATAGGTGATAGCATAGCTTGGTTATAAAAGGAGGGAGTGCTATGGCTGAAGCAAGGACCATGAAGGCACTGGTAAAGAAGTACAAAAAGCCGGGTATATGGATGGACGAGGTACCTGTTCCCGGGATCGGGATAAATGATGTTCTCATAAAAATCATTAAAACCTCCATATGCGGTACGGATATACATATTTACAATTGGGATGAATGGGCACAAAAAACAATACCGACTCCCATGACTATCGGACATGAGTTTGTAGGCACCATAGCAGCCCTGGGCAGTAATGTCCATGATTTTAAACCGGGTGATATCGTTTCGGGAGAAGGACATATTGTTTGCGGGTTGTGCAGGAATTGCCTTGCCGGACGACGCCATTTATGCATGAATACAAGCGGTGTAGGTGTAAACCGTCCGGGTGCCTTTGCAGAGTATATTGCAATACCGGTTACCAATGTGTGGCATAGCGACAGCTCGGTACCCCAGGACATACAGAGCTGCTTTGACCCGTTTGGAAATGCGGTGCATACTGCGCTTGCATTTAATGTATTGGGTGAGGATGTACTGATTACCGGTGCCGGACCCATAGGCATCATGGCAGCGGCTGTTGTAAGGCATGCCGGGGCAAGACATGTGGTAATTACCGATGTCAATCCCTACCGTCTTGAACTGGCTAAAAAGCTGGGTGTATCCATGGCAATAAATATTAATGAAACTAGCATTGAAGCTGCGATGGAACAGCTGGGAATGAAGGAAGGTTTTGATGTGGGGCTGGAAATGTCGGGCAACGTAAGTGCTTTCAGTAAAATGGTGGATTTAATGTGCCACGGCGGAAAAATTGCACTGCTTGGAATTCAAAACCGCAGTACTCAGATTGACTGGGAAAAGGTTGTATTCAACGGACTGACCATCAAGGGCATATATGGCAGGGAAATGTACGAGACCTGGTACAAGATGACAGTGATGCTCCAATCAGGACTTGATATATCACAGATAATAACTCACCGCTTTAATATTATGGATTTCCAGAAGGGCTTTGAAATCATGGCTTCAGGCAATTCCGGAAAAGTTGTTCTGGAGTGGGACTGACATCAGTGATAAAATTTATATAAATATTTATAATTAAATAAAATTAAATAGGAAAATCTTTTTCAAGGAGAATAAAAACATGTTTGGAAAAGCGAAAGAATTTTTAAGAAGTGAACTTGATAATATAAAAAACAGCGGCTTGTGGAAGGAAGAGCGGGTTTTGACTAGCCCTCAAGGTATTAATATAAGTGTTACAGGCGGTAAAAAAGTTTTGAATATGTGTGCCAACAATTACCTGGGGCTATCAAACCACCCGGAGGTAGTTGCTGCGGCGAGGGAGAGCCTGGATGACTGGGGATATGGGCTGTCTTCGGTGAGATTCATCTGCGGAACCCAGGATATTCATAAAAAGCTTGAGAGGAAACTTTCAGATTTTCTGGGGACGGAGGACACCATCCTGTACGCATCCTGCTTTGATGCAAACGGAGGATTGTTTGAGACACTTCTGTCAGAACAGGATGCAATAATCAGTGATGAACTCAATCATGCAAGCATCATAGATGGTGTCAGACTGTGCAAAGCCGCCCGTTACAGGTATAAAAACAATGACATGCAGGATCTGGAGGAAAAGCTGAAAGCGGCGCAAAATGCCAGATTCCGTTTAATTGCTACC
>JAEWJR010000068.1:0-4996 GCA_023386445.1 Bacillota bacterium | reverse complement strand
CTGCCTGATTTTCAGGAATAGACTGGGCCTGATCCACATAGGAAACGTTGCCGCATTTTTAAATATAGCCATTTCATCAGTAATTTTCAGTGTATTGACTTTAAAATACAGGTTTTTAAATATTGCGGCAGCTTTCAAAAAAATTGTCGACAGCCTTGAAGATGCCGTGTTTTTTATCGACATGTTTGGGAAAATTACCTACTACAATGATTCATTTGTCAGAACTTTCGGACTGGAGAACTCTAGGAAAAAACACTTTGAGGCAGACATTTTTTGCCGTAGGTTAAGGAATACGTTTAAAATCTCACCTGCAGGTGAAAAGATAATAAATGCCATACAGGCACCTGCGGCTTATGAAATCCAGGGAGAAATGGCAATGCTGGAACCTGAGGAAAAGCATTTCACAGTAAAAGTGCAGCCTTTGTTTAACAGTACAAAGGAAGCATTGGGGAGAGTTGTTTCCTTTAGTGACATATCCCAGCATAAAAAGCTTCTGCATAAAATCAGTGACAAAAACCAGGAAATTACGGCAATGAATGAAGAGCTTACTGCAGCAAATGAAGAACTGACAGCTCTAAACGAACAGTTAAATGAATATGCCAGCACGGTGGAAGAACTTGCTGTCGCCAGGGAGCGCAACCGGATTGCGAGGGACTCACATGATACAATAGGGCATACAATGGCCAAACTAATTACCCTTCTTGAAGTCTGCTGCGTTATATACGATAAAAATCCCGAAGCAACCTATGAAAAATTGAATGAAGCTGTGAAAGATGCAAGAGAAGGAATGAGAGATATCAGGCGCTCAATTGAAGGTCTGGTTCCGGAGAAACTTGCGGCGGATAACCTTAAGACTGCTTTAGGAAGCCTTATTTCTGATTTTCTGCCTTCGGGGATAAAAATAAACCTTTCATTAATCGGAGATGTCAATAATATCACCCAGGTTTATTCCTATGTTGTTTTCAGGGTGTGCCAGGAGGCATTGACCAATTCTCTGCGTCATGGAAAAGCAGAAAACGTTACTATTATTCTAAAAGTATATGAAAAACATATAGAGCTTTATATTTTTGATGACGGAATAGGGTGCAGGGGAATAAAAAAGGGTTTCGGGCTGAATGGAATGGAGCAGAGAGTTATGGACATTAATGGAGTTATCAGGTATGGGTCTGATGGAGAAAAGGGTTTTAATATTATTGTAAAAATACCTTTGAAGGGGGCGGAATAAAATGTGCAGAGTTATTATTGCCGATGACCAGGAAGTAATTCGCGAGGGTTTAAAGCAACTTATTGAACAGGATGATGAAATTAAAGTTGTAGGTTGTGCAGGTAATGGAAAGGAAGCGTATGAATTATGCGGCAAATTGTCTCCTGATATTGTATTGATGGACATGATCATGCCCGTATGTGATGGAATTGAGTGTACAAGGCTTGTCAAGGATACATATAAAAGCGTTAAAGTTGTTATTTTAACCACTTTCAGTGACAGGGAGAAAATATCTCAAGCCCTGTATAACGGGGCTGATGGATTTGTCTATAAGGACATAAAAATTGCAGAACTACGGCAATTAATAAAAAGTACGGTGAAAGGTTTACGAGTAGTGCATCCAAATGTTGTCAGAACAATAATGGATTCCGGGGAAGGATGTGACGCCGAGTCAGGCTCGAAAGGGGTGACAGCCGGTGAAAAATTCAATCTTACTGAAAGGGAGAAAAGTGTTATCAGCCTGATTGTATTGGGGAAAAGTAACAGAGAAATTGCTGCCAGCCTTTTTATCACTGAAGGAAGGGTAAAGAACGTAATAACAAGAATCCTTGACAAGCTCAGGTGCAAGGATCGCACACAACTGGCCATATTCGCAGTTGTAAACAATATTATACAGATAAAGGATTAGCATTTGCCTCCTTTGTTTATAGTGAAAAAAGTCACCGGTAGGGTGAAAAAAGTCGATACTATTATCACCTTTACCATATCTTACAAATTTGTTATTATCTGTTTGTGGCCGGCCGCTAATAAAATTAATTTGAAGGGATGATACTTTTATGCGTTTATTAAAGATTAATCGTCTGATATGCTGTATTTTATTGGTATGCCTTACTTTTTCCTTCGGTTTCACTGCATATGCCTCTCCATCCAATGACATTCAGTTTATTAAGTCCATTAATACCGATACTGTAAAAAGCATGAACAGCGCAATGCTTAATTCTTTCCTGCTTAATAAGCTAAAAAGCATGGAAGGTCAGCTATTAAACGAATTCCATGACAAATGCAAATACATTGACGGTTTCAGGGTTGATGATGTTTCACTGGACACCCAGACGGGAACTGTAGCATTAAAATTCTATGCTCATTTTAAATATAAGAAAGGTATAATCAAAATAACAACTCACGGAACATTTGGAGTCAAAGCCAACTTGTTTGTGGCTTCCGATGCTTCTGCCTTCGGGGTGGGAGACTTTACGGTGACCGAATTCAATATCAATAACTTCCCGGGTGAAATAGAAAAAGAAATAAAAAATTCATTGAACAGGAAAGACTATAAAACAATATGGACGTCGGACAGTGCACCGGCGCAATATGAGAAATTTACCGAAGCTTCAATGTCTTTGTATATAACAAAATTATTAAATGAAAATATTGAAAAATCTTTGGTAAAAGAATTGCCTAATGGCCTGGGAACTGTTGAGGGCAGAATCGAGAACCTTAATTGCAGTGAATTTTCCTTTGCCAGGGGAGTTTCAAATATAGGCGGGGATATAAAGGTTTTATTGACTAATTCCTCAGGTGAAACACAGTCCTTTGATCTTGCACATTTTAATATCCACCTTGACCTTTTTGTGGATACCTCCGACAATAAGCTGATAATAAAGATCAGCCCCGAAATAAACCTTTCCTTGCTGGGAGAACTATTTGACGATGATATTAACAAGGCACTTAAAGAGCAGCTCCTGAAAGACGGGGAGTACATTAAACTGTTAAGACTTTAATTGAAAATTTTCATTGATAATTTCCTCTGAGACTGCGCAGTAAACGGGTAAAGAGTGCTTTGCCGATTTACTGCGCAGTTTTGTATAAATTATGAAATGCGGGGAGTGAGATAAATGTTAAGAATGTTTAAATTATTCAGGCCTGTTGCTGCAGGCATTATAATACTTGTATTAACAGTTACCCAATTTGGGTATTCCTTTGCGGCAGAGAATGAGAGCCGGAGCGAGGTTCTAATAAATGAAGCGTCCGGAGTACCGGGAACACTGAAAAAATTAAACGTAGAGGAATTCAACAAATATGTTCTGGATTTTATTAATAAAAATAAAAAGGCAATAGAGGATTCCATAATAAATGAGAAGCTGGACAGGTTTGACATAAGTGAAGTAGAATTTGACATTAGTACAGGCGGGATAAGTTTTGACTTTTCAGCCCACTATGTGGAAAAAATACTTGGAATACCGTTGAAAATTACATTTACCGGAAAAATACTTGCAAAACTAAAGGCCAGTGCCGATTATTCACAGTTGGGCATTCAACTGACCGGGCTGGAAAACTTTAAGATTGCAAAATGTCCCGAGTCGGTTGAAAATGCAATAAAGGGTTATCTGAATACGGTGATACCAAATGTTTTTTTCTGGCAGGGGGGAGAGTCACCGGCCGGTTATGTGTCTTGTGACATTAATAATTTGAGAAACGTAATTCAGGGACTGCTTGAAAAGGAAGCTTCTAAAACTGTGATGGATATAACACTTCCGGGAGGGACTGTAAAGGTTCTGGTTGATACAGTACAATGTGATAAATTTGATATTGAAACAGGAGAAGTAAGAATTAAGGCATTTATATCCCTTGACGTTAATTTGTTTTCCGGAAAGAGTGCATTTTTTAAAAGGTTCTGTAGTATTGAGCTTGAAGCCGACTTATTTATGGACGAAACAGACAATATATGGTTGAGCCTAAAGAAAAACGTACTTACCCTGAAAGACGGAAATGAAGGGTTGCACAAAGAAATAAACGGTTATATTGAAAAGGAACTGATAAAGAAATTTGGAAAGGAAAAGCTGATAAAGCTGGGTGGTGGGATAGAAATTAAAGGTGCCCCTGCTTCAAATCTTTCAGATCCGCTTAAAAACGGTTTCCCACAGCCTTCTTCAACATGTCCGGTTATACAGAGTAATGAAGTAACGCCGGAACAGGAATTTGTGAAAGAGAATTCGCTCAACAGGCCCAATGATCCCATTGTAATAAAGGGAGCAGACATATCCGCCTTAAATGGTATTAATCCTGATGAATTGGTTGCTTTCAAATATGACGGAGGATGGAAGCAAATTCCCGTACAGGTTGATGAACAGGCTGTAGTAAGTGTAGCAAAGATATACAATGCCAGTGAAAAAATTATGATACTTTTTGAACTGGCGGGTAGAAACGATGTTTCAATACTCACCTATACAGATAGAAACACGTTTACTTCGGGAGACCCGGACAAAACCCTCGACAGTGATGATGAAATAGTATTCATGTCAAAAGATGCGGGGGGAATGCCGGCTGACTTTTCCGAGCCCGCAGGTGTTATAACGGGACCGGCAGTGAGGATAATGATTTCAGATCCACTGGATAAGAAAGGCCGCGGTTGTGTATACTTGTTCAGGCAAGACGGAACACTTGATCAGAGTGCAGGAAAACAATATTTGAAATATGATTTCAAACTGCTGTCCGGAGATTACAAAACAACTTATAAAACAGGAGGCGGGCCTAATAAGGAGGATTCTACAGTCACTACTCCTTACTACTCCTGCCACTTTTCCGACCGGTGGATCAGAGACGAAATCCATATTATGAAAGGGAATTCCAGCGGAGTTGATATTCTGGACAGACATAAGGAACTCTTCAAGCCGGGTGTACCCACAAGAACAGAGGATACTTTTTGTGAAGGAGCAGCTACAGGTTTCCCAGCCGAAGGATGTTTCACAGCAAATATCTCAGGGCCGGTAAGGGCAATCCGCTCTTATATGG
>JAEWJR010000065.1:0-64488 GCA_023386445.1 Bacillota bacterium | reverse complement strand
CATGGCACACGGCGAACTGATCATGATCGGAGCTTACGTTACTTATGTTATTCAGAATATATTCATACAGTATTTTGATAAGAGTATTTTCAGCTTATATTATATTATCGCTCTGCCGGGTGCTTTTATGGTAGCAGCGCTGGTGGGATATCTGCTTGAAATATCCATTATAAAAAGGTTGTACGGAAGGCCGCTGGACAGCCTGCTTGCCACATGGGGAGTCAGTCTCATCCTGCAGCAGCTGGCCAGAAGTATTTTTGGTGCTCCAAATGTGGACGTCAAAAGTCCCGCCTGGCTGGAAGGCGGTCTGGTTCTGGGAGGAGCGCAGCTGCCCTACAAAAGGCTGTTTATAATCGGACTGGTTATAGCATGTATTGCCGGCGTCGATATTTTTGTCTATCGCACTGCCGACGGCAGAAAAATAAGAGGTGTTATGCAAAACAGACCCATGGCTCAAAGCCTGGGAATTAATACAAGAAAAGTGGACAGTATTACCTTTGCCGTGGGAGCAGGTCTTGCGGGTATAGCCGGGTGCGCATTGACCCTGCTGGGCTCCATAGGTCCGACTCTTGGGACGAACTATATTGTTGATACCTTTATGGTCGTAGTACTGGGCGGAGTGGGAAGAATAGTGGGAACAGTGACGGGCTCGGCAGCTATAGGAGTGGGAAATACGACTTTTGAATTTTTCACCAATGCATCTCTGGGCAAAGTGCTTGTTTTTTTAATGGTCATCATATTTCTCCAGTGGAAGCCGCAGGGATTTTTTACTATCAACAGCAGAGCACTTGATGAATAGCTGGCGGCACAAGTGTTTTTTAACTATTTGTTTTGCTGCACAACAGCGGAATAGGGGGTAACATGAAGCAGATAGGCAATTTAAATAAAGCAGGAAAAAATAATATTACCATAATAATTATTATACTTCTTTTATGTATTGCCCCGGTTTTCCTGTCAGATTTCAGAACCAACCTGCTCGGAAAATTTGTGGCATTTGCGATTCTGGCATTGGGAATAGACCTGATTTGGGGATATACAGGTATATTAAGTCTCGGGCATGGTGTTTATTTTGGTATAGGTGCATACTGTATGGCAATGTATCTGAAGCTGGAGGCCGATGGGGGAAAACTTCCGGATTTCATGTCCTGGAGCGGCCGGGAAACACTGCCCTGGTTTTGGAAGCCCTTTGAAACAGCTCCGGTTGCTGTTTTGATGGCTTTGGTGCTGCCAACCCTGATCGCTCTGGTTATAGGATATCTGACATTTAAGAACAGAATCAGAGGTGTTTATTTTTCAATTTTAACACAGGCATTATCAATTATATTCGTTGTACTTTTTGTAGGGCAGCAGGAATTTACCGGCGGAACCAACGGCATAACAAATTTTAAAACAATATTTCATTTTTCCCTGGCAAGCAGCAGTACAAAACTTTGGCTGTACTATATTTCGGTTGTTTTGCTGCTTTTGGCATTTTTATTCTGTAAGTTCATCATCAACAGAAGAGTAGGTAAGGTTTTGATCGCAATACGGGACGGGGAGAACAGAGCCAGGTTTTCGGGCTATAACCCAACAATATACAAAGTTTTTGTATATTGCATCTCAGCAGCGCTGGCAGGTCTGGCAGGTGCCGTATATGTTCCGCAGGTGGGCATAATATCACCGGCCGAAATGGGAATAGTTCCGTCCATAGAAATGGTAATATGGGTAGCCATCGGAGGACGGGGCAGTCTGAACGGAGCAATAATCGGTGCCATACTTGTAAATCTCATGAAAAGCGGTGTAAGTGAAAAATTCCCGGCGGTTTGGTCATATTTTATAGGTATTGCCTTTGTGGTGGTGGTTATATTTATGCCGTCAGGGCTGGTGGGAGCTTTTAATAGATTAAAAGACAAGCTGAAAAGTATCAAAATAAATAAAGCGGCCAATCCGGCTGAAGACAAAATACTGGTGGAGTAAAGCGGGGTATTAGACGGAGGTGTAGCTATGAGTCCGGTTCTTGAAATAAATGATTTGACCATCAGCTTTGATGGATTTAAAGCTGTTAATAATTTAAGTACTGCAGTGAAAAAAGGTGATATCCATTTTTTTATAGGTCCAAACGGCGCCGGAAAAACAACACTTCTGGACGCAATATGCGGAAGAGTCAAACCGGCGGCCGGCAATATAATTTTCCGGGACGGAAGCGATGTTACAAAGCTTTCGGAGCATGAAATAGTCGAACTGGGCATAGGAAGGAAATTTCAGGTACCCTCGGTTTTTAACGGCATTACCATATACGAAAATATGGAACTGGCCGCAGTAAAAGTCAGGTCCCTGTATTCTTCACTTTTTACAAAGCTTACGAAAGAACAGAATGAGAGAATAAAGGCCGTATTGAACACAATCGGTTTATATGAGGATAGATATAATTTTCCTGCCAAACTTTCACACGGACAGAAGCAATGGCTGGAAATAGGAATGCTGCTGGTTCAGCAGCCCGAGATAATGCTTTTGGATGAGCCGGTGGCAGGCATGGGAAGGAAAGAGACCGAAAAGACAGGCGAACTTCTCAGACAGATTTCCAGGCAGTGTTCTGTGGTGGTAGTAGAGCATGATATGGAGTTTGTCAGAGAATGTGCCAATACGGTAACAGTACTTCACGAAGGGGCGCTGCTGGACGAGGGGGATATGGAATCGGTCCAGAAAAATCCAAAGGTAATAGAAGTATATCTCGGACGCGGAGAACGCGATAGATAAGGAGGTTAACTTGAACCTCCTTTATTCGCCACATTGCGGTAAAGGATATAGGTTTTCATTACATTTTGCGGCCGCAATGCGGCTCAAAGCCATAGTATGGCTTGGGAGGTTAATATGCTGGAACTTAGAAATGTGAGCAGTTATTACGGTGAGAGTGTTATTTTAAGAAATATGAGTATGAAGATTGAAGAGGGAAAGGTGGTTTGTCTGCTGGGCAGGAACGGAGTGGGCAAGACCACCTTCCTGAAAAGCATAATGGGACTTGTTAAAACTCCTGAAGGCAGTATAAAACTGGAGGGTGAAGAGATCATAAAAATGCCTGTCTACAGCAGGGCTAAAAAAGGAATAGGCTACGTTCCGCAGGGGAGAGATATTTTCCCTCAATTGAGCGTTTATGAAAATCTGCTGCTGGGTCTGGAATGCAGCCCGGATAAAGGCGGTATTGATAACGGCGTTTATGAACTATTCCCCATAGTAAAGACAATGCTGGGCAGAAAGGGCGGAGATCTGAGCGGAGGTCAGCAGCAGCAGCTGGCCATAGCCAGGGCGCTTGTATCAAAACCCAGACTGCTTCTGCTGGATGAGCCCACAGAGGGAATACAGCCTTCCATCATCCAGGATATAGCAAAGGTCATAAAGCAGCTCAAAAAGGGCGGCATGACTATGATCATTGTGGAACAATATCTGGAATTTGTCATGGAGGTTGCAGACTATTTTTATCTTATTGACAAGGGCAGGATAATAATGGAAGGAAGCACGGCAGATACAGATCCAAATGTTATACAGGAAAAGATGGCTATTTAACCTCCTTTATTCGCATATAGCTGATAAGAGGAGTGAGCAAAATTCATTTATTTTGTAGCCGCTATTGCGGCTCAAAGCCATAGTATGGCTTGGGAGGTTCATATGCATTTAACACCAAAGGAAACAGAAAAACTTATGCTGCATTTTGCCGGGGAGCTGGCAGGAAAAAGAAAGGACAGGGGTTTGAAACTGAATTATCCCGAGGCCATAGCCTATATCAGTGCCGAGCTTATGGAAGCCGCCAGGAACGGTAAAACCGTAACGGAACTTATGCGGCTGGGGACCCGCCTGTTAACTGCACAGGATGTAATGGAGGGGGTGGACTCCATGATCCATGAGATTCAGATCGAGGCAACCTTTCCCGACGGAACAAAACTGGTAACTGTGCACAATCCCATAAGATAGGAGGTAAACCCTTATGAAGCCAGGAGAATATATTATACGGAATGAAACCATTACATTGAACAGCGGAAGACCGACAATTACAGTCAGGGTTTCCAATACGGGAGACAGGCCGGTTCAGGTAGGCTCCCACTTTCACTTTTTTGAAGTAAACAGGTGTCTGGATTTTGACAGGGAGCAATGCTACGGAAAAAGACTGGATATTCCTTCAGGAACTGCTGTCAGATTTGAGCCCGGTGAAGAAAAGACGGTTACATTGACCGAGTTTGCCGGAAATAAGGCCGTATTCGGTTTGAATGGACTTACTTCCGGCAGTCTTACAGATAAAGGTGTTTTTGAAAGCGCTTTGGCCAAAGCGGCTGAACTTGGATTTAAAGGGGTGAAAAACAAATGAGCTACAGCATGAAGGGCAAGGATTATGCCGACATGTACGGTCCCACCACAGGTGACAGAGTGCGGCTGGCAGATACCGGGCTGATTTTGGAAATAGAACAGGACTATACGGTTTATGGTGATGAAAGCAAATTCGGCGGAGGAAAATCCATCAGGGACGGTATGGGGCAGAGCGCGTCGGTCTCAAGGGACGGCGGGGCGCTGGACATGCTGATTACAAATGCGGTAATAGTAGATTCCTGGGGCATAGTCAAGGGAGATATCGGTATAAAGGACGGCAGGATTGTGGGGATAGGCAAGTCGGGGAACCCGGATACCATGGAGGGTGTGACACCCGGACTTGTAATAGGAGCATCTACCGAGGTCATTGCCGGAGAGGGACTTATAGCAACTGCCGGAGGAATAGATACCCATATACATTTCATATGCCCCCAGCAGATTGAAACTGCGCTGTACAGTGGAATCACCACGATGATAGGCGGCGGCACCGGCCCGGCCGACGGAACTAATGCCACAACCTGTACACCCGGGAAATACAACATGTTCAGAATGCTGGAAGCTGCCGAGGCCTTTCCGATGAATCTGGGCTTCCTGGGAAAGGGTAATGCCTCCTTCCCGGAACCTCTCATAGAGCAGATCCAGGCCGGTGCCATAGGGTTAAAGCTCCATGAAGACTGGGGCACTACCCCTAAAGCCATAGATACCTGTCTGAGCGTGGCCGACAGGTATGATGTCCAGGTCGCAATACATACCGATACACTGAATGAGGCCGGTTTTGTGGAGGATACCGTCAGAGCAATAAACGGCAGGACCATACATACCTTCCATACTGAAGGCGCTGGAGGAGGCCATGCTCCTGATATCATCAAAATTGCCGCATTCCCCAATGTTCTGCCGTCATCAACAAACCCTACAATGCCATTTACAGTGAATACAATTGACGAGCATCTTGATATGCTTATGGTTTGCCATCACCTGGACAGCAAGATCAGGGAGGATGTGGCTTTTGCGGATTCCAGAATAAGACCTGAAACCATTGCGGCAGAGGATATATTGCATGATATGGGTGTATTCAGTATGATGAGCTCCGACTCACAGGCAATGGGAAGAGTCGGTGAGGTCATAATCAGGACCTGGCAGACGGCAGATAAAATGAAAAAGCAGAGAGGTCCGTTAAAAAACGACAGCAGCGGAAATGATAACAACCGGATTAAAAGATATGTTGCAAAATATACCATAAATCCGGCAATAACCCATGGAATATCTCAATATGTGGGCTCTCTGGAACGCGGGAAACTGGCCGACATCGTTTTGTGGAAGCCTGCCATGTTTGGCGTCAAGCCCGAAATGATATTAAAGGGCGGGTTTATCATAGCAAGTAAAATGGGAGATGCCAATGCATCTATTCCTACTCCGCAGCCTGTTATTTATAAGAACATGTTCGGAGCTTTCGGAAATGCCGTAAAAACCACATGTATGACCTTTGTATCAAAGCTGTCGCTGGAATCGGGAATGCTTGAGGGCCTCAAGCTCCAAAAGCAGCTGGTGCCTGTGGCCAACTGCAGAAATATTACAAAAAAGGATATGGTAATGAATGATGCAACACCTGTAATAGAGGTGGATTCCGAAACCTATGAAGTAAGGGTGGACGGTGAACATATAACCTGCCGGCCGGTGGAAGAACTTTCACTTGCCCAGAGATATTTTCTTTTTTAGAGGAGGCTAGCCATGCTGATTGACAGTATTGTGTGCAGTAAACCCGGGAAGATTGACCTGACGGGTTTTGAAATAGATTATGTTGAAATTGAATGGTATGAGGTATCCAAAAAAATTCTCCATAAAGTGAGCAGAAAGGGTGCGGAGATTGGGATAAAGCTCAATATTGACCGGGCCGTCAGGCATGGGGATATTCTGTACATGGAGGGGAACAGTGCCCTCGTTGTTGAAATTCCGGAGTGTGAATGTATTGCCCTGGAGCCCAAAACCCTGGCGGCCATGGGCAAGGCCTGCTATGAAATCGGCAACAGGCATTCCCCTTTGTTTTATCAGGAGGAGAGGCTGCTGATGCCCTATGATCCCCCGCTGCTTATGGCTTTGAGAAAATGCGGGTTTGAGGCATACAAATGTTCCGCCAGGCTGATCCGGCCCCTGGGTGGCGGGAACGGCGGTCATTCCCACAGTCATTCCCATGGACATACTCATGAGCATTCCTCTGAACATTCACATGAGCATGAAAACACGCGGGAGACTGTCCGTGAACACGAACACCACACACACATTCTTGAACAGGGGAACTCATATGAAATCTCAAACTCCACCCGGTAAAAGCCGGTCCAGACTGCGGTCATACCTGTATCTGCTGCACCTGAGCGATCCGCTTCTTCCCATAGGAGGCTTCACACACTCCTATGGCCTTGAAACATATGTACAGAAGGAACTGGTGAACAGCAGCTCCCAGGTAAAAAAATATCTGGAAGCCTATTTGAGGCATAATTTTCTGTATAATGATCTGCTTGCCATGCGGTTGGCCTGGGAATATACAGAGAGAAGTAATATTGAGGCACTTGTTGAATTAAACAATATCTTATGTGCGGCCAAAGCGCCTAGGGAATTGCGCAATGCCGGCACAAAGCTGGGATTGCGGCTTATAAAGATAATTGAAAGCCAATTGAGCGGCGAAGCGTTGTTTACCGGGTATCTTGAGGAAGTTAAAGCAGGTAAGTGTGAAAGCAATTACTGTGTTGTATACGGAATGGCGTCATATTTGTTCGGTATCGGCAAAGAGGAGGCTATGACCGCCATTTCATATAATACGGCTTCAACAATAATAAACAATTGTGCAAAACTGATACCCATCAGCCAGATGGAGGGTCAAAAAATACTTTTTGAGGCGCAGGCATTTATTGCAGAGCTGGTTGAAAAAGCCGGTGAACTTCAGCCGGAGGACACGGGTATGTGCAGCATAGGCTTTGACATCAGATCCATGCAGCATGAGAGACTATATACCAGGATTTATATTTCTTGAAAGGACAGTATATTATGGGATACGTTAAAATAGGAATCGGAGGGCCTGTGGGCTCGGGAAAGACTGCGATGATAGAGAGACTAACAAGAAAATTGTCGGGGCAGTACAGTATCGGAGTTGTTACAAACGATATCTATACGAAAGAGGATGCGGAATTTTTGATAAAAAACAGTGCTTTGCCCGCAGAGAGAATCATCGGTGTTGAAACGGGAGGCTGTCCGCATACCGCCATAAGGGAGGATGCTTCCATGAATCTGGAAGCAGTTGAGGAACTGACAAATAAATTCAAGGATATAGAGATAGTTTTTATTGAAAGCGGCGGAGACAACCTGTCGGCAACCTTCAGTCCAGAACTGGCGGATGCCACAATATATGTTATTGATGTGGCTGAAGGGGATAAAATACCCAGAAAAGCCGGCCCGGGAATAACCATGTCCGATCTGCTTGTGATCAACAAGATAGACCTTGCACCATATGTGGGGGCCAGCCTGGAGGTAATGGACAGGGATTCCAGGAAGATGAGGGGCAGCAAGCCCTTTGTTTTTACCAATCTGAATACCAATGAGGGGTTGGATAATGTTATCGGCTGGATAAAACGCAGTGTACTTCTGGAAGGCATTTAACCACATGGGAGGTGAGTCCTTGATTAATATGTTCGGGTCCGAGAGCAGGCTTTACATTAAAACCGGGCTTTCCAACAACAGAACCATAGTTGAAGACTCCTATTTTACTGCTCCGTTCAAAATAGTCAAACCCTTTTACAATTATGACCGCAATATGGCCGAAATCATGGTTATGAGTGCATCGGCAGGTGTGATGGAAGGCGACTGTTACAGAACTGAAATTGAAGTGGGAAGAGCTTGTGCCTTGTCGCTGAAGGGGCAATCCTACACCAAGATTCATAAAATGACGGAAGGTTATGCAAAACAGGAAAATATGTTCAGAGTCATGGAAGATGGTTTTTTCGACTATGATCCCAGGCCGGCCATACCCTTCGGAGCTTCGGATTTTGTTTCGGGGAGCTCCTGTTATTTATGCAAAGGGGCCAGATATCTATATTCCGAAATAATATCCTGCGGAAGGGAAAAAAGCGGAGAATATTTTAATTTCAGAAGATACAAAAATTTTAACAGGGTTTTTTACTGCGATCAGTTGATTTTTCTTGATAATCAGGAATTGACACCTGAAGCTCAAGAGTTAAGCGGCCCTGGCTTTTTTGAAGGCTATACTCATCAGGCTACTCTGGCATATTTTTATGATGCTCTGGACAGGGAAGCCGCTGTGGAAAAGCTTTTTACGGTGCTTCAGACATATGACGGCATTGAAGCAGGGATTTCCACAACATATAAATACGGTATAATAATAAGAATACTGGCTTATAGCAGCGATATTCTTGAAAATATTTTTGACTCAATACGAAACATAATATATGACCTGAGTTTGGGACAGACTGATAAACTTAATCTCAATGATATACACATATGAGAATTAGGACATGGTCGGTATATACTTCTTTAAATTGCATCCAGTATTGACAGCTTAATCTTTCAATGGTAACATGTTGGTTAATTATTAGTTATATAAATGTTTTATGAGGTTAAATATATGGAAAGCATGCCACTGTTAACAGAAAGAATTACACATGAATTGCGCAATCAGGTTTTACAAATGAGATGCGATACTATGGTCAAAATACCGTCTGAAAGAGAATTAACCGAAATATTTAATGCAAGCCGGCCAAGTATAAGGCTGGCAATAAAAAATCTGATTAGTGAAGGTTTATTGATTCAGGAGCAGGGAAAGGGTACTTATGTAACTCCTAAAATTAAAATTCATACTCTTGATATCATATGTTCTCCCGATATAAAAAGGAATGATCCGTTTTATAACAGCTTTCTTGTAGAGATAACGAAATTTGCAGCAAAACAATCAATGAACCTCTTTATTGTTGATTATAATCAAATCATGAACACGTACAGGGAGTCTCCGCTGGTAATAGTAGGATCTATTGAAGATGGTGTTTTAGAATTACTTAAAAAGGTATATAAAACAATTATTGCTTTTCAAAGTTACCCGGATCATAACGAATTTACCCAAATTTATTTTGATCATTATAAAATAGGTTATATGGCAGCCAACATTCTTGCAAAATTTAATCATAAGAATGTTATACATTTTGCCGGCCCTGAAAAGTATGTGTCTGCTTTGAACAGAAAAGTCGGTTTTGAAGATGCAATGAAAAAGTTACACAATAATTATAGAATAATTACTGAAAAGATGAATTGGGCGGGTGGATATAAGGCCGGAGATGTATTAATTAATGAGTACACTGATAAAAACCGGCCTACTGCGGTTTTTGTAGCAAATGACTGGATGGGGATAGGACTTATACAGAAGTTAAAGGAAAATGGGTTAAGAATACCGGAGGATATTTCTATTGTCGGTTGTGATGACATTCCTTTAGCAAGTGAATTTTCACCCACCTTGGCAACATTTTCTTTAGATATGAAGGTTTTGATTAATGAATTGTTTGCAGCCTTGAATGTGATGCATTCGTCGGATTATTATATGGGGAAGAAAATTCTGCTGTCTCCAACCTTTATTCCAAGGGATTCGCTTAAAGCCAACAGTAAAAAAAGAAGTTGACAAACAATAAAGGCTCCCTGTTTATATCAAAGTTAAATAATTTATAAAAGCAGACCAATAGCAGTGCACCCCAAATGTTGGATAAAAAAATCTAACTTTTGGAGGTGTACTTTTTTATGACCAAGTTCAGTAAAGATTTTCGTATATTATGAATTAAGTATTGACATCAAATAATTCGAGTGGTAACATAATGGTAAAGTATTGATAAACAATTATTAACCAATATAAATGGTTTCTATAATAGTAAGATGCTTTTATTTCATAGATTGCTTTAACATGTATAAAAAAATGAAATTCACTGAAACCAAATCTCGATTTATCCATTTGTTTACATTTATATTACAAATTTATTAATTTGGTAATAACAGATATTTAATAAAAAATATTATCGAAGGAGGCCTATTTGTTTACATAAATAGTACAATTCATCTATCTGTCGTTACCATTCTAATTGAACAAATATAAGGAGGAATAATTTAATTATGAAAAGTGTTATGAGTTTGGTTATTATCCTTGTTTTGCTTGTGACAACTGTTGCTTGCAGTGACTCCAAGGACCAATCAAAAACCAGCACTTCGTCTGCCGGCAGTGTGGCAGACACGAACGGCAAGTATAAAGAAGCACCGCAGCTGGCACAATTGGTGAAGGACGGTAAATTACCGGCGGTTGATCAAAGACTGCCTGAGGAACCTTTGGTTACTTCTGCAAAAGAAGTGGGTAAATATGGAGGAGTGTACAAAGGTGCGGCTTTTGGACCGAAAACCGGACAAGCGGATGAGGAAACCTTGAGAATAACCGGTCTTTTAAGATTTGAACCTGATCTGAAAACTTTTTCACCTTTTCTTCTGAAGGATTACAAAGTATCTGAAGATATGAAGGAATACACCTTTATTCTCAGAAAAGGTTTGAAATGGTCAAATGGCGATCCTGTAACCGCTGATGATTTTATGTTCTGGTATGAAGATATACTGATGAATAAGGATATTCAGCCAATTATAACAAATTTGCTTGATTATCAGGTTGACGGAGAATTTATGAAAATGGAAAAGGTTGACGATTTTACGGTGAAATGTGTTTTCCCGAAGCCTAATCCGTCATTCGATATAATAATGGTTAAAAACGCTTCCGGAAATAATCAGCCCAGAAACTTTCTGGCTCCCAAGAACTATCTCAAACAGTTTCATCTAAAATATAACCCCGATGCCGAAGCTTTGGCTAAAAATGAAGGATATGCCAGCTGGGCACTTTGTTTTGAAGCACATGCCTTTAACAGTGCAGATGCCACAGATACAAAGGCTCCCGATATCACTCCCTGGGTTTTGAGTAAAATTGATGAACAGGGAAATAAGTTCTTTGACAGAAATCCTTACTATTTTGTAGTGGACAAGGAAGGAAATCAGCTTCCATACATAGATCAGCAGCAATCAGTCATAGTTAAGGATGCCCAGGTAAGGACATTGAAGCTTATAAGCGGTGAATTGCATGCGGCTGCAGAAAACCCTCTTCCGGTAAAAGATTATACTCTGTATAAGGAAAACGAGCAAAAGGGTAATTACAAAGTCATGCTGTGGGGCAATACCCGTGGATCTGATGCAATGATCACATTCAATTTAAATCATAAAGATCCCACAATGAGAAAAGTCTTTAACGAAGTAAAATTCAGGCAGGCTATGTCTCTGGCTGTAAACAGGGATGAAATCAATAAGACTCTCTATTTTGACAAGGCTGATATAAGACAGGCGGTACCGCCGGCAAACACTTCTTTTTATGAGGACTGGATGGGCAAGTATATGATAGAATACAGCCCGGACAAAGCAAATGTACTGTTGGATGAGCTTGGCTACAAATGGGATGCAAACCATGAAGTACGTTTGATGCCGAATGGCAAGCCGTTTAATGTAATCCTTGAAACAACCGAGGAATATGTTCCTATCAGCCAGATGATAACAGAATACTGGACTAAAGTCGGAGTAAAGACTACTTTAAAGCAGCAGGAAAGAACTTTCTGGATTGAGAGAGGAAAGACAAACGACAGGGATGTTCAAGTGGCTACAATGGATTCGGTACAGGAATTTGCACTCAGATCAAGAAAAATGAGCCGGTTGAATCCGGCAGCTACACAGTCTGAATCAGAATTTATCGTCAATTGGAAAAACTGGTTTGCCACAAACGGTGCAAACGGTGAAGAGCCGCCGGCGGAGGTTAAAGAGCTGTATCAGAAATGCTTGACCTTCTCCACTGTAAAGCCGGGTTGGGATGAATACATAAAATTAGGTAAAGAAATTCTTACGACAACCACAAATAACCTTTGGATGATCGGTACGGTTGTGTCTCCGCGTGTGGTAATAATAAGCAACAAGCTGGGTAATACCCCAACAGAAGGCACTTTTGCGTATGATTACAATTTCTGGAATCCGTATAAGGGCGATTCATGGTACTTTAAATAATAGTTTAAATGTTAAATAGAGTGGGAAAGACCCCTCAACTCCCCGTGAGGGTTCTTTCCCATATTTCTTTACCGGTATGTTAGTTTACACAAATAAAGGTGGTTTGTAATCATGATGGAATATATTGTTCGTAGATTTGCTTTTATGCTTCTTTTACTTGTTTTGGTTTCAATATTTTCTTTTATCCTAATTCAACTTCCTCCCGGCGATTATGTAACTTCCTATATTTCACAGATGCAGGCACAATCGGGTATAACAGTTGATGAACAGACAATAGAGAATATCAAGGCGGAATACGGTATTGACAAACCGGTATATACGCAGTATGTAATGTGGGTAAAGAACATGCTTCATGGGGACTTCGGAAAATCCTTCGAGTGGAATAAACCTGTTTCGCAGTTATTGTCGGATACTATGCCATTAACTATTCTGCTTTCCCTGTTAACGTTAATTTTTACATATGTCATCGCAATTCCAATCGGAATATACTCAGCCAGGCATCAGTATTCATTTCTTGATTATGTATTCTCTTCCATAGGTTTTATAGGACTTGCAACTCCAAGCTTTTTCATAGCACTGATTGCAATGTATTTTCTGAATGTTAAGCTTGGTATAAGCGCTGGAGGGGTAAATTCCGTAAATTTTATTGATGCACCCTGGAGTTTTGCTAAATTATTGGATACCCTGGCACATTTTCCTCTTCCTATTATCGTTATAGGATTGGCCGGAACTGCCAGTGTTATACGTATTATGAGAGGAACTTTACTGGATGAACTAAAACGTCCTTATGTTACCGCAGCCAGAGCCAGAGGTATAGAAGAGAGAACTCTTCTATACAAATATCCCGTACGTGTGGCGTTAAACCCGATTGTAAGTACAATCGGAAGCATACTGCCCGGCATAGTATCGGGTGCTACCGTTACCGCAATTGTTCTGGATATCCCAACAGTGGGAACACTTCTCTATACTTCATTGCTGTCACAGGATATGTACCTCTCAGGAGCATGTATCATGCTGCTGTCTTTCCTGACAATTATAGGTATGTTCATTTCGGATGTGCTGCTAGTGCTTGTAGACCCCAGAATAGCACTCGCAAAGTAATGGTGTTTAATCAGGCCGATAAATCAATAGGAGGGTGAATCATTTGAAATTCAGAAAAAAAACGGTAAATGCCGAGGATAAATTATACGTGGCAACGCAATGGCAGCTGATGATGAGAAAATTCAAAAAGCATAAGGTTGCCATAGCAGGACTTGTAGTACTTGTATTTTTTTACCTGATAGCCATATTTTGCGAGTTTTTTGCAGTACAGGATATTAATAAGAGGGATACAAACTATCTGTATGTACCTCCTCAAAAAATACATTTTGTTGATTCCACGGGAAAGTTTTCATTAAGACCATTTGTATACGGATTAAAATTGGATACAGATCCTGAAACCTGGAGAAAAATTTATACCGAGGATAAGACTGTAAAATACCCTATATCATTTTTGGTAAAGGGTGATCCCTATAAGATGTGGGGATTGGTAAAAGGGGATATCCATTTCATGGGAGCCAACGGAGGTCCGCTGTTTTTATTTGGTACAGATGAGTCGGGCAGAGATTTGTATTCACGTATTATATATGCTTTGAGAATATCTCTGACAATAGGCCTGGTCGGAGTAGCCTTCACATTTATACTTGGATGCCTGTTCGGTGGCATCTCGGGTTACTATGGCGGGAAAGCCGATATGATAATTCAGAGGATAATAGAATTTCTTATGTCCATGCCGAGTATACCGCTATGGATGGCACTTTCGGCAGCCTTTCCAAAAGATTGGTCCTCTGCAAAAATTTATTTTATGATTACCATAATACTTTCACTGATGGGTTGGACCGGGCTGGCACGCGTAGTCAGGGGCAAGCTTCTCGAACTCAGGAATGAGGACTTTGTATTGGCTGCCAGACTGGCCGGTGCAACAGATAGATATATAATAGGAAAACATTTACTCCCAAGCTTTATGAGTTATCTGATTGTAAATATTACTATTGCAATACCGTCAATGATTTTGGGAGAAACTTCCCTCAGCTTTCTGGGAATAGGGCTCAGAGCACCCATTGTCAGTCTTGGTGTACTTTTAAAAGATGCTCAGAGTATTAACTCAATTGCCGTCAATCCGTGGCTTCTGATACCCGGAATATTTATAGTTATCGTTGTAATGGCATTTAATTTTCTTGGAGACGGACTCCGGGATGCAGCAGATCCATACAAATAGTTGGTATATGAAGGCTGAATTTTTTGAAAATATACTATCAAAAAGGAAGATGAAAATTGGATGACAAAATTTTAGAAATAAAAGAATTAAAAACCTACTTTAAATTGGATGAAGGCACGCTTAAAGCTGTTGACGATGTCAGCTATTCCCTGTACAGGAAAGAAACAATAGGGATTATCGGAGAAAGCGGCTGCGGAAAAAGTGTAACTGCTCATTCCATATTAAGAACCATCCAACTTCCTGGTAAGGTCATTTCAGGAGAGATAAATTACCGCGGAGAGGATGGAAAAGTCGTTGATCTTGTAAAACAGGATCCAAACGGCAAATATATGAGAGGTTTAAGGGGAAAAGACATATCCATGATATTTCAGGAGCCCATGGCAAGCCTGTCACCTGTATATACCATAGGAAGCCAGATAGTGGAAGCTGTGAGGGTCCATAACAGAAAAATGTCAAAGAAAGAGGCGATGGAAGTATCTGTAGATATGATGACCAGAGTCGGGATGCCAAATCCTGCCATGAGAATGAATGACTATCCCCATCAGCTATCCGGAGGAATGTGCCAGAGAGCGATGATTGCCATTGCACTTGTAAACAAACCTAAAATTTTAATTGCCGATGAACCCACAACGGCTCTGGATGTGACGGTACAAGCCCAGATAACAGGTTTGATGCAAAGTCTTCAGCAGGAATTTGGAATGTCTATAATATACATTACTCATGATATGGGTGTGATAGCAGAGGTAGCCGACCATATAGCCGTAATGTATCTTGGCCGCATTGTAGAAAGAGGAAGTACAAAAGAGATTTTTGAGAATCCCCTGCATCCATATACGAAACGTTTGCTGAAATCAATCCCGAAACTCGGCAGAAAAACCGGTGCAAGGCTGGATGCAATTAAAGGAAATGTACCTGTACCTCTGGATCCGCCGGTGCAGTGCGGTTTTTGCTCCCGTTGTCTGGAAGCCATGGAGGGCCTGTGTGATATCAAGATTCCACCGCTGGTGGAGGTTTCCCGGGAACATTATGTAAGATGCTTCCTCGAACAGGGTAAGGAGAGTGATTACAATGCAGGATAGCAAAAGCGGCAAGGTATTGCTCGAGGTAAAATCCCTTAAAAAATATTATCCCATCGAAAAAGGGTTTATGAAAAAAGTAGTTGGTCATGTTAAAGCTGTTGACAATGTCAATCTTTTTATCAAGGAAAATGAGACCCTGGGTCTGGTTGGAGAATCAGGCTGTGGAAAAACAACACTGGGAAGATGTATTTTAAGGACAATTGATCCAAGCGAAGGAAAGGTGCTGTTTCATTTTGATGAAGATAAACCTGTGGATTTTACCTCCCTGGAGAAAAAAGAGGTCAGGGAGATGCGTAAATATATGCAGATGATCTTTCAAAATCCATATTCCTCATTGAACCCGAGAATGACTATTTTTGATATTGTTGCCGAACCTATGAGACTGGCCGGAACGAAGAATGAGGAGCAGATAGTTGATAATGTCAAGAGGCTGGTTGACCTTGTAGGGCTTGAAATAAAGCACCTGAACAGGTATCCTTATGCATTCAGCGGAGGACAGAGACAGAGGATAGGCATAGCCCGCTCACTTGCTCTCAGCCCGCGTTTTGTTGTGGCTGATGAGGCGGTTTCGGCACTGGATGTTTCGATTCAGGCGCAAATACTTAATTTGCTGCAGGATTTACAGAAAGAATTGAAATTGACATATTTATTTATTGCCCATGATCTGAGTGTCGTGGAGCATATATCAGACCGGGTATGTGTCATGTATCTGGGGAGAATGGTGGAGCTTGCAGAAACAGAGGATTTGTTTATGCATCCAAGGCATCCGTATACTGAGGCACTTATGTCAGCCATACCCGTACCTGATCCGGATAGAAAGGAAAAGCGTGTTTTATTGAGAGGCGAGGTAGCAAGTGCGGCAAATCTGCCATCCGGGTGTTGTTTTCATCCAAGATGCAGATTTGCCAGAGATATATGTAAAAAAGAAATACCGGAGTTACAGGAAATATCGCCGGAGCATTTTGTGTCCTGTCATTTTGCAAAGGATCTTGAATTATCAGGTGTTATGGATAAACAAAAAAAATAATTATATTTATGTAAGGAGATAAAAATGCAGAAATTTAAAAAAGTTAATGTTGAGGTAGATTGTAAATCCGTTACCGGAGACTTGAAACACACATGGAGATATATAGGGTATGATGAAAATAATTTCACAACTACACCTCAAGGAGAAGAACTTATTGCTAAATTTGGCAGCCTGGAGGATGCACCTTATTATTTCAGAACCCACCATATGCTCTGCACAGGAAACCTCTATGGTACTTATAAATGGGGCTCTACCAATGCGTATACTGAAGATAAACAGGGCAACCCGGTTTATAACTGGGAGGTTGTTGATAATATTCTGGATGTATATTTGAGGAATAACAGCAAGCCTTTCTTCGAAATCGGGTTTATGCCTTTGGATCTGGTTGACCCGAAGAATTTCGAGGGCATAAAAAAGTGGGAATTAAGAAATGAATATCAAAGAATATTCTGGGCTTATCCGCCTAAGGATTACAAAAAGTGGTACGACTTGATTTATAATCTTGTTAAGCATTGTGTAGATAAGTATGGGCAGGAAGAAGTGCTGACCTGGTACTGGGAACTGTGGAATGAGCCCGATATTTTCTATTGGCAGGGGACCTGCGAAGAATTCTGTAAGCTGTTTGATTATACGGAGGCCGCTGTTCATGCCGTACTTCCGGAGGCAAGACTGGGTGGCCCCGCAACAACTGATCCTGTGCCCGGCTCCAGGTCACTTGAATTCCTTGAAAAATTTCTGGACCATTGCTCTAATGGAATTAACTTTGTGACAGGTGAAAAAGGTACGAGACTTGATTATATAACTTTCCATACAAAGGGCGGCGGATATGCCTTTTCTTTGGACGCAGAAAAGGAAACACCGTCCGTTAAAAAACTTGTAGAACAGGTGAAGACAGGTGTTGAAGTCATTGCAAAATACGGTTATGGCGACAGAGAAGTTGTATTATCGGAAGCTGATCCTGATGGTTGGGCGGCAGGCGGAAGATTTGATAACATAAATATGAATTTCAGAAATACGGAATATTATGCGACCTATGTTGCTTCAAGCTACCATCATACTGAAATGCTGGCAAAGTCCATGAATGCAGATATCCGGCCGGTTGCCTGGGCATTCATGTTTATGGCAGACAGATGTTTTGACGGTACAAGGTCATTTACTACTCAAGGAATTGATAAAGCAGTTTTAAATCTTTTTAAAATGTATGGAATGATGGGGAATAAAAGTCTTCATTTCAAAAGTTCCCAGGAAAAAAATGTACTTCAATTCAAGGATAATTTCGGTACGGGAGAAGAACCGGATGTTTCGGGTATGGCTGGCATGTCCGACAATGGAGATATTCAGATAATGATTTACAGCCACCATGATGACTGGGATGTTGAGATGGATTTTGAAATTGAATTGGACATTTCGAATTATGTCATAGGTGAGAAGGCGTTTATCAGTCATTACAGAATTGATAAAAATCACAGTAATGCATATACGGAATGGGTAGCACAGGGTAAGCCGGATTTTCCTGATGCCGTTCAATATGAAAAAATAAAATCGAAAGATTCTCTGGAACTTATGGAACCAAAGAAAGAGGTAACAATTAGCGGGGGAAATATCAGGCAGGTATTTAAGCTTCCGGCACATGCCGTTTCATTATTAGTAATTTCAAAAGATTTTTAAGATTAAAGGGAGTAGTTTTATGGCTAAATTATACTTGAAAAAGTTTTTAGTTCGTGCTGAAAATAAACACCGCCCTGAAAAGATATCCGGAAATTCAGAATTTCTTACAAAAATATTTTATATCCTTAATTCTAAAGGTTTTGTAAGGAAAATAGGCATAAAGTACAGGCTTATAGGTGCATTCTTACTCCTTTCTTTTATACCGCTGGCAATTACCGGGATAATATCCTATGTAAAGTCCAGTAAAGCCATTGAAACTAAAATAAGCGTATATTCCGAGCAGATAATTCAGCAAATCAACGGAAATCTCAGATTTGAAATGGATAAGTATGAAAGTGAACTGGATAGTATCGGCAGTCTTGAGCTTATACAGAAGAAAATATTGAATTTAGATTTATCCGATTCCTTTGAAAAAGATATGGTTATAAATGAAATGCAAAACATATTGAGACAGAGGACTTCAAAAATAAGTGGGCTTTCAGGAATTGCCATTGTTCTGGATAACGGAACAATACTGCGACCGGCTGACAGTAACAGTGATTTGGATGATCTTTACAAGAAAACAGCTGATACCGTTAAGAGCCGGAGGGAACTGAGCCCGGTATGGACTGCTTCTGTTGACGCAGCCGGGAATAATAACCTGGTTGTAGCCCGGAAGGTATCTACAGAATCCAATATAGAAATTGGTACTTTGATTATTACACTAAAAGAAGAAGCTTTCACTAATGACTACAGCAGGGTCAACATTGGAGACGGCTCCAAAATCTTTATTATGGACTCAGAAGGTGTAATTATCTCAAGCGTAGATAAATCTTTGACTGACGGTTCAAAATACAAGGACACCGGCTTTATTAAACAACTTGGTGAGGTTAAGGAAAGTACCGCTTTTTCATATGACAATACACTTGTGGCTTTTACCGGACTGACAGGAACCGATTGGCTTGTCATAGCCCAGATTCCGTATAAATACCTGACTGCAGAAACCAGAGATATAGGAGCAAGTATACTGGTGATTTCACTGGTATGTTTGTTTGTTGCAGTTGCATTGTCATTTGTGATTTCATTGAGTATCTCCGGGCCGGTGAACCAACTTATAGCTCATATGAAAAAGGCCGAAGAAGGCGATCTTACATTTCACATGGAAACTGACGAAATGGTATTCAGCGATGAAATAGGAATTATGTCTGCCCATTTCACAACAATGATTAAGAAAATACATTTGCTGGTATCAAAAGTAAATACCTCCTCCTCAATTGTTGTTAACAATACCGGTGAAATTAAGGCAGATGCCCAACGGTCTTATAATGCCTCTGCTCAGATTGCCGCAACCATACAGGAAATAGCAAAGGGTTCATCGGAACAGGCAGATGAGATATCCGGCGGTTTGATAAGCTTAAACAATCTTTCGGATGGAATTGCCAGGGTGGGCAGTGATCTGAATAATGTGGCAGTAATTGCAGAAGGAGCAAAGGAGCTTAGCAAAAATGTGATAGGTACCGTCAAATTGTTAAATGACAAGGCCCTTGAAACGGGTAACGTATCTGAGCGAATCGTAAATGATATAAGTGATTTGAATACCGATATGAAAGAAATAAAAAAAGTGATTAAGGCTATTGACAGTATTGCAGAGCAGACAAATCTGCTGTCATTGAACGCAGCAATTGAGGCGGCAAGGGCAGGGGAAGCAGGCCGGGGCTTTGCCGTGGTCGCAGGAGAAGTAAAGAAGCTGGCTGAGCAATCAAAGAACTCAACAATTATGATCAATAACATTATCGGTAATATTCAAAGAAAAACAGAACTTACTGTAAATGCGGCAAATAGCGGTAACTTAATAGTAAAAGAACAGATGGAAGCTGTGACAAAAGCAAATGCTGCTTTTGAAAAGATATTTGCTGCAATGGAGAGTATTTCGGAACATATGAATGATTTGCTTTCTCCTGTTGAACGGATGCTGGCAGATAAAGATAAAACACTGAGTGCTATGCAAAATATATCTGCCGTATCAGAGGAAGCAGCGGCAACCTCCGAACAGGTTTCCGCGAGTGTTCAGGAGCAGCTGGCAGGGTATGAACAACTGTCATATCTATCGTCGGAGCTTAATAATATGGCGGGAGAGCTTAATGCCGCAATCTCAACCTTTAAAATAGTATGAACATAGATTTAAACAAAGTTGAGTATGAATAAACCTGATAAAAAAAGGAGAGTAAGATTATGAGTACGGATTTAAGTACAAAAACGCTTGGAATCATCCATGCATCCATGATTACAGCTAAAGCTGTACAAAAGTATATTGATGAAATAATACCTGAGGTTAAAATAATGCATGTAGTTGATGATACTATCCAGAGGGATAACATAGCGGCTGGCGCCGGTATAATCCCAAAAGTGAATTATTATAAGTTTGCACAATATGCACATAACCTGGAAGAGGCAAAGGCAGATCTGATCATGCTTGCATGTTCTACCTTCAACTATGCGGCTGAATTGGCAAGACCTATGATTAATACTCCAATCGCGCAAATTGACAGGCCAATGATGGAACTGGCTGTTAAAACGGGGAAACGCATTGGACTGTTGGCTACACTTCCTACAACAGTACCTTCTTCGGAAAGACTGTTAAAAATAGCTGCTGCAGAGGCAAATAAAGCTATTGAAGTAAAAACAGTGTTATGCAGTAAAGCTTTTGAGGAATTTGAAAAAGGAAATGTGGAGGGCCATAATAAAATTCTTATTAAAGAAATAGAGAACCTTTCTAATGAGGTAGATGTGATTGTTATGGCACAACTGTCAATGTCGGCACTGGCACCATATTTAAAGAACACAAAAGTACCGGTTTATAACAGCGGCTTTACGGGTTTTACAAGAGTGAGAGAAATGTTGGAAGCAATGAAATAAAAAGAAATGAGGTTATTATTATGGCTTATTCAATAAAGCAGTTAGAGCAAATTGCAAAAAAAGTAAGGTTTAATATTGTCAGAATGATAGGTCCTGAAAAAGCCGGGCACCTGGGTGGTTCGTGCTCCATGGCCGATATTGCGGCAGTACTTTATTTTCATAAAATGAGGCATGATCCCGCAAATCCCAAAATGCCTGACAGGGACAGATTTCTATTAAGCAAAGGTCACTCAGCTTTAGTACAGTATTCTGTATTGGCTGAGGCGGGTTATTTTCCGAAAGAAGAATTGCTTAAACTTAAAAAACTGGGTTCCATATTACAGGGGCATCCCGATATGAATAAGGTACCTGGTGTTGAAGCAAATACAGGTTCGCTGGGTCAGGGCCTTTCAATTGCGGCAGGTATGGCTGCCGCAGGTAAAATCGATAAATTGGAGTATAAGGTATATTGTGTCGTAGGAGACGGAGAACTGGCGGAAGGTCAGATTTGGGAAACCGCCCTGGCAGCTTCGGTTTATAAATTGGATAATCTGGTTGCAATTCTTGACAGAAACCAATTGCAGGCGACAGGAACTGTGGTTGACAGATTTAACACCAATCCTCTGAAAGAAAAATGGGAAGCCTTTGGATGGGAAGTTATTGAATGCGACGGACATAATATTGAGGATGTGATATCTGCTCTTGATAAAGCGGATACTGTGAAGGGCAAGCCAGTTTTATTGCTTGCCAACACCATAAAGGGTAAAGGAATTTCTTTTGCTGAGAATGTTGTCGGTTTCCATAACGGTGCAATGACTGAGGAGCAATTTCTACAGGCATTGAAAGAATTAGGAGAGGAAAGGTGAGACGGATATGAATATGCAGGATCCCAGGAAGGCCTATGGAGAGACCCTTGTGGAATTAGGCTGTGAAGATGAAAGAATAGTTGTGCTTGAAGCAGATTTGGGAAAATCAACAATGAGCTGTATGTTCCAGGAGAAGTTTCCCGAAAGATATTTTGAGATGGGCATCTCAGAGCAAAACATGACCTCTTTTGCTGCAGGATTGGCCGCAGCAGGTAAAATAGCTTTTACAAATTCTTTTGCGGTATTTGCTGCCGGCCGATCCTATGACCAGATCAGGCAGGGAATATGTACGGCAAATCTCAATGTTAAAATTAACGGTTCCAGTTCAGGCCTGTCTGATTTTGGCGACGGTGCGACCCATCAGGCTGTGGAGGACATAGCAATTATGAGAGCAATACCAAATATGACTGTTCTTGTACCTATGGATAGTGTTGAAACAAAAAAGATTGTCAGAGCTGCGGTTAAACATAATGGCCCTGTATATATCCGTATATGCAGAAATCCCATGGAGATATTATATCCCGCGGATAGGGAATTTGTTATTGGCCAGCCTTATGTAGTCCGTGAAGGAGAAGATATTGTTGTTTTTTCATGCGGAATTATGGTTTCAAAGGCTTTGGCTGCTGCCCGGCAGCTTGAAAAAGATGGCATATCAGTGCGGGTTGTAAATGTCAGTTCACTGAAGCCCATTAATGAGGATGTAATCAAGGAGCTGGCCAAAGGTGCCAAGGGAATTGTCACGGCTGAAGAACATTCGGTTATAGGTGGTTTGACCAGTGCAATTACATATATACTAAGAGGAGCGGGTATTCCTTTGGAACCTGTTGCAATCATGGATGCGTTCGGACAGTCAGGCCAAAATTATGATGAATTGCTAATGCATTACGGGCTGACTGAAAGCAATATTATAGAAACTGTGAAGAAAATGTTGAAAAGATAGGGAGATTAACAAATTTCATTGCTTGGGAGGTCAATATGAGCAGAAAAATTGGATTTATAGGACTTGGCATTATGGGCAAACCTATGTCAAAAAACCTTTTGAAGGCAGGTTACTCAATGGTGGTATACGGACATAATATGGATGTGTTGAAGGAGCTTGAGGCTGAGGGTGCCGGGATAGCGGCCTCCTCTAAAGAGGTTGCTGAAAAAAGTGATATAATAATTACCATGCTGCCGAATTCTCCGCATGTGAAAGAAGTATTACTTGGTGCGGAGGGAGTTGTTGATGGTGCAAAACCGGGAACAATTGTAATTGATATGAGTTCAATAGATCCCATGGTATCAAGAGAACTGTATGCCAGGCTGAAGGAAAAGGATATAGAAATGCTTGATGCACCTGTCAGCGGAGGAGAACCGAAGGCTGTAGACGGAACCCTGTCAATAATGGCAGGAGGCTCGGAAAAGGTATTTGAGCAGGTAAAGGACATACTTCTGAAAATGGGAAGTTCTGCCGTGTATATCGGTGATACCGGAAGCGGAAATGTAACAAAGCTTGCAAATCAGATAATAGTTGCCCTTAATATAGCGGCTATGTCGGAAGCAATGGTATTGGCTGCCAAGGCACAGGTTAATCCGGAAAAGGTATTCGAAGCAATAAAGGGAGGTCTGGCCGGAAGTACCGTACTTAATGCAAAAGCTCCCATGATAATGGATAGAAACTTTAAGCCTGGCTTTAGAATTGAACTTCATATAAAGGATCTTCTCAATGCCATGGATACCGCACATAATATTGATGTCCCGTTACCGCTTACAGGTCAGGTCCTGGAAATGATGCAGGCTCTTGAGATAGCTGGAAAAGGTAAAAATGATCACAGCGGGCTTGTGGAATACTTTGAAAAGCTTGCAAAGGTAGAGGTTAAGAGGTAGATATATGAGATTTGGATGCTGTACCAACATGATAGCGACCAAAGCCGACAGTACAGGTATGGAACATATTGAGCAGTTATCAAAAGCAGGCTATGATTATATAGAGCTCCCTCTTGCACAAATAATGAATTTATCGGAAAAAGAATTCAGCAATCTTAAAGGGCAGCTAAAAAAACTGAACATACCGTGTGAAGCCTGCAATAATTTCTTTCCGGCAGATATCAGGCTGACGGGTCCTGATGTAAATATGGAAATTGTATATAAATACGTTGAAACTTCATTATTAAGAGCCTCTGAGCTTGGCGCCGGGGTAATCGTTTTTGGAAGTTCGGGAGCAAAAAATATCCCTGAGGGTTTTCCGTTTGAAGAGGCATGGGAGCAGCTGGTATTTCTGCTGAGGGTAATAAATTCCCAGGTGAAAAAGCATGGTATAACAATAGCGATTGAACCTTTGAACAAAAACGAAAGTAATATCGTTAATACGTTGGGGGACGGGCTCAAACTTGCCGAAGAGGTTGACGGGGAGAATATAAAACTGCTGGTTGATTATTATCATTTTTCAATGGAAAATGAAGAAATCAGCAGTTTAAAAACTGCTGAGGGATATATTAAGCATGTTCATCTTGCGAGACCGGAGGGAAGATGCTTTCCGTATACAGCAGACGGAGAAAATTATTCGCTCTTTCTGACAAAACTAAAAGAAGTCGGATATAAGGATAGAATTAGTATAGAAGCTTATTCAAAGGATTTTAAAAACGATTTTTCAAAAGGGCTGGAGTGTCTGAAAACCTGTTCAAAGCTTTTGTGAGTATAAAAATATATAGATAATTACCGGGAGACTCAAAATCAGGGGAGTGCAAATAATGCTTTGCACTCCCCTGATGGCGTTAGTGTATCATTTTATTTTCCTGCATTCCAGATAAAAACGCTTTTCTTCAGCCTCACCCATGGAGAAGGTCTTTCTGGGGAGGGCCCCGTCCAGTATAACTGTTTTGAAAAGGTCGGTTTTGTTCATTGGAGGGAGATAGATACCCATATTTCCTGGCTGTGCTCCAAGCTTTGTTACCACATCTTCCCCGTGGATATAATCAATTTTCACCTGTGGATGCTCTTTGATATAATCGTCCAGAAATAACTGCAAAGTTCCGATTTCCAGGTTGCTGACAGGGTTTTCTGCCGACATTGTGCCTTTACCGGCAGCTGTCACATAGCTGAAGGTATGGGCGATGCTTCCGGCACCCTTTGAAGCCTGGCAGGCTGTTTTGCCGGAGAACGCTTCGAACTTTTTCAGCAGGTCATGGGCATCAACATTGAACAGAACTCTGTGAATGGGTTCAAATACCAGACCTTCATCATGTACATTGATCAGTTCCACAAGGGCATATCTCGCAGGATGCTCTTCCTGCTGCTCTGGTGTCAGACATTTCTTAAGGTTTTCCCAATGCCCCTTTGCAGACGCTAGAGAATGGTTGCCGTCGCCGACGGCGAACAACAGAAGGTCTTTGTCTGCATCAACTCCGTACTTGCTGCAGAATACATCTTTTTGTGCAAGCCTGCAAAGGGCCTCTGCAATGGAATTCAGATCCTTTTCATCAGAGACCTTATAGCCCTTTATGTGACCGCCGTTCATCATCAGCTCGAAATCATACAGCTTTTCCAATTGGGCCGACTTCCGGAATAAGGGCTCAATAACTGTTTTCTCTGGATCATCTATGAGCACCATTATATGAGGAAGCTCTATGGGTGCGTTCTGTCTTATTTTAATTCTGGGAGGCAGCCTGTCCAGCACGGTGCCTTCGGTAGCACGTATCAGTGCATTTGCCCCTTTGTTATAATCGTAGCATTCCAGATCGAGAGCTACTATCAGGCCTTTTCTTGATTGTGCATGGGAGGTTTTTCTATCTGTCAGGATAAAGCATTTGTCGATTTCGGACAATATTCTGTCGTCAATATATTGCTGCATGACGGCATTAATGTCTGAGATCCTGCTGTCACTGTCACCGCCTTCCAGGTATACTTCGGGGAAAATTATATTTAAAGTTGAGGGATTGTCTTTGGTTAGAGCTTCAACCCTTTCCCAGTATTCAGGTTCTGAAGTATATTGGTCGCAGGCTATGACAGCCCATTTATTCAAATCTTTATTTTTTGCAGGAAGCATTATATCAGGTATATGTACACCTAATTTTGACAATGTATATATAAGTTCACTCATTTTTTATGCCCATGCCCAGCATTTCTCACAAAACACGAAGATAGAAATGGCATGGGCCCGGTGTCTCCTTTTTTATTTCTTATAAATATTCACAACAATTTTACATTAATCTCCGTTTTTAGTCAATTTTCATTGTTTAAAAAATAAAAAGTATAAATGATTTTTAATTGAATTTTTTACATTACAATTACAAATAATATGATCGACAGTTTAGAAATTTTTTCGGATTATAAAGGAGGGATGAGATGCTGAAAAAATACAGCGAGGTTTTGGGACTGCCTGTCATATCGGCCAGAGACGGACTGAAAATCGGAGTGCTTAAGGATATGGTGTTCAGCAACGATAATAAAGGCATACTCGCCTTCCTGCTGGAAAAAGGCAGTTATGCGGTTAAGGGCAATGTAATATTGCTGAAAAGTATCTTAAGTCTCGGGAACGATGCCATGATTGTGGATAATCCTGCCAGCCTGCTGGAATACCGGCGGTTTAAAAAGCTATACCAGCTTCAGGAAAGAAAAAATCTGAGGGGTCTGAAGATATTTACACATACGGGTGAAGACCTGGGAATAGTGCAGGATGTATTGTTTGACTACAGAACCGGAAAAGTCGAAGGGGTCCAGGTATCGGACGGGCTGGTTCAGGACATTATAATGGGCAGAAACATACTTCCGTTTTTCGGAAAGATTGAAATAGGCAGCAGCAATATATTGGTGGAAAATGAGGCAGTTGAGGAAATGATGAATACGGGCGGCGGTTTAAGAAGCCGGCTGGAAATCTAATTTTTACAAGGAGGAAATATTATGATGAGAAATTTTACCAGAGGACTTGTAATAGGCGGGTTAATAGGAGCATCAATCAGCGTTTTGACAAATCCTGAAATAGTTGACCCGCATATGAGAAGAAAGATGATTAAGTCGGGAAGAAAGATTTGGCGCAGATCAAATAATGTATTTGGTGACGTAATGCATATGTTCAGATAATCAGAAGAAAAAACCGCTAAAAGCCGAACAGTTAATGTTTGGCTTTTAGCGGTTTAGGAGGGTTGCATATTGAGAAATATAAAGAAAACAGTATTTTACATAATACTGGTGTTACTTGTTATAGGTTTGATATTGTTTACCTATTATTACAGTGATAAAATACTTAAAATTTTGTCTCCATTTTTTATGGCTGTATTTATAGCCTATGCAATCTATCCTCTGGTTATCAGATTTGAACGCAACGGAGTCAAAAGACACTATGCAATCATAATAATCTATGTCTTTGCAGCACTGTCACTTGCACTTTTTGTGATATTTATTATGCCGCATGTTATCAGTAATGCAAAAGAGCTTTTCAATACCCTGCCGGATATTGCAGAAAGATACCGTGAATTGTTTAATTCATATATTTCCAGGATAAAAACCAGCAAATGGCCTGATGGAGTCAAAAATATAATCTTCGGTGAGTTAAATGTGGGTACCGGCTTCATTCAGAATTATGCCTCACGGGCAATGAAAAAGTCGCTTGCCATACTGGCCTCGTCCATAGGCATATTCATGAATATAGTTTTATCCATGATAATAGCATATTATCTGCTTAAGGATATTGAAGATATCAAAAGATCGACTCTTATGCTGGCACCCAAGAAAATGCGCAATGATTTGATTAATCTGGGGCGGGAATTGAATGCCATCATAACAAATTTTATCCGGGGACAGCTGATAACAGCTTTGATCGTAGGTCTGCTGGAAACCGCAGGATTATATATCGTCCATGTCAAGTATCCCTTTATACTCGGTGTTATCGGGGGAATAGCAAATATAATCCCTTTTTTCGGGCCTGTTCTTGGAGCCATACCGGCCGTTGCCCTTGCGCTGCTGCAATCCCCCACAAAAGCACTGCTGGCGGCGGTGGTTTTTATAATAGTACAGCAAATAGACAACGCCTTTATTTCACCTAAGATAATTGAAGGAAAATTGGGACTGCACCCTGTCACGACAATAATAGCCGTATTGGTAGGCGGTGAGTTTTTTGGCATTTTAGGCATGCTTCTGGGTGTTCCGGTGACAGCAATGATCAAGGTAATACTTAAAAGAGTAATAGATATAATTGTATGAACAAAATCTCCTTGCCATACTGAAGTCTAGCATATATTATATTGCTATAAGCACAAAGTCATATTTTGAGCTTTAAAAGTCAATACTTTAGACAGTGCTAAATTTATGTTTTGGAGGCAGGTATGAAACTTTCCAGAAAATTAAAGCTTAGGATAATCATCGGAATTGCTGTTGCCTTGATTTTATATGGTGTGCTTGACAGGTTCTTTAATTTCAATATTGACCAAAAAGTTGTGGATAATGTGGGAATGGTATTAATGATAATAGCTTTTGGTCTGCTGTTCAGCCGCGGTGATCAGAAAGGGCAGGGTGAACAGGCAAATAATGAAGCAAAAGCAGTCTCCGGCGAAGGCGGGGATGTGAGTCAAATAGAACAGACAGCTCTTGAAAATGATATGGTCAAGGATCAGGACAAAGGAGCTGTAAATAATGATGACAGCAGGAATGATCTGCGCTCTTGACAGAAGCAGGCAGATTTTATATCATATTTAGGAACGTTACCCTTATTGACAACATACAATGTTATACATTGTCAATAGAAGGTATGATAAATTAAAAGGCGATGAGCAAGAGGAGTAGGCAGCTGGATTTCCACAGAGAGGAACCGGGCGGGTCATTTAAACCCCTGGTGAGAGGTTCCGGAAGATATTCTGCCGAAGGTAGCTTGGGAGCTCTGCACTGAAAGAAATGTCCTGCCATATGGCCCTCCATATGACAGCTGATTTGCAAAGTAGGCTGCAGCGGATTTTCGGACGTTATCCGATTAAGAGATTCACACCGGTTTTTTTGAGGCGTATTTTTTGTATTTTGCCTTAAAACACCTTGTGAAATTTTGGTGGTACCGCGAAACAACAGCTTCGTCCAAATAATGGACGGGGTTTTTTTGTGCTAAAAAGGAGATTATGCTGATAATCAGCAGCGGATTTGTTCGAGTATAGAAAGGAGAAAAGATATGAATTTACAGGAAATACTTTCATTGGTCATTATGGCAATAGGCTTTGCTGTTGTATATTCGGCCAAGGTAATTGTAAAAAAGCTTCGGCTGGCTGAAAAACAAAAATGTGCCAATGAAGATCAAATGACTGAAGAAGAAGTACAGAATTACAAAGATAACAAGGCCGCATTCAATGTTAAGTTAATGGGTTTGGCAATTTCGGTACCGGGCTTGATTTTGTTTATTATCAGCTCCAGGTAATACCGGGGTTTACAGCAATATTATTGATGTCGGAGAAACGGCAGACTTTAAAATAAATGGAGGATATGACTATGGATGAACAGCAAAACATCGCAAAGCAATACGACCCCAGTCAGGTGGAAGACAGGTTATACACCAAATGGATGGAAGAGGGCTATTTCCACGCAGTCCCGGACAGCAGCAAAAAGCCTTATACTATTGTAATTCCGCCGCCAAATATCACAGGACAGCTCCATATGGGACATGCGCTTGACAATACCTTGCAGGATATACTCATAAGAACAAAGAGGATGCAGGGTTTCAGCGCCTTGTGGCTTCCCGGCACCGACCATGCAAGTATAGCTACCGAGGCAAAAATTGTTGATGCCATGGCAAAGGAAGGTATCACGAAGGAAATGCTCGGACGTGAAAAATTCCTGGAAAGGGCATGGGAATGGAAAAAGGTTTATGGCGGCAGAATCGTTGAACAGCTTAAAAAGCTGGGAAGCTCCTGTGATTGGGAACGTGAACGTTTTACAATGGATGAAGGCCTGTCCAGGGCTGTTCAGGAGGTTTTCCTCAAACTCTACGATAAAGGCCTCATATACAAGGGAGAAAGAATAACCAACTGGTGTCCCAAGTGCAACACCTCCATATCCGATATAGAGGTTGAGTACGAAGAACAGGCAGGGCATTTCTGGCACATCAAATATCCTGTAAAGGACAGCGGGGAATTTGTTGTCGTTGCAACTACCCGTCCTGAAACCATGCTGGGGGATACTGCCGTGGCAGTTAACCCTGAAGATGAAAGGTATGCACATCTGGTAGGAAAAACTTTGGTTTTGCCTCTTGTAAACAAGGAAATACCTGTTATTGCAGACTCCTATGTTGACAAGGAGTTTGGTACGGGATGTGTAAAGATAACACCTGCCCACGATCCAAATGACTATGAGGTGGGCTTGCGGCATAACCTTCCGCAGATAAGGGTTATGGACGATAACGCAATAATGAATGACAATGCCGGTCAATACAAAGGTCTGGACAGATACGAAGCCAGAAAGAAAATGGTGGAGGATCTGGAAAAGCTGGGTTTACTGGTAAAGATTGAAAGCCATACCCACAATGTAGGTACCTGTCAGAGATGCAGGACGGTTGTCGAACCGCTTATATCAAAACAGTGGTATGTCCGCATGAAGCCTTTGGCTGAGCCTGCCCTGGATGTAGTAAGAGACGGAACCATTAAATTTGTACCCGAGAGATTTTCAAAGATATATTTCAACTGGATGGAAAATATTCAGGACTGGTGTATTTCAAGACAGCTCTGGTGGGGACACAGAATTCCCGCTTACTACTGTCAGGAATGCGGATATATGATGGTAACCGGCACCGATCCCGATGTATGTCCGAAGTGCGGCAGCACAAGGATCGAACAGGATCCTGACACTCTTGATACCTGGTTCAGTTCAGCTTTGTGGCCATTCTCCACGCTGGGCTGGCCTGAGCAGACAGAGGATCTCAAGTACTTCTATCCTACCGATGTTCTGGTAACCGGCTATGACATCATATTCTTCTGGGTTGCTAGAATGATTTTCTCCGGTATGGAGCATATGAAGCAGGAACCTTTCAAATATGTTTTAATACACGGTATAGTAAGAGACTCCCAGGGATGGAAAATGAGCAAATCCCTCGGAAACGGAATTGATCCGCTGGAGGTTATTGCACAGTACGGGACCGATGCTCTGCGTTTTGCGCTGACCATAGGCAATTCACCGGGAAATGATCTGAGATTTTCCGCCGAAAAGGTTGAATCCTCCAGAAACTTTGCAAACAAGGTCTGGAACGCATCCAGGTTTGTTCTCATGAACTTTGATGAGAATCTGGATTTCGGCAGGGTTGATAAAAATAAATTTACAATAGCTGACAAATGGATTTTGAGCAGGATTAATACTGTTACAAAAGAAGTGACTGAAAACATAGATAAATTTGAGCTTGGTCTGGGCTTGCAGAAGGTTTATGACTTCATATGGGAAGAGTTCTGCGACTGGTACATTGAAATGGTCAAGCCGAGACTTTATGACAGGGAAAGCGAAGGACGGCTTGAGGCACAGTATGTTCTGAACTTTGTTCTGGGCAATGCCATGAAACTGCTGCATCCGTACATGCCGTTCATTACCGAGGAGATTTATACACATCTTGTGAATGACGGCAGAAGCATCATGATTTCAGAATGGCCTGTATATGATGATGAGATGAACTTTGCAGCCGACGAGGCAAAAATGAATATTATTATGGATGCTATCAGGAGCACTAGAAATATCCGCGCAGAGATGAATGTTCCGCCTTCAAGAAAGGCAAAAATGATATTTGTTGCATCGGGTGAGACCGAGAGAACTACTCTTCTGGAGGGAACCTCTTTCTTCCAGAGGCTGGCCGGGGCATCCGAGGTCAATGTTCAGGCCGACAAGGCAGGAATTCCGGCAGATGCTGTGGGTACTGTTATAGCAGGTGCTGAAATATTTATTCCGCTGGATGAACTTATCGATATTGAGAAGGAAATCGAGAGATTGAACAAGGAAAAGGCAAACCTGGAGGGTGAGCTGAAGAGAGTCGAAGGCAAGCTCAATAACGAAGGCTTTGTTGCAAAAGCGCCTCCGAAGGTTATTGAAGAAGAAAAGGCAAAGAGAGAGAAATATAAGGATATGTACCTGAAGGTCGTTGAAAGACTGGAAAGCTTGAAGAAATAGATAAAGTACAAAGTTTTTCTATGGGAGTGGCGTAAAATGAAAGAAATTTCATTTTGCGCCACTCCTTTTATGTGTGAGCAGATGTTCCAGCAGCAACCTGGCCTGCAGACTGGACAGGTGAGTTTTGCAGCTGTTTTTACAAATTTCTCCCCGGCTGATGGGGTAACAGTTTCCAAAGCGGAAAATATAATGTATTAAGGAGCAAAGATGTATTGATAAACCGAAAAGGCTGCCGTATGGCGGCAGGATGGGGTTAGCTTGAAAGACTCCACTATCGCTCGTCTTCCAAGCCAACCTTTGAATTTATGGCCGCGCGACATATTCGAAGTATTAATAGTACTTGACTCAGAAATGAATTTGATTAAATACTTTGAAAACGCGCATGGCCAATTAACCTCCTTTATTCGCCACATTGCGATAAAGGATATAAGTTTTGATTACATTTTGTGGCCACAATGTGGCTCATGGAGGTTAATATGCCTGGATATGTTCAGAACAAGAGTACAAATAGATACAGAAATATGGTGGTGGGGGCCAATGCCCCGGTTCCGCTTGATAACGGTACATATACGACAGGAATAAATTTTGACAACGCTGCTACAACTCCCGCATTTGTTTCGGTGGAAAAGGAAATTCATGATTTTCTGCCCTGGTATTCCTCAATACATAGAGGCAAGGGATATAAATCCGTTGTCTCAACAAATGCATATGAGGCAGGAAGAGAGATTATAAGGAATTTTACCGGTGCCGACAGGGATGCGGCCATAATTTATACAAAAAACACCACAGAAGCGATCAATCTTCTGGCATTTGCAATGAAACAGCAGAAGGATGACAGGGATACGGTCATATCAACATGGATGGAACATGCAGCAAATGACCTGCCCTGGAGGGGTAAGTTCAGAGTGGAATATGTGGAGGTGGACCGGTTCGGGAAACTGGATCTGGATGATTATGAAGCCAAACTCAAAAAATACCGGGAGAGAATACGGCTGGTCACCGTAACAGGTGCAGCTAACGTAACCGGCTATCTCAACGACATATACCTGTTGGCCTCTTTGGCACATAAATATGATGCCCCCATACATGTGGACGGAGCCCAGCTGGTTCCCCACGTTCCCACAGATATGCGGCCGGCCGGCAGCCCGGAGCATATAGATTTTCTGTCCTTCTCGGCGCACAAGCTGTATGCACCCTTCGGAAGCGGTGTGCTGATAGGCCCGAAGGCTCCGTTCGAAGAAGGTGTTCCATACTGTGAGGGCGGCAGTGCAATAAAACTTGTGACACATGACCGTATCTGGTGGGAGGAGCCCCCAGCCAAATGCGAAGCAGGAACACCGAACCTCATGGGTATTGTAGCAATGGCTGCGGCTTTGAAGACCATGAATAAAATCGGCATGCAAAATGCCTTTGAGCATGAAAAAAGCCTTCTGGATTATGCCTATGGCAAAATGTGCAGCATTCCGGATATACACCTCTATAGTCATCCGGATAAACAGAAGTCTATTGGCGTAATTCCTTTTACCGTGGAGGGGGTGCACCATTCCCTGGTATCGGCCATTTTGTCCTATGAGGCGGGAATTGCGGTGAGAAACGGCTTCTTCTGTGCGCATCCATACTGTGAGAGACTTCTGGGGTACACTGCAAAGCAGATAGAGGACATGGCGGAAAAAAATGCACTTTTCCCGGGGCTGGTCAGGGTAAGCTTTGGATTATACAACACGTATGCTGAAATAGACAAATTTATAAACTTCATGCAGATAATTGTTAACAACAAGAAATTCTTTGTAAATAAATATGGAAACTCCAGAGGGTTGTACAATATTAAAAACGAGGTGTAAAAAAGGATAAAAATATGATAAACTAAAGAGTAATACACAGGTTGACAATTAAAAATCCGTAATATGGGTTATATATATACTGGAGGTACAAATGAACTATGGATTTGTTAGAGTAGCAGCAGCGGCACCAATGCTCAAGGTTGCTAACTGTGAATATAATACCGGGGAAATAATAAAAATTTCAAAAGAGGCCGAAAAGCAGGGGGCACAGTTTGTTGTATTCCCCGAACTGGCTGTTACTGCTTATTCCTGCGGGGATCTCTTTTTGCAGAAGACCCTTCAGAATGCGGCAATAAAGGGACTGGAAACTATTCTCACTGAAACAGGAGCACTGGAATGTGTTATAATAATAGGTATACCGCTTGTTGTAAACAGCAGGATGTATAACTGCGGAGTTGCCTTGAAGGAAGGAAAGATTTTGGGAGTGGTTCCCAAAGCCTATATACCCAATTACAGCGAATTCTACGAAAAGAGATGGTTTTGCTCAGGCCTGGGGAAAAGGAATGAAACAATCAACCTTTTGGGTTTCAGTGTCCCCTTCGGAACAGATGTAATTTTTGAAGCGGAGAACATCAGCGGACTGTGCTTCGGAATCGAGATCTGCGAGGACCTGTGGGTACCGGCTCCTCCGAGCAGCGCGCAGGCTGTCAACGGCGCCACACTGCTGTTTAACCTTTCGGCCAGCAATGAAATAGTAGGGAAGCATGAATACAGGGAAAGCATGGCCAATCTGCAGTCTGCCAAGTGCTCTGCAGCATACGTTTATTCGTCCTCGGGTCCCAATGAGTCCACTACCGATCTTGTTTTCGGGGGACATGCCCTGATAAGCGAATACGGGTCACTGATGGCTGAAAGTCAAAGGTTTTCCTTTGAAGAACAGCTGATTATCAGTGATATAGACATTGAGAGGCTGGTAAATGAAAGGCTCAAAAATTCAGCCTTTACACAGGACACAACAGACAATGCGTTCAGAAAAGCAGTATTTAATATAAAGGAGCTTGAATCAGGTAATTTGCTTCGCAGAATAGATCCCCATCCCTTTGTACCCTCCAATCCGGACGTACGAAATATCAGGTGTGAGGAGATATTTAACATTCAGACCTCGGGACTTGCAAAAAGACTTAAACACACAGGGATGGACAAATGTGTCATCGGAATTTCCGGAGGACTTGATTCTACGCTTGCACTGCTGGTCATTGCCAAAGCCTGTGACAGGCTGGGGCTGGACAGAAAGAATATTCATGCGGTAACAATGCCGGGTTTCGGGACTTCCTCAAATACACTTAACAATTCGTTGGAATTAATGAGGCTGATGGGGGTAACAACTTATCGGATCGATATCAGGGAAGCCTGTATGAAGCATTTTGAAGATATCGGACATGATCCGGAGGTATATGATGTAACCTATGAAAATGTACAGGCAAGGGAAAGAACCCAGATTCTGATGGATAAGGCCAACAAATTAGGCGGTCTTGTTATCGGCACGGGCGACCTGTCGGAGCTTGCTCTGGGATGGGCTACCTATAACGGGGACCACATGTCGATGTATGCCGTAAACACCGGAGTACCCAAAACACTGGTCAAGTATCTTGTTCAGTGGGCGGCCGATTACGTATTTGAGGATGAAACCAAGAAGGTATTGCTTAGCATACTGGATACACCCATAAGTCCTGAACTGCTCCCGACAGATGAAGCAGGTGAAATAGCCCAGAAAACCGAGGATATTGTGGGACCGTATGAGCTTCATGATTTTTTCCTTTATCATATGGTAAGATATGGCGCTAATCCGTCAAAAATATATTATATGGCGAAGCAGGCTTTTGCCGGAAAATACAGTGAAGAAATAATAAACAAATGGTTAAATGCGTTTTTGAGAAGATTTTTCAGCCAGCAGTTCAAACGCTCCTGCCTGCCGGACGGACCAAAAGTGGGTTCCATAAGCCTTTCACCAAGAGGAGACTGGAGAATGCCCAGTGATGCAGACGTAATGGAATGGCTTGGAGATTTGAACAGGTAGTCTGGTAACATATAAATTTATATATCCGGTGGTTAAATTCTTCTCCGGGACAATATTTTAGATGTTACAGACCACTGGATTTTAAGAAACATGGAGGACAAATACATGCAAAAACGGTGGGTAAAATGGGTAGCTGTTATCCTGGCTGTTGTATTCATACTTACATCAGTGATTTCAGTGGGATTATCAGTGTTTGCCGGAATGTAAAAGCAACAGCGGGGGGATATTCCCCGATTATTTTAAGTATAAAAAAATGATATGAATGGAAGCAAAATTAGTTATTTTTACCCATTTAAGACAGTGGGTTTTTATATTAAAATTATTGTGTATATATTGTTAATCTTATGTTATATTGACTTTATTTTATTTCTGTTACCTTCATTTTTTATAAGGGTGTGAATATGTTTGTTTGATACTTTTGTTACAAACCTCAAAAGTATATTCGATTTCCTATCGGTATATGTTCCTTTGAAGGAACCGCTGGAAGCACTTAGATCATTAATTGATATAAGTATTGTTTCCTATCTGACCTATAAGCTTATCCAGCTGGTAAGGGAAACCAGGGCATGGCAGCTTGTCAAGGGTATTGTTGTCATACTTATTACTGCCATGCTCAGTCAGGCTTTTGAGTTCAGAACACTTGCGTATATTCTGAATAAAACCATTGAACTCGCCGGCTTTGCCCTGGTGGTGGTTTTTCAGCCCGAACTCAGGAGAGGTCTCGAGCAGATAGGCAGGAGCAATTTTAAAGACTTTTTCAAATTTGATGAAAAAGACGATGTTATAAATACAACCTTTACAATCGAAGAAATAGTAAAAGCAGCTACAGAGCTTTCAAGGACCATGACGGGAGCTCTGATAGTCGTTGAGAGAGAGACCAAGCTGGGTGAGATCATTAACACTGGTACCAGGCTTGATTCAAGTGTCAGCGCCGAATTGATAATCAACATATTCACGCCGAATACTCCTCTGCACGACGGCGCTTTGATACTGAGAGACAACAAACTGAAGTCGGCGGCGTGTTTTCTTCCGCTCACCGATAATCCAAATCTGAGCAAGGAACTTGGTACAAGGCACAGAGCCGCACTGGGTATCACAGAGGTTTCAGACTGTATAGCGGTTGTTGTTTCGGAAGAAACCGGCAAGATATCCTATGCTCTTAACGGCGGGTTATCAAGAAATCTCACACCTGACATATTAAGAAAGGCTCTGAATAAGAACTTGCTGGAGAAGAAAACAGTCAATAAGAAGTTGACTCTTTGGAAGGGGAAATCAAAGTGAAAGAATTCTTTAAGAAGGATTTGACTTTAAAAATATTTTCAATAGTATTTGCCGTGTTTCTTTGGTTTGCCATCAATCCCGTACAGACACGTTACTATACTGTTCCGCTGACCATTATCAACGAGGAGAGCCTGCGGGCAAAAGGACTTGTTTTAAACAGCAAGGCATTTCCCGAAAAATATGTCGGAATAACTGTCAGGGATCGGGTTGATGTGCTTGACCGTATAAAGGACACTGATTTTGAGGTTACTCTTGACCTTAAAAATGTAAACAGTGTGACCGACAAGGTTGTTCCGATAGATGCTCCAGTTTACCTGGGCCGTGAAAATATAAGCGAAACCAATATGGAACTGAAACCGAAATCGGTGACCCTGAATTTGGGTAAAATAGAGGAAAATCCGTTTATCGTGCAGGTTGAAACCTCCGGAAAACTTCCTGCAAACTATGAGCTGATATCAAAAACAGCAACACCCGACACTGTATCAATACAGGCGCTTGATTCGGTTATAAGCTCTGTTGGTTCAGTCAAGGCCTATGTTGACGTAACAGGCTTGAATAAAACCCTTGAAGTCAAAAAGGAAGTCAAGGTTTATGACAAAAAGGGAATTGAAATACCCGAACTTGGCAAAAAGATTACTGTAGACATAAAAATAGAGGTGGGAAAGAGAGTTCCTGTCATACCAATTATTTCAGGCAATCCTGACAAGGATTATGTTGAAGGAAGCTATTCTGTAAAACCGGATAATGTTCTGATAACCGGAGACCATACTCTGCTGCAGAAGGTCAATGAGATAAAAACCGTTCCTGTCAGCCTTGACAATATGACAAAGTCCTTTACCGCACCAATCATATTGCAGCTGCCGGAAGGTATCAGACTGGTGGATTCAACAAGAGAGGTAAATGTGTCGATTGAGATTATACCGCTGTCTGAAAGAACGCTGGAGGTGCCTGTGGACAGTATTTTAATTGAGGGCAGAAAAACCGAAGACGCCCTGCTCAAATATGAAATAGCTTCTCCCGTTACAGTTAAGCTAAAGGGTCGGGTAGAAGATATAAATTCGGTTTCCGTTCAGCAATTATTGGCTACAATCGATGTAGACGGACTTGATGAGGGAGCCCATACTGTTCCGCTTAAAATTACCTTGCCGGGTAATATGACTCAGGTGGGAGAAACCAAGGTCCAGCTTAAAATTACCAAAGAAGCCGAATAGCAGGTAAAATGAATGGCAATATAACGACCATTACTGGTTAATGAAAATAACAAATGTCAATGCACTTTAAAGGAAATGAATAATGAAACTTGTGATATCAAATTTGATTTTGAGTTTGGATGACCCGCAGGAGGAACTTAAACAGCAGGCGGCCGGAAAGCTCGGAATAAAGCTTCGGAATATAACAAATTTTAAGATAATAAAACAATCCATAGATGCCAGGAAAAAACCTGGCATACGTCTTGTTTACTCCATTTCCTGTGAGGTGAACGACAGTTTCAGGATTCCCGGAGACCCGGATATAAAAATGCTTGAGGATATAAAAGAAGAAATACTATTGCCTGGCAGCAAACCTGTTGAAGGAAGACCGCTGGTCATCGGGACAGGTCCGGCCGGGCTTTTTTGCGGTCTGGTGCTGGCTCAGAACGGCTACAAGCCAATAGTGATTGAACGCGGACAGAAGGTCGAGGACCGGACCATAACGGTTGAAAACTATTGGAATAAAGGTATTATTGACACTGAGACCAATGTACAGTTCGGGGAGGGCGGGGCCGGAACTTTTTCCGACGGCAAGCTGACCACCAGAATCAATGACAGAAGATGCGAAAAGGTACTCCGGGAGTTTCACCGCTTTGGTGCGCCCGAGGAAATCACATACAAGGCAAAACCCCATATCGGAACCGACAATCTTAAGAAAGTTGTTGCCAACATGAGAAGGGAAATCGAGAGGCTGGGCGGAACGGTTCTGTTCAATACCAGGGCTGTTGATGTTAAGCTGAGGGACGGGAAGATATGCGCAGTTGTCACTAATACCAATTCAACCATAGAAACAAATGCAGTTGTTCTGGCAATCGGCCACAGTGCAAGAGATACCTTCCAAATGCTCTATGACAGAGGTGTGCCCTTTGAGCAGAAGCCCTTTTCCATTGGTGTAAGGATAGAGCATCCGCAGGAGCTGATCAACACTGCGCAGTATGGTGATGCCAGCGGGCACCCGGCTCTGGGAGCCGCCGACTATCAATTGTTTATGAAGGGAACGGGCAGGACGGCATATTCCTTCTGCATGTGCCCTGGCGGCATAGTGACAGCCTCTGCTTCAGAGCCCGGATCTATTGTGACCAACGGCATGAGCGAATACAGCCGGGACAGGGAGAATGCGAACAGTGCACTTGTTGTTTCGGTGGGGCCTGCCGATTTTGGCACAGGACATCCGCTTGGAGGAATAGAGTTCCAGAGGCGCTGGGAACGGCTGGCCTATACGGTGGGCGGCTCCAGCAACAGTGCTCCGGTGCAGCGGCTTGAGGATTTCCTGAATAACAGTACAGGAAGGCTGGGGAGCGTTAAACCCAGTTACACCGGACAAACCCGCTGCGCCGACATCAATGAATGTCTGCCGCCCTATGTCACAGAATGTATGAAGCAGTCCATTTCTTATTTCGACAGAAGATTGAAGGGCTTCGGGATGAAGGATGCCCTGCTTACAGGAGTTGAAACCAGAACCTCATCACCTGCCAGGATACCGAGGAATGAAGTTTTCGAGTGTACCGGTGTTGCAGGGCTGTATCCCTGCGGAGAAGGTGCCGGCTATGCCGGCGGCATAGTAAGTGCGGCTGTGGACGGCATAAGGATCGCGGAACAAATTGTCAAGACCTATGCATTGCCCGGGTGAGAAGCGGGAAGTGTGACAAAAAATCTATAACATATGCGGAAAAAATGTTATATTATATATAGCTTTTTATATATAGCTATATATAGTTAGATTTACATATATAGCTTTTTAGTGATAAAAGCTCACGGAAAATAAATTCAATCAATTTTTATATATTTATGGAGGATAATTTAATGGGAAAGTTGTTCGGAACTGATGGGGTCAGAGGTGTTGCAAATCTGGAACTGACACCCAGGCTTGCATACCAGCTGGGTCAGGCAGGTGCATACGTGCTGACCGGAGAAACAAAACACACCCCTAAAATCTTAGTGGGCATGGATACCAGAATATCCGGGGATATGCTGGAAGCAGCGCTCATATCGGGTATCTGTTCAGTTGGTGCCCAGGTGGTAAGTCTTGGTGTCATACCAACTCCTGCCATAGCTTACCTGACCAGACTTTATGACGCAGATGCCGGAGTTGTTATATCAGCTTCCCATAATCCCTTTGAATATAACGGAATAAAGTTTTTCAACTCAAACGGCTATAAGCTTCCCGATGCAATAGAAGATAAAATCGAAGAGATTATTTTAAACGGAGGAGATGAGCTCCCCAAACCCATTGGTCAGAATATAGGGTTTAAAATGTTCAAGGAAACCGCGCTGGAGGACTATGTCAGCTTTGTAAAGGGTACCATTTCGGGGGATCTGGAAAACATAAACGTGGCTATCGACTGTGCAAACGGAGCATCTTTTCAGGCTGCACCAATGGCTCTGTATGAATTGAAAGCCAATGTCAATGTAATAAATAATGAACCTGACGGAATAAACATCAATGCAGGCTGCGGTTCCACACATATGAAGCAGCTCCAGGAGTACGTAAGGAAAACCGGGTCCGATATGGGACTTGCCTTTGACGGAGATGCGGACAGAGTTCTGGCTGTTGACGAAAAAGGTAACATAGTTGACGGTGACCAGATCATGGCTATTATAGGACTCCATCTGAAACAGCAGGGCATGCTTGCGCACAATACCATAGTAGCCACGGTTATGAGCAATATGGGCCTGGACATCATGGCCAGGAATAACGGACTGGTTGTTGAGAAAACAAAAGTAGGTGACAGATATGTGCTTGAAGAAATGCTGAACAGCGGATATATGCTGGGAGGCGAACAGTCGGGGCATATTATCTTCCTGGAGCACAACACCACCGGAGACGGACTGCTGACAGCAATACAGCTTCTGAAGGTTTTAAAGGATTCAGGCAAAAAACTGTCAGAGCTGGCAAGTGTTTTGCAAGTGCTGCCGCAGGTGCTCATCAACGCCAAGGTAACCAATGAAAAGAAATACAAGTATCTTGACGACGAAGTCATCAAGAAAATGTGCCAGGAGCTGGAGGATGAATTCAAGGGTGAGGGCAGAGTGCTTATCAGACCTTCCGGAACCGAGCCTCTGGTGAGAGTCATGATCGAGGGCAAGGATAAGGAAATAATCACAAGACGTGCAAAGGAACTTGTGAGAGTCATAGAAGGCAGATTGTCATAAACCGCTGAAACGTGAATAAAAACCCCACCGGTCAGGCCGTGTGCAGAGACGGCTGACTGGTGGGGTTTTGTGTTTTAAAAAGGTTTCTCGGTTTTTTACAATACCGGATGGGTATTCCGGTTTCAATGATGAAAATGTAAATAATTTCAAATAAAATTAAAATATTCTTAAATTAGTTGACAATTTCGCTTGAATTACAATATATTATAATATGTAGGTGTAATGAGGAGGAAATGCTTTCCTTCTGTATGAGATCTAAATGTTTTATTGCCGGACGGATTACCGGCTAAAGGCAGTAATGAACAGGAGGTGGGAGAAAAAACAGGATTACAATGGAATTAAAAAGGCGCCAGGACAGAAATTATCAGGAATTACTGTATTTCTGTTGACGAGGTGAAGGAAGCGGTTCACTAAACAGATGTGGACCGTATCGAAAGATTCGGCGGATACCTTCCGGTTGTTACAATCGACAGAGGCTAAGGAACAATAACTGTTCCTGTACAAAATTTGCAGGTGACTGCAAGAACAAAAAGGTCTCACGTAACTGATCCTGAATTCAATTCTAATTTTATTTTCAAATTCCAAGTGAATATATTTTAGGGGTTCTGCTATGCCAACAGACTGAAAGGTGCAGGCTTTATTTGTTATTTTTCTTATCCGGATCAGGGATTATTCTTGAATTATATCCTCCGGCAGATAAATAGTCTTTTCAAATTATGTCCGTACAGGTCTGAGCATACCAGTCAGTATTGCCGGATTATAAATATTTTTGAAAGTATGTTTGAGGAAGACTCAACTTACCTGAAATTCTGCAGTTATGTCCTGAGAGCCCTAAAGAACCGGTATCCGGCTGCTTTTTAATAATAATGAACTGCACTTTTGAGCTTATGCTTTTAATTCCAGATTTATTTATTCGCAGTGCCGGATGTTTAGCAGCAACTGAAAATGCAAATACCTATACTCATGAAAAAATATTTTATTACATGCTGCGTATAAAAACATATTTTTATACGTCACAGGACATTAGCTGCCGTACTACATATGAACGGCGTTACCATTATTTAAATTTAAAAATAAAGGAGAATTAATTATGTGCGGAATAGTTGGATATATAGGAAATAAAAAGGCAATACCTATACTTATTAACGGTCTGTCAAAGCTTGAATACAGAGGATATGACTCTGCGGGAGTTTCGGTAAATGAAAACGGAGTTCTGAAGGTTATCAAGTGCAAGGGAAGGCTTTCATGCCTGGAAGAAAGGCTGGAGGTTGAAAAGCTTGAAGGCTGTATGGGTATCGGCCATACAAGATGGGCCACCCACGGCGAACCCAACGATGTTAACTCCCACCCGCATATCAGCCAGAGCGGGGAAATAGCGGTTGTACACAACGGAATTATAGAGAATTACATGCAGATTAAGGAATTTTTATCAGGCCAGGGTTATACCTTCCAGTCTGAAACAGATACGGAGGTTATTGCACACCTGGTGGAATATTATTATGAGGGAAGCCTTGTTGACGCTGTCATGAAGGTAATTGATGAAATTGAAGGCTCATATGCTCTCGGCGTGCTTTGCAGGGAGGAGCAGGATATGTTCGTTTGTGCAAGAAAAGACAGTCCGCTGATTATAGGGCTTGGTGAGGGAGAAAACTTTATTGCCTCGGATATTCCCGCAATTCTTGAATATACCAGGGATATTTATATTCTTGAAGATAAAGAGGTTGCTATTCTGAAAAGGGACAGTGTCCAGGTATTCAACAGTCTTGGTGCTCCTGTCAACAAAGAGGTATTCAAGGTCAACTGGAATGTAGAAGCAGCTGAAAAAGGCGGATTCGAGCATTTCATGATGAAGGAAATGTATGAGGAGCCGAAGGTTATAAAGGACACAATCAACCCCAGAATCAAAAATGGAGAGTTGATGCTGGATTCAATAAATATCACAAAAGAGGACATTGAGAAACTTGACAAGATATATATAGTTGCCTGCGGAACTGCCTATCATGCCGGTGTTATAGGCAAATACATCATTGAAAGGCTCTGCAGGATTCCTGTGGAAGTGGATGTGGCCTCGGAATTCAGATACCGCGATCCGCTCATCAGCGAAAGGAATATGACAATCATTATCAGTCAGTCGGGTGAAACCCTCGACACACTTTTCGCCTTGAGAGAGGCAAAGAAAAGCGGTTCCAGAATCCTTTCCATTGTTAATGTGGTGGGAAGTTCCATAGCCCGTGATTCGGATGACGTGCTTTATACCTGGGCAGGGCCTGAAATTGCCGTTGCTTCAACAAAGGCATATAATACACAGCTTACAGCGCTGTACCTGGTAGCTCTGGACCTTGGACTGAAAAAGGGCACCATTACAAAGGAACAGGCAAACTCCATACTTGACGAAATGAAGAAGATCCCTTCCGGCATAGATGAAATACTGAAGGATAAGGACGGCATCCAGAAATTTGCACATGCACATTTCAACTCAAAGAGCATTTTCTTTATAGGCAGAAGCCTGGACTATGCCCTTTCCATGGAAGGTTCACTGAAATTGAAGGAAATCTCCTATATTCACTCGGAGGCTTATGCAGGTGGCGAGCTCAAACACGGAACCATTGCACTGATCGAAAAAGGAACGCTGGTGGTCTGCCCCATGACCCAGGACTCCCTGTTTGAGAAAATGGTCAGCAATATCAGGGAAGTTAAGGCCAGAGGAGCAGTTGTTCTGGCAATAACCCAGGAAAAGCACAGGGAAGAGCTGGAGAAAACAGCAGATATGGTTCTGACAATTCCCGATGTGGACTCACTTGTAGCCCCAATATCGGCGGTAACACCGCTGCAGCTGTTCGCTTACTATATGGCAATTGAGAGAGGCTGTGACGTTGATAAGCCGCGTAACCTTGCAAAGTCGGTGACTGTGGAGTAAGCGGAAGGGGTTAGGGGATTTGTTGTTCCAGTCTATTAAAGTTGTATACTGGATAATAAAGATGTGTATTGAATAAAAAAGATGTATACCGAATCACTTTTTGCTAATGCTATTAGGAAGGTGGTTAGGTTTTTTTTGTAAAGTAATTTGCACATTTTAGAGAATGTGACTAACTATATGAACTATTAACAATGACATAAGTGACAAATGTTGATATGTATTTAAGTTGGTAAATTCTAAAATTCATAAGAATGCATAATTATGCATTATATAATTATTTTAAAGCCGTGTATTTTAGTATCGAAAAAGGTACTGAGATATATGGCTTAATTTTTTATATTATCAATTTGAGTTACAATATTTGATAAAATATTGTAAAATATGAATAATTAGGTGAAAGTGTAATTGTGGCTATAATGCAATGTTGTAAAGTCAAGACTATTTACAGCCAAGGATTATGGATTATTGAAATTTAAGTAACATGATTATCGAAATTGAAATGGAGGCAAATTTTTTGAAAGACAACGACATGAATCACTTTATTGCTGAGGAATTAAGTAAATATTCGTCTGTTTTGGAACGCCATTTCCGAGACATGGTCGACATTCAGTTTACAATTGAAAACGGTGAGTTTTATCTTCTCATGGCACGAAAAGGAAAGCGCACCGCATTGGCAAATTTAAAGATAGCAATGAGCATGTTTTGCGAAGGAATAATGAGTGCTGATGATGTCTTATTAAGCCTTAATCCCAGACAGATTGAAGACTTATTAAATACGGAAATTATAACAAATGCCAATGAGTTAGATAAATTGACTTGTGGATTATCTGCTAGTAACGGCGCTGGCGCTGGTTTCGTTTGCTTTTCATATGATGAAGCTTTGAAACTAATTGATGAAGAGCAAAATTATATCTATTGCAGATTTGAAGTTTCTGCTGAAGATATAGACATAATATGCTCTCCATACTGCCAAGGAGTTATGACCGCACGAGGCGGTATGACATCCCATGCCGCCGTAGCTTGCCGTGGTATGGGAGTAACTTGCGTCTTTGGGTTTGGCGATTATGAAAAATTACAGCATGCCTTAAAATTACATGATAACTTCGCGACAATAGACGGGAACGATGGCAGCATATACGGTGGCATTGGGAATATTGAAAAAAGCCAAGTTACCATGATAGAAGTAACCCTTCTTTTCCAATTGCTTAAAATAATAATCAAATGTAATGCGGTTTCCCCAGCAACCGTGCCTATCGTATGGCGTTTATGGGATATTGTTGTTTTAGGGTGCAGATATGTAAGGAATGACAACACAAAACAACTGGTAAATAAAAAATCTATGAATTATATATCTTTTTCTCAACCAGCGCAAGAAGAAATAGATATGATTTATCGTAACCTTTATTACTTTGACAATTCGTCAATCCTGATTGAAGATTTTATTGGCTTTATGATTTCTCAATTATCATCTCAGGTTTCTTTAGGTGACCATTATTTATATATGCGACCATTGCTTAATCCTATGGAAAATATGTATTTTACTAACTCTTATTCTACTACAAGGGCCACTCACGCTGGTTATCAACTTGTTGGAGTAGAATTTTTCAATGTCAATCATTTCGTTGACCATTTAATCGACATAGAATCTTTGAAGTTATATTTCACCACAAAATTTTACAATTATGATGAAGATGATGATGGGGGTAAAGAAGGAATGAACAGAGAATACTGGCCTTTGAACTATCTCGATTTTACCAATCCTAAAGGTGAAAGCTTAATAATTAATACATATGACATAGACTCTCTGTCTGTTTATATAAATGATGTGCTTATATCACCTGACGATTTAGCGACGGTGTATCATTTAATAAGGAGAAGAACTTACCACTGGTCATGGTATACAGAGAACAATGTGACGAAAAAAGAAATTATTCGCTATCTCTCGTCACAAAATTATCTCGAAGACACCCACACTAAAATGTATTATCTATGCGAAGAAATGCACCTAATTGAAGTAAACACATTAACATCAATAGGGCGATCGCTTTTAGGGGAGAAAGTATGTTGATTCAAAATAAAAATATGGAATATATCCTTGATGAAATTGTTGCTCGTGGCTTTAATATTAATCCTAGCGAGTGTAACGACTTCTCCATTTTGTTACAAAGAAAAGATTTTAAGGACTTAATCGCCTTAGAGATATATGAATCTTTTTTTTGGGAAGACCGCCACGAATTCGATTTGCAATTATTAAAGGAAATTGTAGACAGCGTAAGCGCTTTTTTTAGCGATCCAGAAACAATTATACAAATCAAGACGGGATTCATGCAAACTTTGCCAAGTGCTATTGTTGTCACGATGGTTACTGCTATTTGGAACAAGCTCAAGACAATTCCCAAAAATAAGAATAAGGAACAAAGTGGAAATTCGAGCTGGACTCGGATCGAAAAAAACATAAAGAGGATTGATGAAATTTTCTCTATTCACGATTATATATTAACCAACGAAATAGAGTCTATGTTTGATGCCAGCCGTGAAGAAATCCAACCACTATTAAAACTTTGTGGATGTAAATGTTATATAGATAATAAGCGTAGCATTTGGCTTAAAGTTGGATTGTCAGAGGATAAAGTGAGTAAGGTACTTAAAGGGCATAAGTTTAAACGAAAGAAATAAAAATGTGCTGATCACTTACCAGAAAGGTGATATCCCGAATTATTATGCAGCTAATTGATGTGTTGGCTTTAGAATCCCTATGGAAACCAAAAAGTATACCATATTACTCAAATCACTTCGGCCAGGACAGTGAGGAGTATTAAAATAAAAGATGCCAGTAAATATTGTTTTGATTGCAGCCAAGAATAATAAGCGTATTAAAACCCGGGAAGATAAAAACATGTGCCTGAAAGAAAAATTGGCAAAGCTTAGAGGAAAGGTTTGTGATGCTGCGCGATGAAGTTTATTTGTCAGAGGTGTTCCCTAATGATAGATGATTTTGATTTAAAAATAAAGGATATTTTTTAAAAAGTGTAATAATATTTTAGTCCATTACCTAAAGGGATTTGTAAAAATCAAAAGTATATAACTTTATTTTAATTCGACGTACGAATGGTAACGAAACAATGCGATGTATGTGGCTTGAAAGTATATACCTTTATTAAACCTGAACATGTGTGAGTTATACTTAATGTTGACATTTATTATAACATGAAAATGGCACAAATATAACTTGAAATGGCACAAGGTGTTTAAATGATAAACCGTAGAATCTTTAATTGATAAGGGTTCTGCGGTTTTTCTATCTTTAAAATTAAAGTGTATGAAAATTAGTACAATCGGATATTATTGTATTTATAATTATTTTTGACATAATTCGTATTTATAAATTTGCTTGTTTTTTGACATTTATTATTATGTTATACTGAAAGTAACTAATGAATATTGTGGTATATTATGTTATATTTAATTAATAAAGTAAGTAATAATTGTTGGTAAAGGGGGAAGTGCTTTGGCAACACATATAGCAGTTGAGCAAATGATTGGATATATGTACCAAATCAGATATGCATTGCTATTGTTATTAAAAAGCCAAGAAGAGGAAACTCAATTATGTATTGAAAAATTCGATGATATTGCTTTACTAAAGGACAATACTCCAGAATTATTGTTTCAGACCAAGCATCATCTTGGAAAAGGTGGTAATTTAACAAACTCAAGTGCAGACCTTTGGAGGACTTTGAATGCGTGGTGTGACAGCATTGTAGATGGCAAGGTCGATATTAATAATACTAAGTTTATAATAATTACAACAGCAAATGCTCCTCAAGATAGTGTTGCATCACTATTACGAGATGAAAAGTATTCTAATACAGTTCGTGACACAAAAAAAGCATTACAGATTCTTATTAATACTGCATCTAATTCTGAAAATGATAAACACAAACCCTATTATAATACATTTATATCACTGAAACCTGAGATTCAAAGTAAACTTATTCAGAACATTTTTATATTTGACAATTGTGATGATATTATTGAGACCAAAACTTCTATTAAACAATTTATCAAATACTCTTCCTTACCAGTATATGAGGATAAAATATATGAGCGTCTTGAAGGTTGGTGGTTTGATAAAGTCCTTGAGTGTTTATGCTCGGAAACAATTAAAATTATTCATAAAATGCAACTAAGAATGAAAATTGCTGATATTAGAGATGAATACTCAAAAGATAATTTACCGATTGATATTTCATTTGAATTAACATTTTCACAGGATGATTTAAACGCTAATGAAAGAGTATTTATTGAACAGTTAAAATTAATTTGTGTAGCAAAAAAACGTATAAATACTGCTGTTAGAGATTATTACAGAGCTTACCAACAACGGGCAAGTTGGGTTAGAAATGATTTAATATATATAAACGAGTTAGAAAATTATGAAAAAAAACTAGTTGATGAATGGGAAAGAAATTTTGATATTATGTGTGAGGATTTAGAGGAATATGGTGATGAATTGGATGAAAAATTGAAGCAGAGCAAAGGAAGAACCCTATTTAACACTTTTAGTGATAAAGACATTCGAATTAGAGACAAATGCAATGAGCCATTTATAATGAGAGGAAGTTATCATATACTGGCGAATAAGCTGAAAATAGGTTGGCATTATGACTTTGAAAAAAGACTATGCAAATTGCTAAATGGGTAGGTGAAAAGGTTTGCTAAAATGGGACAAGAGAATAAATGAAATAGCATTTTTACTTAATCCTGCTTTTTGTGGAAGGTTAATTTATCACACAATATTAGAGTATCAGAAACAAGCTAAGAGAGCTTTTCCTTTTATGCTGACTTATCTTATTCTTCCTATTATCCTTCACAAGAAAACAAGAGAATTTATAAATTCCAAAACACAGATGCATGTATGGCTTCAAAGATACCCGTATTTACTAATAGGCTTTGCTATGAGGACTAAGAATCTTGTGCAGATAACAAATGAGGTTATTGAATTCTTATTACATTGTAAAATAATCTCTATATCAGATTCTGGGGAGATAAATATAGATAAGATTTTGCCTTCTTCAAAAGAAAAGTATGCGGTTGATGATGAATTATCTGATTGTATAAATAAATCAAAACACATAGCCCGATGGTTTGCCAAGAGTGGAAATACTGAAACTATATATATAATGTGGGGGGTCAGACCATAATGCAAATAAAGGAAATATCAATTTACGGCTACAACGGTGAGAAACGCACACTCTCTTTTAATATTGGAGATGTTAACATTATAACTGGAGATTCTAAAACTGGAAAATCTGTTGTCGGTGATATTATTGACTATTGCCTTGGAGGAGATTCTTGTGATATTGCGGTAGGTATAGTACGTGATACTGTAGCATGGTATGGACTCCTATTACAATTTGAAAATGAAAGGATTTTTGTTGCTCGTGAAAACCCTCCTTATGGACAGCAATCAACAAACAAATGTTATTATGAGGTTGGTAAAGACTTATGTACGCCTGAAACAGCTACCTTCTCAGCCAATACAACAAATGACGGAATTGAAAAAATGCTAACAGCAAAAATAGGGATTAATGAGAATCTGAATATACCTCCTATAGGTCAAACAAGACAGGCTCTTGAAGCAAATATTAGACATTCACTTATTTATTGTTTTCAAAAGCAGACTGAGGTGGCCGCAAAAACTTTTCTGTTCCATCGACAATCCGAAGACTATATGACACAAACTATAAAGGATACATTACCGTATTTTTTGGGTGTCATTAAAGAGGACGCACTTGCTTTAGAAAATGAAAGAACCATAATCAAAAGGCAATTAAGTATAGCTAAAAGGCAGTTGGAGGAAGTCAAGCTTTTACAAGGTAATGGATTACAGAAAGCAGTTTCGTTATTATCAGAAGCTTTAACTGTTGGTCTTATCGAAGATAACACAAAAATAGATTACAATAATTACAACTCTGTAAGAACAGCACTGACTTCAATAACGAAGTGGAAGCCAACGGATGTAAAACTAACTGGTATGGATAGGTTAAGTCAATTACAGCAGGAACTTTATAACCTTGAATTAGAACTCTCTAATAAAGGAGAAGATATTCGAAATGCAGAGGAACTGCTAAAGGATGTTAGGGGATATACTTCAGAAGTTGAGCACCAGAAATTAAGGCTACAGTCTATTGGTGTTTATGATGCTATAGATTTTAGAACAGACCGATGCCCCTTATGCTCAGAAAAAATAAAACAGCCGTTACCGAATGCAGAAGCTATCAAAAAAGCTGTGGAGTTTCTTTCTAATAATTTAAATTCAGTTACAAAGGACAGGCCTAAACTCAGAAAATATATTGATGAAGTACAGCAAGATAAGGAAAAAATCAAGGAAAATATAAACAATATCAAATCCGAGATTGATGGTATATATAATGAAAATGCAGATGCTATTACATTTAAGGATTTGAATGCTCGAAGAGCGAAAGTGGTTGGAAGAATATCTCTATGGTTAGAAAGTGTTTATATTTCTGATGGTTCTTCGGATAAGCAACAAGAGATTGATAGGCTTGATAAAAGGCTACAGGAAATTGAAAGTTTACTTGATAAGGATGAAATTGAGGAAAGAAAACAATCAGTATTAAGACGTATAAGTGAAGATATGAGTAATTGGGCTAAGTTTCTTGACCTCGAACACTGTGAAAATCCTTTTAGGCTTGATATGAATAAAGTAACTGCAGTAGTTGATAAGCCTGAGAGACCTGTGAGCCTTCAGCAATTAGGAAGCGGTTCAAACTGGGTTGGCGTCCACCTAATTACATACTTAGCATTACATAAGCATTTTATAAGAACTAATAGACCAGTACCACAATTTTTGTTTATAGACCAACCATCCCAGGTTTATTTTCCTTCAGAAGTAGATTCGAAAAAAAAGGATATAAGTAAAGTAAAAAGAATTTATGAATTCATTTTTAATAGAGTAAAAGAAGCGTATCCCAATTTACAGTTGATTATTGTTGACCATGCTGATATAGCCAATATTGAATTTCAAGATGCAGTTATAGAAAGATGGAGCGAAGAGGGTTTAAAGCTTATTCCAGATAATTGGAAGAAACAATAAATAGTTAAATCAACTTAAAATTTTTATGGGAGGAGTTATATGTCTATTGAACTTCTTACAAATGACCATTATCCGTATATTGAGAATGCGATAATAAATTCAAGAAAGCAGATTTGCATTATAAGCCCATTCATTGGATTTAACACAGCTAAGTTACTGAGTGAGTATATTAGTAAGCAAAATGTTGCATGTACAATTATTACAAGATTTTATAGGGAAGATTTCCTGAATAATGCTAGTAGTATAGAGGGTCTTGACTTACTTAAAAAAAATGGAGCATCTATTTATGCTTTAAAAGGTTTACATACTAAGCTATATCTTTTTGATGAAGCTATCGCAGTTTTAGGGTCAGCCAATTTTACTTTCGGCGGACTCGTATTAAATCATGAACTATCGTTATATATTTCTGATGAAACTGAGCTGATAGAAAGCCTTAGAAGTTATTTTGATGTACTTTTTGATAAGGTTAAGAGTTCCTTGGAAAGTGAAATTACTCAAGAAATTATTGATAATGAAATTATTAAATTAGAAACTATCATCAAAAATCGTAAGGATAAGAATACCACCTATAAAAATAATTATCAATACGGTGCAGAGCTAAAATATGAATTATCAAAAGTAGAAAATGATATAATTGAGACTATTATTATTGAAAATATTAAAGAGAGTTCACAGGAAGGTATATGGCTCAAATTTGAGGGAACAGGAGAAAACAGATTCTCACCTACTGAAAAATATGACATTACAAAAGTTAATCGAAGAAATGAATTAAATCTAACCAATTTCCCAATGTACCCTGCAAGCATTAAAGATGGAGATTCAATATTTTTATGTGCTATAAGCTGGGATATGAATGGGATTGCTACACCAATGGTTGTTGCTAGAGCCAAAACAACAGGAGCAAATAGAATTAATAAAGCTGATAATGAAATGCTAAAGCAATATCCCTGGATGGAAAGATACCCTTATTATATTGAACTTTATGATGTTGAAATAATAAAAACCTATGTTCAAAATTGTATTTCTCTCAATAATATTCTTATGGAAGTTGGGAGTAATACTTATCCTTCAACTGTTAATAGGATACTTAGCCATGCGGAACTCCGGACAAGACATTATCAAAAAGCCTATTTAAGAATAACCCCAATGGCTAAAAGCTATATTGATAATAAGTTTAATGAACTTATAAAGAAATATGGAGTGACTAATATCGATTAAGTTTATGCAATATAAAACAAATCCATGGAGATAAAATTATGACAAATGTAATTGAAGTTTTAAGCAGTAACGTTATGATTCTTCCAAAAGTACAAAATCAAGATGAGAGTTATTTTCCTCTTTATATATGAAAGTTTATTAACGGGATATGTTAATTTATTAAGAAATAACAATATAAATGATTATATTGTTAATACTATCGTAAGGTTTAATGAAATGATGGTACGTGCGATAAAGAATTATTATTTAGGTTACCAAGCATTAGCATATAAAAATTTTACTGACGCAATGAAATTAAGGGGTATCAGATTGCAGATAGAATTACCAGTTTAAATGACTCTTCTTACTATAGAGACAGAATAAATAACATGTCAAATTCAAGCGAAGAGTACACAAAAGAAGGAATGTTTCATGTTCCTTTTGAATCAAGGATTAAAATTGAAACTCAACGGTATAGTATTGCTGGACTACCTTGTCTCTATTTGGGTAATTCAGCTTATGTCTGTTGGCTGGAAATGGGTAAGCCAAATTTAGATAGCTTAAATATGGCGTTAATAGAGAAAACTACTAACACTGATAGATTAAGAATACTAGACTTGAGTTTAACCGCTGAACAAGTAAAACAATGTTATTTATGTGGAGAGTATTCTGAGATTTTTGCTGAAGATTACCTTATGATGTGGCCGTTAATTGCCCTCTGCTCAATAGCGTTAAAGACAAAAAGGGAGCATTTAAGCCTGAATATGTAATACTACAATTATTAATGCAATAGATTAGAGAAGGTAAAAAAAGAGGATTTATTGTAGATGGTATTAAATATTTCACCGTAAATGTCAATCAAGACTATGGTCTGGAGAAGTTCAACGAATTATACTTAAAATTCCCCAGGCTATTTCAAAATATTGTGTTCCCTGTTCAACAAACTAAAGAAAAAGGCTATTGTAGTACGCTAAATAATTCATTTGCCGTAAAACAAACAATATCAGGTAAATCATTACAATTTTTGAAAGGCAATAGTATGTTATATTCAAATTTAAGCCCAGAAGAATATGTAAGGAATTCCGAAAAGATATCGTTGGGTAACGGTAACGAAATATTATATACAAAAACAATGTTTCATACATTTGAATGTTTTCTCAATGGAGCAATAGATGAAGGAAGTTTATATATTCAACTGTAAAATATGATTACAAAAATTTTTGCTACAAGTTTTAGAGGTTAAAATGGCGACACAAAAATATGCCAAGAGATAATTGACTTTGTTAAATTTGTTTCACTGATAGATTCAGTGTGTCGAAAAATAAAAACATTTTTAGGAGGTGTAATATGGCAAGCCACTTTTCAAGTATAGGAATACCATTGAGTGGAAAACAAGAATTTCAAGATTATTTTGAAAAAGCGTATCATAACGGTGAACATATAAAGGTTAGAGAAGGTACTTACCTAAAATGGAAGGTAGATAATGAAGTAGAACTTTGGGGACAATTCAATAATAAAAATGAAGCTATAGGAATGAATCCTCACTTTTTTGGCACAGCTCGGATGAAGGTACTTATTAGTGAAAGAGTTAATAGACCAGATGACACTGAGCTCGATGGAGCATTTTATGCAATGACAAATACGCAAGTGGGAAAGAATGAAGGAAATGGATACCCATTTGTCTTTGATATACCTGATATTTGTACATATGGTAATATAAAAATTCCGCAAGTGGCAGTTATCCAGTTAACTGCATTTGCCCACGAGATAAAAGGATTTGAGTCTGAAGAAGAGTACTTCGATGCTCAAGAAAGTGATAGGAAGTTTGCAGTTGAATCATTTATACCATCTGGATTATTTAAACCAGATGGAGAAACTACAACACCACCAGTTGCACAAGCAATATTCAGTGGGAGGATTATAGATACTGAAAAACGTGTTAATGGACATACAAATAAAGAGTATATTTGGGCTAAGATAATTGTTTTAGGGGATGAAATAGATGTAGTTTCCGACCCTGAAATAGTAGAAGGCAACTTAATAAAAGGTGGAATCATAAGCGGTTCGTTTTGGTTGACAGGTAGAGTTCTTGGCGACTATGAAAAAGAGGAAAAATCATTTTGGAAGAAGCTTGTAGGTCGAAAATAAACTTTTACAAAGTTTATTGAAAGATTGCTAAAAGTGTAATCGATATGATGCAATATTATCAATAGATTTGAGGAGTTGTCTGTTATTAAGACATAGAATTGAAAAATGATACATGCAAAAAAATTAATGGATGACTTGTTTTAGTAGTTGGGGGGGGAATCAAATGATAATTCTTGAATATAAGATAGAGGAACTTTTCAATCTTATTTTTAAAACTGGTAACTCATTATATAAAACTATTCGGGCAGAAGAAATAGATTGGGAAGAAGTTGAACTCAAAACATCATTAATGAAAACTACTTTTGACCAGTTGAGTAAGTTGCTTGATGGAATTAAAAGCGATAGAGTAAGAGCGTTCTATAGACATATTTCCTTTATATTAAAAGACCCTAAAGCTAACGGAGAAGCAAATTTAAGAGACGTTTTAGATTATGATTTGCCAGAAATCAGAAGGCTTTATTTAGAAAAGCTAAAGGGTTTTCCATATCTTGATACCCAGCTAAAAGAAGAATGTGAGAATTTGCTTTTAAATTGTGAGTATGATTCCGTTATCCGAAAGGCTTTTGTTGTTTTTAAGGATAGGGCAGTTAAAAAATTCAATTTGCCAAGCAATCTTGATGGCGAAGTTCTTGTTAATAGGCTATTTTCTCCTGACAAGGGTTTAATACAGGTTTCTGATGAAAAGGATAAACGAGAAGCATTTAGAAACTTCTGTGTTGGTCTATTCCAATATTTTAGGAATGCATATGCACACAACTTGATTGATAACCCTGAATATGTAGTAGAAACAGTAATTTCGTCGATAAATATGATATTAAAAACGATGGACACATATGGCGAAAATACCCGGCAATATGAAAACAATATAAGGAGAGATTACGGAAAACATTACAAACTTCCAGAATTATTTAAGGTTATTGCTACAGAGATGATGGATGTATCAATAACAGAGGAAGCTATTTCAAATACAATAAAGAACTACATGTCTTCATCTACATATGGAAAGTAGTTTAGAGATAATCAGCTTATTAAGAGATTAGTAAACCAATATAAGGCACTTGGGTTATTAAATTCATTTTGGAATAAAGATAAATCAGTTCTATTTTAGGGTTTAACACCTAAGGGACAAAAAACTCGTGATGAGATGATTTTATTAAAAAATAAATATACCATTTAAATTTCTCCATTGTCCATATACTCAATATTAAAAGTGAACCTCCAATTTGGCTAATAATGGATGTACGACAAAAAGCGACTTCTTCTTGAAAGGCTAGTATGGACAATTGTCTGATATTCCAGTAGTAGGAATATTCACATCCGAAACTGCGTCAGGGGTAACCTTTGGGTGGGGTGTAGGAGGAAAAGCACAACTGCTGCTTAGTATCCGAGGGCAAGGGAGAGGATTAAATGTCTATGATTAAGCATTGTCAATGGTAGCAATGGTTGGGATATAATTGCCGTTGTATTGCATATTTGAAAAAATGGCTTGAGCTGTGTCTTTTAAAGGGATACGTACAGTTCTTAGGCGAGAAGGAGGGAGGAATCCATCCGATTTAGTTGACAGTTAAGGACCTTGCAATTAGTAAAGAAATTACCTTGATAGGAAGTGCAATTTATAAAAAGTGAGTTTGGAGGATTTTATGCCGAGTAAAATACAGATCGCTTATGAAAAAAGTTTTGTGGCATTTATAGATGTTTTGGGTTTTACAAATATCGTAAATAATCAGACGTCTGATGGCGTTAAAAAATTAAATAAGTATTTTAATGTAATTAGTGAAGAGATCTCAAAACTTAAACAAATATATGCTAAAAAAAAGATAGGATATATAACTATTAGTGATTCAATAATTCTAACATTACCTGAAGCTTCAAACCGTAATGAAAACATTAATAATCTTAGGCAGTTGTGTATTGCAGTGGGAAAAATTCAAAAAAGTCTTGCAATTGCTGATATTTGGGTTAGAGGTGCAATAGCTTTTGGAGATACATACTTTGATCCTGAACACAATCAGATTGTTGGTCCTGCATATATTGCTGCATATAATCTTGAAGGTACACTAGCAAAATATCCAAGAGTAATTATTGATAATAAAATAATTACTCACTTGGAATTTGAAAATGCTAAACAATTAATTATGGAAATAAACGGATATAACAGTAGCTTTAATTATCAAGGATATAACGACTGGGGATCTTCAGTATTGTTTCATTGGGAACAACGAAATGGAAATACAAATATAGTTTTACAGGATATACCTTTATTCATAGACTATTTATGCCCAATTAATGAAGGAGATGAAGATGATTTGATTACTATTATTGATAATATTGCAAAAAACATTTACTATGATACAAAACAGTATGAGAAATATCACTGGGTTGCCAATTATCTTAAAACAATATTTTTACCTAGTAGTATTCCTCTTAGCAGAAATAAAAGAAAAGATGCTGAAAACAAGCTAAATAGTCTATGAGCTTAAATATAAATCATTCATTTTTAGTAAATTAATAACGCGTAGCTTAGAAAGCTTGATATTATAGCAATAATGGGAATTTCAGAAAAAATTTTATCCACTGCAAATAAACTTAAAATCAGATAAACAGGGGTGAATATCATGGCTAACAGCAGGACCAATGAACAAGACTTTACAATTGAAATATATAAAAACTTATTAAAATCATATATTATTGAAAGACAGCTGCCACTTCAACAAATTCAAATTGAAATAGAAAAGTATATTGCTGTGTTTTCATTATATCTGCAAAACACCAATGATGCATACAAATATAATCTTCCCTACTTAAGCCATCAAAACAAACGATTTGCTTCTTTTTTGGTATCCGCTTCCCAAAAAAATGAGGAGTTGCGTCATATTATAGACAATGTAAAAAGGTCCGAAGATATTAAAAAACATATAAGTGATAATATTATTGAAGAAAAAGATTTAGAAATATCAATAAACGATTTTTTAACAGCGGATTTGTCTGGAAAAATCAACTTTCACAAATCATTTTTATTGTCAGGAGCTGAACGCGCTAATAAAAAAGATATAATTACGATAGCGTACAAACAGCAAGTTAGAACTGTTAAAATTCAAGAATCAAGCAAGTATGAACAAATCATTAATATGGTTATAAAATTGCTAAGTCTGGAAACCGGAGGTGAGAAATAAATGCCATCACTTAGAGAAAGACTTTTGAGTGACGAAAATATTTTTCTGTCTATTCATCTTGTAGGGTCATATATTGAAAATAAAGAGCTTCTAAGCCCCGAAGAACGCAAAGAACTTTGTTTATTAAAGGATGTTTTTAACTCAAACAAAATTAATGATACAGTCAAAACAGTTCACTCTAAACTAAGGAAAATTCTTGATGACCAAAACGAATACTTCGAATCAAAGGTATTTTTTAAACCCAAAAAAATTAATGATGAAGGCAAAAGTGTCTTTAGACCTCTGCACACAGCAGCCCTAATAGAGCAGATTGCAATGATTGCTATGTTACAAGTATTGGTATACGACATTGATGTCGAAACGGGGAAACTTATTCCTTCTGAACTCAGCAGATTATTACCTTCTAATTTTTATGGTAACAGAATATCTTTTGATGGCATGCGACTGTTTAAACCGTGGCAAGAACAATATCAAGAATATACGGCTAAAGTGAATGATATTTTATACATATGTAGTGAAACATTTGAATATAAGTATGAAATTAGTTTGGATTTGGAGAACTTTTTTCCTTCTATTAATCCAAAAGTTCTTTTCTTATTTATTACAAAAAATTTACCATTAAAGTTTCATAAAGATGAACAGAAGTTTTTACATATTATTCTTAAGAAACTTTTGATTTTTAGGCTTTGCCCATTGAATTCTACTGAAATTTCTTGGTATACCAAAAGCGATGCCCCTATTATTAACGAAGAAAAACCCAACCTGAAATATACTAAGGGGTTGCCGCAAGGACTCCCTCATACCTATTTTATGGCTAATATTTTTATGCTAATGGTTCAAGAAAAATATAAAAATTCCTTTCCGGGTAAAATGTTATTTTATGTAGATGATTCTGTCATATTTACAAATGGTATTAATGGCGAACTAACTGAGGAAATATTTGCCGAGTCCGTCAATGAACTTAATCAGAAAATCGAGGCTGCTGAAAAGGAATTATTGTGTGATGGTATGTCAGACTGGGTATTACCACAAGATTACTGTTATGATGATAACAATTACGGTGTCAAAGTACACCCTGCGGAATCTCCAAAATCTAAGAGTGTATTTTCTCCTGTCCCAGATGCAAAAAAAAACTCTGGAGAACTATATTTAAAAAGCCTTAGTCGTGAAACATCTAATATGGGGTTTGATATTTATACAACTTTTTCTGATGCAGAAGTGCAGATGATTTTAAATAGAACAAAAGCAATTTTAGATGCAATTAATCAGGAAATTGAAAAAATTGATATAAATGATTTAACCAAAAAGGTTTACATGGACAAATTATTACGCTATAAAAAATTCTTTTCATACAGAAAAACAATGCTTGATTATAATAACACTGGAAATATCACAGAACTAAAGCAACAGGTACTTTCCGACATTAGCTTAAGAAATGGTAACGAAACAATCTCAAAATTTTTAGAAAAATATACAGATGATATTCTTGCGGCGAACATACAGTTTGTTTTCAAAAGATGCATTGAAGAATCTATAGATACAAGTGATTTAATTAAAGCTGTAAAACAGTTAAGTAAAATTCTATATGAGAAAAATGAAAAACATTCATATATTTTACAGTCGTACAGACAATATTTAAAGGATAAACCGGAATTTTTGACCGTTGACTATTATTATACATTACAAAATAGAATTGCGATTAAGTTTGGTTACTTAAGGGTACAGTTGGAAAATAAAAAACGTAAATGGTTTCAAGAAAATTTAAGATTACTATTTGAAAACAATTATGAAAAATTATTTATGATGCTTGATTTGAAAAACCTATATGACCAAAGTATTTATGTACGAAATAACACAAATAATATTGAGCGAATGATTATTAATACAATCTTTTCTTTTTTGTTTGAATATAATATAGATGATAGCTTTACATTTGCTAAAAAAAGTCGCACACCTATTCAATATTCAGAAGTGCGTGTTTTAGCTACATTAAGAAATCACACATTTTCATGCAATGACTTTTTGGATAGATTTGAAGCTTATACACAAGATGAATACTGGGAAACTTGTGACTATTACCTCTTACAAGTTCTTGATGCTTTTAAAATATTTGTACATTCTCCTAAAAGAATAGATGACTTGATTTTAATACACAAATATTGTAGCGATACATGGAAAAACGGATCTAAGTACTTACATTTTTACACGCTGCATAATCAAGAACACGCTGTTGCTCTTATTAAAAGTTCGATACAAATATTACATGCTATTTCATATTTTAAAATAAAACAGATTGATTACTTTGTTTTATTTGCTGCATGTTATTTACACGATATTTCTATGGTTACATTGCCTGATAGTAACAAGTTTTTTGCTGCAAATAATGAAAATGCCAATTGCATTTATACTGAATTTGCAGATGGTTATTTAAGCGCTCAATACAATAGTACAAAATCAAAAAAACTACTGAATGATATTTATCATAAGATTGATGATTTTTTCGAAAATGATATAAGAAGCCGCCATGCTAGCGATAGCGCAAAAGAGATTAGAACATTTCCAGAACTTAACTTTATTAATCCTGTTATGCGTGAATTAATAGCAAGGGTTTCCAACGGACACGGTTATGACTCTGCAGATGTATATTATGTAAAATCAGTTGGGAAATCAAGTCTTGTAAATGAAAAATTCATTACAATTCTTTTAAGATTAAGCGATTTACTTGATATGAGTAGATATAGAATATCTAAAGTAATTTTGAATCACAATTTAGAAAATCTTACTCCTGTATCAAGATTTCACTGGATATCTCATTTGTTAACTGATGGATATACGCTCGAAACTGAATATGAAATTTCCAAAACAACAAGACCTAACAATACTACTGGAGAACTTTTATCAAATGGTAGCATCACAGAAAAAGTTGTACTCACTGTGGATGTTTTGATGTCCCAAACAACAGAAGTATTAAAAAAAGATAAATGCAAATTCATTGCAAAAAGCGAGTTTGTTCATAAAAATGGAGAGCAACCGAAAATACTAACTGATTGTGATTTAGATGGCATTTGTAGCAATAAAAAATGTAATTTTATGTGTAAGTGGTTTGTTGCTAAAAACAACTATTTGTTCCAAGAATTGAGCGCTTTAAAAGAATATCTTACTATTGTACAAGACAATTTTTTTGCACCTGAGGTATGTGTAAATATTCGGTCTATTTCAAATACAGGTATCCCAAATGATGTTTTTGACTTTCTTCGTGACTATGTAGAAAATCAATAATATTAAGATTAATATTTTTATCTGAATAAGCAACTTCCCATTATGTTTATAACAAGGGAAGAAACCAACTTCACGTTTGGCCAATAATGAGGGAAGTTTAATTCTGGAAATTTATATTAGGGGAAGTGAAATGAATGAAGATAAGCGTTGGGCATACTTCATTCTTGTTGAGGGAAAATTAGCTGGATTTGTAATGGTTATTGACTTACCGGAAGTAGATGATAGAGACACAGATTTCCAAATGGCCGAGTTTTTTGTAATGCACAAATATCGCCGCTTGGGCGTAGGAAAACAGGCCTTTTTCAAGGTACTTGACATTCATAAGGGCAGATGGCAGCTTAAGTGGCATCCAGCAAATTTAGCATCCGTACATTTTTGGAACAGAGTGATTTCTGAATATACAAATGGAAATTATGAGCTTTATGAAGCATATCCACGAACAGAATATGCTGATGGCACATTAGGCGATGTTTTCTTTTTTAATAGTTGAAATGATATTTTCTAAATTACTCATTATGAGTACAAGATAAAATTAAATTATTCTTTGAAACGATTATAAATGTTTTTGTGGAGTATAATAATAATGGATAGAATAGAAGCAATTCAAAAATATGTTGACAGTATTATTTCTGAAATGAAATCGGAGAATGACAGAAAACTCGCCCGTATCCACACATATGGTGTCGCGCAGTGTTGCTCCCTGCTTGCGAAAAGGCGTGAACTGGATTCAGAGCTTGCATATATCATCGGGCTTTTGCACGATGTTTATGCATATAAAACCGGGAGCTATATGTATCACGCACAGAGTGGAGCAGATATGGCGCGTGTGGCAATACGTAATATGAGCTTTTCTGATGATGAAAAAATGATTATATTGTCTGCAATTTATCATCACGCAAACAAGGATTTAATACACGACGCATACGATGAAGTTCTGAAAGATGCAGATATATTGCAGCCGTTTCTGAATGCCGGAGATATTAAGATTTTTTGTCCTGCACGACAGCGGCTTGAAAAAATTCTTGAAAGCTTAAACATAACGTTTAATCATATTATAGAAGACCATGGAGCCACCTCTGTTAAAAAAGTGAGCAGTTTTCAACGTGTTTTACTTGCGGATGTTGCTCAAGAGCTTGCTGCAAAGAAAATTTGCGGTGAAAAGTGTGATAAAAACTTTATGCAAATAATTAGGTATTATCCCGAGTTGACCGCTTTTGACGAGCTCAAATATGCATGGTGTGCCGCTTTTATTTATCATTGTATTGTGGAAGCAGGATTAGAACTTCCGATTAGGTATAAACCTAAGTCAAACACGCGTTTTGCATGTGTCGAAGCGTGGCTCAAATGGGGCGAAATAAACGGATTTTGTTTCTATGAAACAGACAAATTTCTTCCGTCAAGGGGTGATATTATTATATACAATAACATAATTTCGCCTGGGAATAAGCCTGTAGACACACTGTGGTATGACCATATTGGGATTGTATTGTCTATTGATTGTGAAAATCTTACTGTAGCAGAAGGAAATGTTGACAATAAGAATGTTTCGGGAATTATTGAACGCAGACGATATGAAAATATTGGCTGCTATTTGCGGATTCCTGACGGATATGAATACGACGGATGGAAGTATGATTATAAAACCGATCAACCTCGGACAGAAAAAATGAATATAAGCTTTAGAGCGTAAACTGCCCCTTATCCATAACCCTGAATAAGGATCTGGCGGCTTAATTTTAACTAGTTATGAAGGGACTTGAAAAGCAATAAAATAATAAAGGAGACCAACTATGAATAAGAAAACAATTACAAAAATTGAAGAATTGAAAGAATATCTTAAAAAAGTAGAGTACCTGGGTAGTTCTATTTCGTTATTGCATTGGGATAGCGCTGTTAATATGCCCAAAGAGGCAATTGAATACAGAAGCGAAATGATTGGATACTTAACAGGTGAGAGCTACAAGCTTACTACGTCAGAAAAAATGAAAGAGTTTATCGATTATTTTAGTGGAATTGATGATCTGGATAATTTAACCAAAGCCATGATAGAAAAAATAACAAAAGATTATAATTATGCAATGAAAATACCTGAAGCTGAATACGTTCAATATGAGATTGATAAGGCACTCGCGCAAAGTGCATGGGAGGAAGCTAAAAAGAAAAAGGACTTCTCTATTTTCAAGCCACACCTAGCTAAAATTATCGCTTATAATAAAAGGTTCTCTGAATACTGGGGTTTTGCCAACAACAAGTATGATGGTCTATTAGATATCTATGAACCTGGAATGACAACAGAAAGGCTTGATGTAGTATTCGGAGAATTGAGAGAATCACTCGTTGATTTACTTCAAAGAATTAAAAATTCAAATAATAAAACTGATGATACTTTTTTAAAAGGAAATTACTCTGTTGAAAGCCAGAGAAAGCTAGGGGAAGCCATTTTAGGTCAGATGGGTTATGACTATGAAAAAAGAGGAAGAATCGATGTATCCGAGCATCCGTTTACGACGAACTTTGGAAATAAGGATGTCAGAATAACCACAAAATACGATACTTCGGATTTCAGACCTGCAATCTTCTCTATGATTCACGAAGGCGGACATGGAATCTACGAACAAAATATTCCGGATGAACTTGAGGGAACTTCTTTAGGTTCAGGTGCATCAATGGGTATGCACGAGTCGCAGTCACGGTTTTATGAAAATATCCTTGGGAAAAGCATGGAGTTTTGGAGCTATTTTTACCCGAAATTTCGTGAAACCTATAAAGAGCTTGAAGGGGTAGAACTTATAT
>JAEWJR010000156.1:0-10174 GCA_023386445.1 Bacillota bacterium | reverse complement strand
ATGCTGTTGAAATATTAAATCTTATAAATAAATTAGAGGATTTATAGAATAAGTACCGAATAATTTAAAGATAAAAAGATTATATTTGTATTAATTTGGTATAATGCAAGCGATTTGTATAAGGAGGATAGAAATGGTTATTATAAAAAATTATATGGAAGAAGTAGTCTTAAATTTAATGGAAGGTGTTCTTGACGATATAAATATGTGTAAATGCGAGCTGTGCGTCATGGATATTGCAGCCCTTGCATTAAATGACTTGCCTCCAAAATATATAGCAACTGAAAAAGGAGAGCTGTATTCAAAGGCAAATGCTCTTAGAAACCAGTTTGAAGTAGATGTTATAGCTGCTATTACAAAAGCTGCCGTACTTGTGAAAAGATCGCCGAGACACAAGTAATTTGTTACCATAATATTCCGAAAGACTTAATAACTATTCAAATAAATAAGGCGTTAGCGGGTTGAGACCTGTCTAACGCTTTATTGTTTAATATAGGACCTAAGGTTTATCTTTCCCGTTTCCTTTTGAATCCGTTTGTGAATTGGAAGGGTTTTTCGTAGTGGATCTTGCGGGTTTTTTTGTTGATTTGGAGGATTTGTCTTCATCGTCCTGTCGTTTCGGCACAAACAACTCTGAAGGCGTAGCTATTCCACCCACTGATTTAAAGTACCGGGAAACAATATCTTCGGCTGGAAGGGATTCTTTGGAATCAATATTAATGATTTTGCCGTTATATTCATAAAACCATCCGCCGTTAATTATCCTGTCCTCACCGTCCAGCCTGAAGGAATTAAAATTGGCGGCTGAGATGTTGATCACACCTGAGGTCAGCTTTAATGCATCACTTAACGTCATATTTGTTATGATGTTTTCAAAGGCGTAATTTATTACTGAGTTAAATTTGGGGAGATATTGGATATTCAGCTTTTGTCCCATAAACTCCTTTATAAATTTGACCTGCATTTCCGTTCTCTTGATATCACTGCCGTCATAAAACTTTCTCAATTCCTTCAATTCTTCACGGGAATAAAGTCTTTCATTGGGCTTTCTGAATCTCAGCAGTTGTTCAACCTTGTCACCATCCAGAAGCTGATAGCCTTTTTTTAAATTAATATACAAATCCTGAGTTGGATCCCTGTACCTTAAATCAGCGGGTACATCAAAACTCACTCCTCCAAGCATATCGGTTATTTTCTTTATTGAAGAAATATTGATGTGGACATAGTAATTAATATTAATACCCGTCAGGTTACTTACTATTTCAGCTGCGTACATGGCACCATCATGCTCTCTGCCGCCTGCCGCATATGCTGCATTGATTTTAGGCAGAATATTGTTTCTGAGTTTGACATGCGTATCACGTGGAATGGTAACAATACTTATCTGCTTTGTATCGGGATTATAGTTTGCAATCATCATCGAATCGGTATTACCGCTTGTTTTATCACCGACAAGAACGAGAAAATTCATAGGATCGTTTTTCTTAGTACCGCTTAGTCCGTTTAGTATTTGGGGTATAGGGGTGTCCGAGCCCGGCTCGGGAGCAATATTATTTATATAAAACATAAAAAACGTTCCAAGTGCAAAAAGAAACGTTCCAATTATCAGTGTAGTTATATAAGTAAACTTTCTTGTGTTCATTTAAGACCTCATTAGTATATATTATTTTTATCATCATAGAATTATATCATAAAAAGTAGTATATACCATATATTATCACCAATCTTTTTATAAAAATAAGTTAACTTCATATGCCGGCAGAAATCCTTCAGTACCAGTAATGTAACATATTATGTTTACACAACATAATATATCTTAGAGCGCTTATAGCTTTTCTAAGGGAGGAATAGGACTTGGATTACATGGATATTGACAGGTTGAAGAACCTATTTTCAGATATGCTTAGGAATCAACATACCTTGAGAAGTATGGATCTCGGGGTAGACGGAAAACTTATGGCAGTCGGCTATAAACCATACTGGACCAGCCGGCAGGATTCCAAAATTGAAACACTTGAACTTAACTTTCTCAGCAGTAAAGGAGTGATGGTTCCAATTATACTGAGAAATGTTGTTAATTATGAGCTATACCCTAAAGAGGGCAGAAAAAATAAAAATTACAGGGCAAACATGATCGAACTCATGCTTTTATCACCATACATGCTTGCAAGAAATTCAAAGGATGTATACGACAAAATAAAACTTGAAATAATCTACGACAATTAGCAGACTACATGAAAGTCTTTTCTTTTGAAGTCAATTACAATCGGCCTCTCATGCCGATAGTAATTGACTTTTATAAAAATAATCCTTTATAATATTAACAATGGTTTAGCGCTATAAATTATTAAAATATTATAGAGAATTTTGGATTACTTATAAGCGTGCCAAAGCGCGCGGATGGAGGTTAGCTTGAAAGACTTCGCCAATGCTCGTCTTCCAAACTAACCTGTGAACTTATGGCCGTGCGAAATATTCAAAGTATTTGCCAATACTTTGAAAGCGCACATGGCCAATTAACCTCCTTTACTCGCCTCATAGCGATAAAGGAGTGGGACAAATTAAATTACATTTTGCGGCCGCTATGCGGCTCAAAGCCATAATATGGCTTGGGAGGTTAATATGAAGAAGCTCATGCTTGGCAACGAGGCTGTAGCAAGAGGGGCATATGAGGCAGGCTGTACCATAGCGGCAGCTTATCCGGGTACGCCCAGTACTGAAATTACTGAATACATAGCAAAATATGACGAAATATATTCCGAATGGTCACCAAATGAAAAGGTAGCTTTGGAAGTCGCTATCGGTGCATCTATCGGAGGAGCAAGAGCCATATGCTCAATGAAGCACGTTGGGCTTAATGTTGCCGCCGATCCGCTGTTTACTGTTTCCTATTCAGGAGTAAACGGCGGTCTTGTTATTATGGTGGCGGATGATCCTGGAATGCACAGTTCTCAAAATGAGCAGGACAGCAGATTTTACGCCAGATCTTCAAAGGTTCCCATGCTGGAGCCTTCAGACAGTCAGGAATGTAAGGATTTCGTAAAATATGCCTTTGAAATAAGCGAACAGTTCGACTGTCCTGTGATTGTACGTCTTACCACCAGGGTATCTCATTCGCAAAGCGCGGTGGAAATCGGAGGCAAGGAGAATTTCAAACTGAAGGAATATGTAAAGGATGCCAATAAATATGTTATGATGCCTGCTATGGCCAGAAGAAGACATGTTGAAGTAGAAAAAAGAATGGCAGCCCTAAGAGAGTTCTCAAATTCCAGTGACCTCAACAAAATTGAAATGGACAGCGTAGATGTTGGTATCATTACCAGCGGTATTTCATATCAATATGTCAAGGAAGCCGCTCCAAACGCATCAATTCTTAAAATAGGCATGGTTCACCCCATACCTGAAAAAATGATTTCAGAATTTGCCTCAAAGGTAAAAACATTATATGTAGTTGAGGAACTTGAACCTTTCTTTGAAAATCAGATTATGAAAATGGGAATCAGGGTTACAGGAAAACAAAAGCTGCCTGTTATGGGTGAACTCAACGCTCGGCTGATAGCAGAAAAGCTTTTTGACAGGAATTTTGAAGCTTCACGGATTCCGGCAAATCAGCCCATACCTGTTAGGCCGCCTGTTATGTGTCCGGGATGTCCGCACAGAGGCATGTATTATGTATTAAAGAAGTTAAAATTAAATGTGAGCGGAGACATAGGCTGTTATACTCTTGGGGCACTGCCTCCCAATGAATGTATGGATACCTGTATCTGTATGGGTGCCAGCATTGGCGTGGCACATGGTATGGAAAAGGCCCGCGGCAGTGAATTCAGAAAGAAGACGGTAGCAGTTATCGGTGATTCAACCTTTATTCATTCCGGAATTACTGGACTTATTGATGTGGTATATAACAAGGGAAATTCAACAGTGCTCATACTTGACAACTCCATAACAGGTATGACCGGACATCAGCACAATCCCACCACCGGTTTTACAATCAAGGGAGAACCCACCAGACAGGTGGATCTTGAACTGCTATGTAAGGCGGTAGGTATAGATAGAGTTACAGTAGTTGATCCCTTTGATGTAAAAGAGTTTGAGAAAGTTGTAAAAGCAGAGACAGAAGCTGATGAACCATCAGTTATCATATCACAGAGACCTTGTGCCCTGTTGAAAAATGTTAAGTTTGAAGGCAGCCAGAAAATTTCTCTGGAAAAATGCAAAACCTGCAGAGCCTGTATGAAAATAGGATGTCCTGCCATAGTTGACAAGGGAGATCATCTGGAGATAAATCCTGCACTTTGTGTAGGCTGCAAGCTATGTACAAAAATCTGCAGCTTTGGTGCAATAGAAAGGATTGGAGGTTAGCTTGAAAGACTTCGCTAATGCTTGTCTTCCAAACTAACCTATGAACTTATGGCCGTGCGAAATATTCAAAGTATTTGCAATACTGCAATACTTTGAAAGCGCACATGGCCAATTAACCTCCTTTATTCGCCGCATAGCGGATGAGGGAGCGAAGAGATTTCATTACAGTTTTGTGGCCGCTATTGCGGCTCATGGGAGGTTAAAATGGATAAATTAAATCTTTTGATAGTTGGTGTCGGCGGACAGGGAACATTGCTGGCCAGCAGAATCCTGGGCACTGTTGCATTGAAAATGGATTTTGATGTAAAGGTTTCGGAAGTACATGGAATGTCCCAGAGGGGCGGAAGTGTTGTTACTTATGTGAAGTTCGGAAAAAAAGTTTATTCACCTTTGATCGAAAAGGGTGAGGCCAATCTGATAATTGCCTTTGAAGAGCTGGAAGCCTTAAGGTGGATTGATTATCTTACCGGAGATGGTAAAATGATAATAAATGAGCAGGAAATTGATCCAATGCCGGTTATAATAGGAAAGGCAAAATATCCTGAGAATATTCTGGAAACACTTAAGGCGGAACACAGCATATATTCACTGGATGCTCTGAAAATTGCCCGGAAGTGCGGAACAATCAAGGCGGTAAACATTGTACTTTTGGGTGTAATGGCGCGGCTGACCGGAATTGACAGGCAAATATTTGTGGATGCCATCCACGAAGTAGTTCCGGCCAAGGTGCTGGAGGTCAATCTGAAGGCGTTTGAAGAAGGATATAATTATCATAACTAGAAGTTAGAAGTTGGAATACTTATCCAACTCTGTTTTTGTAATTAAGCCGATTGCTTTTGTGTGGGGCGGCACTGCTGTAAACCCTGAAAGCCATTCCGGGGTGGGATGTTTGGCGAAATATAAAGAGGTATGGATAAATGCTCTGCATTTGCCATGCCTTAAAACTAAATATCTGAATCTTGGAGGGATTGTATTATGTCTTATTGGAACGAGAAATACGAATGTATGTCCAGAGACGAAATGAGAAAAGTTCAGACCGAACGGCTCATAAAAACAGTTAACAGGGTGTATAATAATGTACCGAACTACAGGAAAAAGATGAACGAAAAAGGTATTTTGCCCGGAGATATCAAGTCGGTGGATGACTTGAAACATCTGCCTTTTACCTATAAACAGGATTTGAGGGATACATACCCGTTCGGATTATTTGCAGCTCCTATGAATGAAATTGTCAGAGTTCACGCTTCATCCGGTACCACCGGCAAAAAAACGGTGGTTGGTTATACCAAAAACGATATTGAGGTTTGGGCAGAGGTTATGGCCCGTACTTTTGCCGGAGCCGGAGCGGGAAAGGATTCCTTTTTACAGGTTTCCTACGGCTATGGTCTGTTTACAGGAGGTCTGGGCGCCCATTACGGCGGTGAATATTTGGGAGCTACGGTAATTCCCACTTCCTCAGGTAATACAAAACTCCAGCTTTCCCTTATGCAGGATTTCGGAACTACACATATTGCATGTACTCCATCATATGCCTTATATCTGGCGGAAGAAATGCAGGAACTGGGTATCAAACCGGAGGAGCTAAAGCTCAAAGCAGGTATATTTGGTGCGGAGCCGTGGTCGGAAAGCATGAGAAAGGAAATTGAGCAAAGACTTAACATCAAAGCTTTTGATATATATGGACTGAGTGAGGTAATAGGACCCGGAGTGGCCTGTGAATGCGAATACCAGTGTGGTATGCACATTCCTGAAGACCACTTTATCCCGGAGATAATTGATCCTGAAACAGAAGAGGTTCTGCCCGAAGGTTCACAGGGTGAAATAGTATTTACAACTATTACCAAGGAAGGTTTACCACTGATAAGGTACAGGACAAGAGATCTTTCCTCCTTAAATTATGCACCCTGTAAGTGCGGCCGTACTGAGGCCAGAATGACCAAGGTAACCGGACGAACGGATGATATGCTGATAATAAGGGGTGTAAACGTATTTCCTTCACAGGTTGAAAGTGTCCTGCTGTCAATAGGCGAAACTGCACCGCACTACATGCTGATAGTTGACAGGAAGGATAATCTTGATACACTTGAAATACTGGTTGAGATAACTCCCCAGCTGTTCTCGGACGAAGTTAAGAAGCTTGAAGATATTGAAAGAAAGATCAAGAAAGAGCTTGAAAGTACTCTTGGAATCAGTGCAAAGATCAAGCTGGTTGAACCTAAATCAATTCAACGCAGTGAAGGTAAGGCCAAAAGAGTAATTGACAGGAGAGTATTGTAAATACGTTTAATAATAAAAAGGAGGCCTGTAATATGCTGGTAAAACAGATATCTGTATTTCTGGAAAACAAGTCCGGCCGTTTAGCCGATGTAACCAGAACCCTGGCTGAAAATAATATTAATATCTGTGCTCTTTCAATTGCCGATACCACTGATTTTGGTATTCTAAGGCTAATAGTAAACAAACCTGAGGAAGCAGAAAAAATATTGAGTGACAACGAGTTTACGGTAAGCTGTACAAGTGTAATTGCCATCGGAGTGGAAGATAGACCCGGAGGCCTGGCAAAAGCCCTTGATATTCTTCATGAAAATAATTTAAGCATAGAATATATGTATGCTTTTGTAGGTAAAACAGGAAATGAAGCTTTTGTGATTCTGAGGGTTGAAAGCCCTGATGAGGCAGTAAAGATTCTGTCAAAGTGTGACATAGCCTTAATACCAAGTCAGCAGGTATATTGCATGTAAAGGTTACAATATTGTAAAGAAGTCAGAGACTCTAATCTCTGGCTTTTTTTTATTATTTATTATAATATGGATTTATGGGAGTTTTTATTTAAAAATGTTATAAATTAGGAGAAGGTTAAAATGAATAAAAAATTTACTTTTATCTTAATAGTGGGATCTGTTTCAATAATCCTTATTATAATTTGCATCAGTCTCCTTTTTCTGTCAACACTTTCACAAACGAAAGATGTCAGCGCGACTGTTGAAACATTTATAGCCAATAAGGTGTCAGAGAATTCAAAAGCTAATGAAATTTCACCTTCGGATGCTGCTTTAAGAAAAGACATTATTTCGAATATTGAGAATCTGATAGAGAACACTCATTATAAAATGGCAAATCTGCTATTGGACAAGACTCTGAAAGATTACCCTGCTGACAAGGAATTATTGGCTATAAAAGACAGGGCTGGCAGTCTCGAGAAGCAATTAGTCATTTATAAAGGTCCTGTGTATCATGTGTTTTTTCACAGTTTGATAGTTTATCCCGAGTTGTGCTTTACCGGCGATTCCATGGAACAGGGATATAATGACTGGATGACTACGGTAAGGGAATTCAAAATGATGATACAGGAGATGTATGACAGAGGTTATACGCTGATTGACCTCAGAGATGTATTTAAAACCGATTCCTCCGGGAAAATGTATAAGCAGGATATATACCTCCCCAAAGGCCAGAAACCTTTAATTATTTCGGTCGATGATATGAGCTATTACAAATATATGGAGAATGACGGCTTTGCAAAAAGGCTGGTACTCGATCAGGAAGGGAAGCTGGCTTCACTTGTAAAAACTCCTCAGGGAAATGAAATAGTATCACCCGATGGAGACGTGGTTCCCATTTTAAATAATTTTGCAGATCAGTATCCCGATTTCTCATTTAAAGGTGCAAGGGGTACCCTGGCATTGACAGGCTACGAAGGAATCCTGGGCTATAGGACCAATCACGATAATTCCGCCTGGCAGACAGAGAAGGAAAGCGTAATGCCTGTTATACAAAAACTTAAAGAGACGGGCTGGGCTTTTGCAAGCCATAGCTATACGCATAGGAGAACATTTTCCGAGGGCACTGTTACACTTGATTTTGTCAAAGATGACACTAGAAGGTGGAAGGCTGAAGTCGGAAGTATTGTGGGTGAGACCAATTTATACATATCTCCTTTTGGAGCAACTTTCAAACAGAGCGATGCCAGGATGCGCTACATAGTCAGCCAGGGGTTTAATGTTTACTGCGGTGTGGGGCCGAAACCTGAATACATATTATACAAAGACAATGCATACATGGAAAGAATTGATCTTGACGGGTACAAAATGTTTCATAAGCCGGAATGCATGAAGGAGCTGTTTGATGCAGCAAAAGTACTTGATCCTGTCCGGCCTGCCTTTAAATAAAATGAAAGCTGGGTTAACGTGTTTCAAGAGGATGTCTCAAAATAAGACTATTAAAAATTATGCATTACTGAGCATTGTGCGCGGGTACAACTTAAAAAAATGCGAAGCTCTATAAAAGTACATACTTGAATTTGTAGGTGAAACACAAGTACAAATTTCAGGCATGTACTTTGTGAGCTATCCGTTTTTTGAAATTAGTAAAACTTCTTTATGGAGCCGCGGTAATTTTATATAACCCTGTCACACCAGGAGTCAAATTCAGGGTCGGGCTTTTGAAGTTCGGGATTTGACAGAACCTTGTCCAGAATTATTTTGATCCCCTGGTCAAAGCGCACCGTTGCATTGAAACCGGGGACAAGCCTTTTAAGTTTTGAGTTGTCAAATACTACAGTATTTGCCTTGTCACCTGTAAGAGAACCTGTAAAATCATAGGTGCTGCAGGCAGCTAGATAATCTGACGGAATGTGTACCGCATTAAGCTTGACACCCAGAGCCGCTGCAATTATTTCATAAATCTGATTCCAGGTCAGACTTTCATCGGATGTTATATTCACAGCTTCACCAATGGCATGAATATTTCCCATCAGGCCGGTAAAACCTTTAGCAAAGTCACTGTTGTGAGTGAGAGTCCACAGGGAAGTACCGTCACCGTGAATTATCACAGGCTTGTTTTCCAGCATTCGCCTGGCTACCTGCCAGCTTCCTTTATCACCATGCACCCCAAGAGGTATGCTGCGGTCATCATAAGTGTGGCTTGGACGAACTATGGTGATGGGGAATCCGGTTTTCCGGTATTCGGAAATAAGCAGTTCCTCACATGCAATTTTGTTTCGTGAGTATTCCCAATATGGGTTTGACAGGGGAGTGGATTCGGTTATTCTATAATCCGAAAGGGGCTTCTGGTATGCTGAAGCCGAACTAATGAATATGTACTGCCTCGTCCTGCCTGAAAATAGTCTTATATCACGTTCAACCTGAGAAGGTACAAAAGCAATAAAATCAGCAACAACGTCGAAATCAAGATCTTTAATAAGAGCGGCTGCTTGTGATTCATCATTTATGTCGGCTTTGATAACTTTTGCACCCTCAGGAACGCGGTCTGTGTTATTTCCACGATTTAATAAATATAATTCCCAGCCCTGCCGGACCAGAGAACTTGAAACAGCAGTGCTGATTGTTCCCGTACCACCGATAAATAAAGCTTTCATGAATATTCCTCCCGAAGATAATTTTAAAGTTTAAAAACTATAGAACTATTATATATCGTATTGGGAATTTTTGATAGTAGAATTGAGTTGACAAAAAATATATTGTAATGTATGGATAATATGGTATAATCTATACATTACACTTCAGTAATGAATTCTTAAAAGTTCTTTTTTTGACTTAAGGGTATTGCTTGATCTTTCATTTAATCTTTTTATCCATTAACAGCTTACTTTTTGCCAACAGGTTGGTATAATATTAGGGAACTGATAATTAAGGGATGAGTCGGAAATTATTATTTAGCATTTCCTACCCTCTATTGACAATGTACAATACGTTTTTGAGTGGTTAATTTGCCCTGCGGTTGCGTTGAAGCCGCTTGCAAGGCACAAAGCCTTACTGCACGCCTTTGCCTTGCCGCAAGCCAAATTATCTCA
>JAEWJR010000122.1:0-15484 GCA_023386445.1 Bacillota bacterium | reverse complement strand
TAAGCATTTCCGAGTACTCTCCCTCTGAAGAGCCGGTGTTGGTAATTTTCAGTTCTATAATCTCAACTATATAAAATTTGGAAATAATATTGATATTAAAATCGGCGCAATTATCAATGACCTCAACCGGAGAAATCGATCCAAGCAACAATTGATTTAAAAATTTGTCCCTGAACAAGGAAGTATTCTGTATAAGCTGCTTTTTTATTTTTTCAGTATTTTCTCTTTCACTTTTTTCATTTTCAATCTGATTTTCCACTTTTTTCAAAGTTTCCAGGTTATCTCCCGAAGTCACAGGTTTCAGCAAATACTCGGTAACTCCCATACGCAATGCCTCTCTGGCAAAGGTAAACTCTTCATGCCCGGTAAGTATAATAATCCTGATCCAGGGCATATTTTTCCTGACTATCTGACTTAGCTGCAAACCATCCATAAAGGGCATTTTAATATCTGTAATAAGGATATCAGGCTTTATTTCCTGAATAAGTGACAGCGCAAACTCACCATCCGGTGCTTCGCCTGAGAATACAAAATTAGTTTCCTCCCAATTGATACAATCTCTTATCCCATTGCGAACTACTATTTCATCGTCTACAAGAAATACTTTATACACCTGTCTCACCTCTCCATAATGTAAACCTTGTCATGCCTTTATAAGCCCGTATAGTTCTTTTTGTTACATCTGGATATAACTTGCGTTATGCTGTCAAAATAATACATTCCCTAATTTTACCTTTTATAATAATTTTACCCTATTTGTAACAAGTTTCAAGTCAATTATGTAAAATAATCAAACCTTATATAAAATTATGAAAAATACAAATACTTATTTTGAGGTGACTCGGAGATGATGCTCACTTTTATAAACCAATCATCTGGCATCATATTTATTCTTTTCCCATCTTCTGGATATTGCCGTTAATTTGCAGGTTGGTCATTGACAGGCTCAAGTTAGGAGCCGGTACGGAATAGATACATTTAGTCCATCAATGCGGACATTGGCAGTAGATCATGTTAACCCGGATAATTTACTTGAATTTTTTTCTCTTTAACAGCTTAGAAGTATCAAGGGTATTGGCTTCCTTTGTCTGAGAACCCTCCTTAACCGTCTTCTCCTTAGGTACTGCCTCCTGCTCAATGTCGGTATAGCGGTCAATATTCCCATAAATTCCGTCAGTATCTGATTTGTTTGATAAATCATTTTCGGTTTTTATTGGTTTTCGTACTATTGCTCTTATTTTACCGCCTGCCGTTTCAAACACAAGGTGCAATTTATTTTTATTGAGGTTTAACCTTCTCAGTGCAATGTCCAGCATGAACAACATAAGTAACAATGATATCAAATATGCCGTCAGCTCCCTCTGACCTCTTTTATACTCCAGGTCACCGGTATAAACTTCTTTGGGTTCGGTAATCAGCTTTCCCCCTATCCCGGTAACGAGTTTTTCAAGGTTATCACTGCTGTTGATTTTATATTCCGGAGAATATTGAACAGCATAGCCCTGCTTTACAGCATTCACCAGTTCACCGTTCAGTTCCTGTTTCCCGCTTACCATATAAACACCGTCTTCCTTTATATCAAAAGTACCTGAGTATTCCCCCGGAGCAACAGGGTTCAGCGGGGTTTCAAAGGATTCACCGGAGGGAGAAATTATAGTTGCGACAGAGCTCAACTCATTTTCAATATTTTTATTTTTTAAATTGACTGCTGCTTTTGAGCCCTGTTGAGTTATTTCAAGTGATGCATTTTCATTATCATAGTTCTCCACTGTAAAATTAATAATATTCTGCCAGAGTTTGAGATTTTTGTTCCAGGGTATATAATTGGCATTCCATTTACCGGAAACATCGGAATTCCAGGCTGTAGCCTTACCAAGTCCGTACTGCCATACAGTCAGAATAGGATCGTCCTCATCACTTCTTAAAACAACCCTTGCCGTTTCCTTTTGAGATGCCCCCACATATCCAAGCAGAGAAGGCAGGCCCCCTTCCGCAACGCCCTTAAGCACCGAATGCTCATAATTTATGACAGGAGTAAACTCCCTGTTGTTTAAATAGGTTCTGGCTGCCATAAAGGTCTCTTTTGTGAAAATGGAAGGTATATTTGTATAGGCATCTGTTATGTAAAACCTTCCGTTACATGTATTGGAGATCATGGAAAGCAGCTGTTTGTCCGAATCCTGCCCTACTGCCACTGTGGAAACAGTTATGTTCTCCTTGTTTATATTCCTCAGCAAAGTATCATATCCTGTTCTTTCTGCAAGCCCGTCGGTCAGCAATATGATGTGCTTTATTTTTGCGTCGCTTTCCTTAAGTGAGTTATAAGCAGCTTCCAAAGACGGTATAATACTTGTCCCGCCGTCGGCACGTATGGAGCCGATATCCTCTTCAATTGCCTTGGGATCATTAATTACCTGTCTTTTTACAACCCAGCTGTATGCACCGTCCAAAGACAATACACCAATTTCATCCTTTCCTGCCCTTAAGGAATCCAGGCTTCTTATGGCACCTTCCTTTGCCATATCCACCTTGCTGATACCTGCCACCCCCTCTGACATGCTTCCTGATTTATCGATGATTAGCAGCATTGCCATTTTGGGAGCTTCTTTTTTACCCCTCATATCCATATAAACAGGCAAAACCTTTTCCAGCGGCGTCTTTGAATAACCTCCCAGGGCAAAGGAATTATCCCCGCCTGTGGCAATGAAACCGCCTCCGAAGTCCTTTACATAACTTTCGATGGAATTCCTGAAGCCTTCATTCAAGCTGTCTATTTGCACATTACAGGTTATGATTGACTTGTAGATATTCATATCCTGTATGTTTCCTGGTGCTGCCTTTGCATTTACCACTGTAAAATCAGCCGAAGATGCCTTGAGCATTTTTACAAGTTCCTCCGACTCACCCTTGTTGTCTTCAATTACAAGAATCCTGGGTTTGGCTACTATATTTGTATAACATGAAGCTTCATTGTTTTTGGGCTGACTGTCCTTTTCAGGTTCAATGAGTACATTATAACTTTTAAAGCCGCCGGTGACAGCCTTATCCCTGAAAACAAACTTGTTTAAGCCCTCTTGCAGCTGGACTGTCTGTTCGGAAAGTTTCGTTCTTTCACTTACCAGGCTTAGTTTAGCTTTTTGAACGGCTGTACTGTTTATGGTAACCACAAGGTTAAATTCTTCATCCAGTGCCAATCTTTCAGGAACCTCTATTTTTTCAACAAGTGCTTCCTCACCCACACTCTTCTCAACTTTATGATACTTGAAATCTATCCCCTGTTCCTGCAGAGACAGGGCAATCCTGCCTGCACTGCCGGAATTCTCTTCCCCGTCAGAAATCAGAACCACCCTTTTATTACTGTTGCCCGGAAACAGAGATAGTGCGGTTGCAAGTGCATTTTCAATGTTAGTATAATTTCCGTTAATTTTACCTTCAATTTCAGTAAAGTTCATTTCATCACTGATAAAGCTTTCAACCTGTGCATTGTCACCAAAGGATATAACACCCAGCTTGTCTTTCGGACCTTTAAGTTTGTAGGCCTCTTTTATAAATTCCTCCATATCGCTTCTGTTTGAATGAGTTGAATCCGAGGCATCTATCAAGAAAAGAGTTGTGACATTATTGAGTTTCCAGGTCAGACTCACGCCGCTCAAAGCTAAAACCAGAAGGGTTAAAACCGTACAGCGCAGTGCTGTTATCCAGGTCTTTTTACTTTTATTCAATCTTTTAAGCCATTTTGTTGAAAGCAAAACCAATCCCAGCAGGATTGGGATCAAAAGCAGCAAATACGGCCTTTCAAAGCTAAGTCCCATAAATAATTCCCTCTCCAATTCTCAAATCCGGTACTGCCTTGCGTAGACTACCCATTCCAGAACAATTAAAAGCAGTGCGGTCAATAAAAGTATATTCAGTAAATTTATGCCGCTGTTTTTCAGAGTACTGTCAGACTTGCTGCCGCCAGCTCCGGCTATGCCATTAACTTCTTTTCCGTCTTCCGTTTTATTGACTGAACTGTCAATATTTGATGAACCGCTCTCGGAAACCGGAAAATTTACTGCAATAGCTCTCTCTATCTCCGTATCCCCGACTTTTTGGATTATTTCATATATTCCTGTTGAATAGGTTTTATCATACGGTTTTACGGGATATCTTGAACTCAGTTCCGTTCTTTTACCTTCCGGGTCCTTAACGAATATTTTTTCCGTTTCGGGTAAAGGAGTTATGTCTATATCCTCTCCGCTGTTATATTGGTTATTTGCCATAGTATCTCTATCTATCAGGTATGAAATCAGGTTGTTTATAAAAATAGGAAACTCCAGAGTCAGCGGGAAATCCGAATTATGCAGATCAAACCCCAGTACGGCTACCTTTTGTCCCTTAATCTCTCCGGCAAAGGCTGCATTTTTATCATCTATTTTAATTAAAGGGCTGCCCCAGTATGGCATTTCAATAGGATTGAAACTTGAAATAACGAAGTCGCTGTTGTTCATATATTTTGTAACCGCATGAGTTGTGATGGAACCCTTACCGCCGGTCAACTCTTCTTCAACTTTAAAAAAGGAGTTGTTTTGCCGGGGATTCAAAAAAAGTATATTACCTTTTTGAGGCAGTTTTCCTTCATAGCTTCCGTCGAAAATATACAAATCAAATTCTTCGTTAATTTGCTGATCGGGAAGAGTTTTGAACAATTCTATATCTTTCAGTGTGTTCAGGGCTTTTTCCAAAAATATGTTCTGGTCGGTGGAAAGCAGGACTTTTTTTACTTCCTTTTGTTTTGTAATAGAAAATATCCTGTTATCTTCCACAAGACCGTCCTCTTTTGACAACTCTGCGTATATGTACTTATTTCCGGCAGGAACATTATCAAAATAGACGGTTTTAGTTTCACCTGAATTCAAAACTTCATTTTTTATGGATAAAAGTTTTTCTTCGCCATAAAGGCAAAGCTCCGCATCTGTGCTCTCAGCTCCGTGATTTGTCACCCTTAACATGACCTTTAAGCCATTGCCGGTCTTTGTACCGGCAATATAATCCAGGCTTACATTGGGCCTCTCCGGACCAATATCTACAACTTCACCGTTCAGGTCCTTCAGATCCAATCCATGATCAGTGAAATATACCACTCTGCAGCTTTCATATTGATCACATATTGCCTTTACAAGTGAGTAGGTATCTTCAATGCTGCCTGCACTATTAGTCGGTTCTATGGCTTTAAGCCTGTTTAAAAGCTCCTTCCTGTCGGTACTGCCGCTGACCTCTACTTTTACGTTTCTGGCAGCGGAAATCAAGGTCATCCTGGTCCCAGATGACAATGAGTTTATCAGCTCCTCAGCTTTTATCCTGGCTTCATCCAGTTTTTTTCCGTTTTCTCCGAGAGAACTCATGCTGCCGGAGTTGTCAACCACCATAACAACATTCTGATAATTGTTGTTTTTCCACCAGAGAAAAGGGTTGGTAAGTGCAAAAATGCACAGCAGCAATATCAGCAGCTGCAGAAAAAACAACAGGTTACTTTTAAGCTTTTGAAAAGGACTGGTTGCATCCAGCTCCATTATTACCTGCTGCCATAAGTAGAGGCTCGAAACCTGCCTTTCCTCATAACGCTGCTTTAGTATATACATCAGAATAAAAACAGGGATGAGTGTTAAAAACCATAGCCCATTTGGAGAGATAAGACTCATAGTAACCCCTCCCTGGCAAAATCCTCAAATACTATCTTTTCCAGGCTGTCAGAGGTGGATATATGAAAAAATACCCCTCCGTATTTTTTTGCCGAAGCTTTAATTCCGGCCTGTAAACCTCTTAACTTTGCCTCATAAGCCTTTAACAGCTTTGGTGTTATGGTAAGATTCATTTCGGCCTCTGTTTCACTGTCCACAAGCCGGACCTGCCCGCCTAGCTGCGGGTCAAGTTCATCCTCACACAATACCTGTATCAAAATGATCTGCTGTTTTTTAAAAGCAAGATATTTTATTACTTCGTCAATTGAGCCTATTGTGAAGAAATCTGAAATAACTACTGAGATCCCTCTGCTTTTCAGCTCTTTTCTTTTTATGCTTTCTCCAAGATTGGTACTTCCAATGAAACTGCCCGACTCAAGAAACTGCAAGGCCTTTTGAAAGGAACTTTTACCCATATAGGAGGAAGAAGTAATGACGGCACTTTCCTGCAATTTGTTCAAGCACACTCTGTCCAAATTGTTCAGAGCCAGATAAGTCAATATTCCTGTTATTCTCAAAGCCATTGCAGCCTTGCTTTTTTCTCCGAAGTCCATGGATTTGCTGCAGTCGCAAAAAATATTCAGAAGAGCTTCTCTTTCCTCCATGAAAAGCCTTAAGAACAATTTGTCAAAACGCCCGTATGCATTCCAGTCAATTCTTCTGAAATCATCTCCGGGTGTGTATTCCCTGAAGTCCGAAAACTCCACCGAGCTGCCTTTTGCCTTGGATTTTCTCCCGCCGGCCGCCCCGTCCGTTAAAGTCATTCGAGCCTTTATTGAAATACTCTCCAGCTTTCTATAAAAATTTTCGTCAAACACCTTTTCCTTCATAGTTGCCTCAAACCTTTGCAGTATCTAATTGACTTGCCAATATTTCTTCTATTATTCTTTCAGGAGCAATTCCGTCGGCTACCGCATCAAAATTCATAAAGAACCTGTGCCGCAGTGCTGACGGCGCCACATATTTTATATCATCAAAGGACACGTTATATCTGCCTTCCATAACTGCCCTTACTCTGGCAGTTGAAATAATTGCCTGAGCTGCTCTGGGACTTGCTCCGTATCTGATATATTTTTTTGACAGCTCAGGTGTTTTTTCGTAATCCGCATGGGTTGCCAGAACAACTTTCAAGGCATATTCCTCAACCGGCTTTGACATTGGTACCTTTTTAAGGATATCTCTTATTTCAAGAATCTGACTTCTATTAATAATCTTCTCAAGCTCGGAGGTCTGATTATTTACCGTAACTCCGATAATACCCTTTAACTCTTCAAGGTTGGGGTAAGGTACCATCAGTTTGAAAAGGAATCTGTCCAGCTGCGCTTCTGGCAGCGGATAAGTGCCTTCGTTCTCAAGCGGATTCTGTGTTGCCAGAACCATAAAAGGTTCTTCCAGACGGTACGTACTGTTTCCCACAGTGACGGTATGCTCCTGCATGGCTTCCAGCAAAGCAGACTGGGTTTTGGGCGTAGCTCTGTTAATCTCATCGGCCAATACCATATGGGCAAAAACAGGTCCTTTTTGAAATTCAAATTTACTGCTGCCCTTCTCATCCTTCATTATAATGTTTGTACCTACCACATCGGCAGGCATCAGATCGGGAGTAAACTGTATCCTTGAAAAAGACAGATCCATTACCTTTGAAAGAGTTTTTACAAGCTGAGTTTTGCCCAATCCCGGGGAGCCCTCCAAAAGTACATTCCCGCCTGTAAATACAGCAATCAGCACCTGTCTGATAACATCCTTCTGACCTATGATGGCTTTTCCAACTTCACTTTCAACAGCCTTTATGGTATCTACAATACTTAAAATTTCCTTGTCCTCCATAGAACCTCACCTCCATGAGTTTTTCAATCCTGCAGTGAAGCAAAATAATCTTTAATTATATCCTCCATACCCCCGGGGATAGAGGAATTGTCCATGCTTTCCATAGCCCTGTCACTGTATTCACCAACTACCTGATTGTATGGCTTCAGCTCTCCTAAAGAGGCGTCTGCATTATTTGTTATTGTTGTTTCGGATTTTCCGTTATTATTGCCTTTTCCCGTTATTACCGAAGTTTCCCCCTGACCTCCCGGTCTGGAGGGAGTGAAAATCTTTTCATATTCTTTCTCCTGTCCGGCTGATGGAGTTTTGTTTGCAATACCTCCCTGTCCATAGGGTGTAACACCCCCATCACCGTTTCCGGTACCGCTGCCTGCAGCGCTTCCACCTGCACCTTGTCCCTGGCCTGCACCCTGGCCGGTTCCCTTTCCGGCCCCCTGACCTTGTCCCTGTGCAGCACCTTGACCCTGAGCGGAACCCTGTCCCTGATTTTGGGCATTGACAGTATTGGGCTGCAAATCATTCTGAGCCTGTGCCAGAGCGTTATTCATATTCTTTTGAGAAAGACTGTCATTGACTGTTCCATTGAGTTTATCAACACTTTTGTTAACGGCGTTTTCATCTCCGCTGTCCAGAGCGCCACCCAAGCCATTCAGACTATCCTTGAGCTCGCTGTCGCCAAGAGAATCGGCAGTCTTTGACAAGGCATCCTTAAAATCTTTTTTCTCGTTGGCGCTCATAGACTTAAGCTTATTCTTAAGGTTTTCAAATTCCTTCCTGATTTCTTCCTTTTTCCCGGATTTCAATGCATCTGCCAAAGCTTTGGCAGTTTTATTCCCGGCAAGCTTTTCAGCAAGATTCTTCAAATCTGCTTCCCTTGTTTTATCAATTTTCTGCTCCAGTTTTTTTGCAAGCTTTTCCAGAGCTTTATCCGCCGCCCTGGTATCCTGGGACTTTTTGAGCTCCTGCTTCAAAGCTTGCAGTTTTTCAAGGAGATCTTTTTTCTGCACTTCGGTAAGCTCTGTATTCTTTTCAACTTCCTTCTCTGCTTTTTCTACCTTCTTTTTCTGCTCCTTTTTATATACGTTAAATTCATGCGCCTGCCGGGCCTCTTCCAGCAATGGCTGCGGCAGCAGCACGGTCAAGCCGAAAGCCAGCGCGAGAAATATTACTGCCGCCGGAAGCTTTTTATTGGGCAGCAATTTTATCTTTTCCCTGTAATCAATGGTGTCAAGTTTGCTTGTGGTATCCTCCAGCAATAGCTCCTTGTATTCCGAATCTTCTTTTTCCAGCTCCAGAGAAGTTATGATCCGCTCCTGCAGTCGAAAAGAATCAAGCAGTGTGGCTACTGCTTTTTTCTTTGGAAGGAATAAAAAAACACTGAGCAATGACAGCAGAAAAATGGCTGCACCAATATATCCCCACAGAACATACACTCTGTATATGGGTATAAGTCTTGAGAGAAGCCCCAGAATAATCCCTGCAGCCAATGCGGTGCACAGACCTGCCAGCCCATTGCGCAAGGTTATGCTTAATATTATTCTGTTACGGGCTTTCCGAAGCACATATAATATTTTCCCGTAAGGCTTGTTTAAATTCATTTATTACCTCTCCTGAACCATTTCCTTTTAACCGGATTGAGTTTCAAGGCACTTGCCAATAACAATACTGCCGACAGACCGGCATTAAAAATTGAATTAATATGCCACAGATGGAGCTTTCCCTGCTGTACTGTCAAACTCAAACCCGGGAACAACCTTCCGGCACCTTCCTGGAACTGATCCACTACTAAAGAGACCAGAGCCATTGCTGGGTTTAAATTGAATACCCAGAAAGTACCTTCGTATGGTTTGTTTATATAGTTCGGCATGATAACCAGCTGAACATAGAATACCGAGATTAAAATGGTACCCAGATACAGAAAAACCACAACTGCGTAGGTCAAAACATTTGCCGCAGTACTTTTCTTTATAAAGGTTGAAAAGAAAATACCGATACTGCCAAGTGTTACCGCTATAAGGATAAAAAACAGATAAACCTGTAAAAGCTGCGTAAGACCTATTCCACCGTATAGAAATATTATTGAAAACACAGGGATAGAGGATGCCAGCAGCAAAATGATCTGACTCAGGGATGAAAATAACTTGCCTGTAATTATTGATCCATGATTCAAAGTAGTTGATAACAGGATATCCAGAGTCTGCTTTTCTCTTTCTCCTGATATGGCCCCGGCGGTAAGTGCGGGAGCTATAAGAGTTATCAAACCGAACTGCGCTGCTACCAGAAAGGCATATGTTCCGAATATGGTTGACTGGGTAGGCACTCCTATATCGTTGTTCATAGTCAGCTTCATTATAAATATTGTTAACAGGAGGAGTACTAAATTATAGGTACCTATTAATATTGCCGCTTTCCAGCTTCTCATCCTGACCTTGAGTTCTTTAAGCAGTACGGGATTTATTCTGAAATACCGTTTTTGTGTATTGGTGCTCATTGTTTTACCTCCCCTGTTGCAGTAACCTTCATAAATATATCTTCAAGATTTCCATTCAATTGGTTAAAGGCCGTTACCGGCACATTATTCTGTATCAACCTGACCAGGAGTGCATTCATGAAGACCTCGTCACCATTGAAGGAGGCTTCAACTTCATTATCCCCGACCGGATTTACTCCGTCAATATCCGGATACTCCTGAAGTATTCTTATTGCTTCCTCCAACCCGTCTATTACTTTTATGCGTATGGTCTGGGTATGATAAACCTTTCTGGTAATCTCATCTACAGTACCGCTCATAACTATCCTGCCCTTCTCTATTATGCCGATGGCGGTACACAGTTCTGCAAGTTCGGGCAGAATATGTGAGCTTACCAATATAGTCTTGCCCATACTCTTCAAGGTTCTCAATATTTCCTTCATTTCAATTCTTGCCCTGGGATCCATGCCTGAGGCCGGTTCATCAAGAATCAACAGATCCGGATTGTGCACCAGGCTTCTTGCCAGACAAAGTCTCTGCTTCATACCCCTTGACAAACTGTCCACATAAAAGTCTTTTTTATCGGTTAAATCCACCAATTCGAGAAGGTCCTGGCATATCTTCCTGCTATCGGCACCCTTGATGTTATAGATTGAGGCATAGAACTCCAAATATTCCATTACCTTCAAATCATCATATACTCCGAAAAAGTCAGGCATATAACCTATTTTACGTTTAAGCTCCTTTGGCCTGTTAATTACGTCAATACCATCGGCATATACCTTTCCCGAGGTAGCATCAAGGAGTCCGCATATAATCCTCATTGTGGTAGTTTTTCCTGCTCCGTTGGGACCCACAAATCCAAATATTTCACCCTTGGGTATATGAAGGTTCAAGTCATTTACAGCACGGAACTTTCCATAGTTCTTACAGAGATTTTCTATCCTGAGCATTATTTATTCCTCCCTTTTGCAGCCATTTGAGGTACTCCGATTTCCCCGTCGGTAACTTCAATCTTCATTTTCAATGTGTTTTCGGGAGTTAAATAATCTTTGACACTTTCTCCGTTTATGACTTTATCGTTAACAGATTCATAGGTTTGCTTCCTGATATTATAAATACTGTAGCCTGCATTGAAGGACTTAAATTGCAATTTTGAGGTGTTCACTTCAAATTCCTCTACCAGCATGTCCTTGTCAAGTTTGTAAATCAACTCCGCCGAACCGCTTCCATAAAATCTGCTGATTGCCATATCATAATTCAGATTTGATGTATTTATGACTTCAAAGGGAATAAAGCCCAGTGGGTATTCTACTTTGCCTTCATCGGTAAACTTCACGTCAACAGGCATGAATATTATATTTCTTTCATTTTTTTTAGCCGGAGTATCGTTTACAAGTAAAGGCTTATGTATCTGGGTTTTTGAGAAAGCAATAAAATTAATACCGTTAATTTGCCCGTTTCCATAGTCAAACATCCTCTGAAGAATGTTTCCTTCCTGCCTTAAATCCAAATTTCTCTTCCTGTCTGTTTCTGTTGCTGCGTTAACCCTTGAATAGTTGCGGTTAAAGAATACATCCGATACCATAATGTGAAAATTACCCTCATGACTGCCTTGCGTGATATTATCCAGATTCACGTCAGCTCCGCTTTTCAAACTGTCGATTTTATAATAGCTGTCAGGCATCACGAGCAGACAGTCTGTCAGATCCAAGCCGGTAGAATTTTTAACAGTGCCTGTTATTTTACCGTTCTTTAATTTCAGATTGGTTTCAATCTTCCCTATATCAAGTGTATTTTCCTGTATCTGCAGAATTTTTGTCTCCAACAGACTGCTGTTTTTGTATTCGATACGCCCATTTTCACCTGCAAAAATTGTTGCTTCCACCACTTCTTTTTCGAAGGTCTGGTCGGTATAGGAATTATTATCGACCGGAAGCAGTCTTTCCCCATTTTGTCCCGAGACTTTAACCTTGGATTTATTTGTATTTAAAATACCGGCATAAGTGTCGGCCGAAGTATTTCCATTCTTATCCAGACTTATGTAAGAAACGACATTCGTGGTTATCTGGCTCAGTCTTGTACCGCTGCCGGTCACATAGACTACTGCACCGAAAATAATTGCCAGGACCGGTACTGTAAGCCACATCCATTCACGTTTGTCAAGCTTCTTCAGTATAATATAACTTATGGGAGCCACCACCAAAACATAAATGAACAATATCAGATAAAAACTTGCAGTTTTTGGTGCAGCCATTTCAGAAAACTGGTTTACCGCCTCCTGCAATGCGTACGTATTGTTCCTGAATGAGTTGGCATTATTGCTTTTAGTATTTGTACCTGCCAATTCCGGATTGACAAGTTCTAAAACCTTTTCCATAAAAGCAGTATTGTTATTCCAGTTTGCAAAAGGTGCCTTTCCCAGATCAAAAGCCATAACACCTACTACTCCCTTGCCTTTGTTATGAGCCTGTACAAGACTGATATTCCGGTCCTCCATTGCTACGGTGCTATCCTTGATTTTTAAAGCCAAAACCTCCACCTTTGTTTCATTCCTGTTATCACCGTTTGTGGCCAGGTCATATATTTTTGAGGTTGATATTTCCTGTACACTGCCCTGGGAACCTTCAATAAAGTCATCTTTAAATACCGAAAGTGTTTTATTATATTTAGACCCCGTTCCTATGATTAAAGTTCCGCCATTTCTGACCCATTGTTTTAAAATTTCATATTGTGATTTACTGAATCTCGAAGTGTCAAAATCATTAATTACTAAAATATTAAATGCATTTAAAGTAAAAATATCCTCGGGAAAATTTTTCTCATCAAGCCTGATGGTTTTTGTAATGAGGGAAACCCCTGCCGAAGCCGGAACTGAATTAATATAGGACAGGCTGTCGAAATCATCGCTCATTATCCCTATAAAAGTAGTAATATTGTTTGAGGCAACAGTTGTAATGGTATCGTCGAAAATCCTGTCCCCGCCGTCATAAATATTCACCGCATATTTTGTCCTGTTGTCGTTGCCTATTGGTACATTTATGGTTATGGTCTTTTCAGCACCCTTTTGAAGGCTGACCGGCTTCAAATAACTCATATACTTGCCGGGCGAACTGGGGACACGTATTTCCACTTCTCCGTTGATATCCTTAAAATTGTTTTTAATGTTTACATTTATTGGTGTAGGATATCCAATCTTGTACACGTCATTAAAGCCAACAACAGTATTAACCTCAAGCCCTCCGGTATGTTCGGCAGCTTTCTCGGCACCTACTCCAAGCACTGTCGAAAAAAACATTACCGCAACTATTAATATCCTGACTATTTTCTTCATTTGATTCTCACTTTCTGCCTTTGTTACCAGTAGTCTGTAACAGCTAAAACGTATAGCCGGGCGAGAACCACTGGCTTGTTTATCTTCCCTATTATACCATATAGAGGATAGGGCACAAAGTTACAGACTCTTAATATTTTCTTAACATTTTATATACATTGTCTTTCGGTTTTTATATTTTTTCATAACTTGAAAAATATTATAAATGCCTGTGATATGCTGCTTACTTCGCTGGAAAAGCTTCATGCCGATGCCCGGCAGCTGTTTGTTCTGCTGAAAAAAATGGAAGACATGACGGCCGGGAACAAGTCATAGCCTCACTCATAATACAAACACCTTTAGCTCCTGTTTCAAGAACAGCCTGTACCCGGTCCCCGGTTATTCCGCCGATGGCGAATACCGGAATATCACCCCTGCTGCATATTTCCTTCAAAAAGGCCAGCCCGCGCGGCGGAAGTCCCGCCTTACAATCAGTAGTAAATATGTGGCCCGCTATCAGGTAATCAGCTCCCAGTTCCCTGGCTTCGGCAGCTTCATCTGCCGAGTGTACCGATGCACCCGCGCATTTAAATTGCCGCAGCCTGTTTCTATAATTTCTCAGATCCTCCATTGATAAATGTATATTTGGAATATTCAGTTTTACAGCAGCATCGATATTTTTGTTTATTATCAACTCTACATTATTTACCTTGCAGATTGACAGGACTTTTTGTGCCAGCAGCTCGTATTCCTGCTGCTCCAGGTCCTTTTCCCTCAAGATAATCGCCTGCGGGCCTGCCTTTGCCAACCGGTCAAGCCGTGTCAGATAGTCATCCCTGCAAAGCTTCCTGTTTGTAACCAAAATCAACATACTCTCTCCTAGACCCTCACATAATCGGTATATACAGGCTGTAAACCCCTGCCTGCTATCATCTCATGAATTTCGTCCACACTGCGGGAATCGGAGATTTCAAACTGTTCATCACCCTTTTCCCGGTTTTTGTGGCCCCCGACACCCACACTTACCCCTGCTGAAATTTTTGTAGCTGCCAGACCTATTATATTATCCCTGAAGCTGGGCTTTTCCCTTGTTGATATAGTAATTCCGGCAAAGGGCATTAATAAACGATACGCCAGCATGACCTGCAAAAGCTGCCGTTCGTGAACCTCAGCAGGATTGTTGCCGGCATTGTTGATATATGGTCTTAACCGGGGCACCGAAAAAGAGATCTCGGCATGAGGATATTTTTGCTGAAGAAAATATGCATGCATTCCTGCCGCAAAGGCATCCTTTCTAAAGTCGTCAAGCCCCAGCAAGGCACCTATTCCAACACCCCGCATTCCTCCAAGCAAAGCTCTTTCCTGCGCATTGAAACGATACGGGAATATTCTTTTAGGCCCTCTCAAATGCACTTGTTCATACTTATCCGTATTGTAGGTTTCCTGATAAACCGAAACAAAATCAGCTCCGCATTTATTCAGGTAGGTGTATTCCTCCGAGTTTAGCGGGTATATTTCAATGCCGATGGTAGAAAACCGGCGGGCAGCAAGTTTTACGGCTTCACCTATATATTCCACACCTGAGGCATTCCGGGCCTCGCCGGTTAAAATAAGGATCTCCTTCAGGCCTGTAGCAGCAATGGCCCGCAGCTCTTCTTCAATCTCTTCCGGAGACAGTCTGCCTCGTTGGATTTTGTTCCTGCAGTTAAAACCGCAGTATACACACTCATTCTCACAATAGTTTGATATATAAAGCGGCGTAAATAGACAAACCGAATTTCCAAAATGCTTTCTTGTCTCAAGCCTCGCCTTGCGTGCCATTTCTTCCAAATACGGCATTGCGGCAGGAGATAAAACAGCCCCATAATCGTCAGGTGTTAACAGCTCTTTGCTTAAGGCTCTTTCCACATCCTTGCCGCCATATTTACCGTAATCATAGCTGCCGGCCAGCGAAAGCACCCTGTCCATAATATCCGTGCTGACAGCTTCCATGCCGTCAAGATAATTCATATGATCCATATCCATATTAACCTCCATGAGCCACATTTGTGGCCACAAAATGTAATGAAAACTTATATCCTTTATCGCAATGTGGCGAATAAAGGAGGTTAATTGGCCATGTGCCAAATGAATTGAGCTCTTTTTAAAGCCTTT
>JAEWJR010000093.1:0-4343 GCA_023386445.1 Bacillota bacterium | reverse complement strand
GTACTAATTCAATATGCTTTGAAATTGATGCCTCTTTTTCTTCCTTGGTCAAACTGTAAAGTCCAAAGCCTATATTTTCAGAAATAGTCAACCAGGGCAGCAGTCTATGCTCCTGAAAGACCATCCCCCTGTCGGTTCCCGGTTCAACTATTCTTTTACCCGAGTAGGACACATCTCCCGCCTCATATTCCACCAGCCCCGCTATGATTTTCAGCAAAGTACTCTTTCCGCATCCGCTATGCCCTACAATTGTAATAAATTCACCTTTGCGGAACTCCAGACTGATATTTTGCAAAACCGGGATTTCTTCCCTGCCAACCTTAAAGGATTTATATAAGTCTTTAATTCTTAAATCCTGTTCCGGCATACCTCCGCCCCCGTTCATTTTTTCTTTTAATCTTCATGTGCCCTATCCCTTATTTCCTATCCAGGGAGTGGATTTTTTCGAAACAAAAGTCAATAATTTATCCATCAATATTCCCACAAGGCCGATAACAACCATTCCCATTATCACTATATCAGGCTTCATCATGCTTCTGGCATCGCTGATTCTGAAACCTATTCCTTCGGTGGATGCTATTAATTCCGCCGCAACCACCGCCATCCATGAAATTCCCAGTCCAAGTTTCAAACCCACAAATATTTGTGGTATTGCAGACGGAAGATATACTTTTCTAAAGGTATTCCAACGGCTCAATTTATACAGCCTTGCAACTTCTATGTAACCGGGAGGGGTTCCTCTGATGCCGCTGAAAGTATTGACCATTATTGGGAAGAAGGCTCCCAGAACAATTACAACTATCTTTGAAAGTTCATCTATTCCGAACCATAGAATGATTAAAGGAATCCATGCCATCATCGGGATCTGGCGTATTGCATTAAGTGTAAGGGAAAATATATGATTGACGTTATTTGACATACCCATTACCGTTCCAAGGGTCACTCCCAGCAGTACTGCTGCAAAATACCCCTTTATCACCCTTGAGAGGCTTATTCCAAGGTCCTGGGCCAGCTGTCCCGAAGCCAGATTTTCTCTGAATGCATTCAAAACACTCTTTATGCTGGGCAATATGGCTTCGGGAGCAACTCCCCTGGCTGTTGCAATACTCCAGACCATAATTACTGTTACAGGTATGATGAGGCTGAGTAGAATAACTTTTATTTTTTTCATTATCTGAAGTCCCCCTAATTAATTTTGCCGGGCTATGTGCTATAAAAGTCAATTACTATCGGCTGAAAGCCAGCTTAAAAGCAATATTCACCTAGAAGGCGAAGGCTAATTGACTTTGGTAATGGTATGGACTCTCTCAGCGGGATTGGAAGCCTTGAAATCCAAAACCTTTATCCTTTCAGCCTTTACCCGGTAAATGTTCAGATTGTCAATTCCTGCCGACAGCTGGGGCCTCCGGTTTAATATAAGCTGTTTTCCCGTATTGAACTCTTCACCCCCGGTAAGGACAGCTTTACCGTATATTGTTATATTCACAAAATCAGGTATTACCTGATTTTCATGCTGGAACAAAACAGCAACGTCATTTTTATCCTTCAACTGCTTGGCTTTACTGCTTTCTTTTGCTGTGGCAAAATAAATTTCCAGTTCCGATACTCCGTATCCGCCCAGAGTTCTTATATCCGGCTCTCCTGCCTCATTCACAGTTGCCAGCACCAGACTCTTGCTATTTTTTAAATAAGCTGTTATTTCCTCGTTATTAATTGACATAATATATTCCTTTCCTTTTTAACTTTTTTTATATAACTTTTCAGAATACAGGCCTGCCTTTTTAAATATTGGCAGGGTCTCATCCTCTATCTGATAAATTTCATGTGAAAAATTTCTGTTAGGTGTGGCATTGAAGATTTCTTCATATGTACGTCCATATTTTCTGAGTATATCTGCATGTTTGAGCTGTACCTCCCAATGCCAGACCACTGTAGGTGACCTGTGACCTTCAAGCGGAGAGCCAATGCCGGGAATCCAGCTGGATGCCACAGTAACCACTCCTATTGAAGCCAGGTATTCAAGTCCTTCAAACAATACCTCCTTTGGCTGCAAACCACATACAAAGTTACTTCTTACCTTCCCCCTTCCAAATACCTGTACGGCATATTCAATTGCTTTTATCCAATTGTCAAAGCCCCCGCATTCTTCCACTTTTCCAGGACAAATAATATCAAAGTAGTTTTTGCCCCATACTTCGCTATTAAACGCGATGGTACTGAAGCCTGCCTCCTTGTATTTATCAATTACCGAGAAATCAAGAGGTGCTCCGATGCATGCGGTACCGTTGAACTCCTCTTTGCCCAGTGCCTCCTTGATGCTGTCGGCCACATCCAGATAGTATTCCATTTCACGCCGTTCAGGCATAAATCCCCCGGTAATTGTCAAATGACTGAAGCCTTCATCGTAGGCAGCTTTTACTGTCTCTCCTATCTGATTGGGATATTTCCATGGCGGCCTTTCCTCTCCCTTTTCAAGTCCTTTTGTCCCGTTCATGGTACAAAAAAGACAGGTCTGGCCTTTATCCTTTACCGAACATTCGGTGCTGTAAGAAACAATAATACTTTTGTCTTCACTTCCGAATGAGCTTTCACTGGCAATGTTTCTCATACTGGCACCATCTTTGGTGAACTTCGAGTAAAATTCCGGAGCCTTAGGAAAAGCTATATCCGATATCTTTTTATTTTTGTATGAAAGACCGAATACTCCTTCATTTTCCTCGATTTTATACGGGGAATTTCTATCAACTACAATTGGTACGCCTAATCCATTTTCCAGAGTAAATGTATATGGCAGGTTAAAGTTCTTCTTTGTAACAAGCTCCTTATCCCAGGTACAATATTCCTGTTTCTTCAAAGTTCTGTCATTATTTATGAGTTTGTCAAATATTCCATCTTCATAGCTTACCCCTTCAATAAATAACGTTAATTTCAATTTTAGCTCTTCATATAATTTTTCCTTAAGACTTCCCATACAACCCCTCCTGCAAAAGTTATTATATTTTACATATATATTTACTATGTTTATAGCTGCCATTTCCGTTACATTAATTGTAGTATCATACGTTTTTGCAAACAATAGAGTATATTTAGATGTTTATTAGACTATATTTGGGTAAAGATCAGGGCATGCTGCATAACAAATTTTAATAAACCAATTTTTGTTGTACAACCGCCCTTTTATAGTTCTTTATGAAAACGCATATTCAGTCCGGAATATATTTAACCTCTTCCTTAATGTCTATTACTTGGCAGTCTATATTGCCTGTTTCAAGACAGGTAATAGTCCCTGCTCAATTCTATAAATGTCATGTATGCACGAATTGGCAGAAGCACTGCAATCATACAGCTGATCATATGTAAATCCGTTTCTGCGGAATATTTCGGTCATTTTCAGGATCAGGTTCCAATGCCACTCAGGCTCCGGACTTCTATGGTTCTCCAATTCGGAGCCTGGATTTGGGCACCAGGCCCCTGCAAAACAAACGATACCTTTTGAGGCCAGATATTCTACCCCCTCCAGTGTCGAACGCTTTGGCTCCAGTCCTGCCACAATATTTGAACGTACTCTTCCGTGGCCGAATACTTTTGCAGCATGTTCCAGAGAGGCTTTCCAGTTTTCCCAGCCTCCGCTCAGCTGTTCCTTGCCCGGGCAGATGGATTTAAAAATGTTCTTATCCCACAATTCAATATTTATTGCCAATGTACGGTAGCCTGCCTCTTTGTATCTGTCTATGATGCTATGGTCCTCCGGCGCGCCGATTACCGCCGTGCCGTTGAAATCAGGCAAACCTGTTTCATTTTGAATGGCCTCGGCAACATCAAAATAGTAATCCATTTCGCGATGCTCCGGTACAAAACCTCCGGTCAAAGTTACATGATGCCTGCCTGGTTCTTCATATGCCAGCTTTACTGTTTCGGCAATCTGCCTGGGATACTTCCACTTGATACCCTCCACGTCGGCATATGTATTTTTTGTGGCATTAATATTGCAGTAAAGGCAATCCAGACCCTTTTCCTTCAAATGGCATTCGTTGCTGTATGTTACAAAGACAACCCCCTCGTGATTATATACCGCTATATTCTTCATCTGAACTCCGTCACTGGTATTATGGCGGTAATATTCCGGCCTCTCCAGAAAGTCAATATCAAAAACCTTATTCCCGTTTTCTGTGAGAATATATGAGCCCCTGTCATAGCCAATGGAAAATCTGGATTTTCTGTACGAATTGAAAGGGAACAAAAACCCGTTTGGAGACCGGAAGCCTACCGGATGGGCAATACCTGCATGAGGCTCTCTGTCATATTCAAACATGCCGTGAACCTCTTCCTGATATTTTCCTCCC
>JAEWJR010000158.1:0-33473 GCA_023386445.1 Bacillota bacterium | reverse complement strand
GAGATATTTTGGCAATTTTCGAGGAGGATGGACGCAGCCTTGCTGACGCAAGGCAAGGACGACGACAAAGAAAAGTGGCAAAATAGCCGGCGTGAGGCGTGTTATACATTGTCAATAGAGGGTAAAGAGACAAGGAGAATACATAAATGAGTGGTACAGTTAATCATAATCATAAAGGTAGCGGTGTTTGGCGGACTTTTCGTAAACAAAAAATACCACAGACTTTTGCAATATTGGGTATAATATATCTGCTTGTTTTTAGTTATGTACCAATGTCGGGCTTGGTAATGGCTTTTAAAAACTATAATATCTCATTAGGTGTTATGGGGATTTTTACAAGTGATTGGGTGGGACTGAAGCACTTCAAGGCATTTGTAAACGATATCAACTTCTGGACCATAATCAGAAATACAGTTGCTCTCAGCTTCTTAAAGCTGATATTTGCATTTCCCATGCCCATAATATTTGCAGTGATGCTGAATGAGATCAAACAAAATAAAATTAAGAGGTGCATTCAGACTATCAGCTATCTGCCGCACTTTATTTCCTGGGTTATCGTCTCAGGTCTTGCAATAAATTTTTTGGCAACCGACAACGGATTGATTAATCAATTGCTCATCTCTCTGGGCCTGGTTAAAGAAGGCATACCTTTTCTCACCAGTGCCGGTCATTTCTGGCCTTTGGCCGTAGTGCTGGATATCTGGAAGGATATGGGCTGGTGGACAATTATATTTTTAGCTGCCATAACCGGGATAGATCCTTCCTTATATGAAGCTGCGGATATTGACGGCGCCAGCAGGTTTTCAAAGATATTGAAAATTACTATTCCAGGCATCAGGGGAACCATAGCGGTAGTTCTTATCCTTGCTTTAGGCAACCTGTTCGGAGGAGGTCTCAGCGGCTCCAACTTTGAGCAGTCCTATCTGCTTGGAAATGCAATGAATCTGGAAAAGTCACAAATAATTCAGACATACATATTCAAAGTGGGACTGTCCAACGGGAGATATGCATATGCGACAGCTATAGGGCTTATACAATCGGTGATATCTCTGGTTTTGATTTTCGGAAGTAATCTTGTTTCAAAAAAAGTTTCGGATACGAGCTTGTTTTAATGGGGGGTAAACAATGAAAAGAGCAAGTAAGGGTGATATTATTTTTGACAGCATCAAATGGATTTTTTTAGCCGTAGTTGTATTCGTTACATTATATCCTTTTTACTACGTGCTGATTCAATCCTTCAGCCAGGGAATGTCTGCGCTGACCGATAATGTAACTTTTTATCCAAAGAAATTAACTATTGAAAATTACATACCGTTTTTTACAGATGAAAAATGGAAAACTGCAATTTTAATATCTGTACTCAGGACCGTTGCAGGTACTGCCATAGGTCTTATGTTTACATGCCTGGTATCGTATAGTCTATCCTTCAGGGACCTTGCATTCAGAAAATTTTATTTTACAATTCTTATAATAAGCATGTATTTTTCAGGTGGTATAATTCCATATTATATGCTTTTGAAGAATCTTCATCTGTTTAATACCTTTTTGGTATACATAATTCCAGGAGCATTGAATATTTTCTTTGTTATGGTGGGTATATCCTTCTTCAGGGAAATCCCGTCGGAACTGTTTGATTCGGCACATGTAGACGGAGCTAATGATTTTATAATATTCTGGAAGCTGGTACTTCCTGTTTCCAAGCCGTTTCTTGCAACTATAGCACTGTTTCTTGGTGTGGAACATTGGAATGCCTGGTTTGATTCGGCATTTTTTGTCCAGAAACCGGAATTGAAAACCCTGTCCTTCCTGATGATGCAGATAGTCAACAAAAATCAGATAAGCGGAAGCGTTTCAGCAGGTGCGGCAGCCTACAAGTCCTCAATGATCACCTCCTTCTCTCTTCAGTCGGCAGCAATGATCATAGCGGTATTGCCTATAATTTGCGTATATCCTTTTTTACAGAAATACTTTGTTAAGGGAATGATGATTGGTTCGGTTAAGGGATAAAAAATATCCTGACTGCAGAACCGTCTAATTTATAAGAATATTTAATCAGGAGGTAACACAATGTTAAGTGAAAATGTTAAACGAAAAGTCAGTTCCATTCTAGCAGCAGTATTGGTCATTACTTCGCTTGCAGCATGTGGCAGTACCGAAAATGCAAACTCCACGAGCAGTACAGGCAGTGCTGCAAATACGGCTGCTGCGGGTTCTGCGGAAAAAGAACCTGTAACACTTGATGTATTTATTGATTTCCCTTGGTATTGGACAGAAAAATTCGAGGGTATCATACCTGAAGAGATCACAAAGGAAACAGGGGTAACACTTAAACCTACCCGTGCGGTTGATGATACACAGCTGGGTATCATGGTGGCATCAAATGACCTTCCCGATATGGTATATACCGACAAGCTCTTTGACCGTTTGTCCACATCCCAATACAGCTACGCATGGGATGATTTGATCTCCCAATACTCACCGGATTTCAAACCCAGCGATATGGCTGTAAAAGCAGCAAAATCCTATGCAACCGACGAGCATTTCTATACAATACTGAATGCCTCGGCTTCACAGGAGGAATGGAATGCAGCTAAAGCCGGCTGTCCTACACTGGCATCGCTGCTATACAGGGAGGATATTCTTAAAGAGCTGGGAAATCCTTCTATGAAAACGCTTGATGACTACACAAAGGTATTAGGTATGGTAAAGCAAAAATATCCTGATATGATTCCGCTGGTTTTAGATCAAACCTTTATGCTATCAATTTTCAAAACATGGCTCATTCCAAACTGGTGTCCCGGAAATTCACAGCTTTTGGAAACAGATGACAATAAATTGATTCACTATACTTCCTCACCTGAATATATCAACTTCTTGAAATATGCTAACAAATTATACCAGAACGGCTATATGACTGCAGACAATTTTGCTTACAAGGATGGTTCTCAGGCTACCCAGCTGGTTGTGAACAATAAGGCTTTCTCATACAGCTGGTATACAGGTTCTACAAGTGACCAGATGACTGATATGACCAGAAAGAACGGCTTTGCCGATGCAACCTGGGTACAGGCACAGCCAATGGTTGAAAATGCGAAGTATGTTACACTGGGAACCGGTTGGGCCGGAGTATTCATAACACAAAAAAATAAAAATCCTGAAAGATCCATTCAGTTAATGAATTGGATGTTCAGCGAAAAAGGCCAGAGATTGACTCAATGGGGCAGAGAAGGTATTGATTACACCATGGGTGAGGACGGTATACCGAAGTTCTCTGAAGAGTGGATCACCGCAAGAGGAGATGAAAACTTATTCTATACAAAGTTTAATCCTGCCTACTATTTTGGAATATCAAGCGTAACAGAGGCGGTAGGAAGAGCTTCGGGAGTATCTCAAAATTCTCTGGATGTCATGGATTCCGTAAGAAAGAATTTAAAACTCGTTATTTCTCCGGCTTTAGCGGCTCCTAAAGAAGATACCGATGAAAAGGTGGTTCTTGACCAGATAAACGAATATATTAAAAATCAGGAAGTAAAAGTTGTTCTGTCGGCTACAGATGCAGATTTCCAGAAAAATTACGATGAAATGACGGCTACTTTGAACAAGCTTGGAGTAAAGAAACTGGAAGAGACTTTGACAAAGGCTGCAGAAGCATTAAAGTAGTGTGTACCATTTAATTATACATTTTCCATTGATTCAAATTTGATACCGGCCGGGAGAACAGCTGCTCGCATCCTGCACAAGTTCTCCCGGCCGGTATTCATTGATTGATTGCCGGAAGCAAATATGATAGGGAATTGAGTTCAATAATCAGGGAGAACTATATGGATAAGAAGACGGATAATAGTACTTGTTTGGCTCTTGATCTGGGAGGCACAAAATTGCTTATAGGTGAAGTTGATTCAACCGGGCAGTTGCTGCGTTCAAAAAAATATAACACAGGATATCTTACACAAACAGAGGGAACCAGGGTGATTTTTGAAGCTCTGGACGATTATATATCCACGGTGGGCTGGATAAATGAAAAGCCAGGGCATGCGGGAATGGGAATGATCGGACAGGTTGATTATATTAATGGAAACTGGATTATGATCGACCCTTCAAGAAGAGAGAATATTCCAATAGGAAGTTTAATTAAGGAAAAATACCATTTTGACATCAGGATTGAAAATGATGTAAAGGCTGCAACCCTGGCCGAAAAAGCTTTTGGTACGGGAAAAGAAGATAAGGATTTTATTTATTTAAATGTCGGGACCGGTATTGCAGCAGGGTTCATTACTGGCGGCAGGCTGCTGCGGGGGTGGGAAAATGATTCTGGAGAAATAGGACACATAGTTGTTGACATAGATAGTGACGTTGAATGTGAATGCGGAAGACTGGGCTGCCTTGAGGCAATAGCCTCGGGGCGAGGCATGTATAAGAGGGCAGCAGGACTTGGAAAAAAGTATCCTGACTCACAGTTATTCAGCTTGGGTGAGACTGAAATTTCGGCAAAAACCATTTTTGCAGCTGCAGGAGCAGGGGATCCACTGGCCTGTAAAATTGCAGATGAAGCTGCAGCTGCAGTAACCTGCGGAATTATGAACCTTATAAGGGTTACCAACCCTGAAAGGATCATTTTGGGCGGAGGTGTCATGGCTGACGGATGGATGTACAGGCAGATACTTGACAGGATAGGTAAAAAAGAACTGGAATCGGTAAAAAAAGGAATTGTTATTTCGGAATTAAACCCCGGTACTGTCGGTATAATAGGTGCTGCCGCAGTGGGATTCGGTTTTTGTTAAAAGGAGGACTTGTATGAGGCGGGAATTTGAAGAGCAGCTGATCAAATCCGGATATATACACGGAGTATTGCTGCCTGATGAGGGCAAAACGGCAGAGGCAAGGCTTTTAAAAAAGGAGATAATACATAGTAAAAGCTTATGGGATAAAATCGCCGGAAACGATTGGTGTGAAGCAGGTACAGGAAAAGCCGCACTGACCGGCGGTGTACTGCGCATGAGTGTGCCGGCCCGGACTGACCGCTGGCCTGAAGGTGCTCCTGAGGACGGTGACTATACCTTTTTCGGTCAGAAGGAAGTTATTTTGAAGTTTAGCAGGGAAAATTGGGAAGAGTATAACCGTATATCCTTTAAAGTAAAACCGGAGTGCCCGGGCCATCACAGTCCCATGATAATGGTCAACCTGGTCAATGATGGGGTACAAAAGGTTCCGGATAAGTATATGAGGGAAGGCCAGCATATAATCAATCTGAAGAACAGGGTATGGAACAGCTGTATATGGGAATTTCCGGAGCTCTCAAGAGATTCGGTAACAGAATTGAAATTCAGTATCCAGTGCTTTGGGAAAGAAGTTACATCAGCGGATGTTATGGAATATGACATAAGTGATATCAGACTTGAGCAGATAGCCGACCCGGATGTTTCCACAGGCTGGGTGTGCAAAAAGAATACTATTTCATATTCGACCACAGGGTACTGGGCCGCCGGAAAGAAAACAGCCGTTGCAAATATTGCAGCCGGAGAATTCCAGCTCGTAGAAGAAAAAACTTCAGAAGTCGTTTTCTCAGCAAAGATAAAAAGTATTAACAATGACAAGGGTAGCTTTTCCATACTTGATTTTTCTGAATTCAAACAGCCAGGAAGATACAGACTCAGGGCAGGAGGGGTTATAACAGAGAGCTTTGAAATAGGCCCGCGTATTATGGAGGAGGCAGTCTGGAAAGTAATACATTTCCTGTATTCCGAAAGGTGCGGATATCCCGTAGCAGGTAGGCACGGAGCCTGTCACGGGGATATCGTTGCAGAACATAATGGAATAAAAACAGTATATAACGGCGGCTGGCATGATGCGGGGGATGTTTCCCAGCAGACTGCCCAAACGGCAGAGGTTGTACATGCCCTTTTGGAGATGGCCGAAACTGTAAAGAATAATACCGGGGGTGAAAAGGACAGACTCCTGTACCTCCGTTTGCTGGAAGAGGCTCAGTGGGGGTTGGACTTCGTACTCAGAATGAGGTTCGGAGACGGCTACAGGGTGTCCAGCGCCGGGGTGTGCCGCTGGACCAACGGTTTGATAGGAGACATGGATGATGTTGCTGCACGTGTACATAATCATGCATTTGAAAACTTTCTCATGTCAGGTATTGAAGCTTATGGAGCCATTGCTTTAAAAGAAATGGACCCTGAGCTCGCCTGGAAATGCCTTGACAGTGCAAAAAGTGATTTCCGGTTTGCCCTTGAACGCTTTGAAACAGCAGGTATGGAACAGGCGTCCATGTATGAACACACATATAATTCCAGCCTTTCTCAATACTATGCCACTGCCAGCTGGGCGGCATCGGTCATATACAAGGCTACTGATGACGATTATTATGCAAAGGAAGCCGGGAAATTTGCAGATTCCATGCTTATGTGCCAGGAAACAGGCTCCGGCGGAATTCCCCTGAAAGGCTTCTTCTATCGTGATGAAACCAAAAAAACAATAGTACACTTCAACCACCAATCCAGAGAACAGGTATATATGCAGGCCCTGGAGCTTCTGTGCCGCACACAGAGGGACAGCGGAAAGCTTCCTCAATGGGAAAGTGCTATGACACTTTACGGCGGGTATATTAAAGCCATAATGAAATACACAGAGCCTTACGCAATGATCCCGGCAGGAATACACTCGTCCGATGAGGCCGAGGACAGGGAAACCTTCCGGCTGCTTCATCTGTTAACATCTTATGAGGATGAGAGATCCAACTATGTTGAGCAGTTGAAAAATGCGGCTGCCCTGGATGAAAAATATTGTGTACGGTGCTTCCCGGTATGGTTTTCATTCAGAGGGAATACTGCCGTCCATCTGGCGGCAGGAAAGGCTGCGGCATTGCTGGGAAAATATTTTAATGATGCCGAACTGCTGGACATTGCGCGGGAACAGCTTTACTGGGTAGCCGGGAAAAACCCCTTCGGGCAATCCCTTATTTATGGTGAAGGAAGCAACTATGCCCAGCAGTACTGTGCTCTTGCCGGCGAAATGGTCGGAGAAATACCTGTGGGAATACAGACAAAAGACAATCAGGATGTACCTTATTGGCCCATGGCAGGTAATGCGACCTATAAGGAGGTCTGGACCACATCGGCTGGCCGGTGGCTTTGGCTTGCTGCAGATTTGTATTGTGATGCCGAATAGTGATGGCGGATAAAAGTATTAAAAATACCGGGAAAGCCGGTGGCCTAAGCGCGTTCTGCATAAATAGCTTACATTTTTAAATGGAAAGGAAAAACATAATATGGTAACACTTTTAGACTGCATCAAAAGAATCCCGGCTGTTTTGGAGGGGATACTGCAAAACAGGGAAGAGAATATGCACTCCTTCCTTGCATATTTATCCGATAAAATAAATGATATAAATGAAATAATATTTATAGGTTCAGGTACTTCCAACACCTCGGCTATCACTTCGAAAATTTTTGTAGAGAAGGTTACCGGTATTGGAACCAAGGTCTGCTATCCCGCAGATTTTTGTTACAATACCGGTTACTACAATCCCAAAGCCCTGTACATATTTACATCACAGACCGGAACCTCCATTGTGACAAGAAAAGCTCAAAAGCTGATTCAGGATATGGGTTTTTTAAGTCTGAGCATTACGGAATCAGGGGAGACTCCCCTTGCAAGAGAGGCTTCATCACATGTTAATATGGGCTGCGGGTACGAGGAATATCTGATGCGAACAATAGGCTACAGTTCATCAGTTTTCACACATATGATCCTGGCCCTGGAAATGGGTCTGCGCAGAGGTGCAATATCTTCTTCGCAATACAATGAATATCTGGCACAGGCTGCCCGGGTTCCGGAAAGCCATCGTGCGGTCACTGAAAATACTCTTGAATGGCTTAAGAAAAGTAAGCGCCAGATCATGAGATCACAGTGCATAATATTTACAGGGGCAGGTGCGTTATATGGTGTGGCCCTGGAAGGTGCGGTTAAAGTCTGGGAAATTCCTCAGACAACCTCAATGGGTTATGAACTTGAGGAAGGTATGCACGGGCCGAATTACGGTTATGATACCCGCCATTGTGTGATTGTGCTGAACGACGGGGGCAGAGAGGATAAAAAAGCACTGTCACTGGCTGCGTATATGAAGGAAGTGTGGAACAACGGTCTGGTGGTGGGCAGTTCGGTTATGGATAAAAGTGACCTCAAAATTGAGCTGCTGGGCGGAGAGTTCAGCTGTCTGGAATTGTCGGCCGTGCCGCAGGTTATGGCCTACCAGCTGGCCGTGGACGGCGGGCGGGAGCTGTTGATGCATCCCGACGACAGCAGAATGGAGAAATATTTTATAACACACAAGAAGTATGAGGAATAAATTTGCTTGCCTGATGTCTTTTCCAGAGGCATCAGGCTTAATTTTACTTGTTGCGCTATTTAAGATTTATATTGTTTTAACAATAAATAGCTGTTGGTATTGGTTTGAGCCTGTCTTTTAATATCTGCAGCAACTATATAAGTTGGATAAAAATTAAATTAACTAGCGCAACTAGCTAATTTATGCCCACATCACTTTTTCCTGTTATAAAAAAAGTCTTGCTTTAAAAAAAGTTTCAGGTTATAATGTAATTACATTATAACAAAAATACTTTATGTCAAAATTACTTAGCTTGATTATTTCTTAATTCGACCGAATGTCAATTTCTAAATAGAGGTATACTAAATAACTGTAATTTAATCGCTATAGAATCAATTTTTTTAAATCGGGAGGACAAAAATGAAAAGTTTGGTTGTAGATGATAAGGGACAATTATCTGTAGTAGAGGTTTCGAAACCTGGTTACAACGAATATCAAATGCTGGTCAGGGTGCTTAGCTGCGGTGTTTGCAACGGTACGGATACAAAATTGATCCACGGCACCTTCAAGGGATTTGATACATATCCTGCCATACTGGGACATGAGGGTGTGGGTGAAGTCATTGAGTTGGGAAGCAAAGTAAAATACTTTAAAAAAGGTGATATCGTCCTGCTGCCATTTCTTGAGGGAAAAACCGATCAATACTATTCCGGCTGGGGTGCTTTCTCCGAATATGCGGTTACAGGTGACTGGAAGGCCATGACTGAGGATGGAAAAGGTCCCGGTACGCCGGAATTCTCAGAAGGCTATTATGCGCAGCAGACGGTTCCGAAGGAAATAAATCCTGTCAGTGCCTCCATGATAGTAACCTTCCGTGAAGTATTAAGCGCAATCAAACGTTTTGGGATGGAAGCCAACAAGACACTTGTAATATTCGGAGCGGGCCCGGTGGGTTTGTGCTTTACCAGATTTGCAAAACTATTGGGTATAGGCCCTATTGTTTTATTTGATGTTATAGATGAAAAATTGACCGAAGCAAAAAATATGGGTGCCGACTATGTATTTAACAGCACAAAGGTCGATGTTTCAGAGGAGGTTCACAGGCTACTTCCCGAGGGTGCGGATTTTGTTGTGGATGCAGTCGGTATTAACCAGCTTATAAACCAGGCAATGGAACTTATAAAATATAACGGCAAAATTTGCTGCTACGGCATATCGCCCAAGCTGGGAATGGAATTGGACTGGAGCAAGGCGCCATACAACTGGACCCTTCAATTTGTGCAATGGCCCTCAAAGTTCGAGGAAGCCGAAGCCCACAGACAGATAGTCAACTGGATCCAGATGGGTGTGTTAAATCCTGATGACTTCATTTCAGATGTCATGGAATTCGATAGAATTCTGGATGCCTTCGAAATGGTGGAGAACAGGAAAGCAAAGAAAAAAATAGTTATTAAATTTTAATTTAATTAACGAAAGGCGGTTTTTTAAATGCAGATTTCAAAATTATTTGCTTTACTTCCCGAATATGTATGTACTCCGGACGGAATGTCAATTGATAAGGACGGCAATCTCATACTAGCTTGCCCCAATTATGCCGATCCAGGCATGCCCGGCTGTATTTTAAAAATAGATAAAAATAAAAACATTACAAAGTGGGTTGATGTTCCAACCCGTGAGGATACAGGACTTGCCTGCCCGATGGGAATTGAATTCGGACCTGACGGGGACCTCTATATCTGTGATAATCAGGGCTGGTCGGGAGCAGAAGAACTGCAGTTCAAAGGCAGAATACTGAGGCTGAAAATTGAAAACGGCAAAGTTGTGAAAACCACGGTTGTGGCTGATGGGATGGAACATCCCAACGGAATGCGGATAAGAGGAAATCATATATATATTACACAAAGTATGCTGTCAAAGGTTAAGGATCCTTCTGGCCTGCTGGTAAGCTGCGTATACAGATTTCATCTGGAGGATGAAAATATTCAGATCACCAATACTCTTGAAGATAAAAATATTTTAACCACGTTCCTGACCTATAATAAAGACTGCCAGTACGGCGTTGACGGCATTGAGTTTGACAGGAACGGCGATTTGCTGATAGGAAATTTCGGAGATGGAGCGGTTTACAGGATCAAATTCAACGAAGACGGTTCGGTAGGGGAAAACAAAATCTGGGCTCAGGATCCGTCACAATTGCAGACAACCGACGGAATGATCATGGATGACGATGGAAACCTTTATATAGCTGATTTTTCAGCTAATGCGGTAGGCAAGATCTATCCTGACGGAAGGGTGGAAAGAATAGCACAAAGCCCGGACTCGGACGGTTTTAACGGTGAACTTGATCAACCCGGAGAACCAATAATATGGAATGGAAAACTGATTCTTTCCTGTTTTGATCTGGTTACCGGTCCTGACAAAGTAAATACAAAACATGAACTTCCGGCCACCCTGGCTGAATTGGATATTTAATTTTTAAAGGAGTGATTTTCATGAAATACACAGCTTTAGGGCGTACAGGTTTAAAGGTAAGCAGACTTTGCCTGGGAACCATGAATTTTGGTGTTGATACCGATGAAAAGGAAGCCTTTAAAATAATGGATGCTGCTCTTGATGCAGGCATAAACTTCTTTGATACGGCAAATATTTACGGCTGGGGTAAAAATGCAGGGACTACCGAAAGCATAATCGGACGCTGGTTTGCACAGGGAGGCAGCAGAAGAGAACGGGTAGTCCTGGCCACAAAGGTGCATGAGGATATCTGTGATCCCAATGACGGACCGAACTCGGCGGCAGGCCTGTCTGCATATAAGATAAAAAGACATCTTGAGGGATCTTTAAAAAGACTGCAGACAGATTATATAGAACTGTACTATATGCACCACATAGACAGAAATGTTACCTGGGATGAGCTGTGGCAGGCATTTGAGGTACTGGTGGAGCAGGGCAGGATTTGTTATGTGGGTTCCAGCAACTTTGCAGGCTGGGATATGGCAGTGGCACAGGCAGAGGCAAAAGCCAGGCATTTCATGGGGCTTGTGTGTGAACAGCACAAGTACAATCTGAACTGCAGGCTCCCCGAACTGGAAGTGCTGCCGTCTGCAAAGGCTCACGGCATTGGTATAATCCCCTGGAGCCCGCTTGACAGCGGTTTGCTTGGCAGCAATGCTCTGAATGCGTCGGGGAAACGCAGCAGACAGCACCAGGACAGAATTGAGCAGCAAAGAAAGCAATTGGAGGAATACAGTGAACTATGCAGGGAACTTGGAGAACGTGAGGACAATGTAGCCCTGGCCTGGCTCATGGCTAATCCTGCCGTAACAGGTCCGGTTACAGGCCCCAGAACACTTGAGCAATTTGAACAATCCCTGAGATCGGTGGATATTGTACTGGATGAAACGGTTTTAAAGAGGTTGGATGAAATATTCCCCGGACCCGGCGGAGTGGCACCAACGGCTTATGCATGGTAAGGCGGCACAATATTTGCGTATAAGAGGTGCAGTGATTAATGGGAAACTATATATTGGCTCATGATCTTGGAACAAGCGGAAATAAAGCTACATTGTATGATTTTGAAGGTAAACTGCGGTCAAGTGTAGTATATGCATACAATACCTTTTATCCCGGACCCGGCTGTGTTGAGCAGGACCCGGAGGACTGGTGGAAAGCGGTTTGCATTTCGACCAGACAGCTGATTGAAAAGGCCGGAATAAACAAAAATGACATAGCCTGCATCACCTTCAGCGCACAAATGATGGGCTGCCTGCTGGTGGATAAGGAAGGGAAGCCATTGAGAAATTCCATCATATGGGCCGACACACGTGCTGTGAGACAGGAGAAATTCATGCATTCCGTTCTGGATATGCATGAGACCTATAAAATAACCGGACACAGAATCAGTGCCTCCTATTCTGCCGCGAAAATGCTGTGGATCAAGGACAATCTGCCCGAACTATACAGCAGGGCCTATAAGGTATTGCATGCCAAGGATTATATCATATTCAAGCTCACAGGCAATATGGTTACCGACTATAGCGATGCATCGGGTATGAACCTGTTTGATATAAACACAAAAGAATGGTCGGAGGAGATATTAAACGCCCTTGGAATTGAGAGGGGAATTCTTCCCGATGCACATCCGTCTACCGATATTGCCGGCGTGGTTTCACCAAAGGCGGCTTCTGAAATAGAACTCGTAGCCGGAATCCCGGTGGTTATGGGAGGCGGGGACGGAAGCTGTGCCGCTGTTGGGGCAGGTGTTGTGGAAGAAGGAAAAGCATACAATGTGGTTGGTTCATCTTCCTGGATCGCTCTTGCTACGGACAAACCGATCTATGATGACGAAATGAGAACCTTCAACTGGGTGCATCTTGACCCCAAAATGTATTCGCCCTGCGGAACCATGCAGAGCGCAGGGTATTCGTACAATTGGCTCAAGAATACACTTTGTGACATGGAAGTAATGGATGCAGGGCAAAAAGGTGTAAACCCATATAGTATAATAGACAATAAAGTCCTCAATTCACCGCCCGGCGCCAACTCTCTGCTGTTTTTGCCCTATTTGCTGGGAGAGCGCAGCCCCCGTTGGAATCCTGCTGCAAAAGGTGCTTTTGTAGGGCTGACCATGACAAGCTCAAAGGAAGATATCCTGCGCTCGGTACTGGAGGGTGTGGGGTATAATTTAAAGGTTATTCTTGATATCTTGAATAACTATTGTGAGGTGAATGAAGTGACTGTTATCGGAGGAGGCGCTAAAGGCAAAGTCTGGCTCCAGATATTGGCCGACATATGGCAGAAGCCTGTGGTGATACCTGAATACATGGAGGAAGCCACCTCAATGGGAGCTGCTGTTTGCGGAGGAATAGGAATAGGTGCCTTCAGTGATTTCAAGATTATAAACAAACTGAATAAGGTGAAGAATACCATACTTCCAAGAACTGAATACTCCGGAATATATTCCCGCCTGTTTGAAATATTCAATGACACTTATAAAGCCCTTGAGCCAATATTTGCAAAGTTACCGGTATCGGACAAAGGCTTATAAATGCTTGAAAACCCCTTTTTTGCAAAATTATATAAGGTGGTTATAGAAAAAGTAAATACTTTAGTATATAATGTTATTACATTATTATATATTGAACATGTAACAAAGTTATATAATGAGGCAGCGGATATTCATAATCATCTGAACTGATGCGTTATATAAAATAAACAGAAAGCAAGGGATTCAGTAATGGATTTGAAAAGCGGGTCATATAAATTAGATAAAAATATACCGGTACCTCTGTACTATCAATTAAAAAAGCTGCTTATTGATGAAATAAACAATAAGAGACTGAAAGTGGGGGACAGTATACCTACCGAGGCCGAGTTCAGTGAGCATTTGAATATCAGCAGGCCAACCATCAGGCAGGCATTAAGCGAATTGGTATCGGAGGGTTATCTGCAAAGGCTGAAAGGTAAAGGCACCTTCGTTTCAAGGCCAAAAATAGATGAGAGATTTTTTCAGCACCTTCAGAGTTTTAACAATGAAATGCTGCAAAAGGGCCTGTCACCTTCAACACAGATTCTGGATCTCAAGGTTATAAAGGGTATAGCCGGCATATGTGAGAAGCTGAATATTGCAGTTGAGGATGAACTGGTCTATCTGCGAAGGGTCAGATATGCAGATGAGGAACCGGTTGTATATCTGGAAACTTACCTGCCATACAAGTATTGCAAGGGAATCATTGAAGAAGACTTTGTCAACAACTCACTATATTCCATTCTTGAAGAAAAGTATAATTTAAAAATATTTAAGGTTTTCAGAAAGATAGAAGCTGTAAATGCCGACGATCAGGTTGCAAAGCTTCTGCATATCAAGAAAAATCAGGCTCTGTGTCTGGTCAAAACAACAGCTTATACCGAAGATGATATTCCTTCGGAGTATTCCATAGCAAGGTATAGGGGAGATAGAAACCAATTTACCGTCGAGCTGTACAGATAAAGCAAATTATTAAAAATCATTGCAAGTATTTCGGTATCGCATTTTTATACTGCCAAATGTAATGACAATAGAACAATAAGAGTTAATGAAATATTTACCATATTACAAAAATATAAATGTAATTTTGGGCAATATAAAAATATCGTTATATTTAATTGAAGGGAGGTTCAATATTTAGTCATTTGGTAGCACTATAATTTCTATAATTAGAAAATTGGGAGGAAAAATCATGAACAAAAATTTGAATTTCAAAAAAGTAGTCAGCTTGACCGCTGCAGTAGCGATGACAGTGACAATGCTGGCAGGCTGCGGAAGCAATAATGAACAGGCTGCGCAAAGTTCCGGACAGGCTCAAACTACAACAAGCACAACTGCCGGGAGTACAGCCGCAGGAAGCACGTCACAGACAGGTGCCCTTAAGGGCGAAATCACCCAATGGGTTTGGGGTGACTATGAAAAGAAGGGTGCTGTAGACTTCAATAAGACATTTCCGGATATAAAAGTTAACTATGTAATGGTTCCGCAGAATGACTATGTCAAGAAATTACAGACCACAGCAGCATCAAACGGTGATATGCCTGATGTAGCAAATCTTGAAATGACTGCCAGAGGAAGTCTTGCAAACCTGGATATCTGGGAAAAGCTGGACGCGGCTCCATATAATTTGAACAAGGATGATTTAGTTCCATTTGCAATTCCAATTTCACAAAATAAAAAAGGTGACATAGTTTGTGTACAGATTGACAACTGTGTAGGCGGATATGCTTATAACCGTGAGCTGGCCAAAAAGTATTTTGGCACCGATGACCCTGCCGAATTGGAAAAAGTACTTACAAATTGGGATGTTTTTGTACAGAAGGGTAAGGAAATCTCTGAAAAGAGCGGAGGAAAGAACTTCCTCTTTGCCGGTTCAGATGATGCTTACTATGCATTGATAGGCTTATACACCAAAGAGCCATGGGTGCAGGACAAAAAGCTGAATCTTGATACAACTGTACTCCCCACAATGAAATATATTGAACAGCTGATCAAGGATAAAGCATTAGGTAAATATGTAATGTGGACTCCTGCATGGAATTCCTCCTTTGCTTCCAACACAGTTGTATTCTATGCTGCACCTACCTGGTTTGTTCCGTTTGTAATGAAAGCCAACGATAAGGATGCAAACGGCAAATACGGTCTCATAACACCTCCAAACGGCGGCTACAGCTGGGGCGGTACTGCATACGGTATTCCAAAGGAAAGCAAAAACAAGGAACTTGCCTGGACATATATCAAATGGTTCACAATGTCCAGGGAGGGATCGGAAGGTTTCTTCAGAACACAGGGAACCCCGACACTTTATTCAAAAGTTTATGATACCGATCTTTATACAAATGATGCAAACAAAGACCCATACTTCAGCGGACAAAACATAATGCAGAAATACATGGAAATCGCCAAGAATCCAAATACTCAGACCAGACCGATGACAGAGTATGATGCAGGAATATATGATTCAATAGTTGTAGCCCTCAGAGCGATGGACACAGGACTTTCAGCAGATCAGGCATTGCCCAAGCTGAAAGCCGACGTAATTAAAAAATTCCCCGAATTGCAGTAGTAATAATATGTGAGGCTGTCTCAAAATGAGACAATTGCAATACGTGAATTACTGATTATAGTGCGCAAGTGCAGCTTCAATAAATGGAAAGCTCCATTTATTGAAGCTGGTACTTCCGTCAATGTTCTACCATTCGTGCATTCAATATATTAACAATACTTTTAAAAGTGAAGGTGAGATGATTGGTTAAGAATTTAACTTACAAAACCGGACAATCAAGTAAAGGCATTTCATCAAATAAAATAAATTTAGGTACAAAGATAGCACCCTACATTTTTATATCTCCATATTTTTTAATTTGGATTGCTTTTACCATATTCCCAATACTGTTTACTTTTTATATAAGTCTTACAGATTGGAATGGCTTTGATAAAAAGATTTTTGTAGGATTACAGAATTATGTACACTTAATAAAGGATGAACGATTTTACAGCGCTTTAGGAAATACTCTTCTATTCATGGTTATGATAATTCCAGTGCAGATTTTCCTCGGAATGGTTATAGCGGCAATGTTAAGCAACAAAAATATGATAGGAAAAAATACCTTCAGATTATTTAATTTTTTACCCTACCTCACAACTCCGGTAGCACTTGGCTTAATATTCGGTATTCTGTTTGATTACCAGTTCGGAAATATTAACGCGGTATTGTCAGGCTTAGGATTGATTAAAGAGAATATTAACTGGCTTGGAGAACCCTGGCCGTCAAGAATAATGATCAGTTTGATTACAATATGGAGATATTACGGTTATACTTCGATTCTGTTCCTGGCAGGAATAACAAACATTAATCCTGAGCTATATGAGGCTGGAGATATAGATGGTGCAAATCCCGTACAGAAGTTTTTCAAAATTACGGTACCTCTGCTTAAACCGGTTTTTATATTTGTAGTTCTTACCACAATGATTGGATGCTTTCAGATATTTGAAGAACCCTTTATGATGTTTACCTCGCAGGGACAGCCTCTGGTGGGCGGACCGGAAAATGCCAGCCTCACCGGCGTTTGGCTGATGTATGATACCGCCTTCGGTACAGTTATGAATTTTGGCTACGGATCTACAATAGCATATGGGTTGTTTGTATTCATTGGATTTTTAACCGTTATTGCCAACTATATTATGAAGAGAGGTGAGGACTGATGCCAAAGAAAAAAGGTCTTAATATAATTGGTTTTGTATTGATATTATTGATCTCGATTATAGCCATATTACCTTTTTATACAATGCTAATAATGGGAACTTACTATACAAACGACCTCTTTACGGGAATGAAGTTCATTCCGGGAAATTATCTGGGTGAAAATATAAAAACTCTTTTTTCCATAGATATACTGGCTTTCTATAAAAATTCAATTATTGTTGCAGGAGGCTCTGCAATATTAACGGTTGTTGTCTGTGCCATGGCCGGATTTGCCTTTGCAAAATATAAATTCCTGTTTAAGAAAACATTATTCTCATCTGTAATGGTTACAATGATGATTCCCATGCAGCTGGGACTTGTGGCTTTCGTTATAGAAATGCAGGCCATAGGCTGGAGAAATTCTCTTCTCCCGTTGATCATACCGCCGGCTGCCAGTGCCTTCGGCGTATTCTGGATGACACAGTTCGCAAGCTCGGCAATTCCGGATGAAGTAATGGAAAGTGCCAGGATAGACGGCTGTAATGAATTTACACTGTTTGTGAAAATAGCGCTGCCGTTTATGAGAGCCGCATGTATGACACTTGCCCTCCTGGCGTTTCTATGGTCATGGAACAATTTATTGACTCCATTGGTTGTAATAAGCAATGAAAGCCTGTATACAATTCCGCTTGGAATCCGCCAGCTTTCCACAACCTTTAGAAATGACACTGCGGCACAGGTGCTGGGCCTGTCCCTGACAACACTTCCCATACTGCTGTTGTTCTCTGCCTTCTCAAAGAGCTTGATAAGCGGTCTTTCGGCAGCTGCAGTCAAGGGATAAAAATCAACCTGGAGGAGGAGTAAATTTGTTTAATAAATTATCAATAGGCTTATGGGTAATGGATTCCGCATATAATTATGACGCTTCAAAGGATACTGCTCTGCAAAAGCTTGAAAAGGCTTCTGAAATTAAAGGTTTAAACGGGGTCGAACTGGTTTATCCCACACATATTAATGAAAAGAATTACAAAGAGGTAAAGCAGTTCTGCGGTGATAAAAATATTCAGGTAATGTCGGTAAATCCTAATGTCTGGGATGGAGAGGATTTTCAAAAGGGTGCCTTCACCTCCGGAGATCCGGCAGCCCGCAAAAGAGCCGTTGATTACTCCAGAACTGCAGTGGACCTTGGTAAGGAGCTGGGAGCCGGTCAAATGTGTTTATGGCCCGGACAGGACGGCTTTGATTATCCGTTCCAGGATAATTATGAAGCTATGTGGCAATATGAAATGGATGGCATTAAAGAGGTTGCCGATTACGATAAAAATTACAAAATAGCAATTGAGTATAAGGCAAGAGAACCCAGAAGCCACATATTACTGGATAGTACCAGTACGGTTTTGATGTTTTCAAAGCTTATCAATGCTGAAAATGTCGGTGTCAATCTTGATTTCGGTCATGCGCTTCTGGCCGGGGAAAATCCGGGAGAGGCAGTGGTTAAGTCAATGAATGCCGGTAAGCTCTTCGGAGTTCATATCAATGATAATTATGGAAATACCGATGAGGATATGATTTTTGCATCGGTGCATCACATAGAAACTCTCGAATTTATTTATTATCTCAAAAAGTTGAAATATGACGGGTGGATATCCCAGGAATTCGACGCGAGGAAGGTAGATCCCATTAAAGCCTGCGGTCATTGTTTCAACACTTTGAAAGTTTTTGAGAATATAGCAGATAAAATAGATATGAAAGTACTGCTGGAGGCACAAAAAAATTCCGATTCGCTGGAAAGTCAAAAAATAATTGCCGGAGCAATGCTTGGGGGTGAAATGTATGGAAAATAACACCACGGCCGAAAAAGTAAAACAGGCTCTCCTGAGTATGCAGAGATATTCCTGGGAGCAGGGAGTGGCAGCACAGGCATTTTTGGAAATGGGAGAAAAAAAGCTGGTGATTCAGATGTCAAAGGCAGCAGTGCTGAATCAGCTTGCGGACGGCAGGCTTGCTGCAATCGGAAATATATCGGCTGTAACCGATCCTGCGGGAATCGGTGAAGCGGTGCTCTATGCCTCGGAAGTGACCAAAGACCCTGAACTGGTTTCTGCAGTACAAAAGCTGATAAACTGGTTATTGGAAAAGGCTCCAAGGAACAGGGACGGAATAATATATCACGTCATAGAAAAACCGCAGATGTGGGTGGATTCCTTTTATATGGCTCCTCCTTTCCTGTCTGCCGCAGGCTATCATCAGGAGGCCCTGAAACAAATAAAAGGCTATATCTCTCTTCTTTTTAATTCTGAAAAAAAGTTATTTTCACATATATGGGATGAGAGCAAAAACGGTTTTGCCAGAGGAGACTGCTGGGGAGTGGGAAACGGATGGGCCCTGGCCGGAATCACAAGAGTTATTGCCACGCTTCCCGAAGAATTTAACGCCGAAAAGCATGAACTGATAAACTTTGTTAAAACGGTACTGGACTCCTGTTTGGGTTATATGAGAACAGACGGACTTTTTCATGATGTCCTGGACAATAAGGATTCCTTTATAGAAACCAACCTTTCCCAGATGGCGGCTTATACCATCTACAGAGGAATGAAGGCAGGCTGGCTCGGCGATTGGTACCTGACCTTTGCAGAAACCATGAGAAATGCTGCGCATGCCAAAGTGGACGACCTCGGATTTGTTCAGGGGGTCTGCGGAGCTCCTTTCTTTGACAGGCCGGGAATAGCAGCCGAAGGGCAGTCCTTCTTCCTGCTGATGGAGGCAGCGGCACAGGAATTTTACGAATCTCGTTGATATATAACCCACAATTTATATATAAAATTTATAGACAGGAAGGCGATTTATATGGAATTTACTAACGCAACGCAGCCTACAATGTATTTTATAGGCGTTACAACAACGAAATCCTCTATTATGAAAGTCTTTCCTCTATGGGCGGAGGAACTTGGTTTAAAAGATGCGATTATAAAGGGAATAGATATTGAAATTCATGCGGATCCACGAAAATACCGTGATACGGTAGAGTTTATCAAGAATGACAAATTGTCTCTTGGAGCTTTGGTCACCACCCATAAAATCGATTTATATAATGCAGCCAGGGCAAGCTTCGAATATCTTGATACATACGCCGAAATGTTCGAAGAATTGTCCTCAATCTCCAAAAAGGACGGAAGGCTGGAAGGCTACGCAAAGGACCCCATTTCCAGCGGTTTGGCCATGGAAAGCTTTATTCCTGAAAACTTCTGGAAGGAGCACGGCGGAGAGGTATTGATAATGGGGGCAGGCGGAAGTGCCCTGGCTATAAGCTCATATCTCATGAAAAAGGAACACGGGAATAATATTCCTTCCAAAATAATTATCACCAACAGAAGCCGGGAAAGGCTGGATTCTGCAAAAGCCAAGCTGGACGGAATGCATCCCGGTGTAGAGCTGGAGTACTATTTATGCCCCGAAGCAAAGGATAACGATGAAGTAATGAAAAATATGAAGCCATATTCTTTAATAATAAATGCAACGGGGCTGGGCAAGGACAGACCGGGGTCACCTCTTACCGACGAATGCGTGTTTCCCGGCAACAGCCTTATCTGGGAGCTCAATTACCGCGGTGACCTGAAATTTATGGTCCAGGCAGGGGAACAGAAGGAAAAGCGCAATTTATTTATTGAGGACGGATGGATATATTTTATACATGGCTGGACTCAGGTTATATCAGAAGTATTCCATGTTGAAATAAAAGGCGAAAAACTCGACAGACTGGAAAAACTTGCAAACAGTTTAAGGTGAGGTGATATATATGGATGACATTGCGACAAACTGGGATCAGGCATTTACTGTTGATTTTGATTTGATTAACGGGCTGTCAGGCACTAAAAACTCTACCAAAAGAAAGCTGTCCCAGATGAAAAATATGTTCTCGGATACCGGGGCATGTAAAGCTGTTTTGGAGAAAGACGACCCTGTAATTTATGAGTTTTACGAGCTGGGAGCCCCGGAAAACTCAGGAGATCTGGCTTTTGGTACAAGTATTACCTACCCTGGAAAGGTAGGCAATGAATATTACATGACTAAAGGACATTTTCACAGTATTCTTGAAACAGCCGAAGTATATTATTGTTTAAGCGGACAGGGTTACATGCTTCTGGAGAATCCGGAGGGGGACTGGAAACTGGAGGAGCTTGTCCCCGGAAAAGCCGTCTACGTTCCGCAGAGATATGCACATAGAAGTATCAATACAGGAAAAGAACCCTTCATTACCTTCTTTACCTTCAGAGCAGACGCCGGACATGATTATAAGACCATCGAGACAAAAGGCTACAGAAAGATAGTTGTTGAAGAGAACGGCGTACCTGTAGTCCGTGACAATCCAAAATGGGACTGAAAAATTGAATATGAAAAGGGTGAGTTTATGAAGATTTTGGTTACACCGACTTCATTAAAAAACAATAAAAACTCTGAAGCTGTGAGGCTGATAGAGGATTTTGCCGATGAGGTCGTATTCAATCCCTACGGCCATCCGCTGACCGAAGAAGAACTGATTCCGCTGCTGGATGGTGTTGACGGGTATATTGCAGGTCTTGATTATATAACTGAAAAGGTGATAAGAAAAGCTCCGGATACATTAAAGGTAATTTCCAGATACGGAGTCGGTTTTGAAAGAGTTGATATAAGGGCGGCCGGAGAAAGAGGTATTCTTGTTACAAATACACCGGGCGCCAACTCCGAATCGGTTGCAGATATGGCAATAGGGCTTATGATAGCCGTCGCCAGGAAATTAACCTTCCTTGATTCCCAGGTTAAAACTGAAAAATGGCCCAGAACCTCCGGCAAGGAAATATTCAAAAAGACAATGGGGATTCTTGGGCTCGGAGCCATAGGAAAAGCAGTGGCACTGCGCGCCAGGGGGTTTTCAATGAATATCCTGGCCTATGATCCCTATTTTGATGAGAATTTTGCAAATGAACACAATATCAGGAAATGTACCTTGCAAGAGGTAATAAGCCAGTCTGATTTCATATCTTTACATCTTCCAATTACAGAAAGCACTCTTAATATAATAGATGAAAATGCCATTAACCGGATGAAGGACGGAGTAATTATTATTAATACTTCAAGAGGCGGCCTCATAAATGAGCAGGCAGCATATGACGGATTGAAATCGGGAAAAATCGGGGGGATGGGCTTGGATGCATTCGATAAGGAACCTCCGGGAATATCTCCTCTGTTTGAATTTGATAATGTAATTGCAACACCCCACGCCGGAGCACATACCAGTGAGGCAGTTGAAAAAATGGCGTTAATGTCGGCTCAGAACGTGATAGATGTCCTGACAGGAAAAGACTGCCGCTTTATTGTAAACGGATGTTTTATACAAAAATAGTTAACTTTGAAGCCGTTTCGAGCGTATTACCTGCTGACGGCTTGAAAGATTCCAGGAACTTGCGGAGGGTATCATGAAAACAAAAAGTGAAATTATCAAAAAAATTAAAGAGGCCGGACTGGTTGCCGTCATAAGAGCAGAAAGTGCCCGGGAGGCTTCAAAAATAATTGAGGCCTGTGTCAAGGGCGGTGTTACTTCAATAGAGATAACTTTTACCGTACCGGGTGCTGAAAATATAATAAGAGAACTGACAGCCGGCTATGATGCAGAGAAAGTTCTTATCGGAGCCGGAACAGTACTGGATTCGGAAACGGCCAGAATAGCCATATTGTCTGGGGCACAATATATTGTTAGTCCCTGCTTCGATTCAGAAACAGCGAAATTATGCGGAAGATATAATATAGCTTATATTCCGGGAGCAATGACAATAAAGGAAACAGTCCAATGTATGGAGGCAGATGCCGAAATTGTGAAGATATTCCCCGGAGAATTGTTCGGACCTAAGATAATAAAAGCAATCAAGGGGCCTTTACCCCATGCGCAGCTTATGCCCACAGGGGGAGTCAGTGCTGAAAATGTTGCAGAATGGATCAAGGCAGGAGCCGTGGCTGTGGGCGCAGGAGGCAGTCTGACAGCAGGTGCCAAAACAGGTGATTTTGATGCAATAACCAGGACTGCTGAAGAATTTATTAAAAGAATCAAACTGGCAAGGGAATGATTTTATGATTCAAACAGTATCAGGAAGCATAAACGAAAATGAATTGGGTTATTGCCAGTGTCATGAGCATTTGTTTATACGAAAGGGCAAATCCTATGATATTAACCCGGCACTATATATGGATGACTTGAATAAGTCTACCCGGGAACTGCTCCTGTACAAAGAGTCGGGAGGGAGAAGCATTGTGGATGCCCAGCCTGCGGGCTGCGGCAGGATGGCAGATTATCTCCTGAGGGCGTCACAAGCTTCGGGGGTCAATATTATTGCATCTACCGGATTCCATAAACTTGTATTTTATGAAACTGACCATTGGATTTATAAAATAAGCCAAACCCGGTTGACACAATTATTTCTGGATGAAATACAAATCGGAATGTTTGCTGACGGCGACTCCGGAGAACCCCTGATAAGGACCGGCGCAAAGGCTGGAATAATTAAAACGGCTGTTGAAGGCAACGGTGTGGACGATAAACATAAAAAACTGTTTTCCTCGGCAGCAGAAGTTTCTCTGCTGACAGGTGCACCTGTCATGTGCCATACGGAGAACAGGAGGGACGCATTGAGTGTGGTACGGTTCCTTACCGATTTAAAAGTTCCTGCATCCGGTATCATATTATGCCACCTGGACCGGGCGTTTTATGATCCCTCCTTTCATATGGAGATGGTTCAGGCCGGAGTTTTTCTGGAGTATGACACCATCGGAAGACCTAAATATCATAGTGATGAAAAAGAAATAGAATTGCTCCTGACGCTTATTGGTTCAGGATATGCATCACAGATCCTGGTTGGTCTCGATACCACAAACCAGCGCTTGTCATGCTATGGCGGATCCATTGGACTGGACTATATTCTCAAGGATTTTATATTTAAAATGCTTAATGCAGGGATATCAAGGCAGGCAATAAACAAATTAACCTGCGAAAATCCTGCAAAAGCTCTGTCAATCAGGATTGAGTGATATTGATAATACTTTGTCCCGAATTTTCAGTGCTTAATAATTGTTTAATATTTATATCCTCAAATATAAAGTTTTATATTGCTGCCCGATTTCCGGTCAGCAATATTTTTATGCCCTCCCAATTAATGTCAAGGAAAATTATGCCGACATACAGGTTGTATTAAACTTCCATAAACTGATATGATATACTAAACATAATACTGAGTTACCCAATGGGAGGGAATATGAGGTTTTTTAAAAAATTACCCATTACCACACAGCTGATAATTAACGGAGTGCTGACTCTGATTGTATTAATAGCCATATTGTCCCAGTCCTACTATAACATTTCCGATATAATGGTAAGGAAAAATAAAAATTATACCGCCGAAATGACGTCAACCATCCAGTATAGTGTTGCAAGATATACACAGGAATTGAGGAGCATACTCCAAAATATCGGGTATGATACAAATACGCAAAAAATTTATTCAAGCAATTCCTTGATTGATTCCTATAATGCAGGACAGGCCTTGACGGTTATGGCAGGTAATATGGTAAATATTAAGAAGGACATATTCGATATTGCCATAATCGGTGAGAACGGAAAGTATTTTACAATGAGCGGTAATTATGATGTTGCACTAAACCTCATGAAGTCGGTACCTGACGATGGGAAAATTTATAATACCGGCTTTGAAAAGCTGGATGTACTTAATAAGGACAGCAAAATGTTCTTCATGTTCGGGATGTACTTTTATTCCTCCTACGATTCCGAATCTTTCGCTAAAAAGCTTGGCTTTGCCTCAATAATGGTTGACCTCAATTCTATTTTCAATGAAATTAACAAAATATCAAACAATACGGAAATCAAATATTATTTAATGGATAAAAACGGAATGCTGTATGCACCTAAAGATCCGCTGGGTATTAACAACAATCGGGAGATCAAGGATTTGCTGTTCAACCAGAAAAACAGTTCCTCCCAGCAGATTATTGAAATAAACGGGTATAAAAATATTGTTAATATGAGTAATATTCCTGAAATCGAGGGCAAAATAGTAAGCTTTGTGCAGGAAAAACAATTGTTTTCGGAAATTGATCAAACCAGAACCAGGATACTTAGAATTTTTTCCATTTCTATAATTATAATATGCCTGTTGTTCTTTTTTACCATAAATAATATTACCAGGCCCATACAGAAGCTCATTTTCTTTATGAACAATATTAAATCGGGGAGTATAAAGGATCTGAGGAAGAAGGTAAAACTTGAGGGAAGCTCCGAAATAAATATTCTCGAATATGAGTTTAACAGTATGATGAATGAAATAAATAACCTGACCAGGCGGCTTTTTGAAACCAGCTCCAAGCTTTATGAAGTGGAATTGCAGAAGGACAAGGCCGAACTTGCATATTTGAGAAGCCAGATAAATCCCCACTTCCTCTATAACACACTGGAGGTTATGAAGGGCATATCCCTTGAAGAGGGTGTGGACAAACTGTATGAGATGTCAAAGGCACTGGCGCTGATATTCCGGTATAGTGCAAACGGATCAAATATTGTGAAGTTGAATGATGAAATAAATATTATCCGTGCTTACATTCAGATACATATAATCAGATTTGGCAGCAGGCTTGAAGCTAAATTTGACTTTGAGGAAAGGACACTGGATGCAGATGTTCTGAAAATGATTTTGCAGCCGCTTGTGGAAAATGCGATCTACCATGGGATTGAACCAAAAAGAGATAAAGGTATTCTGTACGTGGGAAGTAAATTTGAAGACGGCAATCTCCTCATATGGGTGGAGGACAACGGCTTGGGAATAGACGGAGCAAAGCTTGACAGCATAAGACTCAAGCTGGCGGAATCTCCACATATACTATCCGAACAAAAACAGGATAGTACTAAGGGTGACAGCATAGGTATATATAATGTGAACAATAGATTGAAGCTTACATACGGAATCCAATTTGGATTGAATTTTGAAAGCAGGAAGGGTGAGGGCACCAGAGTCACAATTACCATTCCGGGATTAGGGGTATAATTTTGGAAGATGAGTCGGAGGGTGTATGTATAAGGTTTTGATTGTTGATGATGAGGAATTTATAGTTAAAAGCCTGGTTATGGGCACTGATTGGAAAAGCTGCGGTTTTGAAGTTGCAGGGAGTGCACGGGATGGTGTAGAGGCTTACGAGATGATTTGCGAAATAAAGCCGGATCTTGTATTTACCGACATTCGTATGCCGGGTATGAGTGGACTTGAGCTTATCAAGAGCATCCAGGCAATACATAAGGATATCCTGTTTGTTGTTATAAGCGGATATGCGGAATTTGCCTATGCAAGAAAAGCTCTTGACTACGGGGCTGTTGGCTATTGTCTGAAACCCTTTGATGATGAGGAGATCACCAAAGTTCTCAAGAAGGCCGCCAATATACTGAACAATACCGGAAGGAAGGAAAAGCCGGATATAATTCCGCTGCTGGAGGAGGAAACCTCAGAGGCACGGCACGAACTGGACTCATATTTCAAAGCCAACGGAATAGCCGAGGGTGAAAAGATTGTTATTATTGCTTCCATAGGTAAGGAGCTTGCCTTTGAAAATAAACAATATATCTCAATAAAGACAGGAAGCAGTAAAACGATTTATATTGGAAAGTATACCGACTTCGGCAGCATAGCCCATAGTCTTCAACCGATTCCGGAGGGAGTCAAGGGTATCGGGATTTGCGAAGGAATGTACTCCGCATTTAGTATGAGGAAATATATAGACGAGGCCTTTACACTGGCATATCAGTTTTTTACCGCCGGCACCAGAAAAATTTCAAACAGCATTAACAGCAATAATATTGATATTGAGGCCTTAATTGCAAAATATGAGAATGCTTTTATCAAGATGGATTTAAGTGAACTTGTCAAACAGCTGGACAATTTTTATAAAAGCGCTGTTGAAGGCAGGCTGTCAATAAAGCATGCCATGAATATTTTCAATGACTATGTTAAATTCAGTATCAGAAGTCTTGGTGAAGACAGCTATGAGGAATATGTTTTTAACTTTGATGATATATGTTATTTGTTTATAGATATGTATACCATGGTTGAATATATTAAAGATAAAATTACCGGATTTATGGGGACTAATAATAATGTTCTTACAGATGAAGTACGAAATGAATATTTTAAGAAGATCATTAATTACATAAATCAAAACTTTTTCAAGGATATCTCCATTAGAAGTCTGGCCCAGGATTTTGTCATCAATCCAAACTATATAAGTCAGCTATTCAGAAAAGAGCTGGGAATGACGTTTACTGATTATATTACTAAAATGAGAATGAATTATGCGAAGGAGCTTCTGCAGAAGACAGAATACTCCCAGGGTGAAATAGCTGCAAAATGCGGATATTCGGACTATTTCTACTTTATCAGAGTTTTTAAGAAAACCACCGGAGTAACGCCCGGGCAATTCAGACACAAGGAGTAGCGTAAAGCTTTGTGTGCTGTGCCCGCAAAACCGTTTTAAATGAGGCGATACAATTTTCGTAACTGTTTTGGCTGCGTCCTTATTGCATGAAGTTAGTACGGAAGTTACCAGTTGATATAAAAAAATTACACAGGTAAAGCAAAAATTAAATTAACTTGCACAACGCGTTAAATCAGCTTGAATGTGTTAACTTAATAATACATAAAAGTAATTATATGGATTGTAATTAGTTGTTTATGGATTAAAACCAGAACTCAAAGAAGTTTTTACAAACTTCTTATTTTTTTTGCATTTTTTTAAATATATTATCTAATTCTGGTTCATATAAAAAACGGACCGGTTGAGGTAGTATAAAAGTAAAAGGAGAACAGGCACTTTAATGCTAGTGTTAAATTATTGTTTGGAGAATGGAGGATAGTAGTATGAGAATTTTTAATTCAAGGCATCGGGTAAGTTTTAAAAAGGTATTTACTCTTTTGCTGGTTGTGTGCTTGATTACTACGGCAATACCATTGGCATGTAGTATTGACACTGCCGGTGCAGCGGCTTATCCCGAATGGAATGCAACAACAGCATATCCCGCAAACAGTATTGTTACTCACAATCGTGCCACCTGGCAGGCTAAATGGTATACTGTAAACGAAGAACCCATGGATGTTTTGGGAAATGCATGGACGTGCATAATTCCGGCGCCGCCTATTCCACCGGCACCTGCTGAAAATCCGGGCGGATACGATTCACCGGCCGTGTTTTTCGATGACTTCAAGGTATACAATACCAGTTCCGATCAGTCATTAATCGATTTCGGATATGAGGTCAGTGACAGGACGGGAGGTCCAGGCCCAGGCGGCTGTGTATGGTCCAAAAACAATGTAGCCTTTGTGTCCAACCCTGAGAACCCCGCTGACAAACTTCTCAGACTGACAGCTGCAACCAACGGTCAGGGAAATAATACCGTGCAGGCTGAACTTTTGGCTCCCCGGCAGTTTTTATACGGAACCTATTCAGCCAGAATAAAGTTCTCAGATGCTCCGGTATACGGTGCTGACGGAGATCAGGTAGTTCAGACCTTTTATACAATATCACCCTACACACTTGCAAACAGTACCGATTATGGCGAGATGGACTTTGAATATCTGCCTAACGGAGGCTGGGGGAAGCCCACCAATACCATGTGGAACACTACCTGGGACACAGGCAGTGACAGAGTAACACAGGCAACAAGCCGGAGCTTTGAGGGCTGGTATATCTGTTCAATACAATGCTCCAGTTCAGAGGTTAAATATTATATCAACGGATCTCTGGTTGCTTCACACAGCGGTAAATATGTTCCTACCACACCAATGTTTTTGTCCTTCAATCAATGGTTCATAGATGGAGTATGGGCGGGCGGCAGCAGCCAGCGAGCCTATATTCAGGATGTTGACTGGGTGTACTATGCCAAGGACAAGCTTATGACTCCCGCACAAACTGCAGCAAATGTCAATTATTACAGGAATAATTCCATATCCAGAAAAGATACTGTTAAGAGTTCAGGCACCAATAACGGACCCAAAGCTGCCATACTTGCAGTGGACAACCCGGTAAATTCCGGCAGCTATACCATAACCGCCAAGGTGCTTCCAAACAGTGCAGCAACTTCCATAGATATCTATGAAGGGAGCGGCAAAGTACTTACACAGGCAGTCTCACCAAACTCCTCACAGGAACAGACCTTTACATATAATGTAAACGGCAAAGGGAACGGAATATACAGCTATAGAGCCGACCTGTCCAATTCATCGGGAACCACACAGAGCACTACCGTCACGGTCCAGGTAACCCAATCTTCCGGAAGTACAGTGTTACCCGCAGCTATAGGTGTAGACAATGCAAATAATACAGGCAATTACATAGTAACTGTTACCGCTCCTGCAAATAACAGGGCAGCTAATCTCAAACTGTATGAAACAGCAGGCGGTACCTCAAATATAGTTCTCAACAAAACAATTACGCCAAATCTGCCGTCAGTGCAAACTTTCACTTATACGGCAGCTAATAAATCCGCCGGAACCTACAGCTATAGAGCTGAATTATCCGATGCGGATGGAAACACCGCACAGAGCAGCAATCTTACCGTAACAGTAACCTCAGCTCCTGTTTTGAGAGCTCCTGCCGTTTCGGCAGACAGCACAAACAACACGGGAAATTACAAAATTACGGTAAGTGTTCCGGCATATAACAGCGCGGCCAGCGTAAAGCTGTATGAAACAACGGGTAACACTGCAAGCACGGTTTTGAACAACCCAATTGCAGTGAATTCCTCCACTGTTCAGACCTTCAGCTTTCCGGCCTCAGGAAAAACTCCGGGAACCTATACCTACAGGGCTGAGGTTGTCGATGCCAGCGGAAAAACATTACAGAGCAACACAATAACAGTCACTGTAAATCAGAATCCGGGAGGCAACACCGAAAACCTGGCACTGGGAAAGAGTGTGACTTCGAGCATATATATTGCAAACAGTTCGGTGATTACAGATTCGGACAAGGCCACCTACAACCTGGCTGGTGTCGGGGAAGGGCTGCAGTGGATACAGATCGATCTGGAAAAGAGCTATGGTATAAATACCATAAAACAGTGGCACTACTACGGTGACGGAAGGCAGTACCATGACGTCATAGCAATGGTATCCGATGATCCCAACTTCAACACCGGTGTTACCATGGTTTTCAATAATGACACCGACAACAGCGCCGGCTTTGGCCCGGGAACAGACAGTGAATACGCTGAAAGCAGCAGCGGAAATACCATTAACTTTAACACAGTAAATGCCCGTTATGTGAGGCTGTATGTAAATGGAAGCAATGCTAACCCATATAACCACTTTGTGGAAGTAGAAGTGTATTAGAAAGTGCAGCTGCGTTCAGGCGATATTTGAGCTGTTGTAATTATTACAGCTTCAACTATGGACTAAAATTAGAAATACATATACTGCAAACAGGGAGACGGCATGGAACCGCCTCCCTGTTTGTAAATTTGCTGGACTTGCGGAATGAGCTTCGAAACTTTTGATCTAATAAGATTAATTATAAAAGGAGAGTTTGCTATGACACAAGGAAAAATGGAACAGACAGAAAATATACAAATAATGTTTGATGATTTTGACTATACCGGTCCGGAAGACAAAAACCTTACCGGTTTCAAGTGGTGTGTAAAGGAGGGTATTGCCGGCCCGGGTCCAGCCGGCTGCAGCTGGTCCCGGGATAATATCCGTTTTATAAGTGATCCGGAGAACAGTAAAAATAATATTATGAGACTTAGTGCCTCAACCGACGGTACCGCTTCAGGCTGCAGTCACGCCGAGATACTTCACGAAACAAAATACTTTGAGGGAACTTACGCCGCAAGGGTAAGATTCTCCGATAAGCCCCAGGCCGGAGAAAACGGAGATAAGATTAATGAGACCTTCTTTACAATATCACCGCTCAGATATGCAAGTGATCCCATGTACAGCGAATGTGATTTTGAGTATCTGAGTAATGGCGGTTGGGGCAGAGAGGGAGCCACAATGTGGCTTACCTCGTGGCATACATATGAGGATTTTCCCGATTTTAAAATGGATAACATCAATGATGCAATAAATGAAAGCCATGAAGGCTGGCATGTTTTGGTGTGTGTAGCAGCCGCAGGTACGGTAAAGTACTATATAGACGGTGTGCTGAGGGCGGTTCATGGGGAAAAGTTTTATCCCAGAGCCCTAATGAATATTTCATTCAACCTCTGGTTTTTAAACGAAGAGGGCGCTTTATTGCCAGAAGGCGGTAAAAGAACCTACACCATGGATGTTGACTGGGTATTTCATTCTGTAAATCAAATAATGACTTCAGAAGAGATTGAAGATTGTGTCAATGCCTATAGAGCCCGGGGAATAAAGAGGTTTGATTCAGTTAATGGAAAGACGTGACATGGACTGAAATTATAAAAAATGTGGCATGTACACTTATAAAAGCCAAATTATCTAATGATAATACATACTTTAACTAAGCTGCGTTTATGGTTTACATAGTAACCTGTTGTTAGAATAAGAATAAGAAAGCTGTGATAACAGTATGAAAAAAATTATGCAGTCTCGAGGAGGAATTACATGTCTTCAAAGAAAGGGTTGTCGGCACACAAAACCTCAATTTTAAAATCAATCTTCTATTATAAATATTTTTACCTGATGCTGCTTCCTGTAGTTGTATGGTATGCAATTTTTGCATATACGCCAATGTATGGCATAACTCTGGCGTTTAAAACCTTTCATTACGGTAAGGGCATATTGGGAAGCCCATGGATTGGTTTTCAGCATTTTATTGATTTGATGAGCGATACAAGTTTTTGGAGTGCCTTTAAAAATACTATAATCATAAGCTTCGGCAAGCTGCTTTTCCATTTTCCGACGCCTATAATATTGGCTATTTTGCTTAATGAATTGATATTTCACCGCGCAAAAAAGCTTTTTCAGACCATACTGACATTTCCGCACTTCATATCATGGATCGTACTTGCCGGAATAATGACAAATATTCTGGGTCAAAGCGGAGTTGTAAATCAGGTGATTTCAAACCTGGGAGGCGGCACAGTCCCGTTTTTGTCTGATCCGTCCATATTCAGACCCGTTATTTACATATCACATATATGGAAGGAAATAGGCTGGGATTCCATCATATATATTGCTGCTCTGGCAGGAATAGCTCCCGAGCTTTATGAAGCAGCCAAAATCGACGGTGCCAGCAGGTGGCACCAGATCAGGTATGTTACCTGGCCCGGGATACGTCCCACCGTTGCAATATTATTCATATTGACCATAGGCCAAATGCTGAATCTGGGCTCAAGCTTTGATCAGATATTCAATCTTTACAGCTCTCCTGTCTATGGAGTGGCAGATACAATTGACACATTTGTTTACCGTACAACCTTTACGACTGGTGCTGATTTCGGATATATGACTGCAGTGGGCTTCCTGAAGTCGGCTATCAATGTAACAATGATATACCTGGCAAATACACTTGTTAAAAAGTCAGGTGAACAAGGCCTGTTCTAAAATTTACAGGTTCATTAAAATATAAATCGGAGAGAGACTATGAATAATACTAAGACTTATATGGATGATGGTTTATTCGGGAAAAATTCAAAGGGTGCCGGGCAGAAAATCAACAAAGGGGATATGACCATAAATATAGTCATAACAGCAATACTGACATTACTTGCACTTGTAGCCATGTTTCCCTTTTATAATGTTATAATACTGTCCTTCGCAAGTGTGGAGGGTATGGCCAGACATCCGGTATATCTGCTTCCCTATTCCTTTGATCTCACAACATATAAAAATCTTTTTGCCGAGGTCAACTTTTACAGGGCCTTCGGGGTGTCAGTTTTTGTGACGATTACGGGAGTGACATTGAATATGTTCCTTTCGGTATTGGGTGCGTATGCTCTGTCAAAGAAAGCCATGCCGGGAAGGAACTTATTATTGTCGGCAATATTGTTTACAATGTTTTTTTCAGGAGGCCTGATTCCATACTATCTGGTAATTCAGTCCCTGCACCTGGTAAATAATATTCTGGTAATGGTCATACCTACGGGAATAACGACAATGTATCTGATAATTATGAAAAATTACTTCAACACTCTTCCCGATAGTATTGAGGAGTCGGCAAAGGTTGATGGAGCGAATGATTTATATATACTCTGGAAGATAATTTTACCCATATCAAAGCCTTTTATTGCCACATTTGCGCTGTTTTATGCTGTTGACAGGTGGAATGAGTGGTATAATTCGCTGATTTTTATCAGTGATTCGGCAAAAGTGCCTTTACAGATATATCTGAGAGAGCTTTTGATAAACATGAATGTCCAGCTGAGCTCTTCGGCGGCAGCTGTTGTGGAAAGC
>JAEWJR010000126.1:0-10454 GCA_023386445.1 Bacillota bacterium | reverse complement strand
ATGAAACCACATCAAGCCTACAAAGGGAGACTTGGATAAGGGAATAGGAGGGGCATAGTCAAAAAAAGCATAGACCCAGCCATACAGAGGATAGTAGGCGAAAACTCCCAGTAAAATCATGAAAGGCAAAATATATAAAAACTTTTTGATAGAAACTGATTTCTTGCCGCTTAGTAATAATTTCATCATATCACCTTCATTTTCTATATTTTTATAACAGCATGTAAATTGTATATTTGTAAATATGACAGCTTTGTTATATCTTTTTGCAAACAAATAATAAAGCATGTAAAATCAGATTAAAGCACAAGAATATCCAGATATTGAGAACCTTCAAACGGGATCCATATAGTAATTATATGGGACTTGGCAGCTAAAAGAAATTGTTTATTTCTAAGATTAAATTGTCTTTTTTTAAGATGGTGCTCACAAAATAAACTCCTGAATTTATACTACCTACAGAAAGTGTGTGGTATAAATTCAGGAGTTCTCTTTCAATACGGCTATAGTATTACATTAGTTTTCAAGCACTACGCTCATGGAAACATTGGCAAATTCTTCATTTAATGCCCTTTCGTCACACAGGTTCAGAACCGGAGTACCGTTAATATCAAAATGCACCCTTCTGACGGCGGTACACCTGGGCGTATTTCCGGGAGTCTCCTGTGCATGATAGGCAACCAGCACGCTCCCGTCTTCATCTGTAAAAAAAGTATTATGCCCTGGACCGTATTCTCCCGGGACCGAACAGTAGGAAAGCGCCGGTGTGCAGGTTTTAGTCCACTCTGTTGGATTTAAAGGATTTCCGTTCAGGTTTATGCTCAGAAAACCTATTGCATAAGAGCAGCCCCCTGCCGCACCGCCCGAAAATGCCAGGTAAACCTTATCCTTAAACTGCAGGGCATAGGGTCCTTCATTGTTGACGGTTCCGTGGTTATTTTCCCAGCCCAGCAACGGCCGCGATAACAGAACAGGTTCAGACGTGAGCATCCAAGGCTTTTGTGTATCAGTTGCGGCAATATAGAGCATGGACCCCGTGTCGTCAGGCGTTCCAAAACCTGTGCGGAAGGACCAGACAAGATAAGCTGCCCCGTCCACATTCATGTATGTCATATCAAGGGTAATGCCGTCCCGGGCAAGATATGATCCATCCCTTCTGCAAACACGGACAGGATCCTCCCAGTCCTTTGGATTCACAATGCTGCCTCCGTTTTTCAGCCTCATCATGTGTGACTGAGGTCCTCCTGTATCTCCCCGGACTGCAAAGAGAATGTACAATTCTCCGCCGATTTCATGAAATTCCGGCGCCCAGAATGTTTTAACCAGTTGTCTCTCCTTATCAAAGTCCAGAATGACCTGTTCCAGTATTCCTTCGCTGAAAAGGCCTTGAATTGTATCAGCCTCCCTGACGAAAAGGCCTATGGCACCGGTATTGTCATTTGTGGCAATAAAATAATACTTTCCCTTCCACTTAAAAACCTGAGGATCGGCATATCCCACAGCCAGTGGAAAAGCATATTGCTCCTGCACCACTTTCCCCCTGATCCTATAGGTACCGGCTCTATTGAAATCCAGCCCTGTGGTATCCCACACCACCTTTTTCCGGGCCATAGAGCCGTCCGAATACACAATCTCCGCACCAACAGCCCGTATATCTTCTTCCGAAGCGGCACTTACCTTTTCCGGAACCCGGACAGCTACATTGAACAACGGCGACCAATGCTTAAGCAGGCCGCTGCCAAACCTTACGTCCACCTTTATGGCATTGCCGGGAACTATATCCGGTAATGCAGCCTGCAGGGTATGTTGTTCAAAAGGACTGCTCACAGCTGCTTCAGAAGCTGTGAAGGAATCTTCCGCCTCCTCCAGATAATTCACAAAATAATTCCCGCCAGCATCCCTCCAGCGGATTTCATACATGTTATCAGCTTCCCTGTATACGCAGTTTAATGCCTGAACATAGGCATTCTTCTTCAAATCTACAAGACCCCGTTCCTTAAAATTAATCAGGTCTGCAGAAGTCCAGAGCAGAATGCTCCCCTTGCTTTCGGCGTCTATTTCACCTCCTGCTGCAGTACGCACAGCCGCAATGCAGTAAGTGCCGTCCTTTCCCCTGAATAGAAATGGACTTTTAAGTCCTTTTTCATTAATTGTGTTGGACAGGCTTATTGAAGCAGGCGCATAAACAATGCCAAAGTTTTGATTCATTGGCTTATAGCTTTTTCCATCCTCACTGAAGGCGAAGTGTATGCTGTTTGCCAAAGATGGGGTGTAACAGCCCTCATCCGGCTTTCTGGTGTACACCAGCAGTAATCCTTCATTTTGCATATCTTCCATCTATTCCATCCTCCGGTTCTCATGCTTTCTAACAGTACTGCCCCACGGCCTAATAACTAAAAAGCTCTAATACGTCACTCCCTTGTTTTACAAATGCTATGTACTGATCAAGCTCGGCTTCTGCCTCAACAACCTGCTTGCCTTTATACAGCTTTTTGTCAATTATACCTACCCAGTTTCCATCCGGAAGATACATGCTTCGTTTGGTCTGTCCCCGGCTTAGTATTGGAGCAAATAATATATCCTCTCCAAACATATACTGGTCTTCCAATGTATAGCAGACTGGATCCTCATGATAGTCAAAAAACATCGGCCGCATAATTGGAGCTCCCGTCCTGCTTGCAATATGCATATATTTATCTATATAGGGTCTGAGCCTTTCGCGGGTTTCAATAAGGTCCTTGATAATATGATAGTTTCTCTCCCCGAAGCTCCAGATTTCATTTGGCCCTCCGCTCCTCTCGATAATTCCCGGATTCCTGTCCTGCTGGTTTTCCGTTCTCTTTCTGGCCCCGTGAAGCCTCATAATAGGACAGAACAACCCGAACTGAAACCACCTTACGATTAACTCCCTGAAATCATCACTTTCAGTGTCTCCCATACTAAAACCGCCGATGTCGCTGTTCCACCAGGGTATTCCGCAAATCGCCATGGACAATCCGCTGGTAACGCTTTGGCGGAGTGCGGTCCAGTCCGACCTTATATCTCCGTTCCACACAGCCGCCCCAAACCTCTGGCTTCCAGGATAGGCAGCTCTGGTAAGGGAAATGATCTCCTCCTCGCCCTGCTCCTTGAGTCCGTCATAAAACATTTGGGCATAGTAGTACGGGTAGAGCATTGCAGTCTGCGCACCGTTTCCCAGATAAAAATGCAGGTGCCCGAATTGCTGCGGATGCACCTCCGGCTCGGCTTCATCCAGCCAGAAATTCTTTATCCCATAATCATAATAGTTTTTCTTAACCTTGTCCCAGACATACGAACGTGTTTCCGGATTCATTGCATCAATGAAGGTTTGCTGCCCATGAAAGGAAAAGGTGCCGTACTGGCCGTTTTCAGTGCGTATCAGCATATTAGCATTGTTCATTTCCTCATAGTTCTCGCTGTTGGGATTAATGGTAGGCCAGATTGATACAATCAGTTTGATTCCCATTTCTTCCAGTTCACTGCACATCTTTGCCGGATCAGGCCAATATCTAGGATCAAACTTCCATTCACCCTGCTCTGTCCAATGAAAAAAATCGACTACTATGGCCGAAATGGGAACTCCTCTGTTTTTATATTCTCTCGCAACTTCCATCAATTCTTCCTGGCTCTCATATCTCAACTTGCACTGCCAGAAGCCCGATGCCCACTTTGGGAATTTTGGAGAATAGCCTGTAAGGTCGCAATAAATCCTCATAACCTCCCGGGGGCTGTCACCGGTAAAAATCAGGTAATCTATCTGATATGCGCTGTCCGAGCACCAAAGCGTATGATTGCGGGTTGTTTCGCACCTTCCCGGTGCAGGGTTGTTCCATAGAAAACCATAGCCCAATGAAGAATATAAATATGGGAGAGTGGATTTTGTGTTATAGTGCAGGAGATTGCAGGTGCTTCCCTTTCTGTCAAAAGCGTCTTCCATTTCCTGCCCCAGTCCGTAAAAATGCTCTCCTTCATTTGCCTCAAATATAGCCTTGACCTGATAATGGGTTCCTTCCACATGGACAAAGTTATTTATGTAATCCCCTTCAGACCTTGTACGCAGAATTCTTTCCCCTTTTCTGTAATAACTGACAATTCCACCGAACCTGGGTTCTCCAACCTCAATTGTTGCCGATATGTCACCGTTTGTGATGGTGGCAGCTTTGCCGTCTCCTTCTATAGCGCACACAGCTTCCGCTGCAGGCGGCAGCAAGGTCCATGCTTCATCAGATATCACTGCATTTCTGGTTGAGCGGCACCTAAGACAGTTCGGACCATATGGTTCTATGACGGTTAATTCGTCCCGTCTTTGGAAAATAATTCTCCTGTTTTCCTTATCCAGTTTAAGCATTGTGCTCCTCCTTTTTTTTAGCAGCCGTAATATTTTGGGACTGCGGGTTCTTGGTTAATTTTTGCCGGTATTGCAAAGGCGTGCATGACATTATTTTTTTAAAGGAATCGGTAAACCTGTTTACATTGCTGAATCCGGTTTCAAATGCGATGTCTCCCAATTTTTTGCTGGAGCTCTCAATTATTCTAACGGCCTGGGATATGCGGTACCTGTTTAAAAACTCCATAGGAGATGTTTTGAATACTTTTTCCATTGAACGGCAGAAATACCCTTCGCTCATATTTACATAACCGGCCATGTCGCTTAAGGTAACTTTTTGATTGAAATTGTTTTTAACAAAATAAAGGACATCTCTTACCCATCTTGCAGTATAGTTTTCACTGTCCTGCCCGTCTTCACAGGCTGATAGAATATGATACAGCAAACTGTACAGGCAGCTCTTTATTATTAATTCATATCCTGTCTGTTCCTCCCGGTAAATTTCCAGGATACTTTCGATATTGTTCTTGAGCTTGGAATAGCAGGCCATTTCCTGTGATATTATCCGGGGAACCTTTTTCCACCCCATAAAAACAGGCAGGATATAGCGGTTCTGTATCAGATCATTATACCGGCTGGAAAGAAAATTGATATGCACCAGCACAGCGTAGTATTTTAATTCTCCGCCGTCTACCCTGTATGCCATATGAGGTGTTCCCGGAGAAATAACAGCCATATCGCCCGCATTTAAAATATACTCCTTATGGCCGATGCATATTCTCATTTTACCGCTTGCCATGTAAAGTACTTCAAGTTCATCATGCCAATGATAATAAAGAGCAATGTCCATGCCTTCCAAAACCCGGGTCATGTGTACGCTCATGGAAAATTCTTCGGTCCCGTGGGGCAGAATTTCACGGTTGTCCTGAGATACCGGATTTCCGCCTGCACCAAAATATTCTAAAGTTCTTTTCATAATATTTTTCTTCCTTTTACGGCAGTGCTACGGCACTAAGCCTCCCTGTCTTTATATATTATATCAACCTGATTTTAAATTACACTAACAAATGCTGACCAGTTTTCATTGTTTTTTGACCATGTTTGCTTTTGTTTTTTCCTGCTCATACTGTTATAATGTCCAGGCTGCCAATTGCAGCTTCACTGTCATTGTTGAAACCTTCAACCGCAACAAATCTGATGTATTTTCCGGCCTTGCTTCTGGTAACATTGAAGCCGTCATCAATCCAATTAAGCATGATTTCTTGTTTTCCAAGCTTATTTTCAAAGCTTCCGGAAGCAACAGGCTCACCGTATTGCCCGGGATCACCAGATATGTATATTTCATATCTGGATATAAGTCCTATTGTCATGCCATCCTGTCTGGGTAAATAGCTAAAGCCTTTTATCCCTGTACTTTCAATAAGTTCAATATCTATGACATAAGGGTATTGCCCCCCCATTGTTATCCAGAAGTTTGACGTATCCGAATCAATAATATAATCAACCTTGCTGGAGTATTTTGTATCGGATGCTTTAATATTCTTTGCAAGCAGCTTCAAATTGGATGCCGCCTTCTTTGACAGCATATCTGCCAGAATATTCTCCTCCACATGGAATTCAGGGTTAAACAGCTCACTTTGAACGTATTTCAAAAGACTGTGCCTCAGCTGCCTTGCCACAGGTAACCCGCTTAAATCACGGTTCAAATCAAGGCTGCATACTAAAAGTTTTCCGTTGAGAGCCTTAGCTTCAAAAACAACTCCAAGTTTGTTATTTCTGACAGGATGATCTATAGCATAAACAACCGGCTCAAACCCTGCAGGCAGTTCATTTATACCGATACATTCCGAATCGGCAAGCAGTTCCCACCATTGCCAGTTTGAATGGAATTCGGTAGGAAAATCCAAAAGGGCAGGGTGCCTTGGGTCACAAAGAATACCCATGGTCTTTCTCTGGTTTTCAAACATTTGAGTATTCCAGAACGGAGTAGTAAAGCACATCGCCTCCGAATTCCTTACAGTTCGGGCAAACATAAGTACGGTTCCGCCTTCGCGCAAGGCTTTGACTGCACCGTCATTCCAGCTGTCGGCAAGATATATGTGTTTCGGTATATCAATACCGGCCATTTCGGGATACACCCATATATCCCACTGATTTGTTATAGAAATTCCGTCTGCGGTAAGTCTAAATATGAGCTTTTCAGCAGTTTTAAACTTATGGAGTTCAGCCTCTGCCTTCCCTATACAGGAAAGTCTGCCCTGGGGAACGTTGATAGCCTCGAATTCACCGCAGGAGTATACTTTACCTTCAATGTCCGTTAATTCCCAACTGATATTAAGCTGAGAATAATTATTTTGACTGTAGTTTGAAAATTCCACCTTGGCGCTGAACACCTCACTATTCAGCCAAACGCGCTTTTCCATTCTCGCCAGGAGTACCGAGTGACCGCACCAGTTTTTGAACTCCTGCGGTTCAACCAGACCTTTTGAATCCCAGAAGGCATCCAGCCAACCCACCAGAGCAGTTCCCTGTCCCGGGAAATCATGTATGTCAAGAAGCTGAAAACCTCCATAATCCGCAGTTCTCAGTGACCGCTCTATTTCTTCCCTGTACAATAAAACAGCCAGCTTTCCCGAAGCATTTACAAAGTCCTTATTTTTATGTAAAAGCTGTTTTGATATTGCAGACTCTTTAAAGGTCTCAAAATTTTTAGCCTTTAAAACACCTGTATACTTCTTTATCTCCTCAAAATTTGGATAAATCTCCCACTGACCCACCTCATGCGATATGGTTGGAACATTTATACCCTTGAGTGTCTCACCGTAGTCGGATGTTGTTTCAGGCCGCTCGTTGTTGAAAACGGCCTCACAGCGTCGGTTAACCCTTTCACCGTTTATTCTTGCTTCGTGGGCAATGTAGTATTGGTCCCCCTTATTTGGTTTTATTCCCACCCTGGGTTCTGCAGCATTGTTGGCCGCCGCCGAATAAAGGTGCCTGTCGTCTGTTTTACTGCCCAGTTCAACAAATTCGGCCAGCTTTTCATAATCGCCCCGAAGTTCATTTCCCATGCACATCATGCAAAAGGACGGATGGTTGCCGTACTCATTCAGAATTCTCAGCAGTTCCTGTCTCAGAAAACTGTCTCTGGGTTCATCCTGTCCCAGGGGCGGAGCAGTGTATCCGAACAAGGGCAGTTCTGCCTGCAATATCATACCCTCTTCGTCGGCAGCTGTAAATGCGGCTTCGCCCGGGCACCATGAGTGAAATCTGAAGTGATTGATGCCGTAAGATTTCGCTGTTGCGTATATGCGCTTCCAGTCCTCCACCCGCATTGACGGATAGCCCGTCAGCGGAAAATTACCCGCATCATGAGTTCCCCTTAAAAATATGTTTTTGCCGTTCAGCCTAAATACAGGACCTTCAGCTTGAAAGTTCCGAATGCCAAAAAGTACACGGCTTGAGTCGGCATATACTTCATCCTCATTTTCACTCTGGCATTCCAGAGTTATATCCATTATGTATAAATACTGTTTAAACTCATCCCACAAGCCCAGCCTGTCCTTATACTCCTGGGTCAATTCAACGACAGCTGATGAATTTGCCCCTATGCTGAAATATTGTGAATCTTCTATTATGGCAGTTCCTCCGTCATGAGAACGGACCGAGAGGCTTATCAAGCCTCCGGCCTGTTTTTCAGCAGTATTCACCAGCAGCAGCCTGGCTGTTAACTTACTGCTTTCCATATCCGGATACACATCTGCTTTATCCACATAAACCTTATCTCTGATATCCAGCTCTATTCTTCCCACTATCCCGTTCCAAACGGTTTGGACCTCTTCCGAATATCCGTGGCTCATTACTCCCAGATTAAAGACAGGTGAGTTATCTACCCTTATGCTGATTAAATTTTCCCCTGCTTTAAGCAGACCGTCAAGCTTATATTTATGAGGCGTACATAAACTGTTTTCCGAACCGGCATATTTTCCATTTACCCACAGGTCGGTTTTCCACATGCACCTTTCAAGAAACAAGGTGACATGTTTATTAACCGTTTCATCGGGCAGGATTACTGATCTGTTGTACCATGCCGCCCCAACATACTTACGGAGGCGGTTCAATCTAAAAGTGTCGGCAGCCGTTACCGGTTTGCCGACACCATTTTCATCAAGTGTACCGGGCAATTTCACCTTTTCTGCAAATAAATGCTCATACCATCTCTCACTTATCCCAGTATCCTTTTCATCCAGAGCTGCATACCAATCCCCGCTTAACGGGACAGACCTTTTACTCATTATAAAAATCCTCTCTTATAAAAATTTATTCAGCTGTAATACTGGCTGATTATATTAAGATTGTTGCAAATATATAACTATATTGATATTATATATTTGATAAAATTAGTGATACAATCTAAATATTTTGAAATATATAAATATATTGAACTCAAGGAGCAGGAAATGGAAAGAATTTTCTCTTTGCTTACAGAACGGGATATTTCTCTTCCGCTTTATGTAACAGGGGTTGGATATGAACATTATCAGGATCATGTCACAAGAAAGGACGGCTTCCCCGTTTACCATCTGGCATTTTGTGAACAGGGAGCCGGTAAGCTTTTAATATATGACAGTGAATATTATATAGAAGAGAAAACAGCCTTTTTCTTTTATCCTGATGTACCTCACGAATATTATCCTGTAGCAGAACCCTGGTCACTCAGGTGGATAATATTTTCAGGCTCTGGTGCCGGTATTCTGCTCAATGCCGCAGGTATGAGCCAGGCTCAGGTGTTCAGACTCAAGAGTCCTGATGAAGTGATCTTTTGTTATAAAAAACTGTATAAGCTGCTGCAGGCTAAAAAAGCTACAAGTATGCTGGAGGCTTCAGGCCTTTTATACAACTTTCTTGCAGGCATAAATGATATTATTGAGCAGGAAAACTCCGAAAACGATACACAGCTGAAAAAAAAGCTGAATGCTATTACCGCATGCATAAAAAATAATTTAAAAGATGATATTTCACTTGAGGAGCTGGCTGCACAGGCAGGTATTTCTTCCTCCTACCTCTGCAGAATATTTAAAAAGGAATTCGGCATCAGCCCCTTTACTTACATTCTCCGGTGCAGGGTTAATGCGGCAAAAGAGGAGCTTATAAATTATCCTGATAAAAGTGTAAAAGCTATATCCCTGGATACGGGTTTTAAAAACTGCAGCTATTTCGGTTCGGTCTTCCGGGAATATGAAGGGTGCTCTCCCGGGAGATTCAGAAGGTTGTATTCCAGCCCTTAGAATAAATATTAAATTCAGGACAGCCTTTCAGTTAATCATAAAAATAAGCAATGTGCATTTTTTTAGTAATTGTATATTCTTTAGATTTGATACTTAATGAATAATTTTAATGTTATAATAAAATTAATTATGTAAATAAAAAGACTTGGAGCAATAGTATGATTATCAGACATTTAAGAAAAATTATCAAATTACTATCTGTCAGAGCCTCAAATAAATATCTTCTGAAATATTTTATCACTTATTTTACAGTTTTAATAATACCGCTGGCAATAGGCTATGTATACTATATCAATACATACAAAATCGTATATTCTGATGCCATAAATGAAAATAATACCATTTTAAGGCAGGCGTCTTCCATTCTGGAGCAGAGATTTGAGGAAGCAGATTCCATGGCCGATCAAATTATTTCAAATGGTTATGTAAGTGCGTTTCAGGGTATCAAAAACCCATTACAGTATCCTAATTCATACTCAATCATCAGAACAAGGGATAGCCTTACCAATTACAATACCTCCAACAAATTTGTGTGGAATTATTTTATCTTTTTCAATAAAAGTAAAATGGTTATTAACAATCAAATTACCTATACTTATGAACAATTTTATAAACGGTATATGAGTTTTAAAGGGATACAGTATGAAGAGTGGTATGACAAAATGACTGAAAATCTTTGTGAAGGCGGACTGTCTGGAGAAATAGAAGCCGAGCTTTACAATTATACTCCCTCCGGTGCTGTAGGTATGACAATGGTTACTTATTCAAAACCCTTGATTTCCTATGGGCAAAATGACGGTATCGTTATGCTGGTAATTAAT
>JAEWJR010000058.1:0-5097 GCA_023386445.1 Bacillota bacterium | reverse complement strand
ATATCGATGATCAGGCTTGTCAGAGATATAAATACCACTGAAGCGCTTGGAGTATTGATAATAAACATATCTGAAAATACCTTCAAAGATTCGTTTGCCAATATAACGAACAATTACATGACAGACGTTACAATATTTGACCAGAACAATCAAAGCATAATCAAATCCAATGGGGTTGATATAGGTAAAGGTAATCTGTCCGAATTATTTGAAAAACAAAAGCAAGGGTTTTTGATCCGGGATGTTAATAATACCGAATGCCTTCTTTCATACCTGCTTGAAGACAGGTATGGCTGGAAGATTGTCAGTGTCATGCCGGTTAAGGAATTGTCCAATGAAACGGCGGTTCCGGGCTTGATTGGGTTTGCAATAATAATGATAAACAGTGCGCTGCTGTTTGTAGGAACTGTTTTTACCTCCAGAATGATTACCATACCCATCAAAAAACTTCTGAAATCCATGAAGGGCGTAGAAAAAGGCGAATTTAAAGAGGTTAATATCAAAGCCGGAAAGGATGAGATTGGACAGCTGCGGGACGGATATAACATAATGATCCGTGAAATACAAAATCTCATAAAGCGTGTGATAACGGAACAGAAAGTAAAAAGAAAGGCGGAACTGAATGTTTTGCAGGCGCAGATAAAGCCGCATTTTTTGTATAATACTCTGGACTCTATAAACTCCCTGGCACTCATGGGAGAGACCACTTCTGTATGCGATCTGGTTGAAGCTCTGGGAAACTACTACCGGATAAGTCTAAGCAAGGGAAAGGAAGTTATAACCATCGGTCAGGAAATTGTTATGGTAAAAAACTATCTCAAGATTCAAAAAATGAGGTACCCTGACTTGTTTGAGGCACATTTTATCATTGATGAAAAATGTAACAGTTACAAAATTCTGAAGCTTGTTTTACAGCCTCTGGTGGAGAACTCCCTGTACCATGGTCTCCGGAACAAGGCTGGGGGCGGTGCTATCACTTTGAAAACACAACACCTGGCTGACCGTATACGGATTACAATAGAAGATGACGGTATTGGCATGTCTCAAGAATATATAGAACAAATTTTAGGAGATAACACAGGAGCAACCGATACCAGCTTTGGTCTCAAGGGCACAATTGAACGGCTGTCTATTTTTTACGGTAATGAGGACTGTTTTCAAATAGAAAGTGATGTGGGAAGAGGAACCAGGATTACAATACTGATACCTGTTGATAATGGAAACGGAGAGTATAATCATGCCTAGTTTGAAAATTTTTATAGTAGATGATGAGTACTTAATCAGGAATCTTATAAAAATGCGGATAAAGTGGGAAGAACTGGACATGGAAATAGTGGGTGAATCGCCTGATGCAAGACAGGCGCTGGACATGATTGATGCTTTGGTGCCTGATATCATTTTCACGGATATTTGCATGCCTTTTATGGATGGAATAGAATTCAGCAAAAATGTAATTGAAAAGTACCCCCATGTTAAAATTGTGGTCATAACCGGCCATGATGAATTTGATTATGCAAAGAGAAGCATAAAACTCGGTATTTCGGATTTTCTGTTGAAACCCATTAATGCTGAGGAAATAAAAAAGGTTGCACTGGAGTTGAAAAGAAAAATTGCGGCCGAGAGGACACATATCAAGGAGTATGAGAAATTGAAACAGCAGTTGGAGCTGAATCTTCCCTACCTGAAAGAAAAGTTTATGATTCAGCTTTTACAGGGTGAACTTAGCACTTGTGAAATAGCCGATAAATTGACGTATTTCGGGCTTGAAATAAATCCTAAAGCCCATTACTTTCAAACGGCTGTTATAGAAGTCAGCAATTCTATAAAGGTGATGGACGCCGGGGAGGAAAACAGTATCCTCCTGGAAATTCAGTGTGCCGAACGAATACGTCAGATTACCAGAAGAGATGAGTATACATGGACATTTTTTGACAGCAGCAGAAGAATTGTCCTGATGAGCAATAATGAATCACTGGATATGACCGAATGCTGTGAAGCAATTAAAACACTGATCATTAACAGATGCAACTGTTTTGTATGCATTGGGATCGGAAGCAAGGTTGAGGGAATCGAAAATATGAAAATCTCCTACCGTGAAGCATGTGATGCTTTAAATTACAAGGTTGTCATCGGCAAAAACCAGGTTATAAACTATTCCGACATAACATACAGCAATGAAGTTTCCAGAAGAAGTATCCCTAACAAGGCTGAAAAAATAGATTTTTACATTAAAGCAGGTATGAGGGAAAAAATGTATGAGCTGATTGAAGAGCTTTTTGCAGAAGGCCGCTATTGTTCTGCAGCAACTATGGAAAATATACGCTTGGAGGCTTTTGATGTGCTGTCAGCCTGCATGCATGTTCTGCTGGAACTGAAAATTGATGCGTCAAGCTTGTGGGAATATCCTACACAGGCTTATGAGCAGGTTTCAAGAATAGATAATCTGGTTGAATTGAAGAGTTATATCAAAAGTCTAATTATTAAAGTTATAAATAAAGTGCACTGTATTAATGAAAAAAAAGCCAATTCTTTAATTATGCAGATTTGTGAGTATATCCAAAAAAACATGAGCAATGCGGAACTTTCACTTTCGGCTGTGGCCAAAGAATTCTTTATCAGTCCAAGCCACTTGTGCCGTTTGTTCAAGCAGGGAACCAACCAGACTTTCGTGGAATATCTTACAAAGGTAAGGATGGAGAGTGCCGTAAAATTTCTTATGGAAACCGACCTTAAGGTATACGAAATAGGTGAAAGAATCGGAATAAATGATTCCCATTATTTCAGTATAATATTTAAAAAATTTAACGGCTGCAGCATTAATGAATTCCGCAAAAACTCAAAATTATAATTTCCAAAATTTTTATTCCAAAAAGTATAACTCCAATATGAATAACTTAATAAAAGGTTCTTCCATGCTAAGATTTTGAATGTAAACAGCAAAATAATGAATCGAGTTACGTCAAAGTACCGGGTATAATGATATACAAGCTGAAGTTAAATTTAACTGAGGGAGAACAAACAATGAGCAAGTTAATGAGAATTATTTTATTAACGGTAATTGTGCTTTCTTTATTATTCAGCCAGACTGCATGCAGCATAAAAATGCAATTCAATAAAACCCCTCGGGAGAATGTCGCTTCAGAACCGGAAACGTTAATTTTATGGCATCAATGGGTAAATGTATCCAATAAGAAGACAAATCCCCTGAAAGATGCTATCAGAGAATGGAATGTTCAAAATCCAAACATCCAGGTTAAAGAGTTAAGCTGGAATGGTGAACAGTATAAATCAAAAATAAGAACTGCGCTGGCAGCAAATGAAGCTCCGGATTTATTCTATATGTGGGGTGGCAGTTTTGTGGAACCCTATATTTCAGGAGGAAATATTCTTCCGTTGGATTCGTATATAAACGCGGGAACATTGGACAAATTAGTTCCCGGAGCAATAGACTACTGCAGGTTTGACGGAAAGATATACAGTCTGCCCATGTATATTTTTATTGCAAGTTTATACTGTAATACTCAGTTATTTGAGCAGGCAGGTGCTAAAATACCTGAATCGTATGATGAACTTTTAGAAGCTGTTAGAAAATTGAGAGCCAAAGGAATAATACCTGTTGTTGTCGGTGAAAAGGACAGGTGGACCGGCATGTACTGGTATAACATACTAGCCATGCGGCAGGCAGGTAATCAGTCATGCCTGAATACACTTGACAATCCCGCTCGGTTTGAAAATCCGGACTTTGAAGCTGCGGCTGATAAGTTATTGCAGCTAGTAAATGCAAAAGCCTTTAATAACGATGCCCTAAGCACCAGCTTTAATGATATGGTGGTCGAATTCTCACAGGGGAAAGCGGCAATGATGTATCAGGGGAACTGGGTCGAATCCATCATAGAAGAATCAGAATCAACAACTAAAAAATATGTAACAGTGATACCCTTTCCGGTAATAAACGGCGGAAGAGGCACGCTGAAAGAGTTTTATGGAGGAAGCGCAGACGGGTACTATGTAAATATTAATACAAGGTACAGACAGGAGGCTGTTAATGTTCTGGAATTTATCAGTGAAAAGGCCGGCAGGGAAGGATATCTGAGCGGCGCGGGTTTCTCCTGCTGGAAAACAGATGATCTGGATAAATCCAAAATGTCTCCCATCTCCAAACAGTCATTGAAACTGATGGAAACCGGAACATCTTTCGTCAATTGGTGGGATACCATTCTGCCGGCGGCTGATGCTGAAATACACAAGGATCTGGTGGCTGAACTGTTTGCCGGAAGGATGTCTTCAAAAGAATTTGTAAAGAAAATGGCTGAGCTTAATAAGCCTGTATACTAGATCTACTTACATATCTAATCAAACCTAAAACGTCACTTAAATAAAAAAATTATATAAGGAGAGTATGAAATGTTTACAAATGTGGACACCACACTCAAACCAAAGCTTTCAAAACGTCCGGGAGGCTTTTTGAAAGAATTGGTGACCAACAGGGCGATGTTTCTTATGCTGTTACCTCCGTTTATTTTGGTAGTCATCAACTATTATCTTCCGATGTTCGGGATAATTATAGCTTTCAAGGAGTTTAACTATCAGGATGGCTTTTTGCACAGTCCCTGGTCGGGAATTAAAAACTTTGAGTTTTTGTTTAAATCCGATGCGGCATGGAGAATCACCAGAAATACCATAGGCTATAATCTCATTTTTATTGTATTAAATTTGTTTTTTGCCGTAACTATAGCGCTTATTCTAAATGAATTGAAAAATAAGGTGGCAGCCAAATTATACCAGTCTGTAATTTTCCTTCCGTATTTTTTATCCTGGGTGGTGGTAGCCTATCTTGTCCTTGCCATACTTAGTCCGGAAGGCCTTTATAACAAATCTATTGCACCCTTGCTTAATCTGACAACCATAGACTGGTATACACAGCCGCAGTATTGGCCTTTTATATTGCCCTTTGTAAATCTGTGGAAAAATATCGGGTATGGTATTGTCATATATCTGGCGGGAATCACCGGAATAGACCAGGAGTACTATGAAGCGGCCGTGCTGGACGGAGCAAGCAAATTACAGCAGATACGTTCCATTACAATTCCTTTTCTT
>JAEWJR010000046.1:0-48337 GCA_023386445.1 Bacillota bacterium | reverse complement strand
TTTACAGAAAAAATCCGGAATTATCTTTGCTGATTGGAGAGGGACAGCCTTATGAGCAAATAAATATTTTGAAGAAAACCGGAGCCGAAATATTTGTAGGAAACGATCTGGCTGCCGACGCAATAGGTGTTGAAGGTATCCCGGTTTTAAATATTGACAATATCAACATTCTGGGCTACAGGGGCAGTATAGTTTTTGCAGAAAAATTGTATAAGCTGGTAAAATACCGTGGTTTTGCAGAGAATTTCAAATATTCTTCAAGCCGTCCCGTTTACCAAGCAGGGTGGCTGAAGAAAAATACAAACTGGTATATCAAGCAGGAGGTGAAGTAATGGCAGATTACATACAATTCAACAGGAATGGCTGCCTGCTGCAGGGAGCCGTGAGTGTTTTAAAGGCAATCGGCGGCGTTGTTCCCATTATTCATTCGACCGCAGGCTGTGCAGTTCAGGAAAAATATATATCAAATGCTGCAAATGGATATGCTTCCGATAACTACACTCTGGCTTGTACAAATGTTATAGAGAAGCAGATAATTTTCGGCGGAAGCGCCAGACTGAGAGAGCAGATCAAAAACACCGTAAAGGTTCTGGAAGGTGAACTTTACGTGGTAGTCAGCGGCTGTGCCTCCGAAATAGTGGGAGACGACATCGGGGCAATGACGAAGGAAGCGGCGGAGCAGGGGTATCCCGTTATAAATATCAGCACTCCCGGATTTAAGGGCCACAGCTTTGATGCCTATGTAAAAGTAACCAAAGGGATAATAGAAGGTCTTTCCAAAAGCTATAACCCGGAATCGTCCGTAGACAGGGATTTAATCAATATATTCGGTATTGCTCCAAATCTTGATCCCTATTGGGAGGGCAATCTGGAGGAGTTGTATACCCTGCTTGAAGAGGCAGGGTTCAGGGCAAACCCGCTGTTTGGTTACAGAAGCACTGTGGAAAACTGGAAGCACATAAGAAATGCAGGCTTGAATGTGGTGTTTACGGGCTGGGGACTTGAAATAGCCCGTTATCTGGAAGAAAAGTTTGACACTCCCTATATTTATATGGATGAAGTACCTTTCGGAATTGAAGGTATTGAAGAAATACTGGAAAGACTGGCCGCTGCGCACAGCGGTAAAAAGGAGCAGCTTGACAGGGTAAGACAACAGGTAAGGAATAAGTATCTTTATTTCCTGTCAAAATTAGCTCCCTGCTACTACAGGCAGCACATTCAAAAAGAAGCTGTACTGGTTGGGCCGTCTTACATAGCTGCCCCGCTGGCAAAATTCCTTGAGAACGGCTTTGGACAGATCATCAGATCGGTAATCATCACAAATAATATATCTGGACCGGAAAAAGAGCAGCTTTTGAAAAAATTTGAAAATAGTGAAATTATTTTTTCAGAGGATGGCAAAAGGATAGAAGATAAAATCAGGGCAATAAGGCCTGAGATTATTCTTGGAAGCAGGCTGGAGACAAACATAGCAGAGGAGCTTGACATTCCCGTACTGTATATTTCCCTGCCTACAGAGGGGAGAATTATTTTGAATAAAAGCCTGCTGGGCGTAAGTGGAAGTCTTGCATTGCTGGAGGCATACAGCAATGCTTTTACAAAATAAATAGTATAAAAAATACTTTTCGCGGTGTCAGAGTGTTTAAAAAGAGCTCAATTTATTCGGCACATGGCCGATTAACCTCCTTTATTCGCCACATTGCGATAAAGGATATAGGTTTTCATTACATTTTGTGGCCACAAATGTGGCTCATGGAGGGGTTAATATGGGATTTCCAAGTGTAATACCTACCGGAACAACAATTTACAACAAGGATAAGGCGTACGGCGGATATACCGTTTTACCCACAAGAGAAGGAGCCCTGCTGATTGATATGAACGGCAGGGAGCTAAAGCTGTGGAAGGGACTGCAGGGCTTTCCCAATAAATTATTGCCTGGAGGGCAGGTATTTGGCTCCTCAGGTACCAGAAATCCTAAATACGGAATGCAGGACCAGGTGGATTTATTGCAGGTGGATTGGGACGGCAATGTGGTCTGGAGGTTTGACAGGCTGGAGTACATTGAGGATCCGGGTGAAAAACCAAAATGGATGGCCAGACAGCATCACGATTTTCAGAGGGAGGGTTCGACTGTAGGGTATTATGCACCCGGAAGCCTTCCGTTGACAGATCGAGGCAACACATTGATCCTTGTACATGAAAATGTTCGTAATGCCAAAATATCAGACAAACTTCTGCTGGATGACAAAATAATTGAGGTCAACTGGGCAGGTGAAATCATCTGGCAGTGGAATCCAAATGAACATTTTGAGGAAATGGGTTTTGACGAAGCTGCCAAAAACATTCTGGCAAGGGACCCGAATATGCGTCCGGCGGGTGGAGGCATGGGGGATTGGCTGCACATCAATTCGGCGTCCACACTGGGGGAGAACAGGTGGTATGACAGCGGCGACGGGAGATTTCATCCCGACAACATTATATGGGATTCCAGAGAAGCCAACATACTTGCCATAACAAGCAAGGAGACAGGTGAAATCGTATGGCGTATAGGTCCTGATTTCAATGCATCCCGAGAATTGATCAAACTGGGGTGGATAATAGGTCAGCATCATCTGCATATGATCCCAAGAGGTCTGCCCGGAGAAGGTAATTTACTTGTTTTTGATAACGGAGGCTGGGGCGGCTACGGAACTCCTAATCCGACTTCCCCCACCGGCCGCATGAATGCAAAAAGGGATTATTCCAGAGTACTGGAATTCAATCCTGTCACTCTTGAAATTGTTTGGCAGTATACTCCTGCTGAAGCGGGCCTGGTAAATCCTCTGGATTCCTATAAATTTTACAGCCCGTTTATAAGCAGTGCTCAGAGACTGCCCAACGGAAATACGTTGATAACCGAAGGCTCCAATGGGAGACTTATTGAGGTCACTGCCGGGCACGAAACGGTCTGGGAATACATAAATCCGTACTTTGGAGGTTTTGCCCCATCAATGAACATTGTTTACCGTGCTTACCGTGCTCCCTATGATTTGGTTCCACAACTTCCTGTTCCTGAGGAAATCAACATTGAAAAGCTTGATATATCGAAGTTCAGAGTACCCGGTTCACCGGTTTATGGCAAAACAAATGTAACTGAATTAGTTGGGGCTGAAAAGGAGGAATGGGCGGAAGAGCCGGATAAGGCTGCATTCTGTGTTCTTTCCGATACCGAAAGAAATTCCTGATATTGCAAGACAAATTATTTAATTATATAAAAGGAGGCAGGGAATATGAGTAATCTGAAAGAACAACTGTACGAAGAGCTGAGGTTGAAAATAGCCTTGGGTATTGAGGGTGTAAGCTTTGATAATAATGTTTTGAAAAAGCTTATAGAAAAAAAGGAAATTAAAACGGTAGAATTCTGTGGACCGGGAAAATTTTCAGAGACTAAAAAGCATCATTATTTTCCTCATGCAATCCACTTAAAGAACGGTTTTGGTGTATTTCCGCCGGCAGACCCCAATTCACCCTACAGTATAGTAGAGCAGAACGGTGTGTTTGGAATTGATTACAGAGGCAACTATCTGTCGGATATAAGTTTTGAAGGAGAACCCGGATTTTATTCCGGAAAAACAAAAGATGGGGCAAATATGAAGGATATTGCCCAGGACCGTTCGGTCAGCAGTGCCGATAAGAGCATAGTTGTCTGCTACAGCGAGGAATGTGCGGTAAAGGACAAGGGGCAGACCTGCCTGTTTTGTACCTTCAACGCAAAGAAAAAGTACGAGGACGGTCCCGACGGTCCGGTCTGGAAGTATCCCCAGCAGATAGGTGAGACTGTGAAAGCTGCGTATGATGAAGGCTACAAGCATGTAACCATTACCGGAGGCTTCATACCCGAACGCCGGGAACTGGAGTACTATCTGGATGTGGCAGAAAGCATAAAGGAAGCCCTTGGGAAAGATACATTTAACGGTACGGCCTGTATAGGAGCACCGCTGGATTTTTCAGTAATCGAAAAATACAAGGAGGCGGGTTTCAGCACAATAGCCTTTAATACCGAGGTATGGGGCAAGGACTACTTTGAGATCGTATGCCCCGGAAAGGTGGAGGCCTGTGGTGGCTATGACAATTGGATAAAAGCCATTGAGTATGCTGTGGAGGTCTTTGGAAAAGGGAATGTCAGAAGCAATTTTGTATGCGGTTTGCAGCCCAGGGAGGTTTTATATGAAGGCTTTGAGTATTTGGCTTCCAAGGGTGTGGTAACCATAGCCTCCAGTTGGGTCCCCTATGCGGGTTCACCGCTGGAAGGACACCGTTCTCCCACCATCGACTGGCATTGGGAGGTGCAGCTGAAACATGCTGAAATTTTGAGGAAATACGGATGTACCTTTGAGGAAGTGTTTAACGGGGCACCTGCAAGATTCCCCGTACATGACATATATCAGATAGAAGACGGTACCTGGCCGGGCTCCGGTATAAAATAAATATTTATAAGTTATAAACAAAGGTTTTGGGATATGTATTTCTCAAAACCTTTGCTGCATTTAAAGGGTTTTAAATTTACAAATATGTTGAAAATAAGAAAATTATGGTATAATATAAATTAATATAATGTAATACTGTTTACTGGAATTATAAGAATTTATTTATTATTAAATTGAGGTACATTCATGATGCTAAAAAAATGGAGTAGAATTTTATTGACAGTATTTACATTTTCTTTTATTCTATCGTTGTCATTTACTGCTTCTGCATTTAGTGTTGAAAAGCAAAAAAGCATTCTGATAATTCATTCGTATAATGAAGGCCTTCAATGGACCAGTGAGCAAAATGCAGGTATAATCGACAATATCACCAAATCAAACAGTAATTGTGCAATATATGTAGAGTACATGGATTGGAAGAACTATCCTTATCAGAACAATTTAAATTCCCTGTACAGTTATTTAAAATATAAATATTCTAATAAAAAGCTGGACTTGTTAATTACCACAGATGATGCTGCTCTCACCTTTGCATTGGAAAACCGGGCAGATCTGTTTTCCAATGCCCCGATTGTCTTTTCAGGAGTAAATCAGGAGAAAATATCACAAATTCAAGGAAAATATGAAAATTTGACAGGTGTTATAGAAGAAATAGATCCTGCCGATACAATCCTTATGGCAAAGAAAATCAATCCGGCCATAGAGAATTTATATCTTGTTGTTGACAATTCTGAAAGCGGTATCTCCACATCCAAGATAATATTTCAAAAAGTAAAACAAAAAAATCCGGAAATAAAAGTCATTTCAATGAATAATATGAATTTCAGCACTGTTATTGATACAGTAAGCAGGCTGGATGATAAAAGCATGCTGCTGTTTGCCACATATTACAGTGATGCTACCGGCTCTATAATTGATTTTAACTTGGCAGGCAGGGAAGTAAGCAAATACAGCTCCATACCCATGTATCATCTGTATGATTTTGGTTTGAACAATGGTGCTTTCGGCGGAAATATGCTGAGCGGAAGATTATACGGTAATTATGCCGCCGAACTGGCCTTGAGAATTTTAAATGGGGAAAGTGCCGATAATATCGCTATTTATTCACCAAAGGCAACCAGAAAAGTTTTTGATTACAATCAATTGAAAAGGTTTAAAGTTTCCCTGGACAAGCTTCCTTCAGATGTTGAAATTTTCAACAAGCCCTTTTCATTTTTTGAAACTTACAGGATTTTGGTACTGGCCGTGCTGGCAGTGTTTGTATTTTTGATTTTATTCGTTATGATACTCTTGATTTATATTAAAAAGATAAGAAGGATCCGAAAAGAGCTGCATATAAGTAATGAGGAATTAACTCAGACCTATGAAGAGCTGGTCGCGACGGATGATGAATTAAAGAATCAGCTTCATGAGATATCCGAGATTCAGAAAAATTTAGCAGAAAGTGAAGAAAAATATACATATCTGGCACTTCATGATGTTTTAACGGGTTTGCCCAACAGACGCTCATTGTTCGAGGATGCCAACAGGATTTTACATAAGGGTGATAATAAAAAAGCAGCTTTGCTGTTTATTGATATGGACAACTTTAAATATATCAATGATACGATGGGGCATGAATTTGGCGACCTGCTGATTAAGGAGGCAAGTGATAGACTGTCCATGGATTTGTTGGAGAAGAGCACTTTGTACAGACTGGGTGGTGACGAATTTATAATTCTGGCAGAAGAAACAGGGCAGGATAGTGCCGAACAGTTAACTACAGACATTCTATACAGTTTCAGGGAGAATTTCCTTGTTAAGAATATCGGGCTTCATATCAGTTTCAGTATAGGCATATCAATATATCCCGACCATGGAAACAATATGGCGGAACTCATAAAATCTGCGGATATTGCCATGTACAAAGCCAAAGAGAGCGGAAAAAACAGATATGTATTATATGATAAAAGTATGAATAAGGATTTTACAGAGCGAATGAATCTCGAAAAATACCTGCATACTGCAATGGATAACAACGAATTTGAACTTTTTTACCAGCCCCAGCTTGATATCAATACCAATAAGGTTACAGGGCTTGAGGCTCTTTTACGCTGGAGAAGTCCTGAATTGGGACTTGTCTCTCCCATGAAATTCATAAAAGTTGCCGAAGATACCCACATGATAATTCAATTGGGAGAATGGGTTCTGATACAAGCCTGTGATTTCCTCAGCCATTTGCATAAGCAGGGTCTGACAGATATGAAAATGTCCGTTAATATCTCAACTCTACAAATATTTCAGGCCGACTTTGACACAAAGGTACTTAAAATTATTGATTATTTTAAGCTTGACCCCCGTTCAATCGAACTGGAAATAACAGAAACAGTTCTTATTGAATCTTTCGAAGTTGTCTATGATAAATTGCTGAAATTAAGAGAAAAGGGAATAGGCATAGCTCTTGATGATTTTGGAAAAGGCTATTCGTCGCTGAGCTATCTGAAGCAGCTGCCAATCACAACCCTGAAAATAGATAAGACTTTCATTGACAATGTATCCTTAAGCAAAGAAAATAAAACCATTACCAGGCATATTATAAAAATGGGACGATCTATGGGAATGTCGGTTGTTGCAGAAGGCGTGGAGCAAAACGATCAGCTGGAATATCTGAAAAAATATGAATGTGATAAAATTCAGGGATATCTTTTTTCCAGGCCCTTGCCCGAAGATGAGATCGAGAAGCTTTTAATGGGTTTGAACTGATTATGCCGGGTAGCGGTATAATCAGTTCAAACATTATGCTATGGGATATCAATTATTCCCTGACAAGTATTTTTTCAACTTCTGAAATATAAAGAGTGTGGTGGTCGGAATCTGGATAAAATCTGGAGTCAAGCTCAGTATCAATAAAATGTTCCGGCTTGTATTGCTGTGCGTATAGCTTTTTACATATGATAACGGTTTTTGCCTCGTCAAAATAGGGAACAGCATTGTCATAACAAACCGTCAATTCCGATTTACCGATCTTATCCTCGTCTCTGCCCGAAACGGTACCAAGGTAGCCCAGCTGTTTTTTGAAACTGCTGTCCAAAAATGAGAGGGAGAACTGCTCCGAACCGTCGATAAATTCCTTGGTATAACGTTGAGGACGAATAACTATAAAGGAAACATTTTTTGCCCACATCACACCAAAACCTCCCCATGAGGCAGTCATGGTATTGACCTTGTCAGATTTTGCAGCTGTTACAAGCATCCACTCATGGCCAATAATTCTAAAGGGACTCTGATCAAACTTCTCAGCGCTGATTTCAATAAATTTATTCATGGCAAAACTCCTTTTAACTAATCATATTTATTATAATACTAATATATGTTTCAAAAAAGTTCCAGTATTATAATGCCATAATCAAAATTCTGATACCTGCAATTCCAAGTGCCAGTGCCAGACTTCTCACAATCCAGCCCCCTTTGAGTTTCCTTGAAAGTCCTGCCCCCAGCTGTGCACCAAATAAAACGCCTATGGAAAGACCAATTGTTTGTATGATTCCGTCGGATAATACTCCTGTAGTCACATGAACGGCACTACCCGACAGGGACATGGCGGCTAAGACAAATTGCGAGGTGGCGGTGGCAAGATGTACGGGAAAGTTGAGTACTTGAATCATGACAGGAACATGAATAATGCCTCCGCCGATACCCAGCAGACTGGATAAAAATCCGACCAGCACACTGATAACAATTCCCAGCACAGGATTGTAGGAATAGGTGTAAACCACACCGTCCTTATCGGTAACACTCCGGGTTACATCATATTTTGAGTGCTTTCTCTCCTTACTTGTGTTCTGAGGTTTTATAAACAGGTAAATCGAACCTATTAACATTACAACTCCAAAGATCATGTTAAAAATATTACGCGGTATGAGAGAGGTGGCTAAAGAACCCAGAATTGATCCGGGCAAGGTTGCTATGGCAAAAATAATGCCGGATTTGTAATCAATCTTTTTCATTCTGGCATAAGCCGCGGAGCCTGACAGTGAATTAAAAAAAACCACGGCCAGAGATATTGCAGTGATGGTTTCAGGACTTTTATCCGGGTAGAGGAGCAGTAAAACAGGCACAAGTATAAAGCCTCCGCCGGCTCCGATCAAAGTGCCGAATGTTCCTACCAGAAATCCCAGAGGTATTAACCAAAAAAATTGATGCATATAAAATCCCTTTCCTACTTAAAGTTAGATAATTTATACAAGCTCATATAGTTAATAAAATTAATGTTTTAGTGATATTATTTTTGTTGTGATTTTCTAATTCTTATATATTTTGCAAGTATTGCAGAAAATCAATTCACATTTGTCCGGTGATAAGCTGTACACCTATGCTGGCGGCGGTAACTGTCACCCATACCAGCAAGCCCAGCAGCAAAGGCTTAAAACCTGTTTTCAGCATTTCTTTGAAGTCTGCACTGAGTCCGACTGCCGATAATGCGGTGACGATCAAAAATTTACCGGCTGAAGATAAGTGAGCAGCCATTGAAGGAGTTATTACAGAAAGAGTGTTCAAAAGCGATGCAGCAAGGAACCCTAAAATAAACCAGGGAAAAATCTTTTTAAAGCCATAATTAACCATTCCGCCTGCTCTGACGGCATTCCTTTTTTTAAATATTGTAATAGCGGCAAATATTAAGGAAACAGGAATTATCATAGTGGTTCGTGTTAGTTTGACTATTGTTGCGTATTCTCCGGCTGCACGGCTGAAAGCATAGCCTGCTGCAACCACCGAAGAAGTATCATTTACAGCGGTACCGGCCCACAGACCGAAGGCTTTATCTGAAAATCCTATTAAATGCCCAAGGGGAGGAAAAATCAGTACTGCTATAATATTAAAGAAAAAGATTGTCGAGATGGAATAGGCAACCTCCTTTTCCTCTGCTTCTATCACCGGTGAAACCGCAGCAATTGCCGAACCTCCGCAAATTGCCGTTCCGACGCCGATGAGAGTTGTAAGGTTATACGGTATCTTCAGCAGTTTTCCAAAAGCATATGCCGATATAAACGCAAAGGAAAGCGTAAAAAGCATTACATATAAAGATTCCATGCCGGTTTTCCATACCTGGGTCAGACTCAGGCCTGCACCCAGTAAAATTATTGCATATTGAAGGACCATTTTTGAAGTGAATTTTACACCTGATTTTGTCCATTCAGGTTTACCAATCAAGTTGTTGATTAAAATTCCCAAAATTATCCCGAATACAGGTCCGCCTACCACCGGGAACAATCCTCCAAGCCAGGTTGCCGCAATTGCAAGTGATAATGAAAGTAAAATTCCTGCGATATTTGTTCTTAACCAGATCATTTTAAGCTGCACTCTGCCTTTCATTGTCAGATTTATATGCCGGCCGGCACAAGAAATATATTTATGATTTCAAACTGCAAAATATTTTCTATAGATATTTTAGCGGTTCTGTACTATAATTACAAATTATGATTTATTATAAATGTATAAAAAAAATTTATGGAGGAACGTATGGTTGATTCCAAACTTCTGACTTTTATAAGTGTAGCAAGACTTAAGAATTATACACGGGTGGCGGAATTTCTCAACATGACTCAACCGGCCGTTACACAGCATATTAAACAGCTTGAGGAGTATTACCGCGTACAGCTTATTAAAAAAAAGGGAAGGCAGATAATACTGACTGAAGAAGGCGAAATGCTGTTAAAATACGCAAAGGAGCTGGAAGCAAATTCATTGAAATTCCAGAGGGCACTGATAAATAAATCTGCAGTTGTCAAACGGTACAATATAGGGGCCACGCTGACTATCGGAGAATTTGTTCTGCCAGGCTTGCTGGGAGAGCATAAAAGGCTTTTTGATAATATTGATATTATATTGCATGTTTACAATCTTGAGGAGATCATAAAAAGGTTAAGTTACGGACAATTTGATGTTGGAGTTGTTGAAGGTCCCTTTGACAAAACAAGGTTTAAATATAAAAAGTTAAAGGATGATGAACTGGTTTTAGCCGTATCTCCTCTGAGCAATCTGGCTGAAAATGAGGAGGTCGAGCCTGCAGATATCATTACCGGCGGGAAACTGATAATGAGGGAAAAGGGCTCCGGAACAAGAGTGATATTTGAAAATAAGCTGCTGGAGCTTGGTATAAACCTTGAGGAAGTAAAAGTCTATATGGAGGTGGGCAGTATAGGAGCAATAAAATCACTGGTCCGGGCCAATCTAGGATACACTGTGATCTCCAGGGAGGCGGTGAGACAGGAAACGGAGGCGGGAACATTAAAAATAATACCCATTAAGGGTGTCAGAATAAGCAGAGAATTTAATATCATATATCTGGATGATGTACAGAATGATTTTATCAGGGATTTTATAAAATTTATGGTTGAAAAAACAAATACCCTCTATTGACAATGTACAATATGTTTTTGAGAGGGTAATAAAGCTGTAACAAAGGTAAAAAAAATAACATATAATATATTGTAATATTTGAATATAACGATTGACAAATATTATATAACGATTTATAATGTGTGTAAGAATATTTTAACAAAAATAATCAGTATTAAATTAGTGCGCCGGAGGAATTTTATATGTCAGTTGTTAAAGCAAAAAATAATTATACAGGACAGGGCGGATGCCGTAGAATGAATTGTGCACAAGCTGTAATGAGTGCTTTTAGTGAAGATTTTAATATAGATGAGTCCATGGTGGATGCTTTTAAAAATTATGGCGGGGGAGGAGCTCCCGATGGCCTGTGCGGAGCTTATTACGCGGTTAGGCATATCCTGAGCAGGACAGAGCCTGACAGGCTGGAGGAATTGGAAAAACACTTCCTTGAGCATGCGGGGGCATTGGAATGCAGAAATATAAAAGGACTTAAAAAGCTCTCCTGTGTCGGCTGTGTTGAAAAAAGCTCTGAATTTTTAGAAAAATTGGGTTGAACATGAAAAAAATATTAGTTGTTATTATAGCTCTTTTGGGCATTATAAGTACTGCTTGCGGTGTACAGGAGAAAGTTCCGTTCCTGCCGGAAAGTAAAAATACGGCATCGGTACAAACCGGGTCAACAAAGGAGCTAAACAGGATGGAAATAAAACCTGAGGAAGCTAAAGCACGGCTTGATAAGGGCGAAAAAATCATTTTGTTGGATGTAAGGACAGAAGAGGAATACAATGAAAAGCGTCTTCCAAACAGCATTTTAATTCCTGTTGAAGGTATTGATAAAGATGCACCGACTAAACTTACAGATAAGAATGCAACTATTTTTGTTTATTGCAGAAGCGGCAGGAGAAGTGCCATAGCGGTTGAAGTGCTTACTCTTATGGGCTATACAGAGGTATATGACCTTGGAGGCATAGAAGACTGGCCATATGAGACAGTAAACGGGAAATAACTGTTACCGTAAAAATAAATATTTAAGATAATTTTAGTATTCACTTGTTGTGAATACTATTTTTTTGTACCGGTTGAAATATGACATGCTGCTGTCAGGTTTTGATGATATAATTATTAGTATTGGAGGGCTTTATGCAGATTAACAGGTTATTTGAAATTGTATATATTTTACTGGATAAAAAAATAATAACCGCTAAAGAGCTGGCTGAACGCTTCGAGGTATCTGTACGCACTATCTACAGGGATATTGACGTACTTTCAGAAGCAGGGATACCGATTTATATGAGTAAGGGCAAAGGAGGAGGGATAAGTCTTCTGGATAATTTTGTCCTGAATAAGTCCATATTGTCGGACACAGAACAAAATGAAATTCTGGCTGCACTTCAGGGCCTCAATGCCATACATTATCCTGAGGTGGATAATGTTATAGCAAAGCTGGGACTTCTTTTTAACAAGGAAGACTATAATTGGATTGATGTTGATTTTTCACATTGGGGTGAGACTAATAAAAATAAATTTAACCATATCAAGACGGCTATAATTAACAACAAAGTTATAAGTTTTGATTATTCAAGCTCTTATGGCATAAGCAGCAGCAGAAAAGCCGAACCGGTTCAGCTATGGTTCAAGGACAAAACCTGGTATTTGAAAGGTTATTGCCTGGACAAACAGGACTATAGAATCTTTAAACTTACAAGAATGAAGGAAGTTCAGGTTACCGACATTTTTTTTCAAAAAAGATCTGCCCGTGAAATACACTTTGAAAACCATAAAGATGAAAGCTTTAGAACGGTGGAGTTCAAACTTCAATTGGATCAGTCTGTTGCCTACCGTGTATATGATGAGTTTAATGAAAACCGTATAAGGAAAAATGATGACGGAAGCTTTGAAGTGACGGCCTCCTATCCTGAGAGTGACTGGGTATACGGCTATATTTTATCTTTCGGAAATGCTGCAAAAGTAATTGAGCCCGAGTATGTCAGGAGTATTATAATTGACAGGCTGAAACAAACACTAAAGCAATATACCGATCAATTATAGTGAATATAGGATCACTGTTTTTATTTAATATGACATTGAAGGGAGAACCGTTTAATGAATTTTATAAACGTAGATATACAAAATATTGATTCTGAGGGTATCTGCTGTGCTAATTCGAATAAAAAGGGGGATGTCTGCACAGCTTCCAAAAAGGCCTGGCTCAGGGAAAGATTTCAGGATGGAATGGTATTTAAAAAGTTGAATGCCAGGGGAAAGGTATTTATTGAGTATATTCCCGCTGAAAATGCATGGTGTCCCATAAATGCCTGCGGCTATATGTTTATAGACTGTTTTTGGGTATCAGGCAGCTTTAAAGGAAAAGGTTATGGTACAGGTCTCTTAAATGCCTGTATTGAGGATTCAAAAAAACAGGGCAAAAAAGGTCTGGTTGCAGTTTCTTCAGCCAAAAAGCTGCCCTTTCTTTCAGAGCCTGCATTTTTAAAGAAAAAGGGTTTCAAAGTTGCAGACAGGTGTGCTCCTTACTATGAACTGCTTTACCTGCCCTTTGATCCGGCTGGGCAGGCTCCCGGATTTAAAGCCTGTGTTAAACAGGCAGCTGCAGAAGCACCGGGTTTGGTTCTGTACTACACAAATCACTGCCCCTATAATGCGAAATATGTGCCGCTGCTTGAAGCAATTGCACGGGACAGGGGAGTGAAACTCACTGTTCATAAAATATCCACAAAGGAACAGGCACAGGAGGCACCGGCACCTTTTACAACATACAGCCTTTTCTATAACGGAAGCTTCATCACCAATGAAATTCTAGGTGAAGTAAAATTTATTAAATTTCTTGAGGATAAAGGTTTAATTTAAATGGAGTATATACCCGCAAAAACCATAATTTCAGGTTATGCCGAGAATAATAACTGGTTTGGCAATAACTATAATATGAATATTTATAAAGGCTGTAACCATGGATGTATTTACTGCGACAGCCGGAGCGAATGCTACCATATTGACAATTTCGATCAGGTGAAGGTGAAGGAGAATGCTCTTAATTTAATTTATCAGGATATTAAATCCAAGCGTAAAAAGGGAGTAATAGGCACAGGTGGCATGAGTGACCCCTATAACCCTTTTGAAAAGCAGCTTGAGCTTACGCGGGGAGCGCTGGAAATAATCAATCAATTCGGCTTCGGAATTTCCATCGCAACAAAGAGCGACCTTGTAACAAGGGATATTGATATATTTCAAAATATACAAAAGCATTCCCCCGTACTTGTTAAAATAACTGTTACATGTTGTGACGACCGGCTGGCAGAAATGGTGGAGCAGAATGCAGCCGTTTCCTCCAAGCGTTTTGCTGCAATTAAAAAACTCAGCGGCAGCGGAATTTTTGCAGGAATATTAATGATGCCCTTATTACCGTTCATAGAAGACAACGAAGAAAATATCGTCGGAATAGTCAGACTTGCATATGAAAACGGTGCCAAATTTATTTATCCCGCTTTTGGAGTTACACTGAGAATGAACCAGCGGGAATGGTTTTATTCCAAACTTGATGAACTGTTTCCCAAAAAAAAGGAATTATATATAAAAGAGTTCGGAGATTCCTACGGATGCCACTCACCGAGGGTAAAACAGTTAAAAGCAGTATTTAAAGAGGAATGTCTCCGATACGGTCTTTTATATAAAATGGAGGATATTATTACCGCATACAAGAGGGACTATTATGACAGGCAGCTGAGTTTGTTTTGATGTACAAATTTCAGGCATGTACTTTGTGGCAGTCCAGTCTTATTTTTCACGGATTTCGGATATTACTTTTTTTACTTCCTCACTTGCTTTTATGATTCCGTATACCTTTATTTTACTAAAGGTTTCTCTTACCAGCTCAGCGGGTACGTCCTTTTCGACTATCAGCATCCCGATCAGAAATAGTGAAATCATTTTACCGCTTTGCTTAACCTGCTCCAGTGACTTTTTGCTGTAGCTGAATACACCGGTTCCACCCGCAAAACCGCCATTAATGCCGGCGGTACTGTGTATAACAGCATTATTGATCTCAGTTGCTACTTTATTAATTTCATTTCCGAGAGAATTCAGTCCTAAAGCACCTGAGGCCTTGATACTGCTTATATCCCCGGAGTGTACGGTCATTTGGTTGCGGATAGCTGTTCGGATAAAGTCTGTTCTGTTTGTGTAAAAACCCTGTTCGACCAGCAGATCGATATGTCCCAAATCAATTGCTCCAATATTAATGGTTATTTTTTCTGTTTCCATGCAAAACCTCCATAATTTATTTTATAACATCCGGGTACCATCTATTTACCATCCAAGTACCATCTAATTGGATTATATCTCATAATGATCAACTTGTAAATATATAGTAAAAATATTTTACAATCAAACCCGGACAGTCAAAAGATAACTTGATTGTCTAGGTTTTTCAGAGTATAGGAATTTATAAGTTTTGAACTGTGATGAGGCACTTATTATACTGAGTCTGAATCTGTACACCAGAAAATTCCAAGGAGTAAATTTCTATACTCGGGGATTGAAAAGGGGAATCCCCTTTCCGGGTCAGAGGGGGTGCTCAGAAGCACGAAGTGTTTCGGTGAAGGGGGCAGTAGTGCCCCCTAGCGAAAAGATAATTTGCGTAGCATGGCAGAGTACTTGAGTGGACGCAAAGCGGATTTGCCAAGCAAATTTCTTGTACTGCCCTGTAGCGAGTACCTTACTATATGAAGTTACATATGATATTATAAGACCAGACTGTTTTAACCTCCTTTATTCGCCTTATAGCGGATAAGGAGTGAAGAGATATCATACAGTTTTGTGGCCGCTATGCGGCTCATGGAGGTTAATGTGCCAAGAAAAACTTATGTAACAAATATGCCGGACAAAACAGGAGCATTTATGCTGGCCTCAAAGATAATAGCAAACAATAACGGAAATATTGTTCGTGTAAGCTATAATAAAGCAGTTGATCTTCATACGCTTTTTATTGATGTTGAAGCGCAGGAGGATGACCTGGCAGAAATAGCCGAGGAGTTGGGGAATATCGGCTACCTTAATGAAAAAATTTCGGAAACCAGAGTTGTGGTTGTAAATATAAAAATACCTGACAAACCCGGTTCTGTATTACCGATTCTGAGGATACTGGACAGATATGGCATAAATATTTCATATATTAATTCCAGCTCAAATAATACTGAGTTCCAGGACTTCAAGATGGGACTGCTTATTGAAAATCCAAAGATAATCAAGATGCTGCTTGAGGATATCAGCGAGGTATATCAAATAGATATCACGGATTATGATGACTCTGAAAACAGCCTTGACAATACGATTTTCTATATACGCCTGGCAAATGAGATGCAGAAACTAATGCAGCTGAGTACTGAAACAACTATGGAGTTTATATCCGAATCCAATCGTATATGGCAGGTACTTCAGGAAAAAGGAGAGAATCCCGAGAAAGTCTTTGACTATATAAGGCGGTTTGCCAATTTTATAAGCCGGCATCGCGGAAGCAATTTTAATGCCGACATTGAAAGGATACAAATAAGCCCTTTGGTTATGCTTTACAACATTCAGCCCCCTTGCGGAAGCAATACCTATGTTATGGAAGCCGATGATGAATTGGTACTTGTGGACACCGGCTACACAATATATTCCGGGGAAATATTTGAAATTTTCAACAAGCTTTTTAAGGATTGGGAAAACAGAATCAAAAGGGTTTATATTTCTCATGCCGATGTAGATCACTGCGGTCTGCTATCCAAACTTGAGACTGCCGAAATATGTTTAAACAGGAAGAGTGCCGACAATCTAAGACGTCAGTATGAAGGCATTCCGGATTACAGAGAACATAATGACATCGGACTGGGCTACAGTAAATTGAGCCGTATAATTTCAGGCTATATACCTCCAAAAACAGACAATTTTAAAATTCTCGACGATGGAGATACCCCTGAAGAACATGCAGAGCTGCTGCATATCGGGACCTTTTCGGTTGGAGATATGGAATTTGAAGTATATGAAGGCAGCGGAGGGCATGTATACGGGGAAATGGTTTTTGTGTGCAGAAAATTCGGGGTAGCTTTTACAGGAGATATTCTGGTCAACATAAGCGGCTTCAGTCCGGAACGTGCCGAGTTTAACTCTCTGGCACCATACCTGATGAGAAGTGTCAATTCCGATTCTGTAAAAGCTACTGAAATGAGAAAGCAGATAATCAGCCTTGCCGGCGAAATAGGTGAAAGCATACAAAAACCATGTATAATTTGCGGCGGGCATGGTCCGCTTTCCATAATATCCAACCGCAAGCTTGTAAAAATGCCCGGTGCCGAAAGAGTGAGAATATAAAAGTCAATTACTATGGGTTTTCTATCCTACCCTGTCAATGGACAGTTCACTGCCGTATGGCCTGAGAAGATTGTCACCGGGCATGCAGGACGGACTGATCCAGGCCATTGCCTCAGATTTGTCAAGGATAACCGGCATCCTGTTGTGGATGCGCGACATCTGCCGGTTTGCGCCGGTAGTTATTATAACGAAGCGTGTCGAAGGGATGCCGGTCTTATCTAAAAAGCTGCCGTACAAGCCTGCAAAGTATATGAGATTTGAAGCAGAGGCGCGTATGAGGTATTTGTCTTTTTTCCCGGCCTGGCCGTCGGCAGCTTTCCATTCATAAAAGCCGCTTGCAGGTACAAGGCATCTTCCTGTGGCAAGCAGTTTCCGAAAGGTAGGCTTTTCGTGAAGGGTTTCACATCTTGCATTTATGATAACAGCGCTTGATTTCATATAGTTTGGGAAACCCCATTTAAAAAGGTGCAAGTCTCTTGAATTTTCAGAACTGCCGGTAATAACCGGTGCGGTATCGGTAGGGAAGATCTCGCCGGTTTTCATCTGTTGAGCTTCATTTTTATACCGCTGGTCTATACCGTTAATGATTTCTATCAGTTCCGCATTTTCTTCCTCTGTAAATACAACATATCGTCCGCACATTTTGATCCTCCTGTAAACGGAATTTTGGCATTCGTTATTTTAAGCCATTTGCTTTAATGTATATAGTTTATTATATAATATTTTAGATGTTTATGTAAGGAAGGGCTTATAAAAACCCATTCCCTGACTGCAGTCTGCAGCAGCTAAAACGTGTAATGTCCGGCAAGGAAATTTAACCGCCGGCAATATATGAATTTAGATGTTACAAACTACTAGATGCCTCTTAAACTTACCTGATGCATACGAAGGTTATGATATTAAAAACAAAAACTTCAAAATAAATCCATCTGCGGACATTCCATCTGTAGCCGTAAACTACACGCGGAGTGACACTTGAAATCCAGGCCCAGAAGCTTCTCCCGTTATTCAGCCATATATATGCAAATCTGTTCCGGCATTGTCTGATGGGGCCTGGTAAAAAACCTGGTCTTCGTGGGATAAAGTTCGGCGGACGCATATTTGGTGCAAATTGCCCGAAATTATGCGGTCCCGGTGCATATGGCATTAAAAAAGGCTGTCCAGGCGGGCCTTGAGGAGGCCCGAAAGGCGGTTGACCCTGGGGCGGTCCAAAGGGCGGCTGACCCTGAGGCGGTCCGAAAGGCGGCTGACCGAAAGGTTGGCCCTGAGGCTGTCCTTGAGGAGACATCATAGGTCCAGGCCCATCAGGTCTGAAGTCATCGTCATAATCATCATAGTCTTCATAGTCCTCGTACTCTTCGTATCCATCATATTCGTCATATTGATCCGACATTACAATCTACTCCTTATACGTAAGCTTTTAATACATAATATGGCAATATTTGATATACGGTTACATAAAGAATAACGATAATATAATGGAATGTACAATCAGAGTGATACTATTATATTAAGGGGATCACTCCCAGAGGAAATCATCTTTTACTTCAATATAAAATCTTTGATTTCTAAAGCCGCCATCCTCGAAAAAAAGCTGAAAAATTTTTCCTTCACATATACAATTAAACCTCTGTGCATTTACTTTTTGCTTAAAGCTTTTTCCATTTTTGCTGTCCAGAACCTTGCTTATTTTATAAGTGCGGCCTTCCCATTCAAAGGAGTCGGGGATTAATTCCCCGGTGCTGCTGCGGCTGAAGGCAGTAACATTAAGATAGACCCGCCTGTGTTGGGGTTGGGAAGCTTTGTTTTCAAGTTCTTTTTCCAATTGTTTTCTTTCATATCCGAAAGGAACCATAGCAATCACTCCTAGTTAATATACAGTCATTTACCCTCCATAAACCATTTGTTTTCTTCAAGAAAAATATATACCTCTTTGTTCCTTACTCTGCATCTGTATCTTATTCCCTGGCCGCCTACCTTTAGACTGGCGGCTTTCCGAAAATCCAAAACTTTGTCTATATCATAGCGTGTTCCATCCTCCCAGACAAAGTACAGAGGGAGAAGCTCACCATCCATTGTATAAGTTGACATAACACCTACATAAACCTTACGCATTGGGAATTCTCCTTTCTATTTGAAATAAGATACAGGAAAAATAACATTTTCTTCTATGGGGTTGGCATTAAGCTTTTGATCCTTTAACATCAGGGCTCTTTGGGTTGAGTAATGCCCGTAACGGCTTCTTACATCATCAATGCATTTTTCCAGCAGCTCTTTTTTCAGCCTTCTGTTGTCATCATCAAATAAGCTTAACTGGGTATAGTAATCTGGTATTACCAGATCGGTAACTCTCACGCCGATGGAACGTATAGGTTTATCCCAGGTCCAGTTTTTCAGGAATATTTCAAAAGCTTTTTCTGCGATCTCACTGCTGACGAAGGTGTGAGTGTTCAACGGAGCTTGCCTGTTTATGGTCACCAGTTCCCTGTCACGCACATGTATCTGTATTGTCCTGCCCTTAAAGCAGTGGTTCCGAAGTCTTTCGGCAACACTTTCCGAGAGTACGTAAAACAGCATTTTGACATCTTCATTGTTTTCCAGATCACGGGGCGTGGTCATACTGTTGCCGATACCTTTGATTATGCTCTCTGTACCCAGGTTTGACACAGGGGTGGTGTCAAGGCCATTGGCAAAGCTCCACAGATATTCTCCCCATTTACCCAGCAGGCCGGTCAAAACAGCGGGCGCAACAGTTGCAATATCACCTATGGTGTATAGTCCGATTTTTGAAAGCTTTCTCCAGGTAGAGGGTCCCACATATAAAAGTTCTTTTGCAGGAAGATGCCACACCTTTTCTTTATAGTCATTCCGGCCGATTACTGAAACAGCATTGGGCTTATGCAAATCGCTCCCCAGCTTTGCGAATATCTTGTTCCAGGATACACCTACCGACACTGTAATACCGGTTTCGGCATGCATGCGCCTGCGTATTTCATGAGCAATCTTTTCGCCATTTCCGAAAAGGCGGATTGAATCGGTGACATCCAGCCAGTTTTCATCAATGCCGAAGGCTTCGATTTTATCGGTATAATCGCGGTATATTTCCCTGGCAAGCTTTGAAAATCTGATATATCTGTCGTAATTGGGAGGAGTGACAATTAAGCCGGGGCATCTCTGCCTGGCCTGCCAGATGGCCTCGCCGGTTTTGATGCCGAAGCTTTTAGCTATGGTGTTTTTAGCCAGAATGATTCCGTGCCGGTGTTCAACACTGCCGCCTACAGCGACAGGTTTGCCTCTTAGCTCCGGTTGATGCAGGCATTCAACGCTGGCATAGAAGTTGTTTAAATCTGAATGCAAAATTACTCTTTCCATAAGGCCACCTAATATAATATTATCGAACGTGTGTTCGGTTATATTATATGCCGGGAATGCGATTTTTACAAATGAAAAAATTAGAAATTATATAGCTTATGTGGAAATAATGGATGGAGAAAAGGACATGAAAATCATTACAGAAGTCATTGATATGCAGCAGGATATGGGGTAATATGGAAGAAAGGATCGGACTGTGTAAAAGAAAGCCGGAACCATGCGGGGAAAAATAGGTATAAATGCCGAATAACTATGATATTGAGAGGGGTGTATGATGGAGATTATAAAAGTAAAAAAGAGAAATATCATATTCAAATATAATATTGCAGACTGGGATTTAAATATTCACTTGATTATGGGAAATAAATACAATTACATTATTGATACCGGATTGGGTTCGCTGAGTATTTTTCCGGTTATAGAATATCTGGGAAATAATTACAAGCCGATTATTGCAGTTAATACACATTATCATTGGGATCATATCTGGGGAAACAGTTCGCTTGGCAATTGCACAATCATATCTCATCAACTCTGCAGAAAAATCATTTCGGAAAAGTGGGATGAAATGCTGGAAAAGAGAAATCAATTTGTTAGAGGAACTGTTCAAAAGTGTCTTCCGAACCTGACTTTTGAAGATACTTTATATTTCCCTGACGACAAAATCAAAATTATTTATACACCCGGGCATACGGCTGACGGTATAAGCGTACTTGATGAGGAAGAAGGAGTAATTAATGCCGGTGACAACATAGGTGATACCATGGATGAAATTGTTCCGTCGGTTGAGACTGAAAAGGAGGTATTTATTAATACTCTTTTAAGATATAAGGAGATAGATTTTGACACTTGTGTTTCAGGACATAATGCAGTTCTTGGAAAGGAAGTTATTGGTACAATTTTAAAGGAAATTAATAAAATGTAGCAAGGTGTAAGCATGAAAAAAATATATATCATCGGGATTGTTGCCAGCGGTAAAACAACCCTGGCCGGAAAGCTCTTTCAAAAGTTTAACATATCGTGGTATGAACTCGCATTCACTTACATTTAAATTATTGAGTAAAGTTAATCTTTGCAGTATAATTGATTGAGCCGTCAGTCAATATATCAAATAAAAGAAAGAAGGTTTTAAAATGCCCCGGAATAAAGAAAAGAATGAAATCTTGACTCAGTCCAGAAAAGAGGATATATTACGGGCTGCAATAAAGAAATTTTCCGAAAAAGGCTATAATGGCGTAAAAGTTTCTGAGATTGCAAAAGAACTGGAAATAAGCCAGGGGATTATATTCTGGTATTTTCAAACAAAAGAAAATCTGTTTATAAATGCTTTTATGAAAGAGTTCCGGGAAATCAAGCTTGCAACCTCAAATGTGCTTCACTCTTCGGCCTTAAACCCCATAGAAAAATTAAAAGCGATAATATTTGAAATGATTAAAGTTTACAATGCAAAAAAAGAGGGTTGCATGTTGATTCTCCAGATTCTTTCCAATACTGAAATGCAGCGTATTCTTTCAATTGACATTTCAAATGTCTATAATGAGCTTTACAATCATCTGGAACTTTTATTTAAAGAAGCAGGAGCATCAAATCCTGAGCTTAAAGCCAGAAATTTTGTAGCTTTACTTGATGGTTTCATGATACAGATAATTTTAGGTATGGATATTGGAAATACAGAAATTCTCGTAAAGGATATCCTGCACAGATATGAACTTATTTAAATTTTATGAAATTTGGAGATAAACCAATTGTTCTAAAAGATTAACATTAATGGAGGCAATTTAAGCTTTATGGAAACAACTAACAGACATAATACATACAACACTCTGTTTCACTGGCATAGTTTCAGACTGAAGCTTGTTTTTGAAGGGATAGCAGTCGGAATTTTAGCAGGACTTTTGGTAGTATTGTACCGGTTTGCTCTTGAAAGGGCCATGGTGTTTTTGCAGGAGATATATGGTACTTTATCCGCAAGGCCTCAACTTATACCGGTTTGGCTGGGAGCTTTACTAATTACCGGCGTTATTTTAGGCAAGCTTACAAAGTATGAGCCTATGGCAGGTGGCAGCGGTATTCCTCAAGTGGAAGGCGTGCTGCTGAGAAAACTTAAAATGAACTGGTGGAAAGTGATTATTGTGAAATTTTTCGGCGGTATTTTAGCCATAGGTTCAGGTCTGTCACTGGGACGGGAGGGACCGTCGGTCCAACTGGGAGCGGCAGTAGGGCAGGGGTTCAGTAAAATATTTAGAAGAGTGAAATTAGAGGAAAAGTATCTCATAACCAGTGGGGCAAGTGCAGGCCTGGCGGCAGCATTTAACGCTCCATTGGCAGGCGTGATGTTTGCACTGGAGGAGGTTCACAAAAATTTTTCTCCCCTGGTTTTGTTATCCTCACTTGCGGCAGCATTGTCGGCTGACTATATTTCCAGCGGTTTTTTCGGGTTAAAGCCGGTCTTTGATCTCCAGAGTCTATCGGTGTTACCGCTTAAGTCTTATCTATTCGTCGTCGTGCTTGGAGCTTTAATAGGCGTACTTGGAGTTATATTCAACAAGTCTGTTTTAAAGACTCAGCTTTTATATTCAAAGCTTAAAATCATACCTAAAGAATTATGGATTATAATACCTTTGATGATTTCCGTTGTTTTAGGGTTTATACTGCCTCAGGTTCTTGGCGGAGGGCATGATCTGATAGTAGAGTTGCTGACTGCAGGTAAATTCCCGCTGATCTCTCTGCTTGTTCTTTTACTGGTTAAATTTTTATTTACCATGATAAGCTATGGTTCAGGTGCACCGGGAGGAATATTTTTACCTCTGCTTTCCATTGGTGCTTTAATCGGCGGTATTTATGGTTTTGCGGTTGTAAACCTGTTCAACATGGACAGCACTTATATAAACAGTTTTATAATACTGGCTATGGCAGGGTATTTTACCGCTGTTGTCAGAGCACCTATAACCGGTATTATATTAATAACTGAAATGACCGGTTCTTTTAATCATCTGTTATCCCTGGCAATAGTTTCTATAACAGCATATATTGCCGCTGATTTGCTTGGTTCGAAACCTATTTATGAATCCCTGCTTGAAAGAATATTACAAAAGCAGGATAATAGTGCAGTTATAGGTAATAAAAGGCATAAATCAATTCTTGAATTTGCAGTTTGTATGGGATCAATGGCAGATGGCAAACAGATTAAGGCTATAAAACTGCCTTCACATTGTCTCATGGTAGCAGTCCGGCGCGGAGAACGGGAAATAATCCCCAATGGTGACACCGTACTTTGTGCGGGAGATTATTTGATAGTACTGACGAATGACGACAGGGCAGCTAAAATTAATGATTCATTTGCAAAGCTTTGCGGAAGCTGTGAGGTACAAAAATAGCAGTGAAAAAAGGTGAAGCTTATTCTGCCAAAACGTATTGAATCTTATATAAAGAATATAATAAACTCGGTACTATTTATTAATAAAGCAGTGCTGAGGTGATTATTACGAGATGGAAACTTAATAGGAATAAAAAAACATCAAATGGTGATTCAAAGATAAAAATTGAATCAATTGATGGGAAAATTGCAGACTGTCCGGATATCATAAGGAAAAAGGTCTATATCGGCAACCGCACCGAGGCTTATTTTATTTATCTGGGTGAACTTATCGACAAGGATATTCTGCAGAGGGATTTTATAAAACCAATTCTTTCAATGAGTTTGAAGGAACTTTCAGAAACTAAAAATATTATAAATTTACCATGTGTTGAGACAAAACTGCTTTATAGTCTGGAGGAAGTGGTTGACGGCATTATGGCAGGGAACTCTGTTTTTGTATGCAATGCTTTTGATTATGCCATATCCTGCAGAGTTTTGGATATAGAAACAAGGGGCATTGAAGAACCTTTTACAGAAAAAAATATCCGCGGACCTCATGAAGGGTTTGTAGAGAGTATGGATATAAATTATTCAATACTTAGAAGGAAAATTAAAAATAACCGTCTTAAAATAAAGAAAACCACTCTGGGTGAACAGACGAACCAGACGGTTGCCATTGCATATATCGAGGGAATAGCTAACATTGATATAGTAAACAGTCTGTTTGATAAAATAAGCAGCATTAAAATTGACGGCTTACCTGCAATTGGATATATTGAGCAGATAATATCAACACACCGGTATTCCATATTTCCTCAATTTTTATCAACTGAAAGGCCTGACAGGGCAGTTGCCGCATTACTTGAAGGGAGAATAACCATAATCCTGGAAGGTACACCTGTCGTTATAATTGCGCCCATAAATTTTTTATCCTTCTTTCAGGCACTTGACGACTACAGTACTTCCTGGATACAAGGCTCTTTTCTAAGGATGCTGAGAATTATCGGAGTTGTATTGGCTGTTGCCATGCCGTCGCTGTATATAGCAATAACTTCATTCCATTATTATGTAGTTCCGCTTAATCTGCTTATCCCGCTTGCCGAATCCAGATCCAAGGTTCCTTTTCCGCCTATTGTTGAAGTGCTTATACTGGAAATAGTAGTAGAAATGGTACGTGAGGCAGCAGTGCGCCTTCCAACCTACATCGGAACTGCAATAAGTGTTTTTGCCACCCTTGTTATAGGACAGGCTGCAGTAGAGGCAGGAATAGTCAGCAACATTTTAATTGTTATAGTGGGAGCATCAGCTGTTGCTTCCTATGTCATACCTTCATTTGATATGTCAATGGCAATTCGTATACTCAGATTTGCATTTTCAATAGCTGCTTCGGTTTTTGGAATAATAGGCATAATAATCTGTACAGGTTTTACCCTGGTACATTTAACATGTATGGAATCATTGGGGCAGCCTTATTTACAGCCAATAGCCCCGCTTGTAATCAAAGATCTCAAAGATACGTTTCTCAGACTGCCGATTTCAACAATGAAAAAAAGGCCGGCTATTACTAAAACAAAAAATCATACGCGAGGTACGCAGAATGGAAGGAAGTAACTCGCTAAAATCGGCACAGCTGGCACTGGTCATATTTATAACCCAAACAGGTGTCGGCATTATAATGGTTCCAGCTGTGCTGGCAAAAGAAGCGGGCCATGACGGATGGATTTCGGTAATGCTTACCGGAGCGGCAGTTTTGGTACTTACAATGCTGATTATGGGATTGCTGTGGAGATATAAGGACAAGTCGATCTATGATATAAATAAATACATTTTCGGCAAATATTTAGGGACTCTGCTGAATATAATTATAGTTTTTTATCTGTTGACAACTACCGTTGGAGGCGCCAGCCTGTTTAACTATTTTATAAGGATAACCCTGCTTCAGGAAACACCTGCCTGGGCTTTGGCACCATTTATTATCCTGCCGTCTTTTTATCTGGTATGGCATGGGCTTAAGCATATGGGCAGATTTTTATTCTGTTCAATTGTGTGTTACTTTATTATTTTACTGTTTATTATCTTTCTGTATAAGGATTTTAGAGTTTCTTTTATTCTGCCAATAGGCGAAGCAGGCATAACAAGTATTATATACAGTACAAAGACCTGTTTCTTTGCATTCATGGGTTTTGAAGCAATAGCATTTTTTTATCCGTATATCAGTGACAAAAGGAATGCGCTAAAATGGAGTATTGGAGCAATTTTAATGAGCACTGCCTTTTTGGGGATTTTTGTTTTAGCTGCGATTGTCACTTTTGGTGAGCATTTTTTAAGTATTATGGTCATACCTTTTTTCAGTTTATCCAGGGTATATAATGCTCCAATAATCGAGAGAGTTGACCTGTACCTGACGGCTCTCTGGTTTATACCCATAGCCTGCTCAATAAGAACCTATATATTTGCAGCTTATGACGGAATGCAAAAAGTTTTTAAACTTAAAAAAACAAAACGGCTGTATTTTCTTTTCTTTTTATTAATACTTGTTGCAAGCAGTCTACCCAGGGATTTTAATCAGGTTATTGCTTTGATTGAGGGAATTACTTTAATGGGAATGATTATGGTGATTTTTCTGGTTTTTTGCCTGTTGCTCTCTTTTATCAGAAAAAAGGGGGTCAGAACCAATTGAAAATTTCTTTAAAATATGCCAATCTATTAGCTTTATTTATAAGTCTGACTATACTGACAGGCTGCTGGGATCAGAAACAGTATGAAGATATCGGTTTTATCCTGCAGATGGGCCTGGAAATGGAACAGGGGGATAAACTGCTTTTTTCTATGACAGCTCCGGTGGTTTCACCCGATGTGGAAAAGAAAGTTGAATTTCTTTATTCATCAAATGAAAATCTTATCAGATCTTCAAGAGAAGAGATAAGAAATGTGTCAGGCAAATTACTTCAGGGGGGAAAGGTACAATTACTCTATTTTTCAAAGGAATTGGCCCAGCAAGGGATCAATGAGTATTTTGATATATTCCTGAGAGATCCTGAAAATCCTCTGTTGTCCAATGTTGTAGTGGTAGACAAAAGTCCAAGGGAAATGATGGAGCTGAGCCTTAACTACAAGGACAAGCCAAGGTCTGCAATTTATGCGGCAGAGCTGTTAAGAGATGCGAGAAGAAGAATGGCTGTTCCTGAAACGCGGATTTATAAATTCAGTACTCTGTATTACTCAAAAACCATCGATCCTGTTACTCCTCTGTTCAGATATAATGATAAAGAATTTGAGGTTAGTGGTTCTGCACTTTTCAGCGGAGATAAAATGGTAGGAGAAATAGATCAGGATCAGACAAAAATTCTTAATGTATTGATGGGAGAAAAACAGGCCTTTGAATACATTTACAGAGGGCATGTTCAAGGTGGCGGGAAAGACAAGCTCCAAAAAGGAGCTGCAGTATATCTTAAAAATAAAAAAAATACAATCAAAATAGATACCACGGCAAAAGATCCGGTAATAGATATAACCCTCGGATTCAATGCCTCAATAGATGAATACTCTGGGAAGCATAATCTTGATCAGGTAAAGAATCAGGAGAATTTTGAAAAGATCCTGGCCGGGTCAATTTACCTTGACATTATAAAGCTCATTAAACAGCTTCAGGAAGCCGGATCGGATCCAATCGGCTTTGGGGAGAGAGTAAGGGCGAAACAAAATGCTTATTGGAAATCCGTTGATTGGAAAAAAGTCTATAAAAATGCCCGGATAAAACTGAGTGTGGATGTAGAGCTGGAAACCTACGGAACTATCAGATAGTTTGACGGATTATTAAAGCGGTATTAAAATTAAAGTGACTTATAGAAAATATGGAGAGTAAATTAATGAATGCTATTGTAGTTTACAGGTCAAAAACCGGTTTTGCAAAGCAATATGCAGAGTGGATTGCAGAGGAATTGAAAGCAGATATTTTTGAGGCCTCCGGAGTTAATGTACGGATGCTTGAGGCATATGACAGGATTGTCTACGGCGGAGGCCTGTATGCCGTGGGTATAAACGGTTCAAAACTGATTACCGGCAATCTGGAACAGCTAAAAGGTAAAAGGATTGCGGTCTTTGCCACAGGTGCGACTCCGCCGAGGAAGGAAGACATTGATAAGGTAAGAGATATGAATTTTACTCCCGGGCAGCAGCAAAAAATAGGATTTTTTTATTTAAGGGGCGGTTTTGATTACTCTAAATTAAAGTTTGCCGATAAATTACTTATGAATATGCTGAAGTTAAAATTAAAAGCCAAAAAGAGGAAAACAAGGCTGGAACCGGATGAAATCGGCATGCTGGCAGCATATGGCAAGCCTGTTGACTTCACAAGGAAAAAGAACATAGAAGAGCTTCTGGAGTATATTAATTCTTAATAACAGGAGGAATACATAATGAAGGTTAGATTCGGAATAATCGGTTTAGGCGGAATAGCCGCCAGATTTGCAAAGGTGCTCAATACCGCCGGGGATGTAGAACTGGCAGCTGTGGCATCCCGTGATATGTCAAGGTCAATGGCCTTCGCGGAAAAGTTCGGCTCAAAAAAGGCCTATGACAGCTATGGAAAACTCATAGCCGATGAGGAGGTTGACGTTGTTTACGTGGCATTAACACATAATTTTCACTATGAGATAGTAAAGGAATGCCTGAATAACAAAAAGGCTGTTATTTGCGAAAAGCCTTTTGTGCTTAATAAAAAAGATGCGGAGGAACTGTCAGGGCTGTCCAAGGAAAAAAACGTACTTCTGATGGAAGCCATGTGGACCAGATTTATTCCTGCTTTCAGAAAAGCCAGGGAATGGGTGAAAACAGGCAGGATAGGAGAAGTTAAACTGGTCAGTGCATCTTTTTGCTTCAATATGCCCTTTGACCCTGAAAGCAGGCTTTATGATCCCAGGCTTGCGGGCGGCAGCTTGTATGATGCCGGAGTTTATCCAATTGAATTCACCACGGGAATACTTGACGAAAATCCTTCAAAGGTCAGCGGTGTGGCAACCTTCAGCAAAACCCGGGTTGACGATTTTGCCGTAATAAATATGGGTTTTGAAAGCGGTGCACTTGCTTCGCTGAGCTGCGGTGTTACGGCTGATACCAACAGGGATGCAAGGGTATACGGAACAGAAGGGAATATCATAGTATATGATTTTCTGGGTTCAAGAAAGTGTGAATTGTACGATAATAAGAATAAACTGCTGGAAAGCTTTGCAGAAGATTTTGACGACGGATTTATATTTCAAATAAACCACTTCAGAGATTTATTCATAAGCAATAAAATCGAAAGCGAAATAATACCGCATAAAGATACCATTGCCTGTGCCGGAATATTTGATGAATTGATGAACCAGTGGGGACTTGGAGGCTTGAATGCTGCGATTTAATTGCGACTACAGTGAGGGTGCACATCCGAAGGTATTGGAGAAACTTGTTGAAACAAATATGGAGCAAACTGCAGGCTACGGTATGGACCCGTATTGTGCCAAAGCCGCGCAGCTGATCAAAAGCAAATGCGGACTGGACAATATAGATGTACATTTCCTGGTGGGAGGTACCCAGACAAACCTGACGGTGATAACTGCGGCTTTGAGGCCGCATCAGGGTGTTATTTCGGCTCATACCGGGCATATAAACACACATGAGACAGGCGCCATAGAGGCCAACGGACACAAAGTGCTTGCACTTCCGGCAGTTGACGGCAAGCTGACCGCTCAGGCGGTACAGGAATGTTATGAAGCACATGTAAACGATGAGACCAGGGAACACATAGTGCAGCCCAAGCTGGTGTATATATCGAATCCTACCGAAATAGGCACCATATACAGCAGAGCCGAGCTGACCGGTATAAGTGAGGTCTGTAAAAAGCATGATTTGTTTCTGTATGTGGACGGAGCGCGGCTGGGCTATGCTCTGTGCGCAGAGGACAATGATCTGGATCTGCCCGCTTTGGCCCGGTTGTGCGATGCCTTTTATATAGGAGGAACTAAAATAGGTGCGCTCTTTGGAGAGGCGGTGGTTTTGTGCAGCGACAAAATCAAAAGGGACTTCAGATATATTATAAAGCAGAAGGGCGGAATGCTTGCCAAGGGAAGATTGCTTGGGGTGCAGTTTGCTGCACTGTTTGAGACGGATTTGTATTTTGAAATGGCAAGCCACGCAAATAAAATGGCCCTGCTTATAAAGGATGCCTTTAAGAGAAACGGCTACGGTTTTTTGGTGGAATCCACCACAAATCAACAATTTCCCATAATACCTGATGAAATTCTTGCTAAATTAAAAGAAAAATTTGAATATTCCTTCTGGGAAAAAGTAAATGCTAATACCAGCGCGGTTCGGTTTTGTACAAGCTGGGCAACGGAGCCTGACGCTGTACGGCAGTTGATTGCGGAAATTGATAAATACGGATTAAGATAAAGAAAGAGACGGATAAATGACAGAGTTCAGTTTTAGTGATTTTCATTTAAGCAGTGATATTATGAAGGCAATTGAGATGCTTAATTATAAAAGTCCTACCGGTGTTCAGCAGAAAGTTATTCCTGCTTTACTCGGCAATAGGGATATAATAGTGAAATCCCGTACAGGAAGCGGAAAGACTGCTTCCTTCGCCATACCTGTATGCCAGCTGGTGGAGTGGGAGGAAAATAAACCGCAGGCTCTGGTAATTACTCCAACCAGAGAGCTTGCTATTCAGGTAAAGGAAGATATTTTTAATATCGGCCGGTTCAAGAGACTTAAAGTGCCGGCAGTATACGGCAAATCACCTTTTTACAACCAGGAGAAGGAGCTTAAACAAAAAACTCATATTGTAGTGGGTACGCCGGGCCGTTTGATAGACCATCTGGACAGAGGTACCCTGGACACAGCAAATATTAAATATCTCATAATTGATGAAGCTGACGAAATGCTGAATATGGGATTTATTGAACAAATAGAGGCTATAATTGCCCGGCTGCCGGAGGGCAGACTGACCGTATTGCTGTCGGCAACCATGCCGAAAACAATAAAAGAGTTGTGCAGCCGGTATATGAAAGACCCGGAACTCATTGAAGTTGAAGAACAGAGTACGGGTGACGGAAAAATACTTCAGGAACAATATCCTGTGGAGCCCAAAGATAAGTTAAGCCTGCTCAGAGATATTACAATTGTTGAAAACCCTGACAGCTGTATAATCTTCTGTAATACAAAACAGATGGTAGATGCATTGCAGTATGAACTTGAAAAACATAAATACATCTGTGAAAAAATCCACGGCGGAATGGAACAGAGGGACAGGCTCAGGGTTATGAACGAATTCAGACAGGGACGGTTCAGATATCTCATTGCAACAGACGTAGCGGCCAGAGGGATAGATATAGATAAGATCTCACTGGTAATCAATTACGATGTTCCTACTGACAGTGAAGATTATGTGCACAGGGTAGGGAGAACCGGACGCGTCGGCAGCTCCGGCAAGGCGATTACTTTTGTGACACACAACGATGAAAAGTATATAGCCGCAATTAAACAGTATATGGGTAAGGATATTCCAATGGGAGAAAAACCCGGTCAGGAGACGGTAAACAGTTTAAGAGAAAGATTCACCGAGAAAATGATTTCTGCTCCAGACTTGAAACAGGCTAAAGGGGCTCGGATGAATGAGGAAATATTGAAATTGCACATTAACGCCGGCAAAAAGACTAAAATGCGGCCGGTGGATATAGTGGGAACACTTTGCAATATTAAAGGTCTGTCGGCAGAGGATATAGGAATAATAAATATTGCCGATGTTTCGACCTTTGTAGAGATCCTTAATAACAAAGGAGAACTGGCCTACAGAGAGCTCCAGAAAACCCCCATAAAAGGAAGACTGAGAAGGGTCAGTAAGACAGAGTAAATAGGAATTCTATAAATAAAAATTACACAAAAACTAAACAGACATAGACGACATCCTTCGACAGATTATTTAAAAGGAAAACTGTATTATAAATAAATATGGTACATATTGTTTTTGTGTGAAGTGCAAGGGTGGAAATATGCTGATGTTCAGTTATATCGAAATTAATTTGATTGCTGTCACTATTCTGATGATAATATTTTTTAATATAAGAAATAAGAAAGAAAGATATTTATATGATCAGAAGCTTTTTATGCTTATATTATTTTTTAATATTTTGATATTAATAGTAGATACAGCAACGTGGGTTTTGAATACGAAAAACGGGGACCATGCAAGATACATGAATATTATATCAAATACTGTCTATTACATTCTCAACCCCGTGCCTTGCATGCTTTGGTCCGTTTATGCCGATTTTCAGATTAACAAGGATGTAAAGCGTGTCAAAAAAATCAGCCTGCCGTTAAGTCTGCCGGTACTTATTAATGCCGTATTGGCTCTTTTAAGTCCGGCTAAAGGCCTGTTGTTTTATGTGGACAGCAACAATGTTTATTACAGAGGAAAGTTGTTCCTGCTGATGTGCCTCATATGTTATTTTTATTTTGTGTATACATTTATTATGCTGGTCAGCAAGAAAAACAGCATCGACAAGAGACAATACATAGCTCTCGTTTCCTTTGCCTTTCCTCCGTTTCTCAGCGCCGTTTTTCAAATAATGTTTTATGGAATATCGGTGATATGGATATGTATGGCCTTCTCTCTGCTGATTGTTTTTATTAATATCCAGAACAGTCAATTATACACGGATTATCAGACAGGCGTGTACAACCGGAGGCAGCTGGACAATTATTTGTATCAGAAAATAATGAATAAGATGCAATCCAAATACCTTGCGGGTATAATGATTGATGTTAATTCCTTCAAGCAAATAAACGATTTACATGGACATACAGCCGGTGATAATGCATTGATTTGTGTAGCCGATATTCTTAAAAAGAATTTCAGGAAAAATGATTTCATAGCCAGATACGGCGGTGATGAATTCGTTGTTGTTATGGAAATAAGAGAAAAGGCTGAGCTTATCAGTATGATAGACAGGTTGAAAGAATACATCGAAGAATATAACCTTAGCAATGATATCCCGTATGAAATAAGCCTCAGCATTGGCTATGACATATACAAAACCAAATCCGGAGTATCAGTTCAAAAGTTTTACAAGCATATTGACAAATTGATGTATGAGGACAAAAGAGGAAGGGCCGTAAGCTAAAAGCCTTCTATTAAGTATTAAGTTCCGTATTTACCTGCAGCCTTATCAAAAAATAATGGTAAACATGGGGGATCGACGGTCCAGGAAACATAAGCAATCACTATCAGCACCGCCAGGGTAATGGTTATAAATACACGTATTCCCGCAAAGTATTTATATACATGATATCCAAGCAGCTGACCGACTGCGTCCGATAACAGTAAAATTAAAATATCTGCTATAAGAAGCTCAACTCCAAAAGCCTCAGTGTAAAAATAATAGACAAAAAAAGTTGATAAAATCGCTGCCAGCAGAGAAACGAGCATTCCTGTAAACCATTTATTTATATTGATTTTGTACTTTTGCCCTTTAGTCATATAAAATATTGTCCACCATCCGATTATGGGCAGGAGCAGTAATTTCGTATGTTCCCAAACGCTTTCATTTACAGGTGCTACAGTGCCTGTTATGAACGATTTATCAGTCAGATCATACAAAAAATGAAAAAGGGTCCCCACTGCAAAAAGGATGGGAATTGATATATAAATCCACTTTTTAACGGTCTCAGCAGCAGTAATAAAAATCACACCTTTCAATTTTATTTTCCACATAAATATAGTATTATTCGGCAAAGCTATTTTATGCTGTTTAAAAGGAGATTTTTTTTTATTGGATAGCAAAGGTTTTGTATGTAAAGCATTGCCATGAGAAGGACAAAACTACCTGCTAGAACTTCTTAAAGGCAAAAAATACGGCCCCCAGAATACATAAAAAGGATAACAGGTAATTTAACTTAAAACTTTCTTTTAGATACAGGACTGAGAATACCGCAAAAACCACAAGTGTTATGGCTTCCTGAATTATTTTAAGCTGTGCGGTGTCAAAGTTTCTTGATGCCAGTCTATTGGCCGGTATCATAAAACAATATTCAAAAAAGGCTATGCCCCAGCTTATTAAAATTATTAAAGGCAGAGATGCGGAGCTTCCGCGGAATTTTAGATTACCATACCAGGCAAAAGTCATAAAAACATTTGAAATCACTAGCAGCAGAAATGGCCAGAATTTGATTAAAGATGACATAAATAAGCTCCCTTGAGATAGCAGTCTGTAACATTATTAACTTCAATCATAGATTGCACAAAAGCACCTACTTGAAATGTCACAGACTATTAGTATTAGTATTGTGAAACCATCAGAATTTATTATAGCATAATTAATTATTTAGTATATAAGAACCTGTTATTTTTTATGCTTTCCAACATATTTGTTTTATGATACAATACCCTCTATTAACAATGTTCAATACGTTTTTGAACGGTATATTATTTAGAAACACTGTAAATAATATTTTATTCTTCAGGATAACAGGGGGGAGCATATTTTGAAAAAACTTCTTGTAGTTATAATAATACTGATTTTTGTTTTGGTTTTGACAAACCCATCCCAGGCGGATTACAATTCCTGGATAAATGGTAAACTTGCCGATCAGCTGAACTATGACTCTCAGGGCACTCTGGGGAAAGCAATTTCAAAAATATCGGATCTTCTGGTGGAGCCTGTAACTGAAAGACAAAATTATGTTCTGTTCTCAATATATGAAACCAGGATTGCCAATACTCAGGTAACAAAAACATTAGGTATTTTAAAATTTTTTATAGATTTAAAGTAAGAATGTATTTTAGCTGCAAATTGTAAACATATAAGATTGTCATCATATAATAATTACATACGATATTATGAAAGAGGAAAGTATTGTATGAGTATTGCATTATTTGATGAAATCAGGATTTATTACGGAAGCGACAAACTGACTACTATTTTTCGAGACCTTGTAGACAACAATGTTGAAGAGGCACTAAAGTCACTTAATCAAAAGAATTTACAATTTCCATCTTTTTTTGTACTTCATAACGAAATAAATAATTCCGGACTTGATGAACGGTTAAGTACTCGTAATAAGTTTGCACTAAATCTCATTAATCAGGTGCTGTCAGATGAAGAACTTGATTCTGAAAGGCTGCAGTCCGGGAATACACAGGAAAATCTTGCATACGTCAGGTGGATATTGGAGTCGGGTTGTTCGGAGGACGGACTGAGCGACCAATTCGACCAGGTTCTTGACACTTCTGCAATTATTCTTAGCAAGTTATATAATGACAGAAGTTGTCTAAGCACTATTGAAAATCTCATATTTGACCGCTACAGAAAAGGCTCCTATATATACGACCTGACCTGGGTATTTTTTGAAACCCTGAATCCGCAGAATTTAAATACTCTTGCAAACAGATTGCGTTCTGCCAATCCAAAAGACGTTGAACTTGCCCACAAATTTTTGAATTTCATACCTGGCATTGACAGCAGAAATGATGATTCCAGGAAGCAATATCAGGCGGCACTCAAATGGATCAACAGAAATCAGAATTTTTTATATTTTACCGGGGCTACAAATCAACAGACTACAGAACCGTTGAGGTATATGGTCTCCCTGCAGGCAAAGTATCTGCAAAAGCCGGCTTATAGTATCATGACGGAGCAGTCCAGGGCATTGCGCAAGGAAGAGGTTACATATCTGGAGAATTTCAACAATCTGGATGAGGATATAAAACTGCTGCTTTCAAACTGCTCCGATTTTCTTTGCCGTTCCGACAGGAATAAATGGGGCAAATGGCTCCATAGTCCTATAGAAAAGCAAATTGAGATTGCCGAGAGGATGGTGGGGAATCACAATGATTAGGATAAGTGGTAAATTAGTTGATTCAAGTATTCTAAATCAATATGGAGCAAACAGTATTGAAGGAAAAATTTTGAATATATTATTGGCAAGTGATCAGGTTTATAATTATGATTCCTTAAATGAACTTAAGTTTGAGCTAACCTTACGAAAAAGTATTGTAACTGCTTCTAAAGACCTTAACAGAAGCCGGATGGATTTTTTGGTTTTCAGAAAATCCAGGTGCAATCCGGATTTCTGGTACAGGACAGGTGAAGGGGGCTTTGAATTAAAGAGCGGAGTCAGACCCTCAGATGCCATAAAAGATATATACATAAACAGTTCAAAATATGGTACCGAATGTGCTACTGCAATGGTCATTGTATATTATAAGGCTTTGGTTGATGTGCTTCCGGAAAACCTGTTCAATAGAATGTTTCCAAGAATATATCTTATGAATTGGCAGCACCTGGACAATGATTTGGGAATCGTGGACTACATGAGGGTAGCCGATTACCTTCCTGGTGATTGCAGGTATTTTAAAAACCCTGACGTTGATCCTCTGAAGTCAGAGTGGCAGGGGGAAAATGTTTTTTTAATGGAAAATGGCCTTTATTATGGACACGGAATAGGTATAACTACTGGAGACAGAATAATTGAAGCACTCAACAGAAAAAGGATAAAGGGCTCGACAATCTCAGCCTACTTGCTGCCCTCAGCAAAACGTCTTAACTTCAAGTATCTGAGCAGCAAATATTATGGTTTCTCATCCGGCTCAAGGGAGGATTATTATTTCATTAATACTTTAAGATAAGTACTTAGGGCATGTTATACATTGCCAATAGAGGGTAATGTTAATATAGAGAAGTGCAAACATAAAAGAGAAGGTTGGCAGGAGGCGCTTTAGGATGAAAGGCAAGGCAAATTGTGAATGCTGTATAAACTATATCTATGATGATGAATTTAACTGCTATCAATGTGAGGTTAACCTGGATGAAGATGAAATGAGTAAATTTCTCAGGAATACTTTTGATAATTGCCCTTATTTTCAGTTTAATGACGAGTATAAAACCGTAAGAAAACAGATCTGATAAAAAATATTTAGTTGTATAAAAATAATTTGCAAAAATATCTGTCAGCCTGGTAAAGTATGAACACTGTGTTCGTTAAACTTTACCAGGTGTTTTTTTATGGTCAGGGACAAATAATCGATTAGTGTTGTAGAAAAAAATGATAAAATATCTGCTGATTAAAATAATATAAAAAGAATATTGACAAAACGGTATTACAATTGTAATATGTATTATGTACTACAACTGTAATACTGAGGTAAACTCAATAAAGGATGTGATTTTATAGAACGGATATCGAATTCAGAATGGCTTATAATGAAAATAGTGTGGGATAAGTCGCCGATTACTGCAAGTGAAATTATTGAAAGGCTTAAGCCGAGTACTACATGGAATTCTAAAACAATTCATACACTTCTCAGTAGGCTTGTTAACAAGAAGGCTCTGGGAGTAAATAAAGAAAGCACTTATTTTCAATATTACCCTATTGTATCTGAAAAGGAATGTACAAGCGAGGAAACACAATCATTGCTGGAAAAAGTTTTCAACGGGTCATTTAATTTGCTGGTTGCAAATTTCCTGAAGGAAAAAAAGTTATCAAGTCAGGAAATAGAAGAGCTTCAGAAAATATTAGACCAGAATAAAGGTGGCTGATTAGATTGCAGATAATATTAATACTTTTTTATCAATTGTTACTGTCAAGTGCCGCAGCGTTTGTCCTGGGCGGCCTCATCCTTTTAGTCAAACGCATATTCAGATACAGGCTGGATGCCAGATGGAACTACTGCATATGGTTTCTGTTGATTATAAAATTATTGATACCGTACTCACCTGAAAGTAATTTGAGCATGTTTAATATAATAACCCCGGTTGTTCAGCAGGTATCGTCAATAGAAGCTTTTTACCCCGAAAATGTCAACAGGAATATACTGAATGGCCCAAATATATTAGAGGATAAGCCCACAAATGAGTTATATCAAGTTGAAGAAACAAGTAAAACAGAAAGTACCGGGTCAACCGGAGATATTCCTGACACAGTTGATACACAGAAATCCGGCAGCGGGAGCAATCATTATCAGAATGTTTTACAAACCTTGTTTTTCATCTGGCTGTCAGGTTTTATACTGCTGATATGCTTTACTGTCTATGAAAATATAAAATTCAAAAATAAAATTATCCCCGGCACTTTATGTACAGATCAACGGATAAATGGAATCCTTGACAAATGTGCGGGAATACTAAGTGTAAAGCGCAATATACCAATATTCCAGACAATTCAGGCAAGAGCCCCTTTGCTGTACGGTGTGATCAACCCCAAAATTATTATATCTGCCGGTTTGCCGGAAAGTTTTAACGATGATGAAATAAAATACATATTGCTGCATGAACTGTCCCATTATAAGAGAAAGGACATACTTATAAACTGGATATTTACCGTAGCACAGCTGATACACTGGTTTAATCCCATGGTCTGGTACGGTTTTCATGTAATGAGACAGGATTGTGAAATAGCCTGCGATGCTGAAGTATTATCCTGTTTGGATGAAGCGGAACGGAAAAATTATGGTCAGACTATAATTAATCTTTTAAAACTGTTTATAGAATCTCATTTTATTCCATCCACCGCAGGTCTTATAAAGGGTAAATCAGGAATAAGAAGGAGAATAATAATGATAAGTACTTTCAAAAAGAAAAAATTGGTCAGCTTATTAGGGGCTGTCGCTTTGCTTGCTTTTATTGCCGTGGTAGGACTGCCCAATGCAAAATTACTGGCCAATACGGATGAAGTAATTCATTTTAAAGACAGCAATATTCAAGCTGCTGTTGAAAAATCCTTAGGCTTGCCTGCCGGAAGTGTTGTCCGTAAATCTCAAATGCAGAAAGTAAAGGAACTTGATATTCAAAAGCTCTCTGATATTACTGATATTAGATATTGCACGGACCTTGAAGCATTGACGGTGGACAGTCCCATGGATTTGAAGCTGCTGAAGGATATAAAGACCCTGAAATCCCTTTCTTTGGGATATAATGTTTCGGATCTGAAGAATCTGAAGTATTGTGAGAATTTGGAAAGCCTCACAGTGTCAAGTTATACAGCCGTAAATACCGATACATTTCCTCAACTGCCAAGACTAAAAGATCTGTCAATTGGGTTTGAAGTCAGCAACACGGACTTAAGCGGACTAAAGAGGCTTGAACAGCTTAACGCGCTTGGCCTGTATGGACTTAATGGAAAAAGCAATCTTAACGAATTGGGCGGCATGAAACAGTTAAAATACCTTAGGTTACTTAGGTGTAATGGTCTTGAAAATATAGATTCACTTTCTTTTTTAAGCAACCTTCAAATTATTGGCAAGACAAAGCTTACCAATGAAAGCATCCGGGCTCTTGCAAAGTTTAAAAACCTTAAGGGACTTTTTATAGAGGAATTGACAATAAAGGATTTGAAGCCTTTTGAAAAGCTTACGGAACTTGAGAGCCTTACCATAATGAGGGCTTATATCACAGATATCACCCCTCTTAAGAACCTGACAAAGCTGAAAACGCTGAATCTTGCAGGAAACAGAATCAGAGATATCAGTGCACTTGAAAATATGAAAGACCTTAAGTATATTGAACTGCAGGTAAACAAGCTCGAAAATATACAACCTCTTTCAGGCTTGAGTAAAATTGAGACTCTTTGGTTAAGTGAGAACAACATCACTGATATCAGCGCACTATCCCGGTTGACAAACCTCAAAACTTTGTATCTGGCTAGGAATAAAATAACGGATATCAGTCCTCTTTCCAATCTTGGAAATCTAAAGGAGATTCACCTGGACGAAAACCAAATTGAAACTATAAAACCGCTAAAGGGTTTATTAGCTGTTGAAGCCATTAGCTTAAGCGGGAGCCGTATTTCCGATATCAGCGGCCTTTCCGGATTAACAAATCTAAAAGATGTGAATTTAATGGACAACAGGATTATTGATGTTGGTCCGCTGGCGAAGCTTGTTAATCTTACTAAACTTAATTTAACCGATAATGAGATCAAGGATATAAAACCCCTGTCAGCTTTGCCAAAAATTCAAGATTTAAGTGTCGATAGAAACAGGATAAGTGATATAAGAGCAGTTGGAGAAATGAAAGAGCTTGTCGACTTTGGGGCTTCCGAAAACGCAATTAGTGATATTACTGCTCTGGCAGGGCTTTCGAAACTCGAATCTATCAGGTTAGGTGGTACCGGAATTGATGATAAGGACATTGCTGTTTTGGCCGGTCTCCCGAATTTGAGATATATTGCTTTATCCAATAATAAAATATCTGATATAAGTCCACTTAAAAATCTGGTAAACGTTTATTATTTGATTCTGAGCAAAAATAATATTAGTGACATCAGTGTTCTTGCAAGTATGAATAAGCTTCAATATCTTTATCTGCAGGACAATCAGATTACAGATATAACAGTGCTGGGCAAGCTTGATAGACCTGAACTGATTAATTTAGGAAATAATAAAATCACAGATGTCAGGCCTCTTGCAAAATTCCCTCAAACTAGGCTTATACTGAAAGGAAATAATATTACGGACTACAGCCCCATATCAGCATTTTACAATGCGGATAATGAAAAAGAATAACAACCGGGTTCAAGTCCCAATAAATGAACACAAAAAAACCACCGAATATCGATGGTTTTTTCTTTGGTGCGATCGATGGGACTTGTTTTATGCGGCGGCAAAGCCTTGCATAAAGTGACGTCGCCCACCCACCTGACGGTTTCGGTATCGTGCTCTTACTCGAAGCTAAAAATGTCCATTCAGGACATTTTCTTAACGCTCCGAGCCCTCCCGGGTTCAAGTCCAATAAATAGATAGAAAAAAACCACCGAATACTCGATGGTTTTTTCTTTGGTGCGATCGATGGGACTTGTTTTATGCGGCGGCAAAGCCTTGCATAAAGTGACGTCGCCCACCCAAACCTGACGGTTTCGGTACCGGGCTCCTACTCGAAGCTAAAAATGTCCATTCAGGACATTTTCTTAACGCTCCGAGCCCTCCCGGGTTCAAGTCCAAATAAAATAAACAGAAAAAAACCACCGAATATCGATGGTTTTTTCTTTGGTGCGATCGATGGGACTTGAACCCATATGGTCTCCCACACGCCCCTCAAACGTGCGCGTCTGCCAGTTCCGCCACGATCGCATTTATGGCGTTTTGATGCGTTCCCGCATCAGCAAGTATGATTATACTAGGATATTTTAAGAGTGTCAATAATAATTTATAAAAAATACGAAATTAGTGCAAAATATTTTCTAAGTATCATATATACTGATTTCCCGTGTGACGTATGTCAGACACAAATTGTAAATAAATTAAGTATTTTTTTAAAATGTGTTGAAGGAAGCGGCCAGTATTGGTAAAATACTTATTATCAATCAGTATAGTATTATGACTGTGAAAAAAGAAAAGGAGAGTTGCGCGTGGGGTTATTCAGTGCAAACTACAATAAACCGGGCCCTGGAGTAGATAAGGACGCTCCTCCCAAGCCGAGATTTTTTATTTTTTTTGAAGTACTAAAACGTAAATTCTGGCATTTGCTCAGAGTTAACATGATGTTTGTCTTATTTAATATTCCTGCATTGCTGGCTGCTTTTTTTGTGGCAGAAGTATTTTTGCAAAAAATCAAAATTGACGCCGGTGGGATAGGTGATTTTTATCTCAGATTCTTTTTGGCGGCTTTGATTACGATGATGCCGGTAATTACCTTCGGACCTGTACAGGCAGGTTTTACCTATATCCTTAGGAATTATTCAAGAGAAGAGCATTCCTTTATATGGTGGGATTTCAAGGAAAACTTCGTTAAAAACTTTAAGCAGGGTATGGCAATTACAGGGATAGATATTGTTATAATGTATATTCTCGGTATAGCAATTAATTTTTATACCGGCCAGAGCGGGCTGCTTTCAACTGCTGCTACGTCCTTTGTATTTTTGTCGCTTGTGATTTTTGTTATAATGCATTTATACATTTATCCCATGCTGGTTACAGTACATTTAAGTATCAAAGATATTTACAAAAATGCATTTATTTTTACCATATTAAAGTTCCTGCCGAATCTGCTGTTTTTCATCTTGAACATAGCAATCGCCTATGCGGCCTTCTATAACGTGCTGATTGGTCTGGTACTTTATATTTTCCTTCTGCCTAGTTTTATCGGCTTGATGAATAACTTTTACGTCAATCCGATTATAAAGAAATATGTGATTACCGAAACCGCAGAACTCGAAGAAGACGACGAGGAAGAGGATGACGGAGGAGAGAGCTTCTACAGAAAGGATTATAAGGAAGAGGGCAATAGGGCCGAAACTGATGATTCCGATGATTCCGAAGAAAATTAAAAGAGTTTAATATAAAAAAATATCTTGACTTATAAAAGGAGCACTGACCTTATTGAAAGGAACAGTGCTCTTTTATGTAAAGACAATATTTAATATCAAAATAAAATACTTACCGCTTGAGCTTTGATCTCTAAAGCGTGAATTCTTCCTTTACGGCGGATACAGTCCTGTCAGTATCCTTATCATATATAAGAAATGAGATATCCACTTCCGAGGTAGTAATAAGTTTTACTTCAACCTCGTTGGCAGCCAGAAGTCTGAACAATCGTGCCGCAACTCCCGGAATTTCCTTCATTGCTTCACCGAATACGCTTATTTTGGTGCTGTTGGAATCAATACCGACCCTAAGATCCGGAACAGAACCTTTATATGCATTGAGCAGGGCTATAACCCTGGCAATGTTATCTGCCGGCATACTAAAGCAAATACTGATTTTTCCTTTATAAGGAGGAGATTGACTGATCATATCAATATTTATGTTTTCTTCTGCGATTTTACTGAACATTCTTGATATGAGCTGCATATCATTTGGAAGATTATCTACCGTCACCAGTGCTACATTGTACAGGGTACTCATACTTGTAACCGAATTAAAAGACATAAGAATTCCCTCCTTGAAAAAGTTAAATTTATTTTATTTCAGCAATCAGGTCAGTCATTGAATACAAGCCGGGTCCTTTGGCCGCAAGAAACAGAGACGCTTTTAAGGCACCCACACCGAATATTTCCTTTGATGTAGCAGTGTGGTTTATTTCAATGATTTCATCATTGCCTGCAAATATTACCGAGTGGTCTCCTACGATTGTGCCGCCGCGAACTGCATGTATTCCAATTTCCTGCCTGCCGCGTTTTTTTCTTCTGGAATGCCTGTCATACATGTATTCACACTTTTCTTCCAGTGTTTCATTGATTGCGTCCGCAATGGCCAGGGCTGTGCCGCTTGGAGCGTCGATTTTTTGATTGTGGTGTTTTTCCACAATTTCAATATCAAACTGTCCTTCAAGTATCTTGGCAGCCTTTTTAACCAAATCAATAAGCAAGTTTACCCCAATGGACATATTCGCCGAGAAGAACACAGGAATATGTTTTGATACTTCGTTTTTTAAAACATGGGTCTGTTCGCTGGAAAGGCCGGTTGTGCACATAACAATAGGTATTTTCCTCTCCTGCGCAAATTCGATCAAACCGCCGAAGGCTTTGGGGTTTGAAAAATCTATGATAACATCAGCCTTTACATTGCACTCCTTTGGAGAAGTAAAAACAGGGTAGGGGTTATTTGTATTATTATTTATGTCAAGTCCGGCAGCTATCTTTAATCCGTTAAAGCCATCAGCCAGTCGGGTAATTACCTGACCCATCTTTCCATTGCATCCGCTTAGTAAAACATTGATCATTTGTTTTTTCACATCCTAATCTATATTATAAGTATATTAGTTAAACAGAATTTTAAGTAATTAATGTTTTAATTATGTCAAATCTGTAAGCTGTCTATTGAAGCAAACCATATTTCTTCAGTTCAATTTTAAGAAGGTCCATATTCTTATCGGACATGTCAACCAGAGGTAATCTGCAACTGCCTACATTCATACCAAGCAGATTCATTGCTGCTTTTATGGGAATAGGACTGACTTCAACAAATAAGGCCTTGATAAGGTCAAGTGTCTTCAATTGAAGCTGCCGGCTGCCTTCAACGTCACCGGCAAGATATTTGGCGACAATATCATGGGTGTCTTTGGGTATGATATTTGCCATTACGGAAATAACACCCTTTGCCCCCATGGAAAGGAAGGGGACAATAGCTCCGTCCTCTCCGGAATACACTGTAAAATCTTCACCGCAAAGGTTTACGATATCGCCAACCTGGGAGAGATTGCATTCCTTGATTGCAACGATATTGTCAATTTGAGACAATGCCTTGACGGTTTCGGGAGCAATATTCAGGTTCGTTCTGGAAGGTACGTTATATAGGACGGCAGGAATGCTTATACTGTTTGCGATAAGCTTGAAATGTTCATATAATCCCTTCTGGGTTGTTTTGTTGTAATATGGGGTAACGGTCAGTATGGCATCTGCTCCAACCTCCTGGGCATATTTGCTCAACTCTATTGCATGTACGGTATGGTTGCTCCCTGTTCCGGCTATAACCGGGACTCTTCCTTTAACCTTTTCAACAGAAAATTTAATTGCTGCCTTATGTTCTTCATCATACATGGTAGACGCTTCACCAGTAGTGCCCACAATAATTATGGCATCGGTGCCTTCCTTGATCTGAAACTCAATTAATTCGGAATGTTTATTGTAGTCAGTACCTTCATTTGTAAATGGGGTAACTATTGCAACGCCTGATCCTGTAAAAATTGGTCTTCTCATATTAACCTCCTAAGCCATATTTATGGCTTTGAGCCGCATAGCGGCCGCAAAATGTAATGAAAATTTATATCCTTTACCGCTATAAGGCGAGTAAAGGAGGTTAATTGGCCATGTGCGCTTTCAAAGTATTTGCCAATACTTTGAATAAATCGCACGGCCATAAGTTCACAGGTTAGTTTGGAAGACGAGCATTGGCGAAGCCTTTCAAGCTAACCTCCTAAGCCATATTTATGGCTTTGAGCCGCATAGCGGCCACGAAATGTAATAAAAATTTTGAATAAAAAGTTATAAATTCCTATACGCGAAAAAACGCTGGCATGAGCCAACGTCTGTTTTAAACATTATAACCTGAAATTATAATAAACAGATAGCGCTCCACCACATCATTATGATGACAGTCACAAGATTCTTAACCTTGAAACCAGGTATTACACAGTTATTGGGATGTAATCACCTTCGGCGCTTTTTCCTTTTGCTGCAAATCACAAGACCCCAAAATCCTCATTGCAGATACTTATAAAAAACGCACCTCTATCTAAAACCGTTATTAATTTAATTTATCATATCATTGGTGAATAAATGTGTCAAATATTTTTACCCTCTTTTTGTAGTATATGCCCTATAGTATATGCAGGATATTTCAATTCTGTTACAGTTTCTGATTCATGCAGGAGGTAGAATATTCCTTGTCGAAACAAGCTAAAAAAATGACGAAAAGACAAGGAGTTTGTTACAAATGAAGAAAATTTGCTTATTTTTAAGCATGATATTACTTTTAACGATGTTTCCCAATATTAACAGCTTTAATGCATATGCGGCATCAGATCAAGCAGCATCAAATCAAACGGTAAAAATCGGATTGTACTATGGTTCAAAGGCACAAAGCCAGATGATTATCAGCGCGGATAAGGGTGTGGCATACAGCGCATATGACGCCGCTGCAAATACATATTCCCAGGTTTTTAACTCAAGTCCGGGTCAAAATATCAATATCAGAAAAGACGGCTATTTTTCCGGCAGCGGGGAAAAGCTGGCAGCTGTTGCAGTTGAAGGAAATCCAACAATAGGTCCTTTTCATTTGAAACTGAAAAATACCTATAAAACCTATAATGACACATTACCGGTTATAAATACATATAAGCAGAAGGGAATTACTGCTTATCCGGTATTTACCGACGACGGCTGGAATATCTGGACAGGCTTCTATATCGACCATGCTGCAGCCGAGACGGCAATCGCGGCAGTTAAACAAAAACTGGGACAGATCGAATGCACTGTAATTGATAATGTTGAGACAAGAATATGCGGTACCGACAGCAATACCGGAGATATAATTTTTATGTATGCGGCAGGACAAAAACTTTTAAGAGGCAAGTCGCTTGCCGATGGTGAGCCCATACAACTCGGCACCGGTAAGCTTAATACATACAGAGGACAGGTGGAATTCCTGAGAGCAGCCGGCAGCGATATGACCATTATTAATATTTTATCCATGGAAGAGTATCTTTACGGTGTAGTTCCCAATGAAATAGAGAGTTTCTCCAATATTGAGGCACTCAAGGCTCAGGCAGTGGCTGCGAGAACCTATGCTTACCTGAACCTGACCAAAACCAGCAAGTCAAATACGCATTTAAATTATGGCTTTAATCTCTGTAATGATATACACTGCCAGGTTTATAAGGGTATGAGCTCGGAAAACGCATTTACAAATACTGCTGTTGATGAAACAAAGGATATGGTCATAACTTATGAAGGCAAATTAATAGAAGCGGTTTATTCGGCCTCCAGCGGCGGGCAGACCGAGGATGCCACAAATGTATGGGGCGGTGCTCCTTATCTGAAAAGTGTCGAGGATAAATATGAATCGGGGAAATCGCCCAAATATAACTGGACATTAACTTTTACTGCCGATGAAATCAGTCAGAAGCTGAAAAATTATAATGTTGGTAATGTTACCGGTATAGAAGTTACCAAAGTGTCAGAGGCGGGCAGACCTATAGAAGTTATAGTCAAAGGTACTCTCAAGCCCGAGGGAGTAAAGTTCACAAAAGACGGCTGCAGAACATTTTTAGGATTATATAGTCAATGGTATACTGTAACAACTAATTCGGATATTACTGTCCTGGTCGACGGCAAGGAAGAAAAAATACAGCCTGGAGAGCTGACGGTAGTTGCTGCCGACGGTGAAACAAAAAGTACCGAGCCAGGTGAAAAGTTGACTATAGTTGATGCTGGGGGGCAAACTGCTGAAGTTCCTGCAGCTCCCACAGAATATATCTTCAACGGAAAAGGCTATGGGCACGCCGTGGGAATGAGCCAGGAGGGAGCCAAGGGTATGGCAAATGCCGGCTTTACATTTGAAGAAATACTGACTCATTACTACGCCGGGACCCAGATAGAAGTAAAGAAATAGAAAAATAGTATCCGGTTAAAATTTACGTGCAAAGGAGCAGGAATAGAACTTACCGACGGGGTAGAGCCTATTCCTGCTCTTTTATTTATTTTGTAATATTGACTATAAATAGAATAATATGGTAAAATATTATTATTAGGTATTAGTACCAGGTGATAAATGCAAAATGTTAAGGAGGTAAAGATGCAGTACAACTCAAGTTCAAAAATTACAGCGGTAGGTGCATACTTACCAGAAAGAATTCTGACTAATCATGATCTTGAAAAGCTTGTTGATACAAACGATGAGTGGATTGTACGCCGAACGGGAGTTAAGGAAAGAAGAATAGCACAAAAGGATGAGTTTTCAAGTGATATGGCAATAAAAGCTGTAGAAAATCTATTGTCTGAGCATAGCGCTGCAATCGATGATGTGGATATGATAATTGTTACAACATTTACTCCCGATCATTTAACACCGTCAGTTGCTGCTTTGGTCCAGGGATACTATGGTATTCAAAATGCGGGAACAATGGATATAAATGCCGCCTGTACGGGATTTACCTATGGGCTGTGTGTAGCCGATTCATTAATAACAGCAGGCAATTTCAAAAAAATATTGCTTATATCCTCCGAAGCTACATCTAAAATAATGGATTATACCGATAGAAACACATGTATAATATTTGGTGATGCAGCAACAGCACTTGTAATAGAAAAAACAGACGGGAAGGGAAGTATTCTGGCCTCCAATTTTAATTCCGACGGAAAACTGGCTGAAAATGTAACCTGCAGCGTGTTGTCAGACAAGGTGAATGGCAGAAAACTTGAAAAAAGCAGATTATTTCAGCAGGAGGGAAAGTTCCTGTATGAATATGTTGTAAAAACCATTCCGGACGGTGTGCAAAGTCTGCTGAAAAAATCAGGACTTACTTTGGAGGACATAGCCTGGTTTGTACCTCATAGTGCCAATTTACGCATGATTGAGGCACTGTGTAAAAGATTGGAATTCCCAATGGAAAAAACGTTGATAAGTAATGAGTATTATGGAAATACCTCCTCTGCAACAATACCTCTTGCCATATGGATCGCTTTACAAGCTTCAAGAATCAAACCGGGCGATAAGATGGTCCTGTATGGTTTCGGCGGAGGTCTGACACATGGAGGTGTTGTACTGGAGTGGTAAAATACATTTGAAGGATAAGATTACAACTTAGAACCTGTTTAGTATCTCATTGCACTCGTCATTTTGGCGTATTTTGCGCCATGCTGCGTTAAATTTTCTAGGAATAAACAAATTATTCCTTCGAAAATTTGCCTTGCCTGGCAGAAAATTCAC